>CAXBBS010000001.1:0-379549 GCA_963974485.1 uncultured Legionella sp.
GTGCCCACTCAGTTTGTCTTCTTAAGTTGTTAATGAACTTCGCCTCAAAGCGAGAAGTGCATTCTACCTGAACCTCACTGAGAGTCAACGCCTTTTTTCACTTTTTTTGAACTTTATTTATGACCGTATACTGCTCGCTATATTACATACTATATAATGATAAAAATAACGGCCAGCTATATAAGATCTATATATCATCATTAACAACAAATAAATTTCATCATGACCTATACTTAAGTCACAAACTTACTCATAGGTGAATAAACATGGGAATTTTATACGTAGATGGTCATGCTAACCAATTTGATCTTTTTCGAGTACCTCAAATGTTTAGAGACGTCTTTGGAGGCGAAGTATCGTCGACAGCGATGACGTTTAAGAATCCAAAAAAGCCAGAGCTTGCAGAATACTTCTGCATTAAATTAGATGTTGAAGAAATTCATGATTTAGATTCGTTTACCCAATTGAAAATAAATCGTGCACTTAAAAATTTAAAAAACGACGGTAATTTTTTTAAAGAAATCAACGCTCTGAAAACAACATCTGATTTAGATCATATATTCTCACTGCATGAACAATCGGGTACACCCGTAAAAAATCATTCATCTCAAACATCCATGAAAAAAAGAACTTTATGATATTAGAGATGTTGATCCATCTCCCGATTCAACAAAGACTTTAAGCACCGATGATACCGCATCTCCCTATCCTGATAATGACACTCCATCAAATCTCTCTGATAACGAAGATATAGCTAACCCGCTAGACTTTTCCGATGTATAAGGCTCATAATGCCCTTGATTTTACAAAAGGGATTTTAGCTTCATGAAGGCATATAGTCAGGATTTACGCACAAAAGTTATTGAAACTTACAAAGAAGGCTTGTTAAACAGAAAGCAAATTTCAAAATTGTTTAAAGTTTGTTATGACACAGCATGTGACTGGATTCATCGCTACCAAACCACAGGTGATTATAGCTCGAAACAAGGTGTTGGTTGTGGACGAAGAATCAGGTTTGATGACAAGGACTCAATTTTAAATTTCATTGAGAAAAATCCTGATGCTAATGGTATTGAAATACGGGATGCAGTGGCGGCAGAACTACCTATGTCTACGTTTTATGACACGCTTGATCGGCTTGGTATCACGTATAAAAAAAAGAAACCAAGTACAAGCAAAGAAGTGAATCCAGACGAGAGGATTTCATTCAAAAAATAGATACAATCGCACCAGAAAAGCTTGTTTATCTTGATGAAACTGGGTTTGATGACAATATTGTTATGCAATACGGCTGGTCTGGTAAAGGAGAGCGAAGTTATGCGGAGCAATCAGGGTTTAAAAATGAGCGGTTAAGTATTGTTGCCGGCTATGTTTACGGCACGAAAGAATTGCTTGCTCCTTTTGAATTTTCAGGATACATGAACGCAGGATTGTTCAACGCTTGGTTTGAACATATATTCTGTCCTGAATTAAAATCCGGGCAAGTGATTATTTTGGATAATGCTAGCTTCCATAAATCACAAGAACTAGAGGACATGGCTAAGGATGCGGGTTGCTACCTCGTTTTTTTACCGCCTTACTCACCTGATTTAAATCCCATCGAAAAAGTTTGGGCTAATTTTAAGAGGAATCTCCGGCGCATAATAAAAAAATGTGATGATTTTAGGGATGCCATAACCCAATCAATCAGGAAAACTTTGCCGTGTTAGCTATAACTTACCTAATTTCAGATAATACACTCTTACGATCTCCGTCTGAGGTTCGCCTCGTGCTCTAATTTTTACTTTGAGATTCTTTATTTATGTAGCAAAGCCGTCCCTTTTTTATTATTTATTCTGGTAGTTGTTCTTAGCTTCTGCTAGAATGCTTTGCTCACGATGGTGGCCTTTAGGGTATCCTCGCATTGATAGACCGTGAATCCCGTCAGATCCGGAAGGAAGCAGCGGTAATGGTTGATTCAAGTGCCGAAGCATCGCTCTGAAGGCTGCCGCCCACTTATTTAATTCCCTCACAAGAAAGAGTGTGCTTATGAGTTATATCGCACTTGCACGAAAATGGCGGCCTAGAACTTTTTCCGAACTTATCGGCCAAGAGCATGTGACACAAGCCCTGGTTAATTCACTCACACGTGATCGCTTACATCATGCTTATCTTTTTAACGGAACCCGCGGCGTTGGTAAAACAAGTATCGCTCGCCTACTCGCTAAAGCGATTAATTGTGAGCAAGGACCCTCTTCCGAGCCTTGCCTAACATGCGACACCTGTCTTGCCATAGAACAAGGACGTTATATTGATCTTATCGAGATCGATGCGGCATCTAAAACGCGCGTCGAAGATACTCGTGAATTATTAGATAACGTCTCCTATGCCCCAACGCAAGGTCGTTTTAAAGTTTATCTCATTGATGAAGTACACATGCTATCAACGCATAGCTTCAATGCCTTACTTAAAACCCTTGAAGAACCACCTGCGCATGTCAAGTTTTTGCTGGCCACAACCGAACCTCAAAAACTTCCCATGACGGTTTTGTCGCGTTGCTTGCAATTCCATCTTAAACCGTTAGAACCCGCAAAACTACAACAGCACCTCGAACATATTTTAACACAAGAAAACATTACATTTGATTCAGAAGCTCTACAACTTATCGCTAAAGCGGCTCAAGGTAGTGTTCGTGATGCACTCAGCCTCCTTGATCAAATGATTGCTCTGAGCGATAGTTCAATACAAACCGATGCTGTAAAAAATGCTCTGGGGTACACCCATATCGATTATACGCAGAAGCTACTTCAGGCACTGAGTTCAAATAATGCATCTGAACTATTAACTCTTAGCCAGCGTATTGCAAAAGAAGGAGGTCAATATCAATATGTACTTGACGAACTTCTCACTCAGCTTCACCAACTCAGTATATTACAGGCCGTACCAAGCGCCGCATCCACGATTTTAGCTGCGCCAGAACTGCTAAAACTCAGCACAAGCTTTACCCCCGAAGATACACAGCTGTTATATCAAATTGCCCTTAAAGGCTCTCAAGATCTATCACTTGCACCAACACTGGCGATTGGCTTTGAAATGACATTGCTACGTATGCATACGTTTAGACCCGCCTCTGCAGTAGCAACACCACCTCTTGCCTATGAAAAATCAATCAAGCCAGCACCAGCACCAGCACCAGCACCAGCACCTAGTATAAAACAGCCAAGAGCAGAAGCACCTAACACTCAAACAACAAACCAGCCCATAACCCAAAGAAAATCGAATGCTTGGGCCGATATCATTCCTAATCTCAAGCTTACAGGTCTTGCCTTAAATGCAGCGCAAAATGCTGAGTTCACGCTTCAATCCAATAATACAGCCCATTTGCGTGTTGGAAAAAATCACCGCCCGCTATTTACTGCCAACGTACTTGAAAAGCTGGAAGGCGCTCTGACTCGTTATTATGAAAAACCGATTAAAATAGCTTTGCAAAACGATGAACAACAACCCGATTCACCGGCAGAGCAACACCGATTACAAAAAGCTTCTGAACGACAAGCAGCTGATAAAAAGCTCGATGCTGATCCTGCATTTCAACACCTACAAGATATATTTCCATCAGAATAGCAGAAATAGATTATGGGTTTTATAAAAGATGTCCTATAATCAAAACTAAGATTAAATATTAATGTTATAAAAAGCGAGGTTATTATTATGGTAGATTTAGGTCAAAATATCGGAAATTTGGTTAAAGAAGCTCAAAAAATGCAAGAGCGCATGCAAAAAGCACAGCAAGAACTGGGTGATTTGATTGTTGAAGGACGCTCTGGTGGCGATATGGTTATGCTTAAATTGAATGGTCGACACCAAATGCTTGATTTACGTATCAAGCCGACCGCAATGGACGAAGATACAGAGTTTTTAAGTGAGCTGATTATTGCTGCCTACAACGATGCACTGAAAAAAATCGAAGATGGTTCCAAGCGAAAAATTCAGTCACTGACAGAAGGTCTAAATATTCCAACGGATCTTATGGAAAAAATGAAAAAAGAAGGCAACAAAGACGACGATAAAGCGTAATAGATAGCGCATGGATACTCTATCTGTCTTAATCGATGCACTCCGTTGCCTACCCGGTGTTGGGCCCAAGTCGGCCCAACGGATAGCCTATCATCTATTACAACACCAACGCCCCCGTGGACTTCATCTAGCAACAAGCTTGAGTGAGGCCATGCAAACGGTTAAGCATTGTACGCAATGCAATAACTACACCGATCATTTATTATGCGCCCTTTGCCAGAATTCAGCACGCGAACAAACAACCCTCTGCGTTGTCGAATCACCTGCGGACGTTCTTGCTATAGAGCAAAGCCATGCTTATCAAGGTTTATATTATGTTCTGATGGGAAAAATTTCGCCACTTGATGGCATCGGCCCTGAAGATATCGCGTTAGATGGACTCATAGCACGTGTGACCGAAAGCCATATCAGCGAAGTTATTCTAGCCTTAAGCCCTTCTGTTGAGGGCCAAACGACCATTCATTACATTCAAACGTTACTTCGATCGTGCGGCATTACCATAAGCCAACCGGCTCATGGAATTCCTGTCGGTGGCGAATTAGAGTTTTTAGATGGTCATACGATTAGCCGTGCGCTCAATAATCGTGGAGCCCTTCATTTACTCGAAGAAACTAATGCTCGCGCTTTTTCACACACTGAATAATACGAACACTTTTCACCATATGATTACCTACTTTTAACACTTCTATCTGATAACCATCAAGTAATAAACAACAACTCGCCGGTGGTATATAGCCTAAATATTCAATAATTAAACCACTCAAGGTTCGTGGCCCCATAGCGGGCAATTGCCAACCCAAAGCTTTATTTAAATACCTCAACGTAATACTTGCATCAACAATATGTGAACCATCGATTTGAGGGTAAATATCTTTACTGAATGCGGCAATATCTGTTGTAAACTCACCCACAACTTCCTCTAAAATATCTTCCATCGTCACCAATCCCTGAAGATCGCCGTACTCATCCACCACAAAACCACTGCGACGTTTAATTTTTTGAAAGTTCAATAGCTGCACGTTTAATAATGTCGCTTCAGGAATAAAATAAGCAGGTTCAATTGCATTGGAAATACTTTCAGGACTTAGATCTTCTTCAAGAATAAGATTAAGCACACGACGTAAATGCACAATACCCAGTAAATTATCAAGACTCCCACGGTATACGGGTAAACGCGTGTGTTGCGCTGTTTCCAGTAACTCAAGCACTGTCTGCCATGGTAAATTGAGATCTAAACCTACAATTTCACTTTTAGGAACCATGATATCTTCAACACAAGCCTGTTCAAGCTCAAGCAAACTAATCAACATGCCTTTATGCTCGCTAGGAAGCAAGCTGCCCGCTTCGTGCATCACCAAGCGCAACTCTTCACTCGAGATCACTTCTTTTTGAATATGCTTCAATGAAATCCCAAAAATTTTTAAAATAAGCTGTGCCATCCAACTAATCATACGAACCAAAGGCGCAAATAAGACTTGGAACACGGACAACAACCACGCACAAGCAAAAGCAACGCGCTGAGAATACAGAGCAGCCAACGTTTTAGGTGTCATTTCAGAAAAAACGAGAATCGCAAGTGTTAAAATCCCTGTCGCAATTGCAACACCTCGATCTCCCGATAAACGTTGACCGATCAATGTGCTGATCATGGAGGCGACGATGTTAGCTATTGTGTTTCCGATAAGCACAACCCCAAGAAAGCGATCAGGATGCTTTAAAAGTTTATTGATTCGCAGCGCTTGTTTATTTTTTTTCTTAACCAGATGCCTCAAACGGTAGCGATTGAGTGACATCACACCAATTTCAGCAGCTGAAAAAAATGCTGAAATAAACACTAAAAAAATCACAGCGATAACTAATGTCGATAATGAAACAGACACCGTAGGTTCCTTATATAAAGCAATAAAGCATTCATGGTATAGTATGGAGCTATTCTGATCCATCAAGAAACAAGACAGCTGAGGATAATCATGTTTGAAAATTTAACAAAACATCTAACCGAATCGATCAAACACCTAGGTGGGCAACGGCGCTTTACCGAAGACAACATGAAGCCTGTATTACGTGAAGTACGCTTAGCCTTACTTGAAGCAGATGTCGCACTCCCCGTGGTTAAAGCCTTTGCTGAAACGATTCGAGAAAAAGCACTCGGCCTTGTGGTGACTCCCCAACTCAAACCCGATCAAGCTTTAATTAAATTAGTCCATGATGAGCTTGTAGCCTTGATGGGCAGCTCTCGTAGTGAATTGAACTTCAAAACCGAACCACCTGCTGTTTTTCTGATGGCTGGTTTACAGGGTTCAGGAAAAACAACCAGCTCAGCAAAACTCGCCAAGCATTTAAAAAACGTCGAAAATAAAAAAGTCATGCTGGTGAGTGTCGATATCTATCGACCGGCTGCAATGGATCAACTCGAAGTTCTTGCGAAAGAACTTGATGTTCCATTTTTTAAAGCAGAAGCAAAAGAATCACCCCTCAAAATTGCAAAAAAAGCACTTGCCCACGCTAAAAAGCAATTTATCGATGTTTTAATCATCGATACTGCTGGGCGCTTGCATGTTGATCACGACATGATGGATGAGATTAAATCACTTCATAAAGCGACCACTCCCACAGAAACCCTTTTTGTTGTCGACAGTATGACAGGACAAGATGCCGCGCAAACAGCCAAAGCATTTCATGAAGCGCTGCCATTAACCGGTGTTATTTTAACCAAAACCGACGGTGATGCACGTGGCGGTGCTGCACTCTCTATACGGCAAATCACAGGCCAACCTATTAAATTTATGGGTTCAGGCGAAAAAATTGATGCGCTCGAGCCGTTTCATCCTGAACGTGTCGCATCACGTATCATCGGTATGGGCGATGTTTTGAGCTTGATTGAAGAAGTCGAACAAAAAACCGATAAAAAAACCCAAGATAAGCTCACAAAAAAACTAAAAAAAGGCCGTGGATTTGATCTGAACGACTTTAAACAGCAATTACTCCAAATGAATCAAATGGGTGGTGTATCTGGCATGATGTCGAAACTGCCGGGTATGAAAATGCCTGCTCATGCAGGTTCGGAAGAAGCTGCTGAAAAAACCATGAAACAAACAGTCGCCATCATTAACTCCATGACACCTAAAGAACGCCGTATTCCCAAGTTAATCATCGGGTCACGTAAACGACGCATCGCGATGGGCTCCGGCACACAAATACAAGATGTTAATCGCTTACTCAAACAATTTGAACAAATGCAAAAAATGATGAAGAAATTTAATAAACCCGGGGCCATGAAACAAATGATGCGCGGAATGGGTGGCATGCCTGGCATGAATGGTGGGCTACCAGGGGGATTTTAAACAAAAACACAATATTTTCATTAAGGCCTTCCTTTGTCTCGTTAATTTTCGTACAATGAACGCCATTTTTAGGTCATTACACTTAATTTATCATAGAGGAAAACCATGGTTGTTATCCGTTTAGCACGTGCAGGCGCCAAGAAACGCCCTTTTTATCACATCGTTGTTACTGACAGCCGACGTCGTCGCGACAGTAATCATATCGAACGTATCGGTTATTTTAACCCGGTTGCACGTGGACAAGAAGTTTCTTTGCATTTAGAAACCGAACGTCTTACACATTGGAAAGGTGTTGGTGCACAATTATCTGACCGTGTGCAATTCTTAGTAAGAAGCATGGCTAAAAACGTTGCGACCAAAGAAGCTACACCAAAAGAAGATAAAGCAGCTTAATACCGATGCCTGAGTTAGAGCTTGAACATGTTGTCGTTGGTAAATTTGGACGTCCGCAAGGAATCAAAGGGCTTGTGCGTGTTACATCATTCACCGAGCCCCGTGAAAACGTGCTGGACTATCCCCATTGGTTTATGCAAGTACGTGGCGTATGGCATGAAATAAAGCATACACACGATAGCATCATGCCGCAGCACCTCGTAACCCGTATCGACGGCTACACGACGCGTGAGCAAGTTGCTGAGTTAACGAACGCACCGATTGCTGTATCCAAGAAGGCCTTACCTCCCCTTAAAAGCGGAGAGTTTTATTGGCATCAGCTGGTTGGCATGCAAGTCGTTCATGAGCAAGGGCTGGTTCTCGGCACGGTTGAGTCTCTCTTTGCGACTGGCTCCAATGATGTGCTCGTTGTTGTTGGTGAAAAACGACGATTGATCCCTTATCTTATGGATGATGTTATTCAAACGATAAATACAGACAGTGGCATCATCACCGTCTGCTGGGATGTGGATTTTTAATATCATGCTACATCTTGGTGTCATCAGTGTGATGCCCGACATGTTTACCCCGTTAAGTCAGGGAGTTGTTGGACGAGCACTGAAAGATAAACTGGTTCAGGTGGATTATTGGAATCCACGTGACTATGCACCGCTACCTCACCGACGGGTTGATGATAAACCTTACGGTGGTGGACCTGGCATGGTGATGAGTTACCCACCGTTGCATCAAGCAATTGTGGAAGCGCGTCATGTGCTAGGAGCAGCATGCAAAACTGTTTATTTAAGCCCGCAGGGCCGATGCATAAAACAAGCTGAGCTGAAACAGCTGGCTTTAGATAAACAACCGATTCTTTTTATAGCCGGTCGCTTTGAAGGAATTGACGAACGTATTATCACTGAAGATGTTGACGAAGAGTGGTCACTCGGTGATTTTGTGTTAAGCGGTGGTGAACTCGCTGCGATGGTTTTTATTGATGCTCTCGCACGCTTAGTTCCGGGTTGCCTTGGACACCCCGGCTCAGCACAGCAAGACTCATTCATGGACGGTCTATTAGATCATCCACAATATACCCGTCCCGAATGCGTGGATGGACAGAACGTGCCCGATGTTTTATTAGGCGGCAATCATGCTGCAATTAAACACTGGCGAAAAAAACAAGCTTTAGGCCAAACTTGGATAAAGCGACCGGATCTGCTCGAGCAGCTTCGGTTAACTGACGACGACAAGCAATTGCTTGCCGAGTTTAAACAAGAGCACGGCTCGTCTTTTAACGCAGACGACCGATTTGAGGAGTGAGTCATGAGTAACGTGATCGATGCGATCAACGCTGAGCAAATGCAAGGCAAAACGATCCCAGACTTTGGCCCAGGCGATACCGTTCTGGTTCAAGTTAAAGTAAAAGAAGGCAGCCGTGAACGTCTTCAAGCATTCGAAGGTGTGGTCATTGCACGACGAAATCGTGGCTTAAACTCTGCGTTTACCGTCCGCAAAATTTCACATAACGTGGGTGTGGAACGCGTATTCCAACTTTATAGCCCTGTTGTTGACAGCATCACGGTTAAACGTCGTGGTGATGTACGTCGTGCTAAATTGTACTATCTTCGTAAACTTTCTGGTCGCGCTGCACGTATTCGTGAAAAGCTTCCACAAAGAAAACAATCATAATCTACACAGATTAAGATAGATCCTCGCGGTCTTAGGCCGCGGGGAACTCTACATCTTCGCTATACTTGCATTTCATACCTAAAATCACCTATCCTACTCTGATGCATGCCATCGAAATACAAAATCTTTGTAAAACCTATGAGAGTGGTGTTAAAGCCTTAGACGGCATTAACCTCACGATACAAACAGGTGACTTTTTTGCCCTGCTCGGCGCCAATGGAGCCGGAAAATCAACCACCATAGGTCTAATCACATCCTTGCTCACCAAAACATCAGGTTCTATTTTAATCTGTGGTGTTGATTTAGATAAAAATCCTACAGAAGCCAAACAACATTTAGGCTTAGTACCCCAAGAAATTAATTTAAATATTTTTGAGACCAGCGAGCAAACCTTGCTAAATCAAGCAGGTTACTACGGCATACCCCGTGCCGAAGCAGGTATACAAGCGACGAATTTACTCAAACAACTCGGTTTGTGGGATAAGCGTCACAGCATTATCAGGCACCTATCAGGAGGTATGAAGCGCCGCCTCATGATTGCACGTGCGCTCATGCATAAACCTCGCGTACTCATCTTAGATGAGCCCACAGCAGGTGTAGACATCGAAATCCGTCGTAGCATGTGGGATTTTTTAGCTCGAACCAACGCTGAAGGCACAACGATCATTCTCACTACACATTACCTGGAAGAAGCCGAGCAGCTCTGTAAAAACATTGCCATCATCGATAAAGGCAAGCTTATTGAAAACACATCGACCAAAGCATTATTAGGTACATTGCAGTATCAGACCTATATTTTTACGACACAGCTCCCTATCGATATATTACCCGACTTAGAACCTTGGAACTCAAGTAAACTCGATCCACATACATTCGAACTTCGTGTCGATAGCCAACATTCGCTCAACGACGTGTTCGCCCGTCTTGACCAACACGGCATTTGTATTCAAAGTTTACGCAACAAGACCAACCGTTTAGAAGAACTATTTTTGGATCTTATTCATCATGGTCATTAATCACCAAATATATTGCCAAACCATTGCCCTATACACCATTGTCCGTCGTGAAATGGTACGCATGCTTCGCATTTCAACGCAAACCTTTTTACCCCCGGTTATCACAACCACACTTTATTTTTTAATTTTTGGCTCCGTCATCGGTGATCGTATTGGTCCTGTAGCAAATTATCCGTACACTACGTTTATTGCTCCTGGGCTTATTATCATGGGTGTGATTACGAATGCGTATTCCAACGTCGCGACCTCGCTGTTTAGTATGCGATTTCAACGAAGCATCGAAGAATTACTTGTAAGCCCTATGCACTGGGGCATCATGCTCTCCGGTTTTATTCTTGGCGGTATGATACGTGGGCTACTTGTTGCTTTTTTAATTACTGTTTCTTCATCTTTTTTTATTGAACTGGATGTATTCAGGCATCTACCGATAGCTTTTCTTGTGATACTTCTGGTGTCCTTGATTTTTTCAATGGCGGGCTTTATTAACGCCATGCTCGCCCGTACATTTGATGATGTCGCCTTTGTGCCGGCATTTATACTCACACCCATGATTTATCTGGGTGGTGTTTTTTACGCAACCAGTATGCTGCCTTTGATATGGCAGAAAGCAACGCTTTTCAATCCTATTTATTATATGGTACATGCACTCAGGCATGTCATGCTTGGTACCGGAGAGAGCGTATCAAGAGATTTAATCATAATGACTGTTATATTACTTGGATTATTAATAACAGCAGCGGTGCTGATTAAGAAAGGCATTGGGCTTCGAGAATAGTGTATTTTAAATTTGAAAATAAAAAAATAGACAGCGCGATCACAACAGTCCGACTTTAAATATGGACGCCTCGGACATGCTTTTGGCTTCTTGGTAACATCCCAAGCTTGCTCACCACATGTGCAACCTGGCCTCCCAGGACAAAGATATTGGCTGCGCAATCTGTACTGCCTACATATAAACTATAGACCATGTTTTTATATTTTGCCAACAAGAAAGTAAATATTTATTCTGAACATCAAAAGACTAAGGATTTTTATTTGTACCCACACCATGCTCGTGATCATCGTCATCATGGTCTGCGTCTTTTAAGGGCTTTAATTTTTCACTTAAATCACTTTGAATTTTGGATAAACCTTGCCGCTCTTTCGCTTTAGCAAATAAGTTAAGTCCTACTGCCATGCCACTACCACCAACGACACCACCAACCACGGCACCAACAATACTCGTAAGGCCTACAGCGAGAATAATTGCACCCAGTGAAAACATAAGCACGCCAAGAGCTTGCATACGTATTGACGGATAATTCTTAACATGTGTTGCATGTTCTTGATACTCTTCAACGCTTATTTCACATTTCAAAACACGTTCAGTCTGTAAAATCGAATCACGCGCCTGTTCTTTTTCTTTTGTACTCCCCGCTTGCAGAGCCGCTTGCAATTCAGTTGCAAGAAGCTTTACTTGACTTCGAATCTTTTCAGGATTTTTTGTATTATCAATATAGGCAAAAAGTGCTTGCAATTCACCGCTCATAACCACTTCAAAATCGCGTCCTATTCCAATTTGTGTGCTCCTATCAGGAAGAAATATCTCAGGACAAAGTTTATGTTTAATTTGACTTAATTGCTCTTCCGAGATCTTGTATATATCTTGAATTTTCTCAATGCATGGGCTTAAATCAGGGTGATCTAACTCATATTTCCAAGGTATTTTCATGAGCTCTTGATTCTCACGTAAGAAATGCCAATGCGCCATGCCTGAAGCCGTAACAAAGGCAAGTCGCACAAGCTCTTTCATGTCCTGAATAGGCTCCTTAAGTTCTGAACTTTTATTTGAAAGCTCATAGAGCTTTTCCATAACGTTAATACAACGGATTAACGTTTGATGCTTCATCATGGGTGGTTTATTGAGCTCTAGAACTTCTGGTATAAGTCCTTGAAGCGCTTCATGTTCAAAGCATGCTAATGACAGTGATCTTTCATGTGCCATACGTTTAGGGCGCCTTAAGGTGGCTTTAATAACGCCCATCAATTGCTCAATACCTTCGTTGAGTCCCTCAGAGGGCTCATCAAGCACAGGACTTTCAGCCAGCTTATCAAGTTTATTAAGTAATTGATGACACAAGATAATTTCGTTTCTTTCTTTATCTATTTCTTTTTTTACTTTGTACTCATCTAAAGTTAAATTAACGGTACTAGCCCTTAATTTAAAAATTTTATTTTTTAAAACATCACGTGCTGTGAGTTTTTTTGGTGGCTCCTCTTTCTTTTGTATTATTTGTTCATCACTGGGGATTTCTGGCAAACCACCTTCATTACTCATCTCGTCAGTGGAGGCTTCAGTTATGGTGAGAGATTCTTTATCAGTCAAATCTTCTGTTGTAGCAAGGGATTCAGTTTTTTCTTGCTTATCAGCATTCAAAATTGATTTGAAAATCATGATAGACGCTTCGAGTGATTCGAGTTCTTTGGATTTTTTTTTGAAAAATAATTTTTGTTGCTTATTTTTGTTAATGATTGAATCTTTGCTAGTTAAGATTTCCTTGAGCAAATTTAAACATTTCTGTAATTTTTTTTCATCTTCTTTTTCGCAAACCTGCCTGAATTTCAGAACCAATGATTCAAAACTAACTTTGAAATTAGGGGAGGTTCCAGCTTCACGATTGGAAAATGCAAGTTCTAACAGTTGCTTCTCAAAGAGCATTTCCTTTTTAGAGTACATATGAACGTCCATAATTTCTTCTGCTGGGTACCCAGACAGCCCTATGATCGCTTGAGCTAATATCATCTGCTCGAGTTCTGATGATGTTAGCAAAAGTGAAAATGCTCCGATTATTCTATCATCTGTCTTGAGTAGTTCTGGCCGTGTTAACACATGACTTATTAAAGAAATCAACCTATCTAAAGGCGGAATCATATTATCTCTTTCTTGCGCCTCCAGCTCTAATATCCCATTAAAAGAACAAAGAACGTCTCGTCGAGCTTGATTTTGAGCGTCCGTATATCCTTTTTTTAAGTATCGTGCATCTTGCGTTGGATGGTCCGGGTCTAAATAACGTTTTAAGTTATTAACTTTCTCTTTAAGCTTTGGGTCCAAGTGTTCTAAATTTACGAAAGGCATAATAAGCTCTTAAAACAATCGCCATACGATTAAATATAGACCATTAAATGCAAATTAACACCCAAAAGTTTTTTTTAAACCATTAGGTCAGAAGGGACTTCTTGGCATTCGATCATAATTATTTATCAATACATCATAAAAACACCTATAATTTGATATTTTTAATTCCCAGATCTTAAAAACGCCCCATCTTTTTATGATCCTGTAGATGAACAACTTGAAATCAGCGCGAAAATTCGATAAAATCTCCCACTTTGTCAGAACCAGTGTTTGATTAAGCACTGTCAGGTAAGCTTTGGAGAAGAATCATGTATGCGGTGATAAAAACAGGCGGTAAACAATACCGCGTTAAAACAGGTGACGTACTCAAGATAGAACAGCTTCCTGTTGAAGCTGGAAGTGAGCTCGATTTTTCCGAAGTACTTATGATCACTGACGGTGAAAACAGTACGGTAGGAACACCATTAATACCTCAGGCCCTGGTTAAAGCGAAAGTTTTATCTCAAGGTCGTCATAAGAAAATTAAAATCATTAAATTTCGACGTCGTAAACACCATATGAAACAAATGGGTCACCGTCAAAATTATACCGAAGTAGAAATTACGTCAATTAACAAGTAAGAAGAAGAGGGTAGCACTACCATGGCAACTAAAAAAGCAGGCGGAAGTACCCGCAACGGCCGCGATTCCAAGCCAAAGTACCTTGGCGTAAAACGGTATGGCGGCCAACGTGTTAATGCTGGCGAAATCTTAATTCGTCAACGCGGCACACGCGTTCACGCAGGTGTAGGTGTAGGTTTAGGTCGAGACCATACGCTTTATGCTTTAACGACTGGCATCGTACGTTTCATTAAGAAAGGCCCTAAAAGCCGTCAGTTCGTTGTGATTGATCCCATTGCAGTGGATGCAAACTAACTTTAGGTTGCGAAACGCTGTATGAAATTCGTCGATGAAGCAATTATTTTCGTCCATTCAGGACGAGGCGGAGATGGCTGCTTAAGCTTTCGACGTGAAAAATACATCCCCCGTGGCGGCCCTAATGGCGGCGACGGCGGTGATGGCGGCAGCGTATACCTTCGCGCCACATCGGGATTAAATACGCTGGTTGATTTTCGCCATCAGCGTCGCCATAAAGCGGAATCTGGTCAACAAGGCATGGGAAGCGATTGCACAGGCAAAGCTGGCAGTGACCTTATCGTTGACGTTCCTATTGGTACCATTGTTTATGATGCCGACACAGGTGAATGCTTAGGTGATATTCGACTCGAAGACGAACGTTTACTTGTAGCCCAAGGTGGGTTTCATGGTCTAGGCAATGCCCGCTTCAAAAGCAGCATCAACCGAGCACCACGACAAACAAGTAACGGCTCACCTGCAGAAGTGCGAACACTCAAGCTTGAGCTTCGCGTACTTGCCGATGTAGGCTTGCTTGGTTTACCCAATGCAGGAAAATCAACCCTTCTTCGATCAGTATCCAGTGCACAGCCTAAAGTCGCTGATTATCCGTTCACAACACTTCACCCATCCCTTGGGGTTGTGAGTGTATCGAATCATCAAAGCTTTGTCATGGCTGACATTCCCGGCCTAATCGAAGGTGCATCAACAGGTGCTGGCCTCGGCCATCAATTTTTAAAACACTTGGGTCGAACCTCGGTTTTGCTTCATCTTGTTGATATATCTCCTCGTGAAGGATATTGCCCTGTTGATGCCGTAAAAACCATTGTAAACGAACTTAAAACTTACGACGCTGATCTGCTTAATAAACCACGTTGGCTTGTGATCAATAAAGTCGATTGCTTTCCTGATGATGAATCACGAGATCAGGCCATAAAAGCACTGTTAGATGGACTTGAATGGACTGGACCCTACTTTATAATTTCAGCACTATCACGTGATGGCACGCAAATTTTATGCCACGAAATCATGAGCTTGATTAATCAAATCAAAGATGCGGAAACTTAACCACTCGGCTGCGGTATGCGTGGCCCAGGGGCCAATGCGGGGTAAGGTGTAACGCTCTTCCCCCTGCTGCGTACCCAAACGATACGTAAGCACCACATCTGAGCTTCCCACGTGTGACACACCCTGCCAATAAGCCTCCATACCCGATGCATGAAAATAACACCTTGTGGAATCATCATCATGCTCTCTAAACGAAAGATAAGCATGATTATTAGGGTTTTGTAGCAAGCTTTGTAAAATGCCCCCTGTTGTCTCATCAAACACCGTAGCCTTTAGCTTTTGGCATTCAAACAACATCGATAATTGTGCAGATGCCGTGTGTTCTGTCGACGCAATAAGATAAGCCGCAACCAAAGGTTTAATTATCTTACGCACGTCCTCTACAACGTGTTTTTCACATCGAACTTTAAACATTAAATAAGGCATTTCTAAACAATAACCAAGCTGACACGGTATATTAACTAAAGCATGCTCTAAAACTTGAGCGATTTGTCCTTCCGCCACACCAAACAAACGCCACGTGAGTATTTCTTTTTCACTCGCAATCATTAATTTTTGTAATAAAGGTAAAGCATACGTTTGAAACATAGGCATGCATTCGTTGGGCGGACCAGGCAATATAATAAACAATCGCTTATCTTGTTGATAAGCACAGCCCATGGCTGTTCCGTTAGGATTAGGAAATAACGTTGCTTCTTTAGGAAAAAGCGCCTGTTGACGATTGCCATCATCCATCAAAAGCTTTGCCCGCTTAAGACGTGTCTCAACATGCAACAATGCATCTGCATACTCAATAAGTGCTTGGTTAAGATATCGAGCCAAAGCAAAGCGCGTACGATCGTCTGAAGTAGGTCCTAAACCACCGGTTATAATCATCACCTGATGTTTATGCCCTAAAAATTCTAATGCATCAACCAACTCGTGTTGTTTATCACCACAGACCACGTGCATGCCAATAGACATGCCTTCAGAACTCAGAATCTTTGCAATCACCTGAGTTGAGGTATTCAGCGTATCACCGTGCGTTAACTCATCCCCTGTTGCAAGCAACCCTATGGTCATCCACGTACACCTTATATTAAATTATTTTTGGAATATGCGCGTCTAACCATGTCACCAACGCATGTCGTACTGCAGATGTAGCTTGATCTAAACTTTGTATACAAATAAACAAAATACGTGAATTGCGATGTGCTCGAGCTAATCTTGATTGAATCTTAGGCCATGCATGATGCGTTGTATGCACGCTTACAGCCTGTAGGGCATTATTAATCACGAGATGCTTATCTCTCAAGCCCAAATGATACACCAATGAAATACTCCAAAACTGCCCTGGAGAGCGTACACGATCATGTAAGTTTTTTAAAATAATATCTGGGTGAGCTTCAAAATAATCAGCAAACACCTGCTTAACAAGTGGAAACGGAACATGAGGTAAGTGTAAAAATTTATGTGTGTAACCTGCAAGTTTTGCGCTATTTTCTTGATATTGACGATGAGGAGCAATCGGTTTCGATGAAAAATACGTCCTCCATTTATGTGCGTGCTGTGTTTTCCACATACCACGCACCACCGGCAAGCCTTCAAGAAAAAAATCAGTCGGCTCAACAGGCCTCAATAAGGCGCAGTCATCGTTTAAATAAATAAATTGCTCCGACAAACCTGGAATGCGCCACAACATCGACTCAATACTTAAGCTATTAAACGTCGGTAAATATTCTTCAAAATTTTTGAAAATTTCACGATGATCAATGATTTTAATTCGATCCTCATACGAAGTGCCTTGCAATGCCGTGATGATGGAAGGCACTTGACCATCAGTTACAACATAAATCGTCCGTAACCAAGGAGCAAAGTGAAGCAACGAACGTAAGCAATAATTAATTTCACCTGAAGAATTAAAACGGGTTGGAGCCACTGAGTCATCAGATGGCGTATCTTTATAAATAGATTTTAAATAGGTTTGACGTTTTTTAATATGCAAAACATCTGAGCCATCCACCCAGGTTACAACCGCATCAACAACCACCAAGGCGTTCCTTACGTTATTACGGCAACAACGCTTCAAAGGAAACTGCTGCCTTAAGTATTGTACACCAAAAGCAGCAATAAAATATTATTCTTGTGTAGCCGCATCTTCCATAGCTTCAGTAGATGGTTGCGCTGAGGTCATATCTGTAGCCGCAGGAGATACCATTTGCTCCTGTGCTTGAGTCTGCATATCATCAGCTTGCACTTCAGGTTTTGGGGCTGCATTATCACCACATGCACTGATCATAAGAGCCATCATTCCTGTGGCAGCTATCATAGCTAAACGTTTCATTACCTTCTCCATGTTATTAAATAAACAGTTCACTTCTTCAGTTTAGCAAAATATCAAGCGAAAGAAAGCTATCAAGCGAACTCAATTAGCATAGTTTCGATGATCCCGTTATACTGAACAGCTTTTTAACATAACAGGTTCTTTTTTCGTGAAAGCATGGTCCTCTGAAAAAATATCTACCTTGGCACTTATTCTGCTGATTACAGGTGCTATCGATAGCATCCGCAATTTACCCGCAGCCGCCCTATTTGGCCCCAAGCTTATTTTCTTTTTCTTACTTGGCGCACTAATATTTTTAATTCCTATCGCACTTATTTCAGCGGAACTCGCCTCCACCTGGCCTGATGAAGAAGGAGGGGTATACAGTTGGGTTAAGCATGCGTTTGGTGACACCATGGCATTTTTTACGATCTGGCTCCAATGGATTAACACCCTCGTCTGGTACCCAACCATCTTGTCTTTTATTGCGGGCACACTTGCCTACTTAGTTAATCCCGCGCTCGCACATAACAAAGCTTATCTTATTACAGTCATTCTTCTTGTTTTTTGGTCTTTGACATTATTGGGCCTCAAAGGATTAAAAGCATCAACTGCGTTTGCAAGCTTTTGCGCCATCGTCGGCATGATAATTCCCATGGGAATTATTATTGCCCTTGCCATCATTTGGTTATCCCAAGGCCATCATCTCGCCATTGATTTAAGCCCAAAACACCTGATTCCTCACTGGAGTGACACGCAATCATGGGGTTCGCTCACCGCGATTGTTACATCCTTTCTTGGAATGGAACTTGCTGCTGTTCATGTTCGAAACGTCAGAAACCCACAAAAGAACTTTCCTCGTGCCATGTTGGTTTCTGTCATCTTAATTTTAACAACCATGATTTTGGGCTCACTCGCCATTGCTTTTGTGCTCCCACAAGAAAAAATTAGTTTAGTCCAAGGGGTCATGCAAGCCTTCAATAATTTCTTCGAAGTCTACCACTTAACAGCGATCATGCCCGTGGTTATTATTATGCTCCTGTTAGGCAGCTTAGGAGGTATGGTTAATTGGATTATATCGCCCGCCAAAGGCTTGCTACTCGCCGCCGACCAAGGCTTTTTACCACCGTGGCTGTACCGCCTCAACAAGCACGGTATTGCCTCACGCATTTTGATACTACAAGCCGTGCTTGTTACGGTTCTATGCAGCGGTTTTTTCTTGCTGCCTTCGATTAATTCGATTTATTGGTTGTTCACCGCGCTCAGCACCGAACTCTACCTAGTGATGTATGTATTTTTATTTATTGCAGCGTTCAAATTAAAGAAAAAATACCTCAGTCGTCCTCGGCATTTTTCTGTGCCAGGCGGACGCATCGGTTACTATGCGACCTGCGTGCTTGGTCTGGTTGGTTGCTTAATTAGCTTAGTCGTTGGATTTTTTCCGCCCGAAGAGAGTCTTGATATGGGTGGAACACTTCAGTTTCGCCTCATCTTTGCCTGCGGAATTATGCTCATGATGCTCCCCGCAGGGCTTTTATATCTTTATCGACAAAAACGTTTATCTAAATAAGACTGTAGGCCTTGGTGCACCGCTTCAAGGCTTCGGTTACTCATCACCAGCAAAGCATCACCTGTGTGCGCCTCGGAACCCACCGCCTCAACTAACGCATCAACCGAATCAAACATGCACCACGTTTTAGGATAAGTATTCAGTCGCCCTTCCGAGCGCTCAGCATCACGATTTAAAACATACACTCGATCAGCCTCACTGAGCGCCTCAATCGGTCGCGTACCGTGTACCCCTGTTCGCATACTGTAAGACGCAAACTCAACAATTGCTAGAACACGCGCATGCGTATCACGCAGTTTAATCGCAGCCACTGTTTTTCCCATAGCGGTTGGGTGATGTGCAAAATCATCATAGAGCTTCATGCCATAGGCATCCATTCGCAGCTCAAGCCGGCGCTTCACCGGTGAAAATTGCTCGAGTGCACGTGCCGCAACGTCCGGACGAACACCTGCATGGGCACTCGCCGCCAAGGCAGCCAAAGCATTCTCAATATTAAATTGGCCCATTAAACCCCATTTAATATCTGCTACAAGCTCGTCATGATAAAATATTTGAAAATGCTCACCCGATGCATCGAGTAATTCTGCGCGCCACACAGCACGTCCTGAACATGCCATCGTTGATGTATGACTGAACGCGCCTCTTGCCATAACCTCATTTAAAGCCTCATCATCTCGCGGATGAAGTACTTGCCCTTTTGATGGAATCGTCTTTAAAAAATAATGCATTTGCTGCTGAATCGCAGCAAGATCAGCATAAATATCCGCGTGATCAAACTCCAGATTATTGATAATTGCACACTCAGGACGATAATGCATAAACTTTGGTCGTTTATCAAAAAATGCACTATCATACTCATCGGCTTCTATCACAAACCACGCACCCTCACCAAGACGCGCACTTGTTTCAAAGTTTGTTGCTACACCACCGATTAAAAAACCCGGTTTTAAATCAGCTTGCTCCAGAATAAAGGCCAACATGGATGTCACCGTTGTTTTACCATGCGTACCTGCAACAGCAATCACCTGATAACGTGACAAAATATTTTCAGCAAGCCACTGAGGTCCTGATATATAAGACTTGCCAGCATTCATCACAGCCTCCATAACAGGCATACCACGGCTTACAGCATTACCAACCACCACGCAGTCCGCTCGTAAAGCATCCACCTCATCAACATAACCCTCAGTCCAAACAATACCCTTGGCTTCTAAAAGCGTACTCACCGGGGGATAGCAATTGGCATCACTTCCTGTGACCTGAAACCCTGCCTCACGCGCCAGCAAAGCCAGTGCACTCATGAATGTCCCACCTATTCCTAATACATGCAGATGCATCTGCCTGCTCTCCCATTAAATATGTATTTTGTTAGTATAAGCCATGGATGGATGAGTTTGGTGTAAATCTTTAAATATATTAACTGCCAAATCTTGAGCCACAGCTTTCCTATCCAAATTATATAACATATTAAACTCTCGATAGAGGGGGTTTTGAGCAAATAAATTATTTACAAGGCCGTTCGTCTTAACACCATCCCATTGATTTGCATGTATATTTTGATATGCTTTTAGGACGGCCATGCCTTCGTGCTTTAATTGATGGCACATGTATGCCGCGACCAAGCTACGCATAGAGTGCTGAAAAATATTCCAATAGCTATAAACCGTTAGATTATACTGCCGGGGGCTTACCGTCCCCAGTGCAAATAAAGCCTTAGCCCGATTTGAATCTCTCATCCCCGGGTCGAATTTGCACCAAGCTTGAAACACCGATGACACTTCAAGCTCTTTAGCCGTTCTCATGTCGTGACAAATATATCTTGCCAAACCTAAAGAAAAGGCATAAAACAAGCAGTCGCCCCCACCGGGATTATTGATATACTGACGATTTTCTTCTTCACCAACCACGGGTTCTTTACCAAACATGGTAGTCCAGTGCACACCCCCATGATTAATCAGCTGAATATAATGATTCCCCATCAGTTGAATGTTATCTGTTTTTCCTGGATTTAAATCAGAGACACGGCCCAAAGCATTAACGCGAACATTTGCTGGAATTCGTACAACACGATAAGGAATATCCAACAAAAGAGATAAATAATGCACATGAAGCTCGGTGCCCCACGTTCCAGCCACTCGAATATTTTGTACGCCTGCAATCAAGGGTGAGTGAGCATCAACAAATAGGACATCCGTTCCACTTGACTTTAGCAGCTCAGAGTCCACGCCGTACAATAAAGAGATAAAACGCTCCAAAGGATCAGAATCTAGAACAGGTGCCCGCGGCAATATAATCTTAGCCGAAAATGTTTTTGCTTTTATTGGGTGATGTGACGTTTGTTTAGTTTTGTTTTTTGACGGTGCACTCGAACTAAAAAAGCGCAACGCAGAATGCATGACACCTGAAAACGACGTCGACACACCCAAGGCAATCCCCCACGGACCGGAACACAGTAAGAATAATCCCAGACCAACCACAGCCCCGGCTGCAGCAGATGTTACCCAATGCCCCAACACATCAAGAAAAAAAGTCGGTGATATATCATTTTTTTCTTTTTTAGAGCGCGCCATTCATAGGCCCCCTGCACTAATCAGCCTTAAGGTTAGTAGGATCTTCTTTTTGGGCGATAGGTTTTTTATAAATATGTACTTGTTGAACCACCGGCTCAAGCCATGGACCGGAGACATCATACGTATATCCACTGATTTTCTCCATACCTTGATTAATTAACTTACTGGCCACCCATGTTGCAATACCTGCAACAGGCCCACCAGCGATGGTTGCAACAATGGGTAAGCTCGCCGTAATATGAGGAGATATATGTAACGAGATGTCATACAGATGTTTATCTAAATCAAGAGAACCCTTCATGGTTGCCCGCGCAACTGGGCCATCAATAGCGCTATCTTCCGTGTCCATAATGCCGTGAGCCAACACAAAATTCCCTTCAAATTTATCAAAACTATACCCTGACTTAGATAAATCACTAAAATCAAGCTTCAATCGCCTCGGAATCGTTTGCAAGCTCAAAATACTTAAAAGCTTGCCAAGCCCCATTTTTTTCTCTGTTTCAGGGCTTAAATTTGTAATACGCCCATCTTTAAAGACAATATGCATATTTCCGATGATGCCTTTTATTGAAAAATCATCTGGTGAACCATCCCATCGTCCACTCAATTGCAAATCACCACTTTTCGCCTCAACCACGGGAGAAATACCCCAATAATTCAAAGCAGCCTCTAAATCATGTATTTTTAATCGCGCATCAATGAGCGTTTGAGGTTTAGGTGCCTCTTGCCACCCACCTGAAAACGTTAAATCATAATTATCGGCACTTAAGGCTCCTGATTCCAGCCGCCAAACATCGCCTTCAAGGCGCTTGCCTTTTAGTGATAACTTACCGGCATTCACATCACCGATCTGTAACGAACCTAGTGTTAAATCTATATTGGGAATATTATTCGGCTTCCATTTACGTTTATGTGGCGTCGATATATCAGATGGTGCTACAACCCAACGCGATACATATCCACGCAAACTATCTTGCTTGGTGTCATAGGTCAGATTTGCTGATACGGCCTCTTCGTTCATTGCAATAGACCACGCTCGACCAGGGGCGCGATGTGCATTCAGCTTGATATGTTTATAATGCTGACTAAGTACATCAGCTTCATTAAATTTAAATGCGACCGTTTGAAACGAATCCAACCATGTTGCATCACTTGATGTTTTTGACGATTCAGATATTTTTACGCGCGCCGCTTGCCAAGGCTCCCAATCCAAACGATTAAATTCGCCACGAAGCGCAACGCCTGACTTTTTACTTAATACGGCTGATTGACCGCCTAAAACCACCTCGCCACGTGCCAGATGAAACGGCAAAGTCTGACCATCAAACCAAACATCAGCGCTTAGTCGTTGATCATAATTTATGCTCAAACGTGCACCACGTGTAAGATTAAAATAAGTCCCTATTTTAAGTGAAACACGTTCATCGCGGACTTTTCCTAAAGGCGCTGGCAAGGCAATATCTAATCCTTCAAGAGACGAGCTCATTGTCACCTTATCTAAATCATCAGGATCATCGGTAATCACGACCTGGCTATTAAACGCAACACGTCCTTGCATCAAAGCAAGTACGGGCAAGGATAAAGCATCTTGGAGACCATGGACGGAAAGATGCCCATCCATATCAATCCCTAACCCATGCTCCTCGCCTAAAATCCGATGAACATCAAGCGCTATCGGCTCATCAAATAATTGCGCCGACAAACGACTGGTCAACACACCATGCTCGTCAAACGGCAAAGCACCGGATAGATGATGCAAACCAACGGTTTGAGATAGATCTTTCACAAAAAGATCATTATCTTGAAAATCCACACGCCCTTGAATTTTTAATTGTTCAGGACCAGGATAAAACGGAAAATCCATGGCTAAACTCAAGACCGCGGGGCGCTTTATCATTAAGCTATCCAGTTTCGCTAAACGCTCATGCAGGGGTGAGTTCGCGATATAACCCAGCATATCTTCACAAGGAGCTGTCGCTTCAGAGCGAACAGAGAGCACTTCACGCCCCAGGCCTAAATCCGTCACACGAAGATTAGCATGATCGATAGGGGTTCCTTGAAACATCGCTTGCGATACTTCGGCCGCAAGTGTTCGTTTATCAAGATGCAACGTTGCACTGATATCTTTTGTTAATGGCCAATTGGGATTAAATCGTAAATCGACACCACTCATCGAGCCCGTGATTAAAAAATCACCCGGACCTTCATCAAAAGGAAAAGCCTGCAATACCCCCTGAACATGAACACGCCCTGATGCGTGATTAACGCGCGTAATATCATGCTGAATCCATTCGTTTAATTTAGGCTTTATATGATTTTCTGGCAGGTAAGGCAGCCAAAACGTTGCGTCATGGAGAGCAAACGATAGATCGCCTTGCAGGATTCCTGCTGAGTCACTTGATACATCATCCAACACGCCTCGCGCACTAAATACACCATTAGGATGCTGAAGAACACCTCGCTCAAAACTTATACGCCAGCCATGACTCAATGCCTTCCACACCACCGTCGCATTCACCAAATCAAACACAAGGGGCGCTTTATTTTTCATCGAAAGTTTCACACCTTCGCCATCCAGGGCTAAGCGCCCCTCTTTCGGCTCCCATGCTAAGGCACCTGATAATTGATTAACCGCTGGAATTTTTCCTCGTTCACGCCAAGAAAGATGTGAAAAACGAGACAAAACATAATCAAGCTTCCCATCCTGAAAACCCAATTGCGTGTTATTCAATTGCCCTCGTGGCTTCATCAGAAGTAACGGCTGTAAAACTTCAGGCCCCTCTTGTAAAAGCTCACGTACTGGCTCAAGTAAAATTGTTTTAACAAAAAGACGATAACGCTGTTCTTCAGCCTTATAATCCAAGGTCATTGCATTTTCAGGCCAGGTGGTTTTACCCGCCGTCAATCGAACATGATCCGCACTCCATCGCCATCCGTCAGCCGTCCCCTCCCAAACAAGATTTGCACTCAAACGGTCAATCGTTTGTGATTGTTTTTGGGAGTTTTCTTTCCAAACTAAATCACGTATCCGTACAACAGCTTGCGCCGACGCAGGACGAGCATTACGAAGCTCTAACCATAATTGAAACTCACCTCGGCCTTCGGTAATTTGGTAAGGCATGGGTTTAAAAAAAGAACGCCACTCCGAAAAATCAACCCGTTCAGCTGATAAATATAGATTACCACGCGCACCTGAAGCAAACCCACTGGAGATATCCAAATCAGCCAAAAGTGAGACAACACTAGGTTGGTCACCTTCGAGACTCGCATGTCCTTTGACGCGATAATGTCCATCATGATTCGACGCAACAATCGTTAAGGGCTTGATTGGCGTCACACGACCATCTTGCCAATGCAGCGTAACACCGACACGTTTCATGACTATTTTTTGATGAGCTAGCAACCAGGCTAATAAGTCATCAAAGTCTGTCGAAGCACTTGCTTTAATCACCCTATCTGAATTGTTTTCTTCTAATTCTAATGCCCAATGCTCATCTTCTTGCTTAAGATTGAGACGACCATCTTCGATAAATAATACACCCGGTTGAATCCGCCAATGTAAAAGCGAACGCATTAAATCAATACCTACCAGCAAAGCTTTAAGCTCAAGCACTGATGACGATGCCCCTTGTTCAGAAACAAAGACTCCATCTAATTTTAAAACAGGCTCAAACCAATACCAGCTGGTTTTCATCTCTTGAATAGATACTGGTGCCCCCAAAAGAGCTGTGAGACGTGTTTCAAGCTCGGGTTTGTATTGAGCGGCCCATGGCGTTAACGCCCTAAAAACACTCACAATAATTGCAAAAATAACAAGAAAGATAGCGCACGTCATCCAGACTCGCTTAATCCATAAAGCAAATCTTACAGGTATACGTTCAGATAAGACTTGGGCAACACGATCCCATGCTTTCATTGTTCCACCACGTCAACACCCCCTGGAGGTGTAAATTGAAATAAATTCTTTGGCAATATGCTATTTATTTTAGCTTGAGTAAACCTTACAGCCGTGCGCTGTCCTAGTTGATCATATAAATCCATACTAGCTAAATAATCACCTTCAAAGCGAAGGATGACACGTTGTATATTCGCTTGTTTTCCACGCGCTTTTAACTTAAAAATTTCTAGCTTGCCTTCATGTTCAGATTCCACATGAAAATCGGACACCACCTGTGATTTATCCTCACTTAAAAACAATCCTGCAGCAGCCCCCATCGACTCGGTTTGCGGCTTCACGGTCACTTGCTCAAGATCAACATCATATATCCATATTTTTTGACCGTCCGCAATTAAGAGCTGCTCCATTGGTTTTATTGTTTCCCACCTAAACTGACGGGGCCTCACAAAAGCCATATGACCTGAGCTTTGTGCAATCACTCGTTTTTTTGCATAAACATACTGTGAAAAAGAAGCCGTCATCGCGTGTATATGACTTAATTTATCCCACAAAAGATCACTCATTTCGGCCGCACATGAGTTATGAACAATCAAAAAACAAAGCAGCCCTACAATAACCCGAACGTGTTTCATAACGGCTCTCCATCTGACGATGGTACGAGCACATCACGCATCCCTCCCTCCATCGGTCCAATAATACCGACGCGCTCCATTTCATCAATCAAGCGTGCTGCACGATTGTAGCCAATTTTAAAACGTCGCTGCACAGATGATGTACTTGCCTTTCGTGCGCTCGTGACAAATTGAACCGCTTCATCATAAAGAGCATCAGCCTCTTCAACATCATCTCCCATACCTGACTCACCGCTTTCATTTGTATCTTCGGTGATGGCATCAATATACGCAGGCGCACCTCGCGTACGCCAATCATCGGCAACGCGATGCACTTCCTGATCATCAACAAACGCACCATGCACACGCAACGGCGCCCCTGTTCCTGGTGCCAGATATAACATATCACCATGACCCAATAATTGATCGGCTCCTTGCTGATCTAAAATCGTACGTGAATCAATTTTAGATGACACTTGGAACGAAATACGTGTTGGAATATTCGATTTAATCAATCCCGTCAATACATCAACCGATGGTCGCTGTGTTGCCAGAATCAAGTGTATACCTGCTGCACGTGCTTTTTGTGCAATACGCGCAATCAGTTGCTCTACTTTTTTTCCAACCACCATCATCATGTCCGCGAGCTCATCAATCACGACAACAATATAAGGCAAGGCACTCAATTCAGGCGGCTTTTCATCCATACTCTGCGTAGGTTTCCATATAGGATCGGTCAACGGTGTGCCCGCTGCTGCCGCTTCATTCACTTTTGTATTAAAGCCAGCAAGATTACGTACACCAAGCGCGGCCATCAAACGATAACGTCGTTCCATTTCTTGCACACACCAACGCAGTGCACTCGCAGCCTCTTTCATATCAACAACAACCGGTGTTAACAAATGTGGAATACCGTCATACACCGAAAGCTCAAGCATTTTAGGATCGATTAAAATCAAACGCACTTGCTCAGGCGTTGATTTAAACAACAAACTTAAAATCATGGCATTAATACCCACAGATTTTCCTGAGCCCGTGGTACCTGCCACAAGTAAATGAGGCATTTTAGCCAAATCCACAATCATAGGATGTCCAGCAATATCGACACCTAAAGCGAGCGTCAACGGTGAGCGTGCTTGTTGATACACTTCTGACGTAAGTACTTCCGATAACACCACCATCGTACGATTTGGGTTAGGTAACTCAAGCCCAACAACCGTCTTACCAGGAATAATTTCAACCACGCGTACGCTGATGACCGACAATGATCGCGCGAGATCTTTGGCAAGCGCTGAAAGTTTGCTGACTTTGATCCCTGCCGCAAGCTGAAGCTCAAAGCGTGTGATCACAGGACCTGGGTGGGCGGCCACCACATCGGCTTGAATCCCAAAATCTAACAAATGTTGCTCTACATCACGCGATAGCATTTCTAGCGCTTCGTGAGAATAGCCTTCGACGTGTTGCGACGTTTTAGCAGCGATAGCCAATAAATCCAACGGAGGTAAACCGCCCAGCATGGGAGCTTTTATTTCATTAGGCATCTCAGTAACAT
Source organism: uncultured Legionella sp. (assembly GCA_963974485.1). Classification (GTDB taxonomy): domain Bacteria; phylum Pseudomonadota; class Gammaproteobacteria; order Legionellales; family Legionellaceae; genus JAALKW01. The sequence goes on from CAXBBS010000001.1 coordinate 28,054, forward strand.
CAGAAATATCTGACACATCCGTAACATTCGTACCACCAGCAATATCAGACAGCTCAGAAGCTGCTTCTGCGACCTTCGTATTCGTAAATGCCCGAGCCATTAGTTTGTCTGCAATTAACTTGCGCCGCGGCGACACGGGCTCTTGTTTTTGCGGTGGATTCAACACAGGTTTTTGTCGAAGTAAGACGGGCGCTACTTTCGCTACGGCCACCTTAGGTGCTTGCTTTTTAATCTGTGACAAACGTTCAAAAAATTTACGTGTCGCACGCCAGCCGACGCGAGCCGACGCCACACTCGATCGTAAGCCCATCCAAGCATATTGCCCTAGCCGCTCAATCACATGACCCCATGAAAGCCCCGTCAACCACGTCACGCCAACTAAAAGTATTGCCAACAGCAATAGTAAAGCGCCCTCAGGATTTAATGTTCGATAAAAAAATTGTGCGACCACATGACCCAACATACCACCAGGTTGACGAAGTTGTAACGCGCCGCCATTAACCCAAAAAACAAGCAATCCACATCCAGCAATCAACACCAAGGCTAAACCAACACTGCGTAAAGCTAGCATCGGCTTACTAAAAACACCTAACGTTCGATGATCGTTTAAAATAACCCACGATAAAAAAGCTAAACTAAGCGGAAGCGCATAAGCAACATACCCAAAGATAGCATACAAAAAATCTGCTGTATAAGCGCCTACACGCCCACCTGCATTAGCTACATCAAGACTTGCTTTGGTCGCATGGAACCAGCCAGGGTCACGTGTTTGATACGTTGCAAGTGCTAGAAACACAAACAATGCTGCTGTAAAAATCAAAATAAAGCCGCCCTCACAAAGCCGTTTTAACCACAGCGGAAATGAAGAAGCATCTAAAGAACGAGGTATATGATCCGTTTGTTGTTTATCCATAAGTATTTTAAAGCTTTTCAATTTGTCATACCATGACCGATATTAACATAATAAACCGCTTAATAAATCGCTAGGAAGAAAGCTCATGCATACAAATAACCATCATCGTTTAATTATTTTAGGCTCAGGCCCTGCAGGATACACCGCCGCCGTTTATGCGGCACGTGCTAATCTCAATCCAACACTTATTACAGGTATGGAAGTCGGTGGCCAACTCACAACCACAACCGACGTCGATAACTGGCCAGGCGACGTCGAAGGCTTGCAAGGTCCAGCACTTATGGAGCGCATGCAAGAGCACGCCAAACGCTTTGATACAAATATTATTATGGACCATATAACACATGCAGATCTCAAGCAAACACCGTTTGTACTCAAAGGCGACACCGAAACATATACGTGCGACGCACTGATTATTTCAACCGGTGCATCTGCACGCTATTTAGGCTTGCCGTCAGAAAGCGCCTATCAAGGCCGTGGAGTTTCGGCGTGCGCAACGTGTGATGGCTTTTTCTTCCGCAACAAAAATGTTTGTGTTATCGGTGGTGGTAATACTGCCGTCGAAGAGGCTTTGTATTTATCAAAAATTGCCGCTTCGGTCACACTGATTCATCGCCGCGACACGCTACGCAGTGAAAAAATATTACAAGATAAATTATTTGAGCGTGCTAAAAACGGTAATATCACACTGTTATGGGATAATACATTAGAAGAAGTTTTAGGCAACGAGCGAACAGTCACCGGTGTTCGCGTCCAAAACGTCAAAACAAAAGAGCAGCAAACACTCGATTTTGATGGTGTGTTTATTGCGATTGGCCACACTCCAAATACAAGCTTATTTGAAAACCAACTCGACATGCGTGATGGCTATATTCAAATTAAAACAGGCCTCGAAGGCATGGCTACTTCAACTAACATTCCAGGTGTATTTGCGTGTGGCGACGTCGCCGATAGCATATACCGCCAAGCAGTGACATCCGCAGGCTTTGGTTGTATGGCGGCATTGGATGCTGAAAAATATCTAGAATAGTATCTAAGTAAAAAAGCCACTCAAATTATTTAAAACTTGCGTGGCTTTTTTATTAAGCGCTCATCTAATATTAACTACAATTACCACCCACGACACAAGGATATAAAGCCTTCGCAAATTGATAGCTTGTTGTTGCATCATAATTCGCGGTCCAACCAAATACGCCCCCTATATCAGGATAAGTATTCGGTGGTATGTACGTATCACAAGCTTCATGCGTACGTAAACACTGGATAGCATTCTTAGCTACGGTCGTATTAACAGCAGGCGAACCATCAGCTACCCCGGATGCATTATTAACCACGTAACCAATCGCGACTTGCGAGGGCGTTAGATAGCTCGTGTAAGGTAAAAATGCTGAAGGCGTACCTTGAGGCCAGCTTTCTAATAATGTCGTAGCAAAAGCGACGGCCGAATCGGGTGATGACGTCAGTGTCGTGCCATCGGTAGGATAACAAATACCATCGATTCCAAACGCACATCCTGAGTTGTAATTTTGAAAAGAAACCCACTCGAGCGAAGAATACGTTTGCATCACAATTGCAGAATAAAGCCCAAATATACTGTTATACGTTGACGTAGCCGATATTTGAGGCAACTGTGGCGCCAATGAAATCAGGAACCGTTCACCTGACCACGCGAAGTTCTGAGTGTATAACGTATTAATAATATTGCTCAGGTAATAAGACGTACACTGTGATAGTGGTGTACCACTCATAGAGCAACCAATGCTTGGATCGAGAAAATCAGTAGCTGGATCGCCTGAGCCATTTCCAGCATAAAGCCCATCCTCAATATCAATATCAAATCCATCAAAACCATAGGTATTGGAAAGTGACTGCAAGGCGGCAATAAAATTATCTTGGAACGTCTGAGGATCGCCTGCACCTAATTCAGCTGTAAATAAACTAACCGTCGTACCAGGAATATTAGTCGATGCACCGCCTATTGAAAGTAAAACTTTGATGCCATACGCCTGCAAAGATTGAATATAAGCAAGCAAATCATTTGAGCCATAACCACTGCCACTTAATGCAGCAAGACTAACACCACCACCCGTCTCTGTAAAAAGACCGAAGGAAACCAGAACATGCGTATAACCTGCGTCTGCAAGGTCAGTTGCTGGAAGCGCATCTTCCCATCCATAGACGTAGCCAATCATTCGCCCAGGCGTTGATGACGTGGTAAATACTTGTCGTGAAACAGGATGTGTTCCCGCAGCATTTAAAGATAATTCAAAATGCATGGCTCCGGAACTGCGATGAAAGCCATGAGGTCGAATAGGTAACGTTGTAACACCGTCGCCGCTCACGTGAAAAAGACAAAAACCATTTTTAGGGTTCACCGTACAACCTGATACCGTATCTCTTGAATCCAGCAATCTTATTCCTGCATTGGGATAAGAGCGATTTGATACACTTGGTGTAATTGATAAGTGGCTGCCTGTGTTGTTTGAGCTCTGGAATACAGCTCTCAGAAGCGGATGCGCCGCTTGAGCTCCCCATGTGCAAACACCAAGCCCCATCAATAAGCCTGCCTTTAATCCAAATAACGTTCGTTTCATATTGAATCCTTTATTAAGCGTGCATTAAATGACAATTGAACACATGACGGCATTAGCGTAAACCGTACCTGTTTTGAGTGTATTTTTCACTTGATCGCTCATATTATCAAAGCTACCTTGTCCTAAATAAAAGAAGCGATAACCACATTCAAGCGGCGCATCACCAAAAACATGATGGAAATTCAGACTAGCACCCGCTGTTGCACTAAACGTTGCAGTGGTTTTATTTGAAAAAAACTCATTGGGAAGAGAAATTGCGCTACCCACAGGGATATTCTGCTCGCTAAAAGACGTGGTACGCATAAAATTTGGTCCAATACCTATATCTACACTCACCGGAGGCACAACAGAAGGCATGTTTATCGTTGATTTAGCCATGGCATACAGTGGAAAGTTCGTAATGTTATAATTATAGGTTAAGTTTTCAAACTCATTTTCCTGAAAAACCGAACCACCGACAGAAATCTTTGCCAGATAAAACGCGTTAAGACCATAACTAAGACTATACTTATCTTTTGTCAGACCATCTAAAAAATATCCGATACCAAATAATCCATTACTCTGATGGCTTTTTGATAGCGTCAAACGATCGCCAACCATATCATTAATTTCAATAAACTGCTCTTGCCCTGCCGCACTCCAAAAGCCCCCGGCTTGCACCACTAGATGACCTTTTTTGAGTGTATCTTTGAGGTCATCCATACTGACTGGGGCCGACAAAACGCTCTGGCAATATAATCCTAACAGCGCTGACAGAACCGAAGATACGGCCACCTGTTTTCTGTTTTTTTTACTTGAAGAAATCATTAGACACATCCCTTGTGTTAAACAAACGTATCCTAAACATACAAAATAAAATAATTGTATACAATCTTTTGTTTAAATTTGTTGAGTTGAAATATAAACATCAAACCGTACTGTCTTGCCTTCGACCGCATAATCAGGTTTGAGTAGCGCTGGGAGGCGAGCAGGCCATTTGACCACGACACGGCCTTGCGTTCTCTTGCGCGCTATTTCGAGCAAGCTAAGCGCATCATCGTCAGCACCGAGTAGTGCTTGAAGCGCATATAAATCTTTTTTTACTTTTGCACTTTTTTCTCGCGTAGGATGCATCGGATCTAAATAAATCACATCCGGGTAATTTTCTGGCATCAGTGACGTCAGATAGATTCGTGCATCTTTCGCACACAGTTCTAACTTTAACGGTTGATTTAAACGAGCCAAGCCATCTTCAAGTAACGCTGCAAGTATGGGCTCTCGTTCCAGCATGAGCACCTCAGCACCTGATGACGCCAAAACAGCGGCATCCCGCCCCCAACCAGCCGTTGCATCAATCACACGCATGCCCGGTTTGAGCTTACAGGCACGTAATAATTCTGTTTTTCTTACACCCGGACGACATCGTTTTGCAATCACATCGTCAAAATCAACATAGATAGGTGAACAATCAGGCATGCACAACGCAAGCCCTAACGGAGTTAATTCAAGGCGTGGTACTACGCTTCGGACGTTTGACATACAGGCATCAAAATTTCATCCACGCACGCGGCCAATGACTTAAATTGCGGTACATCTGAAAAATTGACCAGTTGCGTATGATTCGTCATGGGAGACAACACCAGCATGGGACGAACATCAGCTGCTTTTGCTACTAAAATATCGGTCATACGATCACCGACCATAATAGCATGACGCAGGCTCTGCCCTAGCTTTTTCGAAATCATGTGTAACATGCCTGGTTGAGGCTTACGGCATGCGCACCCGGCTTCTGGCATATGGGGGCAATACGCCGTTACGGCAATATCACCACCGGCAGCTTCAATATGACGATGCATTTTTTCATGAATAGCCGCAAGTATATTCTCATCATACAAACCGCGTGCAATGCCTGATTGATTTGTCGCCACAGCCACGGTGTATCCGGCTTGATTTAAACGTACGATGGCTTGAATGCTCCCTGGCAAAAACAAAAATTCATCCGGCGATTTTATGTACTCAAGTGAGTCCTGATTAATTACGCCGTCACGATCAAGAATAATGAGTTTATTCATAGCACCTACTTATATATTTATAGCACCTGCGGTAAAAGCGACATATCAGCCACGCATTGCAATAAAGCTTGTAAACGGGCCAGCAAGCGCAAACGATTTTCTTTAACGGCGGTATCTTCCACCATCACCATCACATGTTCAAAAAAAGCATCCACGGGCTCACGTAACGACGTAAGCTCTACTAAAATATCACCATACAACGCGTTCGTATAGAGCTCAGCAACCACCGCTTCCAGTTGAGTAATGCGTATAAACAACGCGCGCTCAGGCGCATCTTGGAATAGCGCTTCATCGACCGGCTGCGTATCGCCTTGTGTCACGAAAGATGCATGGTTTAAAAGCTTATTCACGCGCTTACACGCAGCGGCTAATATTTTAGCCTCGGGCTGTTGCATAAAGCTTTGCAGTGCGACAATACGTGCATCTAAATCACGTAAACAATCCGATTGCTTGGCAAGCGCTGCATTCACCAATTCAACCGCATTACTGACCGTATGATAAAACGCAGGCAGACGCCCTAATACAAATGTTTGTATCGCTGGCAAGAGCGCGTCATCGGATAAAAAACGTGTGCCGTAAGCACATCGTGTCGCATTTAATAACGCGTTCAGGCCAACAGACACCGGTAATGCACCCAACAAACGTACGATGGCTAAAGCATGCCTACGCAATTTAAACGGATCGTTTTCGCCTGTAGGTTTTAAACCAATCGCAAAGGTGCCTACGAGTGTATCCACGCGATCTGCCAGCGAAAGGGCTATGCTTAACGATGATTTAGGTAATCCATCAGAAGAAAACCGTGGTAAATATTGTTCTTGCAAAGCCGAGGCTACAGCGGGCGTTTCACCATCAATTTTTGCATAATAATACCCCATGGTGCCTTGCAATTCAGGAAACTCACCGACCATTCCCGTCAATAAATCACATTTAGACAATAACGCGGCACGTGAAGCATCCGCCGCATCTAAAGCCAAAGGCTCTACCAAATGACGCATGATGGCTTCGATACGTGCCGTTTTATCACGTAAACTTCCCAGTTGAGCTTGAAACACCACATTTTCAGTTGCTTTAACGCGATCATGCAACGATTGTTTTTGATCTTCTGCAAAGAAAAACTCAGCGTCACTGAGGCGCGCTTTCATCACGGTCTCGTTGCCTTTGATGACATGCTGAGGTGAAGTACTTTGAATATTCGACACGGTCACAAAATAAGGCAACAAAGCACCGTGTTTATCTCGAACAGCAAAACATTTTTGATGAGATTGCATCGATTCAATTAAAACTTCGGATGGAATATCAAGAAATTTAGATTCAAATTTGACAAGTAATGCTGTCGGCCATTCAACAATCGAGGCAACTTCATCTAATAATGCTTCGGGCATCACAGCCTCTGCATCAATCGGCAGAAGCGCATCCAGAATTGATTCAGTGATTGCGTCACGTCGTGTTTTAAAATCAACCATCACCAAAGCGTCTCGAAGGCATGCCTCATAATCTTTAGGCTGATTAATTTTAATCGATGCTGGATGATGGTAGCGATGTCCAAAGCTTAAATTACTTGTCTCGCATCCCAATAATTCAAGCTTAACAACGTCTTCGCCAAACAAAAGAATCGCCCAATGCACAGGTCGAACAAACGCTTGGCTTCCACTCCCCCAGCGCATGGGTTTAGGTATCGGTAATCCCATGACAGCATCATGCACAATCGCAGGTAAAAGTTGTGTGGTTGGAACAGCCGCTGTCATCGCATGATAAGCAAAACGACGGCCTTTGGGTGTATCCGTTACCACCAAATCATCGACCGCTACATCACACGAGCGAGCAAAACCCAGTAGCGCTTTTGACGGCGTACCATCCGCTTGAAGACCTGCATCTTCACGTGGGCCAAGACGTTCTATCGCATGGCTGGCTTGTTCTGATTGAACATCATGGATCAGTACTGCTAAACGACGCGGCGTTGAAAAAGCATGTACCATGCCATGCATTAAGCGCGCGTCAGCTAAACCGGCCGTGATACGTTTGGCTAAAGCTTCAGCCAACGAAAAAACAGAGCCGGACGGTAACTCTTCGGTTCCCAATTCAAATAAAAAATCTTGTGACATCAATCCACCTTCATTGGAAAACCTAGCGCTTCTCGCGCATGATAATAAGCTTCAGTTACCGCTCGAGATAACTGGCGTACACGCAAAATATAACGCTGTCGTTCGGTGACTGAAAGCGCATGACGTGCATCCAATATATTAAATACATGAGAAGCTTGCATCACCATTTCATAAGCGGGAATTGAAAGCCCACGCTCAGCTAATTGTGCCGCTTCATCTTCACACATATCAAATTGTTTAAACAGCCAATCAATATTAGCTAACTCAAAATGATACGTCGACATCTCAACTTCTTGCTGATGAAACACGTCGCCATACGTAATGGTTTTTCCCGCACTCACACACCACGGCAAATCATACACATTGTCCACGTTCAAAATCGACATCGCAAGGCGCTCTAAACCATAGGTCAACTCACCAGTCACTGGGCTACACGCACGTCCACCGACCTGTTGAAAATAAGTAAACTGCGACACTTCCATGCCGTTTTGCCAGACTTCCCAACCCAGACCCCAAGCACCCAGCGTAGGTGATTCCCAGTTATCTTCAACAAAACGTATGTCATCTAATAAAGGGTCAACACCGAGGGCGCGTAAAGAATCCAAATATTTTTCTTGAATATCCAACGGCGAAGGCTTTAAAACCACTTGGAACTGATAATAATGCTGCAGACGATTTGGATTTTCACCATAACGACCGTCTGTCGGCCGTCTAGATGGCTGAACATACGCCGCATTCCAAGGCTCAGGGCCTGTTGCTCGTAAAAATGTTGCGGGATGAAACGTTCCCGCGCCTACTTGCATATCAAGCGGCTGAAGAATAATGCATCCCTCAGCAGCCCAAAAGTTTTGTAATGTCAGGATCATATCCTGAAACGTGGATGGTTTACTCATTATGATGCTGATTTTCCTGCTTGATTAACCAAATCTTGCAAGGCTTCAACCGTTGCAGCACCTGGAATAAAATTAGGTTCGTAGTTTGCATTAAACTCACCGTTAGGTGTTGAGGCCACAATAAATGCCGGCGTACCCATGAGGTTTAAGTTATCCGCAAGCTTATGATTTGCCGCAAGCTCATCATCAATGGCTTTGCTTTTCATGTCTTGTTTTAGTTTAGTCATGTCCAAACCGATGGATTCAGCTGTCGATAAAACTAAAGCATCATCAAGACGTTTTTCTATTTTCAGTAAGGCCGCTTGCATGGCTGCGTACTTGCCTTGCTTAGCTGCAGCTAAGGCTGCTCGTGACGCGGTTTCTGAGCGCTTTCCAAAGATAGGAAGTTCTTTATAAATTACGCGTACATTTGCATTATTCTTAGACACTTCACTGATAACCGGCTTCATGCGCTTACAATGAACACATTGATAGTCAAAAAATTCAACCACGGTTACCGCACCCTTAGGATTACCAGTGACTGCACCGTCTTTTTGAAATTTAAACAACTGATCAGCATATTTAGATATCGCAGATTTTGCAACTTGTTGTGCTTCATCTTGTTGCTTTTTTTGAAGCGCTTGTGAAGCTTCAAGCAAAACTTCAGGATGCGTGACCAAGTAATTATGAACGACTTGTTCCACTTGCTGTTTCTGAACTGCTGGCATAGCACTTTCAGCAGCTGTAGCTACCCCACCACAAACAAGCATACTCGCTACTGCGGCCGTTCGTGCGATTAAACTATATTTCAATTTCACGCCTTTCTCCTTATGTCGCATTTAATGTCGCATTTAAAACAAGTTGATTTCCTACGAAACAGAAACTAGCATTTGTTTCTTAGAAATTCAAGTTAAGTTCGCGTAAGCCGCAACCAACCACTTGCATCCGTGTGTTTTAAAGTTTACTTGAACCCGTGTGTGCGCACCACTGCCTTCCAGTGCAAGCACCACACCTGCACCAAATTTGGCATGTTGTACGGCCTGGCCCAAACGAAACCCTCCAGGCGCATCGTCTTCGTAAAAACGTACCGGTTTATTTGAACCTAAGCCACTGGTTCCTGGTTTAGGTGCATACGCCTTCTGTTTTATTTTAATTTCTTCAAGCAAATGCTCTGGCAACTCTTTTAAAAAACGCGAAGGCTTGTGATATTCTTCACGTCCATACTGTCTGCGAATTTCAGCATGTGAAATAATAAGTTTTTTCATCGCGCGTGTCACGCCGACGTAACATAAGCGTCGCTCTTCTTCCATGCGTGCTTCGTCTTCCATCGATTGTCGTCCAGGAAATAAACCCTCTTCCATACCGACTAAAAATACCTGTGGAAACTCCAGGCCTTTGGCCGCATGCAACGTCATTAAATGCACATGGGGCACACTATCATCGGCTTGTCGTTCGCCACCTTCAAGCGACGCATGCGCTAAAAAGTCGCTTAGAATTTCGGTAATTTCTTCATCTTGCTCTTCTTGATACTGACGAGCCGCATGAATCAGCTCTTCTAAGTTTTCTCGCTTACCTTCGGCGCGCTCGCCTTTCATCGTTGCAAAATGATGATGCAGGCCACTGGTTTCAATCACACCTTTCACTTGCTCTTCTAACGCTTCAGCGGCCAAATCACCTTGAAGCTTTTGAATGAGCTTAACAAACCCTGCAAGTGCATTACCTGCACGCGCCGAAAAAATACCCGCTTCGAGCTGAGCAACCGCCGTACTCCAAAGCGAGACACTTTGTTCACGCGCCGCAATACGTATAGTCTCGACTGTTTTCTCGCCGATCCCACGTGTTGGAAAATTTACGACGCGTTCAAACGCCACATCATCTTCCACATTGGCTACAAGGCGTAAATATGCAAGCGCGTCTTTAATCTCAGCACGTTCAAAAAAGCGAACGCCACCATGAATATGGTACGCAATATTGCTTCGCAACAGCGCTTCCTCAAGCACCCGTGATTGGGCATTGGAGCGATATAAAATAGCAATGTCATTGGGCGAACGGCCGGCATCCATCGCCATCGAAATACGCTCGGCGACAAAGCGCGCCTCATCTAATTCGTTAAGCGCACCGTACACCGTAATTTTTTCGCCAGCATGACCATCGGTCCACAAAGCTTTGCCGAGCCGCCCCGTATTATGAGTAATCAAACCATTGGCAGCCTCTAGAATCGTCCCGGTTGAACGATAATTTTGCTCAAGCCGAACCACACTACTGTTTTTAAAATCATCAGAAAAACGCTGAATATTTTCTACTTTTGCGCCACGCCACCCATAAATCGATTGATCATCATCACCAACCGCCATCACCGCCGTATCAGCGCCAGCTAACAAACGAATCCAGGCATATTGAACCGTATTCGTATCTTGAAACTCGTCAACCAAGATCACTTTAAAGCGCGTTTGATAATGCAGAAGCAGCTCAGCATTATCGCGTAGCATTTCGTGACATCGTAATAATAATTCAGCGAAATCAATCACGCCGGCAACCTGGCATGCTTTTTCATACGCTTGATACACAGCAAGCCAGGTTCGACCCGGGCCATACGACGCTACTTGAACATGTGCCGGTCGCAGCCCTTCGTCTTTACGTCCATTAATAAAGGCTTGTGCTTGCTTAGGTGGCCATTGATCACCTTCTAAATTCATAGCGGCCATCACACGCTTGATTAAACGCAACTGATCATCACTGTCTAAAATTTGAAAGTGCTCAGACAATCCTGCAAATTCATGATGTTGACGTAATAAGCGATGGCATAAGCCATGAAACGTACCAACCCAAAGCCCTTGTGTCCCCTGATTAAGCATGGTGTTTAAACGCTCGCGCATTTCACCGGCGGCTTTATTCGTAAACGTCACAGCTAAAATAGCATGCGGTGATAATTCATGCTCTGAAATCAACCAAACCACGCGACTGACGAGAACACGTGTTTTTCCGCTACCTGCTCCCGCCAAAACCAAAACATTACCCATTGGCGCTGTAACCGCGGCACGTTGCCGCTCATTCAAACCCATCAAACTCACTTCATCCAAAACCATACTCCACATACAAATTCTTAATTGCCGTCTATTCTACACTGAACTCCTCTTCACACCTACACCCAATTCTGTTCTACTATGAGTATGTGTTTTTTAGAATAAAATCATCATGCGCTTTATTTCTTGCTATTCAGACCGACGTCTTGTACTTAAACCGCTACTCGGTTTCTGCATGCTGTTTTTATCCGGCTGCGTTACAGTAGGGCCTAATCTAGACGATCCCTACGAGAAAATTAATCGAAAGATTTACAGCTTCAATTCTGTTTTTGATAAATATATTTTAAAACCACCCGCTAAACTTTATGCTTTTGCAGTTCCTGCACCTGTCCGTGCGGGCGTTAATAATGTGTATAACAATATTAATATGTTTCCTACGGTTGCCAACGACCTACTGCAAGCTGAATTTCAACAAGCTATTTTAGACACCTGGCGTTTTATTATTAATTCGAGCATGGGTATTGCAGGTATTTTTGACGTCGCAAGCTTATGTCAACTACCGTTGCATGAAAACGATTTAGGTATTACTTTTGCCAAATGGGGTGATAAACACTCTCCCTATATTATCATTCCGTTTCTAGGGCCTAGTACGATTCGTGATGGCTTTGGCTTAATGTTTGATTACACCTTTTTTACGCCCTACCCTTACATTCATGAAGATTATATTATTGAAAGCGTGTTAGCACTTCGTTACATCGACTTGCGGTCACGCATGTTTGATACAGATAAATTGATTTCTCAAGCACCGGATCCTTACGCCTTTATGCGTGAAGCCTACCTTCAACACCGTAATTTTTTAATTAACGGTGAGCAAGCCATAGCACCTGGCGAGCTTTACGTCGATGAAGCAGAAGGCGAAATCGAGCCTGTATTGATGAATAGCCCTCCCGAGGAAAAGAAAGCATCTGAATTTCCGATTACAACCAATTAGCTAGTTATTTAAAGGCTGATATCATCACCTGAATTTTAAGTAACGACGGCCTTGACATCAGGGCCTTCTATACCCAAGAATCCCCTCAAAATAAACATGTTGTGCTTAACATGCATGCTGTAACTTAATTTGGCCGGATATTTTTATGTATAGAATAAAAGCGAATCAAAACATCCCTAAAGATAACGCACTATCCCCAACATCAGTGACCGATATACCCGCCGGCGTTAATTTTGACCTGGGTAAAACACAGGAAGAGATAGAACATCCCGCTGGAGATAAATATGCACCGACCGTATCGATTACCATGCTGGCAGCTTTAAATAAACAACGTTTATCGAAATTACATAATCCGTCACACCACGCGCTGTATTTTTTTTCGAGTAACGATCATACGACTCAAGCTAGCGCTCCTGAGCAAGAGCTAGATGTGCATGGGCCTAGGTAAATTTTGAGATAGCCTATTGCGTGAGTTGATGCCGATTTATTCGTGCATCAGCTGCTCAATATGTCTACGGCATGTCAAAGGCTTCGCAACATACCCCATCCATTGCCGGGTTCCACCGGTACCCGTAATCAATAATGAGCCGTACCGAAACAAACTACCTAGAATCGATTGACGAATATCAATGCTTTCTATTTTACTTAACGGAATATCGATGGTTTGGCGAACTAAAATACCACTACGTAAAATCACCTGTTTTTCTTTGATGGTAAGAGATGAAAATTGATAGGTAAGCCACATCAAGCCACCCCAAGCAATCGCAATGAAGATAGCCAGTACGCCAACTTCACGAAATGAAACAGAGGCAAAGCTAAGCCATAATCCTGTCAATAACAAAACAACGGGCCATACAAATAAAATCCAATGTAGACGAGCCTGATAGATCACACGTTGCTTGCTCATGATTCAATTCTCCAAATTAATGCTGCACATGTGTATACTAAAGCATATTGAACACGAACAGACAAACATCATGCGAAAAATAACCCAATGTTTTAATACGCCACTTGCCTCGATTTATAAGCAAGCCTCACAGTTGGATAGCTTAACCCGATTGGTTCAACGCCATCTCAAAAAAAATGAGCATGAGTCTGTTCCGTGTACGGTAAGTCGTTTTACGAGCGGTTGCTTAATACTTGCAGTAGACGATCCTGTGTGGGCTGCACAATTACGCTTTGAGTTACCCAGTTTACGCGATAAGCTGCGGCAAGAAGGCTTACATCAACTCACATCAATTCGCATTAACTTATTACCAGCAACTCCAGCTGCCAAACCGCCTAAAAAGAAAAGTCGCGATGCTTGTATTTCAAATAACGCTAAGCGCAATATTAATGAGAGTGCTGCGCATTGTAGTTACGCCCCACTCAAAGAAGCACTAGAGCGCCTCAGCAGGCATTAAGCTTCGGCCAATACCAACTCAGGCAAGGGATAATCGTTTGGCTCAGGGTACACATACTCCCACGCATCTTCGGTGGCAACCAAGGCACGTAACAATTTGTTATTCAGCGCATGTCCTGAGCGATAACCTTCAAACGCACCGATTAAACTCGAACCGAGTAAATATAAATCACCGATTGCATCCAAGATTTTGTGCTTAACAAATTCATCATCAAAACGCAGGCCATCATCGTTTAAAATACGGTAATCATCGACAACGATCGCATTATCAAGACTTCCGCCTTTCGCCAAATTTGCTTCTCGTAGTTTTTCATAATCAGACAAAAAACCAAACGTCCGTGCACGACACACTTCTTTCAGGTAAGACGTTGCTGAAAGGTCATACGAAGCCGTTTGAGGTTTATCGTTAAAAGCAGGATGGTCAAAATCAATCGTAAACGAAACACGGTAGCCTTTATGAGGTAGAAACTGAACGTACTTTCCGTTTTCTTCAACACGTACGGGCTTTTTAATCCGAATAAACCGCTTGGATGCATTTTGCTCACAAATACCGGCCGATTGAATTAAAAAAACAAACGGTGCTGCACTGCCATCCATAATCGGGACTTCAGGTCCATCGATATCAACGTAAGCATTATCGATGCCCAAGCCGGCTAAGGCAGAAAGCAAATGCTCAACCGTCGCAACCCGAACGCCATTGTGCTCAATAGAGGTGCAAAGCGTTGTATCACTGACATGCTCGTATGAGGCAGGAATTTCGGGAATGGGATCAAGATCAATACGCCTGAACACAATTCCTGTATTAATAGGAGCAGGGCGCAGCGTCAATAATATCTTGTCCCCCGAATGCAATCCCACGCCGGTGGCTTGGATAACGGCCTTCGGTGTTCTTTGTTTTATCACTGTGCTACTCACCTTGTTGCTTCCCCTATAGGCTGACACATAAATCGGAACGATTCTAACAACAAACCATTGATTAGTCTAAGACTTTTAGGGGAGCATCTGCCCCTCAATATAATATCAAGATGTAACCACCCAATAACTAGGCCTCTTCATGCTCATGTCGTCTCAAAAAAGCCGGAATATCTAAATAATCAACATCCGGAGCCGCATCATTTTTCTTTGGCTGAGCTGCGGATAATGTGGGGCTTTTTACCTGCTTACGGGCAACTGCTGGACGCTCTAATTGTTGATAATCCAAACTACCGTCGCGACGTCGCGCTTCAAATAAAGGAGCACGTTCTGGGGTCTTCGCCGCATGTGGTGTACTTTTTTCTTCGCCACCTAAACCCGTCACAATCACCGTGACTCGCATCTCATCGGTCATATCAGGATCAATCACCGTACCGACAACGACGGTTGCATCATCAGAAATAAATTCTTTAACAACATCACCCACTTCTTCAAATTCACCGATAGACATATCTAATCCAGCCGTGATATTGACTAAAATACCACGTGCGCCAGAAAAGTTAACATCTTCAAGCAAAGGTGAAGCAATCGCAGCTTCAGCTGCTTGACGCGCGCGTTGTTCACCACTAGCACAACCCGTTCCCATCATCGCCATGCCCATTTCCGACATCACGGTGCGTACATCGGCAAAATCGACATTAATCAAACCGGGACGTGTGATTAAATCAGCAATTCCTTTGACCGCGCCAAGCAATACGTTGTTGGCCGCTTTAAACGCATTAAGTAACGTAATATTCTTACCTAAAACACTTAATAATTTATTATTAGGAATCGTGATCAATGAATCCACGTGCTCAGCCAAGCGACGCATGCCTTCTTCAGCAGCAAGCGTGCGCTGCTTACCTTCAAAAGAAAAAGGCTTTGTGACAACAGCAACGGTCAGGATGCCTAAACTTTTTGCAACCTCAGCAAAAACTGGCGCAGCCCCTGTTCCTGTTCCACCCCCCATCCCGGCGGTAATAAACACCATGTCAGCGCCTTGCAACACTTCTTTGATGTATTCGCGATCTTCTTCAGCCGCGTCTTGACCAATTTGCGGGTTAGCGCCTGCACCTAAGCCTTTTGTGAGCTCATCACCGAGCTGCATTTGAATTTCAGCTTTAGAATGACGGAGCGCTTGGGCATCAGTATTCGCACAAATAAACTTCACCCCTTCAATGCGTTCAGCCAACATGTGCTCAACGGCATTTCCACCACCGCCACCCACACCAACGACCTTGATGACTGCATTATCTTGCTGGCTACCCATTTGCTCACTCATGCCTTTCACCCCGTGCCAAAAAAATTATGTTTAGAAGTTGCCTCTGAACCATTGTTTCATTTTCGTCCAAACGCCGCTTGCTGAATCACGTAACGTAAACCCATTATACCCAGCTTCGTGTTGTTGTTGAAACCCATGTAATAATAAGCCAACGCCTGTTGCCCAACTTGGGTCCATCATTTCATCCGATAAGCCCGTTAATTCGGGCACCAGCCCTTGCCGCACAGGCATTTCAAAACACATTTCTGCCAAATCAATTGCACCATGAACATTCGATGCACCTCCGGTTAACACCATCCCCGCCGCAATCAGGTCTTGAAATCCACTGGCATTCAGTTCGTGCCGAACCAGAGCAAACAACTCTTCATAACGAGCAGAAACCACTTCAGCCAGGGCTTGAGTTGAAATTTTTCGACCCGGACGCTCATTGACACTGAGAACTTCGAGCATTTGTCCTGGGCTTGCAAGCTCTGGCATAGCACAACCATATTTAAGCTTCATGGCCTCAGCGGCTTTAGTCGGTGTACGAAGTGCCATGGCAATATCATTGGTGACTTGATCGCCTGCAATAGGAATCACCGCAGTGGATTGAATCGCGCCATGCGAAAAAATAGCCACATCCGTGGTACCGCCACCAATATCAACCAAACACACACCTAATTCTTTTTCATCATCCGTGAGCACGGCATGACTTGAAGCCAGCTGCTCCAAGCTAATATCATGCACTTCAAGCCCACAACGCCGAATGCATTTAATAATATTTTGAGCCGCACTCACCGCCCCAGTAACAATATGAACCCGGGCTTCTAGCCGCACACCAGCCATACCAATCGGCTCTCGAATGTTTCCTTGTCCATCGATAATAAACTCTTGTGGAAGCACATGCAGAATTTTTTGATCGGCAGGAATAGGCACCGCTTTCGCTGCATCAAGTACGCGCTCAACATCAGCACGAGACACTTCCTGATCGCGAATCGCAACAATGCCGTGCGAATTTAAACTCTTAATATGGCTGCCCGCGATTCCGGTATAAACCGAATGGACCTCACAACCGGCCATGAGTTCAGCTTCTTGCACCGCACGTTGAATAGAATTAACCGTCGCCTCAATATCAACAACCGCACCACGTTTTAATCCATAGGATGGATGGCGACCGGTTCCAATCACCTCAATGGTGCCTGCTGGCGTTACCTCACCGATTAATACGACAATTTTTGACGTGCCTATATCCAGTGCGGTAATAATGTTTTTTTCTATTTTTTTAGCCATTATCTTCCCGTTTGCTGCTTCCATTGCACTGCCATCCCGCGTGCATAACGTAAATCAACACTCGACAGCAGTTCCGGTTTATCGCCAAAAACGGCCGGGTAAGCCCGACAAAAGCGATGCAAGCGTGGCTCTAAATCCTGCTTCCCGAGGCGCAGCCTCACACCATTTGTTAGCACAAGCTCCCAAGCTTGATTGTTACGCAACTCTAACAAGGCTATATTTAAGCCATACCTTAGTAATAGCTTACTCAATTTTTCGTACGTTTGTAAGACTTCATGTTGTTGTTCTTCTGGACCATACAAATAAGCCCCAGAATACGCCCCTTTCAGCACCTTATCTTGATTAAATAAAATTCCTTCAGATGTAATATAAGCATCATTCCATACAGCCATCGGTTGGTGCTCTATGAGTTTAACGTTGAGTATACCCGGCCATACGCGTTTGACATTAACATGCTTACACCAATCTAACGCAAGTAATTCATTTTTTAGTGTTTGTGTTGATAATATCAAAAAACTTTGTTTTAAATGCGGTGATAAAATTTGTTCCAGAGCCTCTCGCGTAATATGCTCATACGTTGCTTCAATTTGAACCGTTTGAACAGGAAAACGAGCGGCATCTGAAATCCCCAGATAAACCAGCCGACCGGCCAACAACAAGGCGCACACAACCAAACACGCAAGGCGTGTTGAAAACTGAAATTGTAATGCGCTAAGCCCGCGCATGATCTGGAGCGCTGCTATAATTCGTCACCAACTTTTCTCGACTACGATGTCGCATGTGAGCCAAAGTAATCAGCCGTTCAAGTAACGCGGGGTAACTTAAGCCACTTGCCTCCCATAATTTAGGAAACATACTCACCGACGTGAATCCAGGCATGGTGTTAATTTCGTTAAAATAAATTTTATTTGTTTCCCGTTGAACAAAAAAATCAACGCGCGCAAGACCATAGCACTTGAGTCGCATAAAAATTTCTGCGGCTGCCATTTGCACATGCCTTGTCGCTTCCTGATCGAGCAAGGCAGGAATACACAGCTGACTCTCGTCGGACTCAAGGTATTTTGCCGCATAAGAATAAAATCCATCGGTATGTGCTACTTTGATTTCACCAGGCACGGTAACATCGGGCAAACCTTCACGTGAATCATGCTCTAACACACCAACTTCGATTTCACGCCCAGCAATAAACGCTTCGATAAGCACGGTTGTGTCATAACGTCGCGCATCACGCACAGCCGCCAGCAATTGCTCCATGGTATTTGCACGATGAATGCCTACACTTGAACCCAAAGAGCAGGGCTTAACAAACACAGGCCAACCCAATTCAGCGACTGCAGCTTCACATCGGCGACGATCATGCTCCGCTATCTCTGTGTAAGGCAAGCGATGATAGGGCACCGCATGAATGCCTTCCAGATGCCCCACCAGCTGTCTCGCAATATCTTTATCCATGCTAACAGCTGCAGACAAAACATCACACCCAACATAAGCAACACCCGCTAAATTTAATAGGCCTTGCAAAGCACCATCTTCGCACAACGGACCATGCATTACAGGAAAAACAAGCTCAGCATCCACAGCTAATTGACCATTGCACAGTAAACTCGGTAAACGCTCAGCATCAGGAAGGGCCACAGGCAAAGCCTCGGCATACAAATCGCGTAACACCTCAGTATTATTTATATATAAGCAACCGCGTTTGTCCATGCCGATGGCAATCACGTCATAAAGCACAGCGTCCAGCGCTGCCAAAACCGAAGCGGCAGACTGTAACGAAACTTCGTGCTCTCCCGATTGCCCACCATACAGCAACACAAGTTTTAAACGCGCCATTAAATCCCTCCAACAAGATGTACTTCACGTATCCAATCTATCCCGGTTTGCTTTAGCCCAGACAAACCGGAATCAAGCTCATAATTTAACGCCCGCGCCTTCAGCCAGATGCATCGCAACTTGGCCTATATTGCCCGCGCCTTGCAACAAAATAACATCGCCATCTCGAATCAAAGAATCTAAACGTTGACTTAGATTATCTTCGCTTACGATTGAAACCTCTCCGCCTTTACGCTCATCAACCGCTTTCGCCAATGCCATGCTACTGATGCCTTCCATCATCGGCTCACCGGCCGAATAAATATCAAATAATAACAACTCATCCGCCAAACCAAGTACATCAACAAACTGCGAAAACAATTCTTTTGTTCGTGAATAGCGATGAGGTTGAAAAACATGTATTAAACGCTTATTGGGCCAAACAGCGCGAAACGCATCAATCGTCGCACGAATTTCTTCCGGGTGATGACCGTAATCATCCACAACCAAGGCTGTACCACGTACAAATTCACGCTCACCTAAAACCTGGAAACGCCGGCCTACACCTTGAAAACAACGTAGACCTTCCGCAATCGCCTCATCATGAACGCCGAGCTCGGTAGCAATCGCAATCGCTGCCAACGCATTTAACGTGTTATGACGTCCTGGTAAATTTAAATCAATCGTCATCACCGCATGAGGTGCCGGTCGTGTCACGGTAAAACGGCTGAATAATCCGTCTTGTTTCCAGTCAGTCGCACGATACTCCGCGTCATCAGAAAAACCATACGTCAGCGTAGGACGCTGAATGGACGACAAGACATGGCGAACATTCGCATCATCAATACAGACCACGGCCAAACCATAAAAAGGCAAGTGATGTAAAAACTCAAGAAACGTATCACGTAATTTATTAAAATCACCGTCATACGTTTCCATATGATCAGCATCAATATTCGTCACAACCGCCATCGTAGGCTTCAAAAATAAAAACGAAGCATCACTTTCGTCGGCTTCGGCAACCAAATACGCTGAACCACCGAGCTTTGCATTACTACCACTGTTTGTTAATTTTCCACCAATCACAAAGCTAGGATCAAGTCCGCCTTCTGCAAGTAAACTACTCACTAAACTCGTGGTGGTGGTTTTTCCATGCGTACCCGCAATGGCTATACCTTGGCGAAAGCGCATCAGCTCGGCCAACATCATAGCCCGAGGAATCACGGGAATACGTGCCGCACGAGCCGCAACCACTTCAGGGTTATCTTCATGAATCGCAGTCGATCGCACCACCACATCAGCACCTGCAATATTCTCAGCCTGATGTTGCGTAAAGACCGAAACACCCTGCTCTCGCAAATGTGCCGCCGTATGGTTGTCATTCATATCCGAACCGGTGACATGATACCCTTCGTTGTGCAGCACCTCGGCAATACCGCACATGCCTGTACCTGCAATACCAACAAAATGAATGTGGTCAACGTGCCCCATTCTTGGTAATGAGAATGTATTCGTATTATCCACAACACCCCCTAATTATCGAAAACCTAATGATTGCCAGCGTGTTTCGTGATCAATACGTAACAAGAGCGCAAGAGCAATACAATTAACCACCAAGCTTGCGCCCCCATAACTTAAAAGTGGTAACGTCAAACCCTTGGTTGGCAATAACCCTGCATTCACGCCTATATTAATCACCGCTTGCATCCCGAGCCAAAACGTCATTCCGTATGCTGTATACGCCGCAAAAAAACGTTCTGCTTGATAAGCTCGAAAGCCTATAAGCAAGCCTCTAGTTACCAGTATACTATACAAAATCAAAACAAGGAGCACACCCAGCAAACCGAGCTCTTCGGCAAGTACAGCAAACATAAAATCTGTGTGCGCCTCAGGCAAATAAAGCAGCTTTTGAACACTGCTGCCCAACCCTGTTCCAAACCATCCACCACGCCCAAAAGCAATCAACGACTGCGTTAATTGATAGCCACTATTAAATTGATCGGCCCATGGATTTAAAAAAGCCGTCAAGCGTGCCATTCGATAAGGTGATGACACAGCAAGAACACCTAGAGACGCTACCATGAGAACTACAAGTCCCGCATAATACCTTAACTTTACACCCGATAAAAAAAGCATCACCATCACGGTTGTGCTGATAACAACCGTCGCCCCAAAATCAGGCTCAGATAAAAGAAGCATAGCAATTAAAGCCAGTAATCCTAAAGGCTTAAGAAAGTTATACACCTCACTTTGTGCGCGATGCTGTTGTCGCACCAAATAGCCGGCCAAATATAAAATCATGGATAATTTGACAAGTTCAGACACTTGAATCGACACAGGTCCAAGCGCTAACCAACGCCGACTTCCGTTAACAACCCGACCAATCCCAGGAATCAAGACCAACACGAGCATAACCAAACACATTAGTAACAAGGGAGCACTCCATTTCTCCCAAACACTGGTATCAATACGCATCACAAACATGCCAACAAACAACCCAAGCACCAAATAACAGACTTGACGAACTAAAAAATGAAACGGTTGTTGGTAATATTTTGTTGAAATCATCACTGAACTCGAGGCAACCATCAAAAGCCCTAGAAACAATAAACCGATAATGGCCACCAAAAGCCATTTATCATACAACGCTAACGGTTCACTTGCAGCGCGAGATCGTACCGCGTGACGCACGCCAATGCCCATCATAGCGCATGCACCAAAGCCGTAAAAACCTCTCCTCGATGATTAAAATTATCAAACATATCCAAGCTTGCACACGCAGGAGATAAGAGCACAGCGTCTCCTGATTTTGCACATGACTGCGCTTGCTTAACCGCATCTTCTAACGACACGGCATGATAAATATCAACCACATCACGTAACGCTTCGTCTAAAAGCTTGGCATCTTCTCCTATCAAAACGAGCGCACTGACATGCTCAGACACCGGTTGGCGTAGCGCTTGAAAATCCCCGCCTTTCCCCTGCCCGCCAGCAATCAATACAAGCTTGCCTTTGACCGATGAACTAAGGCCTGTAATCGCCGACTCCGTTGCCCCAACATTGGTGCCTTTGGAATCATTAATCCAGACCACGTCATCCAGGACCCGAACCCTTTGGCAGCGGTGCGGCAAGCCTGAAAACGTTTTTAACACCGCAACACAAACATCCATAGGAATCGCTAATAACTCAGCCAAAGCACACGTTGCCAATGCATTCATCCAGTTATGACGGCCTTTCATGCTTATCTCATCCACCGGTAAAATCAAGGCCTCTCCTCGAGCAAGACAAAGCTTATGGTTTGTATCATAACGCAATCCCCAGCTATTTTGATTTAGCGGCGCATCTGAGCCATAACTCATGATATGCACACCGCTCTCAAGGCTAGCTAAATCTGGTTTTGTCTCCACATCATCACGATTAAACACGCATGCTTGAGCACCCTGATATACCCGGTGTTTAGCCGCGCGATACGCTTCTGGGGTGTGATGCCTATCCAGATGATCCGGCGATATATTCAATACAACGGCCGCCACAGGACGAAGCGCGCTTGTGAGCTCTAATTGAAAACTAGAAAGTTCGAGCACCCAGACATCAAAGATCCCCGGCTCATCTAAGAAAAAATCGAGCACCGGTGTGCCAATATTGCCAGCCACCGCTGTTTTCTTACCCGCAGCTTGTGCCATCTCTCCCAACAAACAGGTCACCGTAGATTTTCCATTTGTTCCTGTGATCGCAACCATGGGTGCATCCACCTCTCGGGCGAGGCAATCAATATCACTTTCTATCGGAATCGCACGCACACGGGCCTCATGGAGCAAAGCAATATCCAACGATACACCTGGGCTACATATTAATTTTGATACGTTATCATATAAATTTTCGGGGTATGTTTTTAAATAAAGCGGGATATCAGGATAGGTCTGACGAAAAAACGCCTCTCCAGGAGGCGCTTCACGTGTATCATACACCGCAAAAGGTAAGTTTTTATAATGCAAATAACGCGCGATCGACTGCCCCGTTTTCCCAAGCCCTACAATCAACGTCATTTTTTGCATGATGACCTCTCTTAACGAAGCTTCAACGTCGCCAGGCCGCATAACACAAAGATCACGGTGATAATCCAAAACCGAACAATCACTTTAGGCTCAGCCCAACCTTTCAATTCAAAATGATGATGCAGCGGCGCCATTCTAAAAATACGCTTACCACCAGAGTATTTAAAATAAACCACTTGTAATACAACCGAAAGGGTTTCTAGAACAAAAAGCCCCCCCATAATCCCAAGCACTAACTCTTGGCGAATAATCACAGCAACAATACCTAGCGCGGCGCCCAAAGATAACGAACCCACATCGCCCATAAAGACTTGTGCTGGATAGGTGTTGTACCAAAGAAAACCAAGACCTGCCCCCACCATGGCTGAACAAAAAATAGTAAGCTCTTCCGTATTGGGTACAAACGGCACCGATAAATAATGCGCATACACGGCATTACTGGTGACATAAGCAAAAACACCTAACGCACCGGCCACCATCACAATAGGCATGGTTGCTAACCCATCCAAACCATCGGTTAAATTCACCGCGTTACTACTGCCAACAATCACAAGATAAGCAAATATAGGAAAAAATAAACCCAGCGGTATGAGGCAATCTTTGAAGAACGGCACGGTGAGCTGTGTATGAATCGGTAAATTTGCTTGGTAATATAAATACAGCACAGCGGCCAAGGCGACCACCGACTGCCAAATTATTTTTTTTCGGGCCGACAAACCTTTACTGTTTTTAAGCACGAGCTTACGATAATCATCCACCCAACCGACCCAACCAAAACCTAGCATCACAAACAAGGCAAGCCATAAGTTCGGCTGGCTTAAATCACCCCATAATAAACTACTGAGTGTCACAGAAAGTAAAATTAACACGCCGCCCATCGTAGGCGTTCCAGCCTTAGATAAATGCGTTTGGGGCCCATCTTCTCGTACGACTTGGCCCACTTGCAGCTTTCTCAACCACCGGATCATCACAGGACCACAACACAGCGCAATTACTAAAGCCGTCAACGCGGCCAAAATCGACCTCAGCGTTAAATACTGAAACACGCGAAGCACGTGATAATTATTTTGTAAGACCTGTGTGAGCCAATAAAGCATTGTTTTTTATCCTAAATTAAACAAACCAAATAAAAACAGCATATCATATATTATGCATCATGCATCTCACACAATTATTTCACGCAGCTACGCAACTAATTGATTCACCACGTTTTCCATCGCGCTCGAGCGCGATCCTTTCACAAGCACCGTCGTTGTCGTATCCAAGAGAGGTAATAATGCCTCAAGCAAGGCTTCTTGCGTTTCAAAATGCCGCGCTTGCTCACCAAAGGCATGCGTTGCCATCTGACTGTGTGTGCCACACGTAAAGAGCTTATCAAGACCTTCCGTCCGCGCGGCCTCACCGGCTTCTTGATGGTAAGCCGACGAATGTTCGCCAAGCTCCTCCATATCACCGAGCACTAAAACCCGTTGCCCCGTACGTGCCGCAAGCACATGAATACCAGCCAAAACCGAGCTTAAATTGGCGTTATACGTATCATCGAGAATCAGTGCACCTTGTTGCCCTAAACGTGACGTAAGCCGCCCAGGAACACCTTTAAAACGCATCAATCCATCCGCGATTTGAGTATTCGAAATACCGAGTGCATACGCGCATGCGGCGGCTGCAAGTGCATTAAGTACATGGTGCATACCAGGGACGTTTAAAGCGATCGCCACCTCGCCTTCAGGTGTCACCAACTTAAATTTGGGTCCATCGGCGTGGTTCAATTCAAGATCTGTCGCATAAATATCAACATCGTGGTGTGTTGCAGAAAAACGTAAGATTTTTTTATCAGCCAGGACATCATCCCAATAATGCGCATAGGCATCATCCGCATTAATTACGGCTGTGCCGTCCGGTAATAAATTCTGATGAATTTCACCTTTGGCCTTAGCTATTCCTTCAATCGACCCAAATCCTTCGATATGAGCTCCCGAAATATTATTAATCAGCGTCACATGTGGCTTGACCATCGCTGAGGTGTACGCAATTTCACCGGCATGATTGGCACCCAACTCAAGCACGGCATAGCGGTGCGTGGCATTCAATTGCATGATGCTTAGCGGTACGCCTAAATGATTATTCCAGTTGCCCGGTGTTGCAAATGACGGCTTGGGTAAAATCGATGCCAGCATTTCTTTCACCGTCGTTTTACCGTTGCTGCCCGTCAGTGCAATCACAGAGCAAGACAAGCTTGCTCTATAGGCCGTGGCCATCAACCCCAGTGCTTGCTCTAAATCAGGATACACCAGCTGCGGCACACCACATTCAGGCACACATTCAGAGCAAAGCACGGCTGATGCGCCGCGTTGAATAGCCTCAGGAATAAATGCCTGACCATCCACACGCGTGCCACGCAAGGCAACAAACAGATGACCTGGTTCCAGTGTACGGGTATCCATAGAAACGCCCGTGATCATCACATCATGTGACACCGTTAAATCAAGACTTGCTGCTATCTCACGTAAATTCATGCGTCCACCAATTCAATATTGTTATGATTTAACGGCTCACCAAGAAAAATAGCGCCGACCGCGCCAAAACGTGTGACCGAATCCGTGACTAAATAATGTGTTGTGTTCTGGGATGCTACGGTATTTAACCTATCGGCATCCATCAGCGCTTGATGAACAGCCTCAGCCGTTGCTTCAGCTGAATCAACCACCTGCACATGTTGAGGCAGTAATTCTCGCAACAGCGGTTTAAATACCGGAAAATGTGTGCAACCGAGCAATACCGTATCTTCATCCACACGTTCTGATAAATAATGCTCTAACGCCACACGTGCAATATGATTATCCACCATACCCTCTTCGGCAAGTGCTACGAGCAAACTGCTTGCGCGTGCCTGAATACACGCGTTGGGAAGCGAGGCCTGAATTAATGCTTGATAAGCATGGCTCGCAACCGTTGTTTCTGTTCCTAGCACCAAGATATGCTGATTTCTTGTGGCTTTTATCGCCGCAGAAGCACCTGGCGAAATCACACCCACCACGGGTATACCAGGCAACATGGCTTGCACATGAGGCAGTGCTGCCGTTGTGGCGGTGTTGCATGCAATCACCAATGCTTTGATACGCCGCTCAACCAATATACGCGCCATTTGCATGGCATAGTGCCGCACGGTATCCTGGCTTTTCGTGCCGTAAGGCAAGCGCGCCGTATCCCCTAAGTAAATGAACGACTCATCCGGCAGGCGCTCGCGTAAAGCGCGCAGCACGGTCAGGCCGCCCATGCCCGAGTCAAACACACCGATGGGTAATTGCGTTTTTTGCATGCTACTCCTCGCTTCATTCTCGCTTATTTTGTTAGCTAACCGGAGGTAAAACCTCCATCTCTGCATGCTCAGGCGCCGATGGCAACGTATAAAAACCACTCAAGTTAGACGTCGTTAACGGCGGTTTAATCACCATCTCTGGCGCATTTTGACTCTCAAGATATTGCTCTGGATCATTACTGGCAAACGGCGTATTACAGGCACATAATGACACCACCCCCAGCATTAACAAGCCTGCTTTTAAAAACACAACATAACCTCTCTTTATCATTAATATCAGTAATTTTATTTTAAATCTAATGCACGAAGTGTACCCAAAAGACTTTCGTGATATTTAGCTGAAAGCTTTGTTAACGGCAAACGAAGTTCGTTTACAATCAAATCCATCTGCTCCAGTGCCCACTTGGTTGGAATTGGATTTGACTCAAGAAATAAAGCACGATGTAACGGTAACAAGGCTGCTTGTAATTTTTTAGTTAATTTTTTATTTTTATCCAATGCTGCGTCTGCAAGTTTCGCCATCAGCTTAGGTGCTACGTTAGCCGTCACAGAAATAACGCCTTTAGCGCCATGTAAAATCCATTCCGCCGCCGTAGGATCGTCCCCACTGTAAACATCAAGACGACCATCAAGCCCTTTCAATAACACTTTAAGACGCTTCAGCTGCCCCGTCGCTTCTTTGATGCCCACGATATTCGAGATCGCTGCTAAACGCACCACCGTCTCAGGTAATAAATCACAGGCCGTTCGACTTGGCACATTATATAAAATAATCGGTAGATGTACGGCCTCAGCAATGGCCTTGTAATGCTGGTACAGGCCCTCTTGTGTTGGCTTAATATAAGCAGGCGTCATGATTAATGCGGCATGCGCTCCACACGACATGGCAAATTGCGTCAACTTAATACAATCCTGCGTTGAATTAGAAGCCGTTCCAGCGATCACGGGAATACGTTCTGCTGCGGCGTCAACCACCGTTTTTATCACCAGGCATTTTTCGTCATACGACAACGTTCCTGATTCACCGGTCGTGCCCGCAGCCACCAACGCATAGGTACCGGCAGTAATATGAAACTCAACCAATGCGCGCAAACGCACCAAATCTATTTTACCGTTTAGTAACGGCGTAACTAATGCGACAATACTTCCTCGAAACACAAGCATGCTCCCTCATATAAAAACCATTGCTTTATCTTACCGGCAGCCGGACAGCTTCTCAACAGAAAATATTAAATTAGTTCAAGTAAGACACAGATATTTTGTTTTTAAGCTATATTTCTATATTCAAAGAAGAATTTACAAATTTAGATAAACAACAGAGGTAAACGCGGGAGAATAATCATGAAGAGTTTTTTACGGTATAGGTCTTAGGGTGATGGCTTTTTAGATTTTAATCTAAAAAATTCATGCAAATCGGAAGTTCAACGTTCAATTTACATAAACATCGCCAACAATGCGCTCTAAATCACACCTAGGTTCCCAGCTTAATGCTTGTCGTGCGCGCGTCGTATCGGCATACACCTCAAACAAATCACCTGGCCTACGTTCCTCATATTGAATAGGAATTGATAGTTTATTTATTTTTTCAAAACACTTAACTGTTTCTAATACGCTATATCCTTGCCCACTGCCTAGATTAAACACCTGAAAACCCTCCTGGTGCTCCATAAAATCTAAGCCTCGAAGATGCGCGTCAGCTAAATCAAGCACATGGATATAATCACGAATACCGGTTCCGTCCGGTGAATCATAATCATGCCCATACACCGATAAATGCGGTTTTTTTCCATGCGCTACTTTTAAAATCGACGATAATAAACTAGCGTCTGCGTCGCCCATCAAAAGCGACGTCAGTGCTTCGCTGCCATCAGAACCTGCGGCATTAAAGTATCGAAAAGCAACCGCTCGTATTTCTGGATAAGCCGCCACCATATCTGAAAGCATGGTCTCACTCATCAACTTACTTTTACCATAAGGCGTCACCGGAGCAATGGCTGCCACCTCAGAACAAGGCTGCTCCGCATCCGGCGCATAGACCGCAGCTGTCGATGAAAAAACAACACGCTGAACACCCGCCTTTTTCATAGCACCTAAAAGATTCAGTGTTCCAAGTACATTGTTTTGGTAGTAAGCAAGCGGCTCCAATAGCGACTTAGGAGCATTTTTTAACGCTGCAAAATGCACCACGGCATCAATATCCGTATGTTTTTCAAACAAGCTATTCAGCGCATCTTTATCGCGTATATCCTGCTTAAAAAATATCGCTTTGTCTGGCGTTCCGGCTTGATGTTGAATGTACTCAATCGCCGCTTCTGAACCGTTGGTGAGATTATCTAATAAAACCAACGCATGCCCTGCTTTCAAAGCAGCCACACAAAAATGACTACCGATATATCCTGCTGCACCGGTGACTAGTAATTGCATTTAATTCGTCCTTAATTAAATTCAGGTTTATTATAAATAACTACGTAACTACCCTTATTATATGCTACAGTTAGGCACAAACAACCGTTATTTTGTTACAGGAGTTGACCCCCGTCATGCTTACTCGTCGTGCAACCTTAAAATTAGAGCGCTGGTCAAAACAACCTCAACACAAACCACTGATTATAAGAGGAGCGCGTCAGGTTGGTAAAACAACCCTGGTGAAAAAATTTGGCGAACAATTTGATTGCTTTATTTACCTCAATCTAGAGCTACATTTGGATCGCCGTGTGTTCGAACAAGACTTACCGATTGAACAAATTATTCAAGCTATTTTTTTTCAAAAGAAACTCACATATATACCAAGTAAACGAACATTAATTTTTATTGACGAAATTCAAACCTCACCCGAAGCTGTAAGCTTGTTACGTTATTTTTATGAAGCTTATCCCGATATTCATGTCATTGCCACAGGTTCTCTGCTCGAAACACTCATTGACACCAACATTTCCTTTCCTGTTGGACGCGTTGAGTACCTGTACCTTTATCCTCTTACGTTTGAAGAATTTTTGATGGCCATTGAAGAGCCACAAGCACTCGAGGCCTTGTGCATGGACCAACCACCTACCTACGCTCATCAATCCTTGCTGGAATTGTTCCACTCCTATTGTATGGTTGGTGGTATGCCGGAAATTGTCGCATCTTTTGCCCAAAATAAAGACTTAGTAAAATTAGGGCCCATTTATGAATCGTTATTAACAGGATACCAAGATGATGTGGAAAAATATGCGCGAGATAAGGCACAAACCCGTGTTATTCGGCACATCATTGCTCATGCTTCTTATCAAGCCGGATCTAGAATTAAATTCCAACATTTTGGGCAGTCAGAATATGGTTCTCGTGACGTAGGTGAGGCTATGCGCATTTTGGAGAAAGCTTTGCTTATTAAATTGGTTTACCCAACCACCGCATTAAAGCCTCCATTTGAACCCAATCATAAAAAATCACCACGCTTACAATTTCTTGATACAGGCTTAATGAATTATTCAGTCGGATTACAACAAGAGTTTTTTTCACTCAGTGACCTTAATAACCTTTATCAAGGTAAAATTACTGAGCACATCGTAGGCCAGCAATTACTCGCAACCGAAACGGTTACTCAGCAACGCCTTTTATTTTGGGTAAGAGATAAATCGCAATCCTCCGCTGAAATCGACTACGTCATACCCCAAGGCAACCAACTCATTCCGATTGAAATCAAGTCAGGAAAAACAGGCTCCATGCGCTCGCTGCATTCATTTATTGATCACTCAGAACATGCCATATTTGCAATTAGACTCTATCATGGAAAATTTTCACGTGAAACCATCACATCACTCGGCGGGAAAGAGTTTGAACTCTTGAGCCTACCTTATTACCTCTGCGGTCAATTAAAACGTTATTTGGATAGAGGCTTAAGCTGTGCTTAAGCCAGCCTCACACACTTCACGTGCATAAATATCTTCATAACGCGTGATGTCGTCTTCACCCAAATAAGCGCCACTTTGCACTTCAATCACATACAACGGCACGTCGCCTGGGTTACTTAAGCGATGCGTGGTTTTAGGTGGTATGTACGTGGATTGATTCACGGTAAGGCGAAAATGCTGTGTATCATTCACAACATCGGCCTCTCCTGCCACCACAACCCAATGCTCGGCGCGATGCTCATGGCGCTGCAATGAAATTCGCGCCCCAGGCTTTAACATCAAACGCTTGACTTTAAACGCCTCACCTTCGGCTAATATTTCATAGGTGCCCCATGGACGTTGAACACACGTATGTCCATCCGCTAAACGCTGATGCTCTTTACCCAGCGTACTCACCAAGTCTTTGACTTGCTGCGAATAACGTTTGTCTGCAACTAAGACGGCGTCGCGTGTCGCCACAATGATTTGATCACGAAGCCCTAAAGCCGTAACCAAGACATGCTCACTGCTAATTAAGCAGCCTTCACTTTCTTCAGCAAGCGCTTTACCTTGCAAAACATTGCCATGCGCGTCAGCTTTGTTGGTTTCTGCAACAGCCGACCAACAGCCTAAATCGTTCCACGCAATATCCATGGGTACAACAACCGCGCGTTCGGTTTTTTCCATTACTGCATAATCAATGGAGTCGGCACGACACGCTGCAAATGCTGTTGCATCTAAACGAAAATAATCATGTTGCCGATGCGCTTGTTGATACGCCGCCTCGGTATGTGCAAATAATTCAGGCTCAAATCGCGATAACTCTTCCAGATACGTGGTCGCACGGCACACGAACATGCCGCTGTTCCAATATGACGTACCGCTTTGTATACACGCTTCAGCTACCTCAACCGTCGGCTTTTCTCGGAACTGTGCGACTGAATACACGCCTGTCGCTTGCTGTTCTGCTGTATCAATGTACCCATAACCAGTTTTAGGACTTGTGGGCTTGACGCCGAACGTGACCATGGCTGGCGTATGCGTGACATAATCAATACCGCGCTGCATCGCCGCTTGCCATGCAGTTTCGTCTTCAATCCAATGGTCAGACGGCAACACCACTAAAATGGCATCTTCGCCAACAACATCGAGCACCCGATGTGCGGCACACGCAATCGCAGGAGCTGTATTTCGAGCACAAGGCTCAAGCAAATAGGTAAGATTTACGTCTGTATTCTTAAGTTGCTCTTGGCATAAAAAATAATGTGCCTCGTTACTCACCACCACCATCCCGGTGTGCGGCAGGCTTTTTGCGCGTTCAACGGTTTGTTGAAGCAACGATGTTTCACCATGCAGATTTAAAAATTGCTTGGGAAAGTCTTTGCGTGACAAAGGCCACAAACGCGTGCCCGAACCACCGGCTAATATAATTGGAAAAACGTGCATAATATTAACTACTCCCTTGCATTAAGACTTCCTGTCATCATAACGTTGTTTTATCAACATCGCGAGCTTATCATTTATGATTTTTTTGTATGATATCACGACCAGAATTCAAACACCTTGAAATGATTGCCCCTAAAAAAATTTGTATCCACAATCGGGTTTGACGCCAACGGCTCGAACAAAACGCATTGGCAAAATAACGTCCTATCAAATCCTTGAAAAAAGAATCTAAATCAGATCGTGCAGCCCAAGTAACACGTTGTTGTAATCGCGTATCGCGCTTTCGAATTTGTATTAAAATATCACCTGGGCATAGAGTAATACCAAGCCACTGCTCTGCTAAAAGCATCATTTCGTCCACAACAGGCGTAATATGCCGTGCTTTGGCAAGCGTGCGCACACACGATATATCAATACGCTTCGTTTGTAATAATGCGACAATATCTACAAGCCATATCATCCGTAGCCATCCATGTTTTGCCGCATGCAGACACAAATACAACACATGCTCTTCATCCGAAAATTGGAGCAATTCCCCTCTTTTTTTCATCGACGACAGGATAAATTCAGTGCAATAGGTTTTCCAATGTAACTCAATGCTTTGAGCAACACCTACTTTCCAATACGCCGCATCTTTTTTCGTAGTCCACGTACTCAAGCGCTGATGAAATCGCATACTTTTATCTGAAAGCTCGGATTTAAAATCCAATTGCCGAAGCGCCGTATTGGCGTTAAGTATATCTCGAGGCAAGATCAATACATCTAAATCACGAGAATAGCGCATCATCCGGCGGCCCCATAATATTTGATTTAAACTGGGACCTTTTAAGAAAACATGAGGGATGGCTTGCTGCTCTAATACGCGATGCACATCTTGCGCTGTACGCATGAGAACCAATTGATTGTTGATCATGGGTTTTGCTTTATGTTTTAATTTTTGTAATAAACGCTCTGAAATATAAGCCTCAAACTCAGAAGAAAGCACCTGGTAAACAAGCAAAAGTAAACGATGTTCCTGCAGAAGATCGATAAAACGCACGCCATCAAGTGGCTGTTCTAAATATGGCAAGCAATCGGACACACTCATTTGCCCTAAAGCACGTCGACAGAATACACGAAGGCAAACCATCTCTGGAGTAATATTATTTGAATCCCACATCAGGTTTAAAGCCTATTCCATAATACTTTCAGTGCGTTCAGAACAAAACTCAGGCACCAAGCTCTTTAACAAAATGAATAACTCATCGGATTGATGTGTATTACACGCATTTTGAATCATGCGTATCGTTTCGGTCAATTCATCCCAATCAATCGCGCGAAAACGTGCTTTAAATAATTTTTCATGCGCTGTTTGGACAAGCTCCTCAGAAGGATGAAATAATTCTTCAAACAACTTCTCGCCAGGTCGCAGGCCCGTGTATTGAATTTGAATATCTTCACCGGGCGTTTTGCCAGCAAGACGAATCATCTGTTCGGCCAAATATTTAATTTTAATCGGCTCCCCCATATCCAGCACAAATATTTCACCGCCACTCCCATTCACCATGGCTTGCAATATCAACTGACTGGCTTCTAGAATCGTCATGAAATAACGCTGAATATCGGGGTGTGTCACCGTCAAAGGCCCGCCTGCTTCTAATTGCTTCTGAAACAACGGCACCACACTCCCGACAGATCCTAAAACATTCCCAAAACGGACCGTTATAAAGTTAGTTTTCACACGTTGATTTAAATTCTGACAATAAATTTCAGCAACACGCTTTGTCATGCCCATAATATTCGTAGGATTAACCGCTTTATCTGTTGAGATAAGTACAAACTTATCAACATCAACAGCAACGCTTGCTTCAGCCATCACACGCGTTCCCAGCACATTATTACGTACAGCTACGCGCGACTGATGCTCGAGCAATGGCACATGTTTATAAGCCGCCGCATGAAATACAAGACTTGGTTTAACACGTGCAAAAAGTGCATTCACCGCAATAGCATCGAGTACGCTGACGAGGGCTGTTTCACAGGAGAGTTTAGGAAAGTTCAGTAAAAGCTCTCGCTCGATGTGATATAAATTCGCTTCGCTGTTATCCAGTAAAATAAGCTTTTGAGGCTTAAGTATGGCAATCTGCCGACATAATTCTGAGCCAATCGAACCACCCGCGCCCGTCACCAGCACGCAGCGGTTTTGAATGCCCGATTCAATCTTATGCCACTCCAATTCAACTTGATCGCGCCCAAGAAGATCTTCAATCTTCACGGTCCGAAGCGCATTCACCTCCACACGCCCAGAAACAAGTGCGGACAAACTCGGTAGCGTTCTAAAAGGCGCGCGACTCTGTTCACAATAACCCACAATCCGTCGCATATCCGCTGAGCTCGCAGAGGGAAGAGCAATAAAAATCAAATCGGCGTCGCTTTGCATCACAAGCGCAGGCAGTTGTGGCGTTGAACCGAGCACGCGAACACCATGCACTTCGAGCCCTCGTTTTTTACGACCATCATCCACAAGACCTACCGGCAAATATTCACCGCTGCGCTGCAAGTCACGCACCAAACTCGCACCCGCACTGCCAGCCCCAACAATTAAAACACGCTGAGTTACCTCGGCTGCGTCCATGCGCTTACTTTGTTTATCTCTATGGCTACGTAATAATAATCGTGCGCCGCACAAGAAAGCCATCAGCAATAAACCATATAACGGTAATACGGCTTTCATAGCCAGCTGCTTTCCAGGCCATGCATAAAAAACAGAGAGAGCGAATAAGGTTCCGGTCAAGACTGCTTTAACAATACGTGATACATCTTTCAGTGAGGAAAATTGCCATACACCGCGATAAACTCTAAACATATAATAACAAGGCACTTGAAGTGCCAGCAAAACAAGCAGCGGAGCCCAGGCTTGATGCAGTGCCCAGGTTTGAAACAATTGAAGTGAATCAAATTGAACGGCATGAGCTGCAAACCAAGCCATCGGAATGGCTAAAACGTCAAAAGCAATCACGGGTAATTTAATATAAACTTTCTGAATAAAAGAAACTTTCTTGTCCATACAGCACATCCTTTTAATTACATATGAGCCATCTACACCCGACGCATCCTTAAGCTTCCTCAAGCATACACGTTGTTTCAACCTGTTCTACATCGGTTCTTCCTGTCGCAAGCCACATTACTTCTTGCAGCACAGCACATGTATGATTCATCTCACCTTGTGTAAGTGTTGGATGAACGAGCAACATGAAACTTGTCTCTCCTAGTTCCTGCGCAATGGGTAAATGCTTTTCAGGCCGCCATCCTGTGTTATCAAATGCTTTTTCAAGATAAATCTCAGCACACGTTCCAGCATAGCACGGCACATCACGTGACGATATTTCCATGATAATACGCTCTTTATCCCATCCTTGAGCCAGCATATTGGGTTCAAAGAAGACATACGCTTTATAAGCTGCATGCTCTATGTAAGCAGGTATTTTTGGAACTCGAAGTCCTGGTGTACTTCTTGCGACTTTTTCTATTTGTCGAAGATTGGATAGACGTTGTGTATGCCAGTTTTGCATACGTTCAAGTTGAATGCGACCAATGGCTGCTTGCATCTCCGTCATACGCCAATTCGTTCCAAACTGTTCATGAACCCATTGAAACCCTTCTTTTCTTTCAGAGCCAAACATTGCATCCCATGACTTTCCATGATCTTTATAAGACCACATCCGTGACCACAAAGCTTTATCATTCGTTGTGACCATGCCACCCTCACCACCGGTGGTCATGATCTTATCCTGACAAAATGACCAAGCAGCAACATGCCCTACCGAACCAATGGGTTTGTTTTTATAACGTGCACCATGAGCTTGCGCACAGTCTTCAATCACAAACAGATTTTTCTCATCTGCAAGCGCCATGATTTCATCCATCTCACAAGGCCAGCCAGCAAGGTGCACGCAAATAATAGCCCGAGTTTTAGATGACAACACAGCTTGAATGCTTTCCGCCGTGATATTCTGACTGCTGCGATCAACATCTGCAAACACCGGTATTGCACCCACAGAAACGATACACGATACAGACGCGATAAACGAACGAGGCGTCACAATAACCTCATCCCCAGGACGCACGCCAAGCCCTCTCAATGCAAGCTCTAATGCAACCGTGCCATTCATCAAGGTAATCGCATGCGCAACACCGGTCCAGGCAGCAAACTCTTCTTCAAATTTTTGACATTCTTGCCCTGTCCTCGCATTCACACGATTTGATAAAAGCACTCGCTGTACAGTATCGGCTTCTTCCTGTGTAAAACACGGCCATGTAGAATAAGCAGTATTAAGCACGGTTTCCCTCCCGTTCTAAAATATTTTTTGCAGGTGTTCCCCACACTATTGATTGACTTGGCACGTTTTTAACAACAACAGAGCCCGCCCCCACAATTACATCTGAACCAATATGAATGAGCTGCCGAACATTTGAACCTAAACCAATCCAAGTCCGCGACCCAACACAGACTTGTCCGGCTAAATTTGAACCAGGAGAAATGTGAACAGCATCCGCCAAAACACAATCATGTTCAACCGTTGCATTCGTATTCACAATACAATGCTCACCAACCACGCTATATGCATTGAGCACAGCTCCGGCAAAAACAACACTTCCTAATCCAATTTGTGCATAAGTACTTATGATAGATCGTGGATGAATGACTGTTGCGAATACGACTCCGGCGGCATGCAACACAACAGATTTGGCTTGTCGTATTGCATTGTCACCTATAGCAATAATAGCTGCTTCAAACTCGCCTACGTTTTCAATCAACTGTTCTGTCGTGCCCATAACAGGCCAGATTCCTATTGATTTAATACGAGGCCATGCATCATCAAAAAAAATTACTTCATCCCATCCCGCACACAATGCTGCATCGGCAACGACTTTTCCATGACCACTCGCACCTAAAACAGCTAAAACTCGCATGCCGCTGTTCCTTTAAACTTCTCCGCTGTGACTTGACCTTCCGCTTGAATTCCTTGCCGACAAAAAACAGTCTTAATCGTTAAAACTAAAATTTTGAGATCCAGCCAAAAAGATTGATGCTTAATATACAACACGTCTTGCTCAAATTTAGCTTCCCAAGAAAGTGCATTACGTCCAGCAACTTGTGCCTGCCCTGTTATACCAGGACGCATATCATGCCGTCGTGCTTGCTCCGTGGTATATAACGGCAAATACTCCATCAGTAAGGGCCTTGGTCCCACCAAACTCATATCGCCTTTAAGTACATTCCATAACTCAGGCAACTCATCCAAACTTGTTGAACGTAAAAATCGCCCAAAAGAAGTTAACCGCACAGCATCAGGAAGAAGTATTCCATCGGCTCCTAATGTATCTAACATCGTGCGAAATTTAACCAAGAGGAAAGGTTTACCATGTAAACCAGGTCGCAGCTGCGTAAAAAATACAGGTGAACCAAGCTTTATCCGAATCCACACAGCAAGTAATATGAGTAGAGGTGATAGCAGAAACAGTAAAAAAAACGCTGTCAGTACATCCATTGTACGCTTAAACATTCCTTATCCTTTTTTATATATTTTCCCGAAGCAACGTAGGAGCCTGAAATGACGCTTCCAACGATGTCACCCATTGATCGGCTAATTGAATACGATCAAAATTTTCCTCCGCGAGCATCCGAGCATGCATCCCTTTCTTGTTTAAAACACGTTTATCTGAAGAAATTTCTTCGAGCATATTTGCAAATGCCACAGCATTTTCAGGTTCAACGGTAAAGCCACAATCATGCGTGACAATAAGTTCAGCTAACCATCCAGGATAATTATTAATCACGGGAAGTCCGCATGCAATATAATCAAAAAACTTATTGGGTGACGTTCCATCATAAAATGCAGGAACATTTGCCAGTATTTGCATACCTAAATCAGCAGATTTCATCAGTCTTGCAAGCGCTGGTTTTGAAACAGGCCCTAAAAAAATAACGTTGTCTAATTTAATGTTTTTAGCACGCCGCTGTAGGCCTTCTTTTAACTTTCCCTGCCCTATCAAAACAAACTTAATATGACCACATTTGCGATGCATGAGCTCTTCGGCCACATCAAGCACAGCATCTAAACCATTCGCCAGCCCATGCGTTCCTGTATATACAAGCATGAGATCATCATGGCTCACACCTTTCGGTCGCTCTAAAGCGGCGGATTCTTTGTCAAACAAACTAAAATCACATGCATTTGGAATAAGAGGCACGCGTGTTTTCTCGACGCCATGCTTAACAATGCCTTCGGCAATACCGGGTGACAGCGCAATAATCTGATGTGCAGAACAATAAATAAGCTTTTCCATTAGGCTAAGACAAAATAGAATTGCTGGATTTTTTATTACCCCCATGGCTTTTGGAAGCTCTGGCCAAAGATCACGGACTTCAAACACAAAAGGCTTACGTCGAAACCAGCGCGCGGCGACACCAGGCAAACCCGCTGTTAATGGCGTAGAACTAGCGAAAACAAGATCGTACGTTTCTTTAAAAACCAAGATTAAACTTCGCCAAACAAAACGCAAAAAAAGCCATGACCGTTTAAGAAGATTATCTTTATTTGAATAGGTAAGATCAAACTCAATCACATCAATCCCATCAACCACTCCCCGACGCATACCTCGAGCAAAAGCATGGGTTAATCCCGTTACTCCACCCGTATAAGAACCACAAACCATGGTAACTTGATGGCCACGCGCAAGCAGTCGACGCGCCATTTCATAGGAACGATTTCCCGTCGAACCATCAGGCGTTGAAAAATGTTGATGAAAATATAAAACCTTCATAGCGTCCATTCATAATGAGAAATTAACTCGCCGGGTTGATGAATCTCAACTTCCAAGACCGGCACGTCTTCTTTTTGTAGATAATAACGCGATTCCCACCCTGTGACGAGAGCTATACGCGAAATAGCTATATTAGATACAATCGTAAGACGGGCGTGTTTGCTCACGACAGATGTTCCTACAATGCGCCAATCACCTGGAAGTAAACGCCAACGCAAAATAGCTTTTTCACTAAAACCACTCACCTGATCCGTTACTCTAAAATTTGTCTCTGATAGCGATATTTTTCTCTTATGATAACAAGCCTTATTATCTCGATACGAGGCCGAAAAGCTTGCATTTTCATCGGCTATATTAATCTGTTCAACAGCTTCTGTTTTTAACCAATCACCCAGTAAAAATCGACCCAACCGAGGCATTTGATCGCGATCATCAAATTGAATGGTATTATGGCTTTTGGTCCCTGAAAAATAGTTTAACCACTCAGGCTCTGTATTGTAACCATAAGTACCGGCATCTCGAAGATGATTAACGCCTTTCAGCCACAAATCAACATGTAAAGCATCTGCCTGGCTTGGTCTAAAACGAAAACGGGGATAACGCAGCAACGCCATACTTTGCTCGTTTTGCAACACCGCAAACCCACCGTCATCAAATAACTTATTTTGTTTATTTTGAATAATTTTTTCAGGTAAATCTACTTGAAACCAAGCTAAC
The DNA here is from genome assembly GCA_963974485.1 of uncultured Legionella sp. Classification (GTDB taxonomy): domain Bacteria; phylum Pseudomonadota; class Gammaproteobacteria; order Legionellales; family Legionellaceae; genus JAALKW01. The sequence goes on from CAXBBS010000001.1 coordinate 67,532, forward strand.
GGTGCATCCCAATGCCCCTCGTCTAAATATGCTCTGGCATGCTCAAACAAAACCATGGACGTTTGAACTGTCGGTCTAAAATCACGTGAATCACAATCAACCAAGGAAAATAAAAGAGCACCATCATGCGCACCAAGGTTTGGAGCATAGCCTGTTGTTGAATCCACCATCGCAGCAAGCCAATGTACCGCCGCCTTCGCTTTATTTGTATAGTCTTCTGAAAATTCAGGTAAATCTAATGCCCGTCGCCAAAGCTCTACCATGCAGAGTGTATCTAACAACAATCGATGATAATTCACTGAATATTGACTAAACGTACCGTCCGAGCTGATCAAACGTTCTATGCGATTTTCAAGCCATCGCCTACCAAGCCGTTCCCATCGCGCGCCTTCGACAACCCCGCATCGCGCAAGCCAGCTTCCTCCGATAAACAACGCAGCCGCTTCAGACGTTCCATGATTATTATCTTGCGACATGGCATAACGAAGCGTTGGCAGAATACGTTTTATATGCGCTTTAACTAAATGTAATAAACAAGATGAACTATCCTGAACTTGCTCTAATAACAGAGCCCCCATCGCAAGGTGCAAAATACGTATCCCGGTTTCTTGGCCACACTTCCAATTCAACCCTTGATAAGCAGGATTATTTTCACACCAGTCAGAAAGCCATTGGTTCAACCGAGGCAATGCATCAACATCACCCGACACATGCCGCTCAACTAGCGCCAAAACCCATGCAAATCGTGATGCCTCCCAAACGCATTTAATGTCACCTAGTTCTGAATCAAAATCTGAAAGCTTCCACCAAGGTGTGCTCGCATCGCCTCGCTTGCCTGTTTGCGAGTTTAAGTGCCAATCCGGCGGTGCCTTATTCTGCCAGCTTTGCACTGGTTCGAACTTATGCAAAGGCTGTTGCTTTACCTGCTCCTTTAAAAAAAGCCCAGCTGGTAATGCATCTACTTTTCGAAAGTACAATGCATACCAACCAAGCTTTAATTTTAAGCGATATAATACAACATGAAATATTGGGTTATATCCAAGTTGTCGAGCTGTTTTTATTTTTATACGTAGATTCTTCACATTACATCAACTCAAGAAACATCAATTTTTCACCAAACCAGTGACCAACCGCGGCAATGACTGAATCATATAAGCAGAAAGACTCAATTTCCGACCTGCCGAGCACCTCGAACAATTAAAGGCTTTCGACGTGGATTATTTTTCCAGTCAATTACGTTATATCGAGATGTTCGCTCCATAAATAACCTTAAGTTGGTTCTAAATATCCCTGCATTACAACCAAACCATGGATTAAATACCATGATATTTTTGGGATAACTTACATTAGAACCGTTGTTTATCCGGATATACCGCGGTAGTCATGTCATTTGTCCCGAATAGTATAAAAATATCCGTGTAATGCAATTTTCCATGGCGTAAATAAAAATTTATTTTCTGCAGAGTTAGTTCTATTTATATTTTGCGGGAAATAACGTAAACCATGTTTTTCCGCAACAAAGAATGTAAGCATATGCCTCATCATTTTATGGGTAGAGAACAAGAGCTTGCCACGCTCAACGATTTGTTCTCCAAAGATGCCCGTTGTTTTATGGTGATTAAAAATCACATCTGGGGGTGCTATCGGTGATTATACATGGTCATTAAATATGGCTAAAGTTTCTTTAATGTCATTTCCATTAAATCAGCTGAGATAAAAACGTTTTAGCTGGAACAATCATAGGCGTTGTATGCAGAAAGCAATTCTTATCAACATAGGGCATGTTCACCACAACTTGAAATGCGTGCTTAGCTCCTGTCTGCTGCTGAAATTCAACTAAACGAGGGCTAATGATTTGATTATCCGATAATTTAACTTCGACTAAAAACCAAACTTTATTATTTTTTGAAACAACAAAATCGATCTCTTTTTTGTCGAGTGTACGAATATAAGATAACTCATACTCTCCAAATCCCCTATCAGTCCAATATTGAACTGCTTTAAGTAATTGTGTCGCGATAAAATTTTCAGCCCGTGCACCCAGATCCTCAATAAGCGACCAATCCCAAAGGTATACTTTAGGTTCTTTCAAGAGTGAACGTACAATATTCTGAGACCAGGGTTTAAGTCGATAACAATAATAAAACGTTTCTAAGGTTTGTATCCAGCGCGTGATGGTATCAACCGATACACGAACATGTTTTGCTAGGGTCGTATAATTCACTTGTTTTGATGCAATTTGCCTTAAAATATCCATAAGTAACTGGAGTCTGTTTAAATCATGAATCACATTTACATCACGAATATCTTCTTGTATCAATTGCTGTTTTCTTAATTTTTGCCAGCGGCCACTAAAAAGAGGATTACGCTTGATAAATGGTTTTGGGAAGCCGCCAAAGTTAAATAATGCTTCAAAATCATCCTGCGATATTTCGGCTGGTGCAGAAATTTCATGCGTCGACATATCTGTACGCAAACATTCCGCCACAGACAATGGGTGCATACGATAGGAAAAATAGCGCCCCATAAGGCTATCACCACCGTGTTTATAGACATCTAGACGTGCACTACCCGTCACGATAATATGAACCTGATGCCCATATGTATCAAAAAATCCTTTTATGAAATTTTTCCAATCAGGCCTTTTGTGAATCTCATCAAATGCTACGACTGGTTTTGTGTCTGATAAATGATTTATTTTTGCATATTGAGCAATGTCAGAAGGGCCGGATAGAATGATTTTTTGATGATCTTCATTATCCCAATTTAGATACGTAAAATTAGCGTATTGGGTTGCTAAATTGATACTGACCGTTGTTTTTCCCACTTGACGTGGACCAGAAAGAAATAACATTTCTGCGTCAGAATCTAAATGAGCTTTGATTAATGTATCGTAGATACGCTTCATTGGAAGTCACATGCGACTAAAAACCATTTGATTATTATACGATGAATCGTATAATAATCAATATAACCCTACGATCCATCGTATAATAATCGTTAGCTCTCGATGCTCCATAGTATATCAAGGCCTCTCGCTGGATGAGATATTTATTGCCGACTCAATTGCTCCGCAACCTCAAGCGTGACACGCGCCACTTCAAATATTTCGTGAACCGGTATAGGTGTAGCCTCGCCACGCTCCATTGCATTAAGAAAGGCTGCCACACATGCCGCTTGTCCTTTGTCTTGTCGCATCAAATTCATCTTAGAAAACCCCGGCCAACCAAAACCTTTCAATCGGCGAAAGTTATCCAATTGAAGCACACGTCCTGCAGTAAAAACTTCCACGCGCTCTTTAGGAAAACTGGATGCGCCATTCGCTAAATAATGAATGGTTCCAAACGAACCATCAGCAAAGCCGAGTATCATGGCCGCTTTATCTGCAAGCACCTTCACATGCGCACTACCTCCCATTTGACGTGCTTGGACCGAAATAATTTCTGAACCAGCTAAATAACGCATCAAATCAATAAAGTGGCATGCTTCACCGATAATACGCCCACCTCCCACTGTCAAATCTTGTGTCCAATGCTCAGCTGGAATCTCCCCTGCATTCATGGTCATCATGAACGACTTAGGCTCTTGTATAGGCGCAAGCAACGCTTTCATTTTTTGCACATGAGGTGAAAATCGACGATTATAGCCCACCATAAGATGCTGTTTTTTGTCACGCATCGATGCCGCATAATAAGCCGCTTCGACCTCGGCTAATTCTTCAAACGTAATGGCCAGTGGTTTTTCAACAAACACGTGTTTGCCTGCATTCAACGCCTTGGCGACAAGCGGTGCATGCGTGTTATGTCGTGTTGCAATAACAGCTGTGTTAATACACTTATCCGAAAGCATGGCATCAACATCGGTCAAAGCCTTCGCAAACCCTGCTTTCTTTCCATGAAGCACGCCACTGACGCCACCCGACGTGACAACCGTATGCAGCTGCGCTTTCTTTGCTTTAAATGCAGGAATCAAAACACGCGAAGCATAATTTCCAGCTCCAATAAAACCAAGCACAGGTTTTTCAGGATTAACCGCCCGAGAATTAGCTTCATCCACATTTAAATCTACGGCTTGAACATGTCGTGCTGTAGCATCACTTGTGTAGTGTAAAATAATCCCTAATGCGGCTCGTTCGGCTGTTAACGTCTCATACGCTTTTTCTGCGTCTTCAAATGCAAATCGATGCGTGATCAGTGGTTTTACATCGAGTTGGCCACTTGCCATCATATCGAGTACAGCTTCAAAATTACGTTGTTCCGTCCAACGAACAAAACCGATAGGATAATCAACGCCCTGCTCTTCATACGTTGGCTCATAACGCCCAGGGCCATAAGAACACGAGACTTGAAAACTTAATTCTTTTTCATAAAAATCAACGCGATTGAGCTCTAAACCAACCACACCAACCAGAACAATGCGTCCGCGTTTTCGACTCATTTGAGCAGCTTGTGTAACCGGATCACTTGATTTGGTAGACGCTGTAATAATCACCGCATCAACGCCATGACCACGACTAAAAGCGAGCCCAGCACTAACAGGGTCTTCCCCTTGTCCAGGATTGCATGTTACAGCGCCAAACTGACGTGCTAAGGCAAGCTTGGTTTCATCAAAATCAATCGCTAATACACGGCAGCCATGCGCTCTGAGTAATTGAACGGCCAAAAGCCCGATTAAGCCAACGCCTGTGACAACAACAGCCTCGCCAAGTGTAGGTTCTGCCAATCGAATACCCTGTAATGCAATACTTGCGACCACGGTAAAGGCGGCTGATTCATCATCAACATTGTCGGGGATATGTGCACATAAATTTTTTGACACACTGACGACATCTGCATGTGGACCATTTGAAACCACGCGCTCATTGACTTTAAAACCTGAGATATTTTGAGCTACAGCTGAAACTGTACCTACATTGCAATACCCAAGCGGTAACGGTTGAGCTAATTTAGAGCGCACGGCATCAAGTGTTGAAAATAAACCATCCGTCTTTACTTTATCAAGCACAGCTTTCACTTTTTCGGGTTGTTGTCGTGCTTTTTGAAGATAAGAAGCTTTCCCGAAATCAACAAGCATACGCTCGGTTCCGGCTGAGATAAGGGTTGCATGGGTATCGATTAACAATTTCCCTTGAGCAACTTGAGGCGTGGGAGCCTCAATCATTATCGTATTACCTTGGGTTAAATCCTGTAAGATTTGCTTCATGCTATTTCCTGAGATAATTCATTTTCAAATGCGTGAGCGTGCTGTTCATAGCTTGTATCTCCATCAATAAAAATACGACACCACAACTCAATACACAACAATGCAAAAATAGGATAACTATAATCTTGCTCACCTCGCCTATCTTCTATAATAAGCATTTGAACAGCTTCATATTTAAATAAACCTCGTTGGGTTAAGCTTTTCTCACCCAGTAATTCATCCACTAACTCTTTTAAATCATGCTTTAGCCAATCACGTAGTGGCGCACCAAAACCTGCTTTAGAGCGATAAATAACAGACTTAGGTAAATAGCGCTCTGCCATTTTTTTTAAAATCCATTTCCCATGACAACCATGCTGCTTAAATTTGGTATGAATACGTGACGCACATTCAGCCACACGTTTATCTAAAAAGGGAACACGAACTTCAACACCATGAGCCATGCTCATTTTATCCGTGTAATTAAGGTTATGATCCACAAGAAAATAACGTCGTTCTAAATACAGCATTTTCTCCAGTTCATTTTTTTCAGGCCGATTCTTAAGTTCATCTAATAAACCTGCCATGGGATTATCGCTGAGCTTGTTTTTTATTTCATCCGTAAAAAGCTCTCGTACTACTTCAGGTTTAATCCAATAAAAATAAGATAATAATCGCGCATCTTTTGATTCACCTGCATAAGCAAACATCTTTGCTAATCGTCTAAGCTTAGGATCTCTTTTAGGTAAATGTTCACTTCTTTGTTGAAGACCTCGTCGCATCCGAACAGGTAACCAAGACCAGTATTTTTCGAGTTTTATTGCATAATGCCTACGATAGCCCGTGAATACATCATCCCCGCCTGCACCAGAGAAAAGTACTTTAATACCTTTCTTGCGAGCCTCTTCACAAATCAACGATACATTGAGCGGCGCTGGATCAGCTTGGGGTTCATCTAAATGATACATCATCCAAGCTAAACGCTTAAACATATCGGGTTTGACTTCAACCTCATTTAAATGCACACCTACATGTTTTGCAACCGTTCGAGCATAGGGTAAATCATCAACAAATCCATCGTTATTTTTATGCGCGCCTTCGGATTTAATCGTAAAACATTCAAAATCAGAAAGACCTGTTTTTTTTGCCATGGCCACAATCAGACTTGAATCAAGGCCTCCCGATAAAAACGAACCTACGGGCACATCTGAGACCAACTGTTCGGTCACACTTGTTTTCAATGCCTCTTGAAGAGCATCACAGGCTTGTTTAACACTTGTTTTTTCAGGTTGATAATGAGGCCATTCACTGTATTGCGTTTTTTCTATAATATTGCGATCTTTGACGCGTAAATAAGTGCCCGGCTCAAGCTTGAAAATATTTGCCAGGACAGTTTCAGGGCCTGGACTCCAAAGAAATACAAGCGAACGAAAAATCGCGTCATAATTTAACTCACGCGCAATGTTTGGATTGACCAACAATGACTTCATTTCACTTGAAAAATAAAACCCATCCTGAGCTTCGGTATAATACAAAGGTTTTACACCAAAAGGATCGCGTACAAGCAAGAGCTCGGATGACCGCGTATCCCACAAAGCAAAAGAAAAAATTCCATTCAGCTTTTCAAGGCATGCAATGCCATAGTGCAAATAAAGATTTACAATAACTTCAACATCGCCGTCTGAGACGAACGTATAACCAAGAGTAACTAATTCATCACGTAATGCTTTATAATTATATATTTCACCATTAAATACAATGCAAGATTTTCGCTTTATATCCCATAAAGGCTGATTGCTATGTGGTGATAAATCAATAATACTCAGTCGGGCATGCGCTAAATGAATATTACCGAAGGAAAGGACAGAGAGATTATCCGGCCCTCGATGTGACATTTTGTTTGCCATCGCTTGTAACTGCTGGGGAGGACACGATCCAACTACACCTGCAATACCACACATACGTCATGCTCCCTAAATCTTTATTTTTCTAATAGCAACTCATCTTTTTCTGATATGAATTGTTCAAATAAAATTTTACAGTTTTCATCTCTATTATGCTGTTTAGCAAATATATTGATTGATTCACGAGAATGATGAGAAACCAAACCTGGCGTCGTTAAATAACACGCCATCGCCTCCGCAATTGATTCCGCTTTCCCGTTTTTTAATAAATAACCATTTTTGTCATTGATTAATGAATCAGCTATAGCGCCGACATTAGTACAAATAGCCGGCAAACCAAGAGCTATCGCTTCTAATAGAGCGATAGGAAATCCCTCAGCTTCGGAAGGAAGAACAAAGACATGTGACTGATTTAAATAAGTTTTAACCTCGTCGGGAGACACCCATCCAGTCAAGTGAACATATTCGCTTAAATTATGTTGTTCAATTTTTTCATGTAATTCAGTTTCTAATGTCCCACTCCCAACGAAAGTAAATTCAAATTTATAATGCTTTGCAAGTATGGTTATAGCATCAAATAATTCATGAACACCTTTCTCCTTAACTAACCAACCAACAAAACAAAAACGAATACGCTCATCAGGTTTATGTTCAATCGCACAACTTGATGCTATAAAACTTTTAGACAGCCAATTTCTAACTGTGACTAATTTCGTTGGATCAACAAGTAAACCCTTATAAAAAGAACGCCAACTATCCCCCTGAATTCCTATTTTATAAGGGCACTTTAATAAAATAACTGCTAGCATTCGTGCAAACCGACTTCGCTCCATATCTGCAACAAAAAATCCAGAAAGCATAAAAAACATTGATTTAACGCGATAAAATCGACACAGAGCAGCCATTAATATTCGTTCGTAAAAACTTGCACCGTCCGCACTGAAAATAATCACGCCTTTGATGTTTTTTTTCCTATGAAGTAACTGGAGTAACTGATAAACACGCCGTATCCCTCGCTTAAGACGAGCACTAAATGGAGGAATGGGAAAACTTGTTTGTAACGTATCGATAATCGTTACACGGTAGCCTTGTGACGCCATATAATCACATAACCCTATCGACATACTTAATTGCCCACCAGGATTAAGTGTGTTGGTATCGGATGGTTTTGCTCCAACCAAAATAAATTCGTCATTTTCCATCATTTAAAATCAATCCATTGCAATGCTATAAAAGAACTTCATCCGAATACGTTTCGGAACAAGGTAATCTCAATGCTTTTTTTATACTATCTTGCATCGTAACCACAGGTCGCCAATGTGTATCTCGCTTAATTTTTTCATTACAACCATAGATATCCATGACATAAGCGTTTTGTACTCTACTTTCATCAATAACCATCTCTACTGTTAAACCAGACACCGAAAGAGCCAAATTCAAAATATTTTTTAATGAAATTGAATGTCCAGAACAAACGTTATAAATGTTACCCGGCTTACCCGACTTAGCAATAGAAATGAGTGCTGCGCATGCATCGCTAACATCCAGAAAATCCCGTTTAATTTGAAAATTTCCAGCGAATACATATGGCTCTTGCATATGCTGAGCAATTCGCTGTAATTGGGTAAATAAATCCCCGGTGGATAATTTCGGCGCCGTGTCGTAAGCAATAACATTAAAAATTCTAGCAATTGAGACCGGAGTAGTTGCTGTATTATAATACCGTCCTATATCTGTCTGCCATAACTTGGTTAGACCATAAGGAGATTTTGGAATAGATAAATAAGACTCTTCAATTGGCAAGTTCTCTAAAGAAACAGCACCATATTCAGCAGCAGAACCTGTAATCGTAACCTGTGTTTTAATATTCGATTTTTTTATTGCTTCTAATAAATTAACGGTTGCCGTAACATTATTGTTGTATAGCGATTCCCAATCATATGAAAAAACAAGACCCGCCAAATGAAAAACATAATCTGGTTTAATGCCACAGATTAAATCATAGACTTCAACTTCATTGAGTAAATCTATCTTATAGAAAGTATCCTCTGAATGAGTTTCGCATGAATTACGACCTACACCTGTGATTGTACATAATGGAAACCTTTTTTTTAGTAATTGACGTAAATGACGCCCTAAAAAACCAGAAATTCCCGTAATTAATATATGCTTCCCATTCATATGCTAACCATCATCCTTTAAATTAGGTACGCTAAATCATCCTGAACTAAAAAAAACACCCCATCTTATTATATGGCCACTATTTTTAATATCTTAGTCTTTCAACTTTATTTTTTACGCCATAGATTTGTTGGTTATCTTTATGTGAAAAATAAATTAAGATTAACGCTGCAATATAATAAAATATCCATGCATCCCAAAGAATTGAATTTGTTGTCGCTAAACAAAGAAATCCAACGAAAACAGGAAGAAAAAGCCTGGTCGCTTGTAAAAAGAATTTAGCCCCATAAAACAAAACCACAATAGGCAGTAGACCTGTTATACCAAAATTAAGCAGTAATGTTCCAAATGAGTTATCTGAAAATGTAACGCCATTACTCAAGGTTGTTTGCTGAATATAAGCCGGCACACCAAGTAAACAATACCATCCCTCACTTAACATAAGAAAAACGAGCTTTAACTTCTCATCTCGCCCTCCTGACGACTCAACCCGGAATCGATGTGCAAAGCCAAACAATTTTTCATCCAACTGAAAATACAAAAACAAAAGAATACCAAGACAAAAAATGAAGCCCCTAACTGTAATTCCTTTTTTTCCACTGAAAAAAACCCAAGTACTAATCACTAGTATCGCAGCTATACTAGGGCCTCTAGAGCCACTAAGTAAAATGCCATAAAACAAAATAAACATTAATATCAATTTATATAAAACGCTATCTAATTTCCATGGAAGATTTTTAACATAAGTCAGAACAATTAAAGCATTTAATAAAATATATGCAAATGCAGAGGAAGACATCACAGTGCCCGACTCTCGCCCCGCTCCTATTGATTCATCACGAACCAAAAACTGAGAAACCTCATCAATGACATCGATAATAATGTTTCCAAAAAAGTGATGATGAACAATACCTAAAAAACACTGTCCGATTATTGCAATAAAAAACAGTTTTAAAAATATACGTCTATAATAAACATTTTCTAATAGATGAAACAGAAGAACCATCGCCATAAAAAAAAATAAAAAATAACGCCTTTTTACTAATTCATCTACACCATAATCATAAAAAAGTATCGCCAATATTGTTAAGATCAGATATGAAAAAAACATCACAAAAAAACAAGTCACTAACATCGATGGCATTTTTTTTATAAGGCATAAAAAACTAAAGGTAATAAACAAAACAGGCAGGGCAATAAATAGATTGACCCCCAAAAAAATTATTTTTCCCAATACTAAATGGGCAATACCAAGCAATGGATAAAGCAACACAATGATACTTAATCCAAACCTCATGAGCAGCTCAATACTAATTTTTTTTTGATAATACACGTGCTGAATCGTATTCATCTTCTTTTATAATCCATTATAAATAACTAAGACCGCCAGCAACATATTGCTATCATAACTAATATTTTAAACTGAATTAAAGGCCGTTTTGGAGCAATGATTGCTACGTGTCGAAGTTTCTGTTGTGCTTCCGCTAACTCACCACACAAATATAGAGCACGTGCATAAGCATATTCCCACCAAACTGGCATTTTCAATAAGCAAGTATTTATATACGGAACTATATGCAACACTTCTATTTTTTTTAAATTAATTAAAGCTCGAGGTGCGCTTGTCATGCTATCACCACCCGTCCAATAGTAACCTAAGACACTGGGTATCTGTACAAATTTATCGGTCAATTTAGAAACACGCAACCAACATTCATAATCCTCAGCGGCGACAAGCTCTGGATCTTCCGAAATCTGACCTGCTCGATTGAGCAACTCACGTCGTAAAACAACGCTTGAATTGGCCAATGCATTTCCGTTACATATAAGATCATGATAGACCGGTACAATAACCGTACGTGAACCGACTTGTCGCTTTCGTAGTGCAGTTTGATTCATCTTATGCATACACCACAAGCCGTGATAAACAACATCGGCCCCACGCTCTAAATATTCTAACGATACCTCTAGTTTACTTGGCTTCCACCAATCATCTGAATCAAGAAAAGCAATGTATTCACCCTTCGCTTCTTGAATAGCTTTATTTCTTGATGCTGCAATAATGCCATGATTATTAATTTTGAACAGCTTAATTCTCTTGTCATCAAATTCTTGGATTATCTCATCCGTATTGTCTGTTGAATTATTGTCAACAATAAGACATTCCCAATTTTGATAGGTCTGTTCTATAACCGATTCAAGCGCGCGTTTAAGTTCAAGCGCACGGTTATAGGTTGGTATAATAATAGAAACGAGTGACTTCATTGATGATAATCCACTTCTAATGTAACAAATTTTTCATGACAAAAAGTTAATAGTCGATCAATCTCTTGGCTCGGCTTAACGTCCACGTTAAAACCGATTTGCTCCATTGCATCCAATCTATATTCAAACTCGATGCTCTGCTCACGATCACATGGTAAAACACGCGAAAGCTTTGGTCTAAAGCCAAGCGTTGTTTCACAACGCTCTTGAAGTAAACAAGCCATCTCCCATACAGTTGGTGCCCATTGGCCTCCAATGTTAAATAATGATGTGTTCATCTGCTGCTTTGGTAACACAATCAAATGCTCGATTGCTCGACACACGTCGGTTAAAGCAACAAAATCTCGACGTTGCATACCTGAAGAGTGTAAGATCATTTGGCCGCTTGTCACCGCTTGGTGGCACAGATCATTCACTAACAAATTCCAACACTTCGCTTTGCTCTCAGCTGGAGCTCCATAGGCATTGGAAAGACGAAAAACAATACCATTAATTTTTTTTTCTTGAGAAGCCCTTAAGACTACATCTTCCCCCGCACGATGACTTGTGGCATAGGGATGTAGATTTGTTGGATTGGTGCTTTCTGTACATGTGCCAATTAAAGGACTGTGGTAAACATGAGCTGTGGAGGCATAAATAAACCGGGGCACATTTGTCTGGATTGCTGCTTGTAATAATCTTGACGTACAAACACCATTAAATGCCAATGCTCCAACAGGATCATATGCGCAATCTTCTGCATTCATTCCTGCTGCGTGTACAACAACATCCATGTGATGACAAATTCGCTCCAATGCCCCCGAACTATCCCACAATGTCTGAACCATATGTGCTTGAGGGAGCCAATCAGGTGATGGCTTTTTCTGTCGACTTCCTAAAAAAATAGTATGTCCGTGTGTAAACAAAAATTGTGCCAAACGACCACCGAGATACCCTGTCCCTCCTGTAATCAAAATATTCAAGACTACATCCTTTTTTTACACGCTCAACGGTGTTTAATATCCCAATTATACGGAATGCTCGCATCCGATACCGCACGACGCTCAATCTCATTCGGATCATGAGGAATACTCGCGCAATTAGCTACAATCGATGCTTTATCACCAATCCCTTTAAATCCATTCCATATTAAAGGAGGGACAGTAACCAAACAATAGTTTTCTGGTGATAAAAAAATCTCTTGTACTTCGCCTCTAGTTTTACTCTCCGGCCGATCATCAAACAATACAAATTTAATCTCACCATAGATAACAGCATAATTAAGTGTCATCCTCTTATGAAGATGCCAAGCTTTAATGGCTCCTGCATGCGTGCACGAAAAATAAATTTCTCCAAATTTAGAAAAAATCGGCGAATCTTCACGCAACATATGCATGACCTTCCCTCGCTCATCAAAAATTTGTTTAAGCGGTGTAACTGTTACACCGTCGATCATGACAACTCCGGAAAATAATCATACACTTGCTGGCGAGTAATCGCTTCCGCATCGGATCCCGCTAAAATCATTTTGTACCAAGAGGCCGTCGCTTCTAACGTTTTTGTTACATCCCAACGAGGATACCATCCTAGCTTCTGATGTGCTTTATCACAGCTTAGCTGTAATAATTGTGCTTCATGCTGATGCTCTCCTGCCCCTTGAATTTCGACAGTCCCCTTCCCTAGATGCTCAATCATTGTTATAGCAACCTCATGAACTGTACGAACTTCTTCTGTAGATGGTCCAAAGTTCCAGGCGCCTGCATAATTTGTTGGTTGCTCTCGTAATCGATCAGCCAAAACCAAATAACCGGCTAGAGGCTCAAGCACATGTTGCCAAGGTCGCGTTGCCGTTGGGTTACGTAGTTCAATGACTTGTTCTTGTTCGATTGCACGAATGCAATCAGGAATAATTCTATCGGCAGCCCAGTCGCCTCCCCCAATCACATTCCCTGCACGCGTTGACGCGGCACCTAACTCTGGCCGAGTATTAAAGTACGAGTTTACGTACGCCGAAAAAATAAGTTCCGCTGCCGCTTTCGAGGCACTGTAAGGATCATGCCCTCCCAAACGGTCATTTTCACGATATCCCCATACCCACTCTACATTTTCGTAACATTTATCAGACGTAATATAAACCAACGAACGAACAGAGCCACATTGTCTAACGGCCTCTAATAAATTTGCAGAACCTGACACGTTCGAACTAATCGTCAAAAGAGGATCTTGATACGATTTTTTCACTAAAGCTTGTGCTGCCAAATGGAATACATATTCGGGCTTGAACGATTGCATTGCTTCATTTAAAGCATCAAAATCGCGTACATCACCTGAAACATGCGTTATATGACGCTCAAGTTGCAGCAATTCAAAATGATTAGGCGTTGATTCTGGCGGTAGTGCATACCCCATAATTTCACAGCCAATTTCTTTGAGTAAAAACGTCAACCAAGACCCTTTAAATCCTGTATGTCCTGTTATAAAAATACGTTTGCCACGCAATGTATTAAAGACATCGTGCATATTCGTTATCGAACCCATGGCGCCTTTCCTTCTTCATACAATGCATTAAGTAATTGATATTCTCGGCTTGTATCCATAGGTTGCCAAAAGCCATCATGCTCAAACATCATCAATTCGCCATCCTGGACCAACTGACGCATAGGACCTTCCTCAAAAACCAAGTCTTCTCGATTATCTAAGCAAGAAAATAGTTTCGAATTTGCAACGAAAAATCCTCCTGAGATACGCCCTGCTGATGCTTGTGGCTTTTCATTAAATTCTAGGATTTGGCCATCTTCACGACTTACCATTTCCCCAAACCGACCGGGTGGTCGAACACCTGTAACTGTTAATGTTTTACCATGAGATTTATGAAAAGCAACTAACTTTGCAATATCAACATCACTTACGCCATCACCGTACGTCAACATGAAATCATCATCGCCAACATAATCACGAATACGAGAAATGCGCGACCCCGTCATTGAGCGAGTTCCCGTATCTGCTAATGTAATTTTCCAATTAGCTTCATCATGATCGCTGTGGTAAACAACACCGCTATTTTCGCCAAATTCAATGGTTAAATCACGTGTGTAAGCTTCATAATTCAAAAAGAAATCTTTAATCACCTGACCTTTGTAACCCAAACAAATAACAAAGTCTGTATAGCCGAACGAAGCATAGGTTTTCATGATATGCCACAAAATAGGATAAGGGCCAATAGGAATCATAGGCTTTGGAATGTCATCAGCAACATCTCTAATGCGCGTTCCATACCCACCTGCAAGAATTACAACTTTCATAACTTACTCCGTAATGATTGATTGATAAAGTGATACATATTTACTGACAGAAACATCAGCAATAAAATGTTTTTGGAAGCGTTGTTGAGCTAATTCACCCATTCGGGCACGTAATTTTTTGTCTAATAAAAGTGTTTCAAATGCAGTGGCCAATTGCTTTATATTTCGAGGTTCGACTAAAAGCCCCGTTTCTCCATCAATAATTTGCTCAGAAGTCCCTGCGATTTGACTAGCAATCACCGGCTTACTAAATGCCATGGCCTCCAACACAATATTAGGAAAATCCTCATGACTGACCGATGGCAAAATAACCACATCTAAAACAGCCATCAGATTCATAACATGTGTTTCTGTACCAACAAAAATGCAGTGCTCAACTAATTGGTTGGCAATAACAAAATCTTCTAGTGTACTACGTAAGGGACCATCCCCTTCGATTAATATTTTAAACAAACTTTTTGTATCACGTTGCTGCAAGATATAACGTACCGCATCTAATAAAACTTGATGCCCTTTTCTTGGATCCATGACAGCAACCACACCAAAAATAACGCCATCAAACGCCTCAAGACCTAAACGCTTACGTGTTTCAATTAAAGATTCTGTTGTATCACGACGCATAATCCCATTATGAATTGCTTGTACTTTATTAGCAGGGAGTCGTAATACATGTTGCAATTGATTGCCCGCTGCTATTGAGCCGGTAACAAATTTTGTAGCCGTACGTGCGACAAACCTGTCAATAGGATATTCCCACCATCGAGAAAAACGTCGATAATCAATCGCCATATTATTAACGACCATAACGACATGATCAATGCCGGCAAATTTAGCTGCAATGACGGCGGCACGGGCCGACAAAGCAGCGGGATAACCACCATTATTAATATGTATAAGATCGGGCTTCAAGCGCCTAAACAAACGCCATAATCGCCAAATTTGATAACCTAATAAAGGTAAGGTCGAAACCAACCGTATAAAAAAGAAAATCACACGTTTAAGAAACAATGGGAGCTTTTGAGGTAGTAACGTAGGCTTTGATAACTCAGGAAAAACCAAGGGGTACACAGGGAAGTTAATATGAGAGCGAGCATTGAGCCCTTGCTCATACAATGCTGAGGCCCGATAACTAAAACTTACCTCAAACCTCTGTCGAATGAATTCAGACATCCAAAAATTAACGAGCATACTTTCGCATCCCGCAAAGAAAGGGCAATCAGAGTGATAATGAACTTTTTTTTGCATCCTGCATCCATCTCAAAAGTTTAACTATGTTTGTTCAACAGCTTGGATCGTCTTCAACAACCCATCCTCTAATAAAACCCGTGGATTCCAATTTAACAACTTCGATGCGCGTGTATTATCAGCCCAATAGGCCATCGCTTCACCTGCGCGATACGCTTGCAAACCACAACCTAACAAGACCTCGCGATCATCAGCGATCAATCGCGCGACCATACGTGCTAACACTTTAATCTGAATCGGCATGCCTGAGCTTACATTAAATAGCTGGCCATTCAAGTCGGAATCTTTAAAAAGAGCACATTCAATCGCCGAAACAAGATCATCCACATAAAGGTAATCTCGTGTTTGCTCCCCATGCGTCATCGGGAACAGTTTTTTTTCAACAATTGCTTGAATCATCGCAGGAAGAAACATTTCCGTTCCTTGCCCAGGCCCATAAACCAATGACGGTCTCAAAATAATTGCTGGGAAGTTACATGATCTCGTAAACGTTTGTAAAAATTGCGTCACTGCTAATTTACTAACGCCGTATGCCGTTGTTGGTTTTTCTCGTTGTTCTTCTTTAAAAGGCAGCTTTTGTTCTCCATACTCTTCACAACTACCGACATAAATAAAACGTTTCAACGACGTAACTTTTTGACAGGCTTCGATAAGATGTAATGATGCTAAGAAATTTTCTTCATAGGCCACATGGTAATCCGAAGGAAGAACGCTTCGTGTTTTTACTGCGGCAAGATGTACAACATAATCAGGCTGTAACCTCTCAATAACTGAAAAAACATTATCTCTATTACACAAATCAAGCATATATGATTCTGTAGCAATGACATGCTGCTTACGCCGTGATAATGCAACAACGCGTATGCCTTTATCTACTAGCGCCTGACAAAGATGCTTCCCTATGAATCCAGAAGCACCCGTTATAAGCACCTTTATATCTGCATCAAGTAAAATTATCAATCTCCATAAGGTTTGTTAAATTAAACTTCTTCTAACTGTATTCCTTGTTTAGCACTTTCAACACCAGGTTGGTCAAAAGGATTTATGTTCCAAACAACACTTTGTACATAAATTTTATGCTCGTAAAGAGCAATTAAAGCCCCTACGGTATAAGGAGAACAACTGTTCAATTTAAGGTGATTAATGGGTATATTTCCTGGGATATAATTCTCTTTATCCTCCAAGGTACCAATCCCTTCGGATAAAATCACTTTTTTTTGTTCACAAAATTCATTCATTAAATGCCCATCAAACGATTTGACACTAATAAAATCTAAGGCAACACGATGAGTCCCTTGAGAAAGTAACTGATAATAACTATGTTGTGCGCGATTACCTGCCCCTCCCCACACCATCGGTCCTGTGGCATAATTCACACGTTTATTTTGCTTATCTATAAATTTACCATTACTTTCCATATCCAGCTGCTGGACATAATCTACAAATTTATCGAGATGAGAGGCGTAGGTCAAAAATATTAAATTATTTATGGAAAGAAAATTATTATTCCATATTCCTATTAATCCCAGAAGAATAGGTAAATTTTCATCCCAAGCGCTATTTTTGAAATGCACGTCCATTTGATTGGCACCAGCTAAAAACTCAGAAAACCTCTCCCAGCCTAAAGCAATTGCTGTAATCAAATTAATGGCTGAACAAACCGAGTAACGTCCACCGACCCAATTCCAAATGGGAAGAACGGTCTGAATACCAAATTTATTTGCTTTATCAATATGTTCAGTTACTGCAATAAAATGACATTTAAAATGCTCTTTCTTTCCAATCCAATCCATTGCTTTTTTAGCGTTATATAAAGTCTCTTTTGTTGTAAATGACTTTGATGCAACAATAAATAATGTTGTCTCTGGATTGCAGTTTTTTACTGCATTTCTAAATGCATTTGGATCTGCATCAGATATAAAAGAAAACTGTAATCCGAATGACCCATAATCTGCCAGGGCTGAAATACATAATTGTGGTCCTAAATCAGACCCCCCAATGCCAATATTCACAACATTTCTTATTGGCCTTCCGTTGAAACCTAACCATTCGCCAGCTCGGATACGTTCAGCAATAGTTTTCATCTGATGACGCGCACCAGAAACAGCCTCCATCACATTCAGGTCTTCAAGATAAATTTTATCTGAGTCGGGTGCGCGTAAGGCTATATGAAGTGCCGCTTTTTTTTCACTTGAATTTACCTTCTTACCTTCGATAAGCGCAGTAATCTTTTCCTTCAAATGCGACGCATCCGCTAAAGAAAATAGTAATTCCAAACTCTCAGGAAGCAAACGTTGAGTTGAAAAATCAAGCTCAATTCCACACGCAGATTTTTTGAAATAATCTTTCCGTTCAGGAGCACGTTCTTTTAGCGAATATACAGTATAAGGCTCTATGGCCTTCGCATGACGCTCTAAGACTTGCCATTCATCTGTTTCTGTAAGCCGTTTCATCTTGCATCCTTTCTAAACAAAATAACTACTTTACCACCTACTTCAGCGAGCAAAACTTAAACAAATGGATTCTTGGAGTGTTGCAAATATATGTCACCAAGTAATGCTGATCCCGCATGATTAAGGTGACTATTATCTCCACCTGTATGATATAGCGGAATACCCTGTAGCGCTGAAACACACTCTCCACTAGGGCAGATAATACGACTGGGGTCGATAAGAATTAAACTAGGATATTTATCCCTCATTCTTAGTAAAATGTTTTTTGTTATTCGCTCTACTTTTTCAATTTTATCAATTGAGTTCGAGCAATGATTAAATGCCACTCGTGTAAATCCACATTGTGTTGGAACGCGTAACAATGGAGGAACATCTAAAAACAAAATTGGTTTACTCTTAGTCGATACTATTAATTTGATAGCATTATCAAGCGATTGCTCAAGCACTGTGTAGCTTCTATCACTCATGTTTTTATTTTTAAGTAACTTATCAGGATAATAACTCCAATAGCCGCCTAACACGACATAATCATAATGGCTTACCTTAATCATATTTGCCATTAATTCATTTCTTTTCATCGGAAGGTTTTCACGCCAATCGTGAATATTTCCAATGAGAAAAGGAGTCCCACTTTGCGCAACCAAATAGCCCTTCAAGTGAGCAGAATCAAGCATCCTGTTTAACATTCCGGCCAATGCCATCGCATGTGAATCGCCAACAATCAATACACTTAACTTATCTTTACTCAAATCACCTATTGAGCAATTTCGAGCTGACTTTGGATGTAACGTAGGGGCATCCATGCAGTTCTCCTTATGCAAGGGCCCGTGATAATCATTAATTATTTTTAAAACATTGATATCGATTTGATTAAATCCGAAATTTGGATTTTTTTTACATCCCAAAATAAAAGCACTTATCATGAGGATCGGAATGATGATAAACAACAAGATGGTATGTTTTAAATTAAATTTGTACTGATTACGGAATGGCTGCTCAACATACCGATAAGATAGGTATGAAACGCTGATGGAAGCGACTAAAATCATTACGCCCGTGCTTGCATCAACAGTTATTCCTAAATAATTTATATAGGCAACAATTGGCCAATGCCATAGATACAGAGAATATGAAATCAAACCTAAAAAGGACATTATCTTAAATGATAAAATCTCATTTATTATTGCACCTTTTGTTTTCCCCGCATAAATAAGTAACAACGCGCCTACGCAAGGAAGAATAATATAACTACTCGGAAAATCAACCTCACTAAAATAACTTGCTGCATAAATAATAAGGCTCACGCCTAGTAGTGATAATACAAATGATAGTTTATATGACGCTGACGGAAGCTTAGTCCAATAAATTGCCAGACTTGCACCTGATAGAAGTTCAAAAGCCCTCGTTATTGGGGTATAAAAGACCATATTTGGATGTGAGCGAAAATAGTAATATATAAAAAACGATGTCATTGTAAAAAATATTGTTGTAATCCCTAGGTAAGAAAGCAACTTTTCTTGTTTGTTTTTAACAACGACTAATTGATTCAATCCATTAAAAAGTAGAAATAATACAATCGGCCAAACTAGATAAAATTGCTCTTCTACGCCCAATGACCATGTGTGTAATAATGGTAAAACTGACGCGTCTGTGTTGAAGTATCCGACGGATACAACCTTCCAAAAATATAAATTGGATACAGAAAGAAGTCCTGATAAAGAAGCTTGAGATAACTGTTTTAAATCAGGAGGAATTAAAACAAAAAACCCGACTACATTAACAACAAACACAACCACAATGAACGCAGGTAAAATTCGCCTCATTCGTCTAAGATAAAATGCTTTGAACGAAAAATTTCCATCTTCCAAACTTTTAACAATGTGAGTGCTAATTAAATAGCCCGAGATCACAAAAAAAACATCGACCCCAACAAAACCACCCGTGAAAAGCGTTCCGAATATATGGTAAAAAATAACCAGAAGTACAGCAATCGCCCTTAATCCATCAATGTCTTTGCGATATCCTTCTACAATTGCCTCTTCAGTCGGTTTAATGACCAAAGACACGCTCTGCTGACTTGTAATAAATTCAGTCATGTATAAAAACCTATAAGAATAACATTTTTGCTCTATTCACCTTCGCTATAAAACGCATGTACAGTATAAGGCTCTATGGTCTTCGCATGAAGCTCTAATGCTCGCCATTCATCCGTTTCTATCAAACGTTTCATCCTGAATCCCTTGTATTCCAACACTGACTCTTCTCGCTTGCTTTTATCTCCAAGCAACCTGATAATCAAGCAACCGGTGCTATCAATAGCTGCTTTAATAAGCGAATAGGTTTTTTTGTGGTTCGTGCAAAACGACTGCAAAAATTTTCTCTTGCTTCCTGTGTTTGCTTGCTAAACCACCATTCATCCAAATTATCCCAATTATCAGCAATAAACCTCACTGCGTCTTCAGCAGAACTTTGATAAATCCCAGCAGCTTTTAATAATTCATAAGATGGCTGAGCACTTAATAACACATGTTTAAATTCATTATTCCAGAAGCAAAGCGTTGGAATATTCAATGCCAGTGTTTCTAAGATGCCCGTTGAATCATAAGAGTGTACAATTAATCGCGATCGCGAAATTAATTGATCAATAGGCAGGTTTCCCGTTTCTAACACTGTGTCTGGACTAGAGTCTTTCCATCGTTTTTCTTCCATCCAAGGAAATTTTTTATAATCATGATGCAATCGTACAATAAGTTTTTGATGGATATTTTTTGGCAAACTGTTTGCAAACAAAAATTGTTCTTCTTGATAAAAAGAAAACTCATGACATTCATCAAAAGGACTACTTAAGTGAGGGTGGTGCAATTCAATTAATAACAAACCGCCCAATGGATCGAATCGTCTCTTTTTACCAGCAATCTTGAAAATAAACGCAGGTACATCTTTTCCAATATTTTGTTCCCATCCCCAGGTTAAAAATTTATCTGAAGTCGACACTTCTGGACAGAATTTGCTATCAAATCGTGTCTCATAATTATTACCATGTTGGCCAGCAAAATAAGGTACTCCCTGTTCAACTTTCGAAGCCAACCATACCTTGAAGACTTCATCTGAATGAAAATTATTCGAAGTGAATATAAATTTAGGTTCGCTTGGCCAATTTACCTGCTTTGTTTTTTGAACTAATTTTTTATACCCTTCAAGATAACAAGTTGGAATATGATGTAGAACTTTTAGGAAGATATATTGCTCTACACCAGACAGCCCTTCTGCATTCAAGCTCAAGGCTTTTCTTTGCAGAACATTTGCCGTAGCTCGATCAAAATTATAAGAATTCCAAATTTGTGGAAATTGATACAGGCTAAGGTTTAATTTAATTGCTGATTTTGCGGGCAAATAGGAGTTGATAATGAAAGCATCGTTCTTTTGCATAAAAACAGAACTTAATCGATCCATAATTTGACGTTTCTTTGTCAAAGAGAATCGATTGTTGTGGTCGTTTTTAAAACTATTTTCAGCCGCGCCTGGCTTCAACACCATACGGTCCAATCGTATTTCACTCATCCATTGCAAAAGTTCTGAGTAACACACGTGATTCCATAAATCCTGATCACATGACCAAATAAATTGCGTGGAATCTGTTGCTATACATAGATCTTGCTTTACATCCATCACTAGTGCGCTGGAAATATCATAATGTTTAATCGCTTTTTCTAATGTTTTATAGCGATTATACATAACGGGTACATACACTTGAAGCCAATGCCCTATAACAATTTCCCAATAACGTTTATCGTGATCTGTTTGATGCAATGAATTTAAGGCGCTTATCATTTCATCTAATAATCGACTTTTTACAGCTTCTAAGTAAAGAATTTCTTTTTCTTGTTCAGACTTTCTTAAAATGTATGGTTCAGCTACAACTGCATCCATTCGCGACCAAATATGCTTTCGATCATAGCGCCTGCACCATTCACCTAAAAACAAAACGGGCTGATCAAATACCCAGGAACGCTCATCAGCTGTTGTAATTAAATAACGTTTCATGTCACTCCTATCCTTCTAACTTATTCCTGCTTTTAACGGCACATTAAGTTGTTTCATTAAGGAAAGAAAACGCGTATTCCCTGGGTCATATTCCATTACTTTCTCTGCATGAAACCGGGAGACTTTCAACCACTCCTCATCCCCTACACTCATAAGATAGTTCATCACTCTCTCAAACTCTAAAATGTCAATTCGGTTAGTCCAAAAAGGTCCTGTTTCAGAAAGATTTGCTGGCCAACCAAAACTATATCTTTCTGAACGAATCGCAAACATGGCAACTCGATGACCTCTACCAAGTGCTTCGTGGCCAAGGGTCGAATCTATAGTAACAATATATTTTGAATGGTCTAAATAATCATAAGAACTCAAGGCCGTCTTTTTATACAAAATTTCCCAGCTATTACTATTTTGTAGGAACGATTTAAAATACAAGCTTTCTTCGCCTCGCGAATCATTCGTCCGAGCACAAATTAATAATTTCAATTTATGCTGATTTGTATACGCTATCAAAAAAGGAAGTATAGCAGCCTCACCCGCAATAAAACTATCTCGAGAACTGGGTTCATATTGTGAAATGAAAATAAGTGTGTTTTCATTTTTTTCATTTTTTTTAATACTTAAGTTGTTTTTAAAAGATCCGATTGAAAGCACTTCGCCTTCAATATAACACGAATATCTTTCCCCTATGGCTTGCGTAAACACACACATATAATCAACAAAATACGTTGTTTTTTTTGGTATATGCTTTGAGGTTTTTAAAAAATCAACAGTCCACTCAGGCCTTAATCCATTTTGAACAAATATCTTTATGAAGTTTTCACTTTTTAATTCATAAAACCCCGTATTATTGTCAATAAAGGTTAATACAATGCTAGGATTAACAAACTGAATATAAACATCTTTGTATCTATCTCTAATATTCGAAAATATACTGTGTTTTTTTTTCCTATCCTTTCTAAGCAACAAAGTATAAAGCATTACATAGATATTTAAACTTTCCTCCCTTACATCCAAGACATGAGTATGATTAGAGCTAATATAATGAGAAAAAATCTCTGACCCAACTCGGTCATAAATCAGAACTGTTGCAGTTTTCGGCCTTTTCCACACCCATTTGGCCCTTAACGCCCGTCGCCCCTCAGAAGAAATTTTTTTTATTTCAAAAGCTATTTTCTTTAAAATGCACCATCCATTTTTAATCAACGACATGCTCTCTCTGTGTGATGGATTGAGGTGCATCTTTCTTAATTATTTTTCCGCTTTCTATCATATATATACAATCACAATTAGCTAAAGTAGAGAGGCGATGTGCTATAATCACTAATGTTTTATTACCTTGTAAGGCATTCACAGCTTTCATCACTGCTTTTTCAGTTGTTGTATCAAGAGCACTGGTTGCTTCATCAAGCACTAGTATATCTGGATCATGATACAGAGCTCTTGCTATTCCAATACGTTGCCTCTGCCCACCAGAAAGCCGAACACCACGCTCTCCAACGAGAGTTTCCATACCATTTGGCAAACTTTGTATGAATTCCTCAAGCTGTGCCGCTTTTAGCGCTCGCCTAACAGCAGCATCATCAATCTGATTGTCAGACAATCCAAACGCGATATTGTGCCTTAAACTATCATCAGTAAGAAAAATAGATTGGGGCACATAGCCAATTCGATTTTGCCACCCTCGTAAATCAGTTTGAATATCAACCCCATTAATTTTCACACAACCTTTAGTAGGTATAAGCAACCCTAAAAGAATATCAATTAAAGTACTTTTCCCGGCACCACTTGCTCCAATAAAGCCGACTGAATCTCCATGATGGATAACCAGATTAATGCCCTTAAGTGCTTTTTGTTCAACTTCAGCATATTGAAAAGAAATATTTTCAAGGAGAATTTCTTTAATTAAGATTGATTTCTTTTGATTTTGTTTTAACGGCGATCTAGTAAACAAAACACCGCACTCTTTATGCAAGGTATGTACAACAGGTAGGTTGTAACGCAAAACTTGCATGGAACTCAATAGCCGAACAACTGCTGGTAGTATTCTAAATGAAGCCACCGCAAAAAGCCCTAAAATTGGCAGCAGTGCATCTATTGTTTTTTTTTGCATGAGCATTATTATAACCAGAAAGGCCAAACTACAAATAGCTAATAACTCAAAACATAACCTCGGAAGATCCGCTAAAAATTTCTGCTTTTGTGCAACATCCTGCACACCTTTATTATGCAAATTATATTGCATGATAAAAGCATTCTCTCGCCCTAATAACTTAATATCCTTCATCCCACCAAAACCTTGCTGCAAATGCTGTAGACGAAAACCTTCATGACTTTGACGTGACTCCCCCCAATTTAAAAGCCGTTTACGAGCAGCATATTGAAATATAAACGCGAAAAAACCTAGTAAAACAACAATAATTGTAGTTCCTATTGGTTCTACAATAAACAAAACCGTTATAACTCCTAATAAAACAAAACCTTCCGTAATAAAAGCAACCCCTTGTTGCAAAACACCTGATATGAAAAAATTTGTTTCTGTCATAATATTTCGCATGAGCTCAGCTGAGTTACGTTGCAAATGAAAACTCCACGGTTGAAACAAGTATCCTTGAAAAAAACGAAACGATAAGTTTGCTTGTGCGTTAAAAATAAAGCTATTTTGCTTCCAAATATTATAGGTCAAAAATGCTGTTTTCAAACAAAATATCCCAACCAAAACTAACATTCCTTCAATAAGCAACTTACTCGGACTTGGATTACCTATAAAGTTTAAATAGGGTTGTATGCTTGGATACTTATGTATTAAATCAGATTGCGTCATTAATCCAATCAGAGGAAGAACCAAACCTAACCCCATAACCTCAAAAAGCATACCCAGTAATATAAGCACCACCAAAACCAATAATTGTTGCCGTTCTTGTAATGTTAATATTTGAATAATTTTTTTATATACTGTCATCTTTACTCTCTGCTTGAAAGTTCCATTTTTAATATTATTTTAACACTAGATAGTGAGTCAAATCATGATGAAACTTAGCTAACAAGTCCATTAGAATATACTTCTTAGAGAAAACTGTTTTTGCTCCATAATGCTATATTTTTTTCCTGCATACACTTCGAATAATTTACTTTAATAATATAAACTGCCTGCTTCATCAGGTCTAACTCTTGATCAACATGCTCAGCTTGAGTATTATTCACTAAACCAATGGTTGGCATCCCTCTTGCCATACCACATACATTTATATGAAAAGGATTACTTAAAATAAGGTCACACTTTCCATATGAAATAAAAATATCACTTTTCCCAATATCACCTTTTAATATGCTGAAACAGTAACACGACTTAAAGTATATTTTTCATTAAGAGCAGACAAAAATTTTGAAATGATATCTAAGTCTTTATAAATATGAGGATAGAAACAAAAATGTAACATGGATTGATTTTCTACTCAAAAAAGCACCTTCCCTGGCAAACGTGAAGATGTCATACGAGGTTCTATGGTAGTAATAACTTCCATGCTATAGATTTCATCACATTTAAGGTGTAGAAGACAAACCAAGCCATAAGGCACGAAATATTCGTTTATTCGCAACCCATCGATTACCAAATCTAGGTTGATCACTTCTTGAAGGGGTGCTAATCGCTAACTGCTCGATTTTCTTGTTGTTTTTTGCGGCATAAATAGCCAACTCAGTTCCTATAGAGCCATACGAATCAAAATGACCAAGCTCCTTATAAATCTCTGCTCGATAAGCTTTCATCCCGCATAGAGGATCTCGAATACCCCATTTCGAAGAAGCAACCCAAGCAAAAACATGTTCCGCAAAACGCTGTCGACGATCCCGAACACCTATCACCATATCAGAACCTTGCTCTAATTTTTCAATAAACTGGCTCACAATTGTCGGATCATGCTGGCCATCCGCATCCACTGTAATGAAATACTGATACCCTAAACTTTCTGCATGAGAAAAACCGGTATCAAGCGCTCGATCATATCCACGTGTACTACCGTGCTTAACCACCTCGGCACCGGCATCTCGTGCCAATTTCGCGGTATCATCATTTGACCCATCATCCACAACAATCGGCATACCAAATTGCATTGCTTTGGCCACAACACTCCCAATGGTCATGGCTTCATTCAACGCCGGAATTACTATACCTGTTCTAGATCGGCCCATCGAAGATGCTCTCCAGATTTTATTGAACGATTGAGTTTTTTTCCAATAATTTCATTTATTTCATAAGGTAAAATAGCATCGCCTGGACAAGGACGAAGCACCGTTACACTTTCACGAGAAAGAATTGAGCCTTCTGAAAAATTACCGGCCAGACGGACTGCTCGTCGTTGTAAAACGACGGTTTCTTGCTCATTTTCTTCTACTTGTTTAACTTGACCTCCCAAACTATTTTCAAGCTCACGTGTACAATCTACCATGGCTCTCCAAGTTTTAGGATTCATGGAGAAAGCATGATCAGGCCCTATTCTCGTTGTATCATCAGTAAAATGCTTTTCTATAATACGAGCACCAAGTGCAACCGAACCCAAAACAGTTGCATGCCCAGGTGTATGATCGCTCAACCCAAGAATAATATCAGGATACATTTCTTGATAAGTCTTTAAGACATTTAATTGAATGTGTCTAAAATTTTCAAGACTTGCTGTATAATTTGTATTGCACTGAAGTAACGCCAATTTTGAATTAAATTGTAACGCTGTTTCCACAGCTCGTTGTACATCCTTAAGTGTTGATGCCCCTGTGGCTAACATATAAGGCTTATTCTTTTTCGCGATATGTTCAATAATTTCTAACCATGTGATATCACCAGAACCAATTTTATAGGCCGGTACATAAGGATCGACACTATCGACAAGGTCAAGTGCATACGGACTTGTAAAAAAAGTAATATCCACTTCATCACACGCTTCTTTTAAATGCGCGGTCCAATCAAGGTGTACAGAGGCATCTTGATATACTTGATACACCGATTTATCCCATTGTCCTTGGTGTGACTTTCGTCCATCGAGAGCATTAAATCCCACATCGCTAACAATCGTATCTGCTGTGAAATGCTGGAACTTCGCTGCATCTGCGCCCGCTTCCTTTGCCAAATAAATAAGATCTTTTGCACGCTGAAGCGTACCATCATGATTAGCAGCGATATCTGCAATAAAATAAGTCGGCTCATCAAAGCCAATTTTTTGACCACGAATTTCAAACGTGCTTTCTAGTTTAATTATACTCATTATTAGCTCTCCAGCGATTTAATTTCTTCTTTCAGTGTTGGCAAACAAACGCCAAACACTTTTTCAAAATAAGAAGAGTCCATGCACATATTTTTAGGACGATATGCAGTAAATTTAATTTTATCAGATGTATCTCTTTTCATGGATTCTGTTGATAAATTAAGTTCCTCTGCAAGTGAAAAAGCAAACTCAGCCTTACTCATTCCTTCTTTTGAACCCAAGTTATACACACCTCGTTGAGGCTTTCTAATAACAAGCTCCAATAACTCTATTAAACGCTGTATAGATAATGGACTAAAACGCACATCTTCAAATACTTTTATTTGCTGAGCGTTACGTAATGACTGTATTAACCAATCACTTAAACTCGTCCTACTCGCGCATGAGCTTGGTCCAAAGAAATTAGTTCTTAAAATAGTTGATGAAACCTTTGATGCTGCAATTTCTCCTGCATATTTTGAAAACCCATAATAATTACTCAACTTAATTTCATGCTCTTGCTGACAGCCTTCGGCATCATAAATCATATCTGTGGAGATATGGACTAAATGGCATCCATGACTAGCTTGCTGAATCCATTTTGCCAAGTGCTCAACAATACGCACATTTAGAAGATAAGCTTTTTGTGGACTTCGTTCACATTCATCAACATCGGTACAAGCCACAAGATTAACAATGACGTCAGGAGAAACAGTATTTAAAATGCTGTTTGTTTCGTCCCAATTTGTCAAGTCGGCTACGACATCACCTTGACTCATTTGAGAATGACGAATAACCTCATACCCACATGCTTGCAGATAAGGCGTCAATGAACTTCCTAATAAACCAAAAGCACCCATAATCAAAATTTTTGTCACTTTGTATCATCCAATATTCGATTCAATACCATTAATTCAACCGTTTAAACCCTGCATGACAGACAGGGCCTTCAAGTAGACTATCAATAGGACGGCTACCCATTTCACATTCTTTAATCAAAGCAAAGATAGGTTCAAGTGCAATAAAATATTGCTCAATAATTGATGGTATATGGTCAATACATACATAAACTACCGTAGCTGCCAAAAATCCCTTTTTTAACATCTCTTGTGTGATGAGTGTTTTGTACTTCAGCATATTAGGAACCGGGAAATGAAATCCGATCATTGCTGGCAACCCACTCACATGAATAGGTAATTCATATTTATCTGCAAGCATTTTCCAACGCTCACCTATCAACGCTCCAATCGTTGTAATTTTCTCCCAAGATTTTTCACGGGCCATCACATCTAAGGTTTTCAATGCCGCTGTCGGACCAATCCTTTCTGTCCAAAACGTACTACTAATAAACGTAGCTTGTGCTGCATCCATGATTGCTCTTTTACCAATAACCGCACTAATGGCATAACCATTACCAAGTGTTTTACCAAAAACTGCCATGTCAGGCTCAACGCCATATAGTTTGTGTAAGCCACCAAACGTTTGACGAAACCCTGAAGTACATTCATCAAAAATAAGTATAATGTTTTTTTCTGTTGCAAGTGCGCGAACCTTTTGCAAAAAATCGTTCTCTGGGGCGAAGTTGCGCGACACTTCCATTTTTATCACACCAATCTCATGCTGGCGTACAAGAGCTTCTAGCCCCGAATAATCATTATAATTAAACGGTAATACACTGCCACATAAATTTTTTGGAACACCCTTCGGATCCAAGCCAGGTAATAAATGAGAGTTTAAATTCTCTCCATCATTTAAGTTTGCAGCTAAATACCAATCATGCCAACCATGGTACCCGCATATAGCTACTTTATCCCGCCCAGATGCACAACGAGCAATACGAATAGCCATTGCATTAGCTTCCCCTCCCGTTCGGGCCAAACGCACCATATCGGCCCAAGGATGAATTTCTACTAATCGTTCAGCTAAATAAACTTCTTCCGGGCAATTAAAAGTAGACAAATTACCAGTCGCAACAACCTCCCGTACGGCGTCATCCACCTCTGGATGTGCATAACCCAGAACATTTGTACCAACTCCCATAATAGACATATCAATGTATTCATTACCATCCATATCCCATACACGACACCCTTTTGTTTTACTAAAGTAAGTGGGCCACTTTTCAGGCAAAAACATTTCAGCCCGTTTAGAAAGCAACATATTGCCCCCAGGGATCACTTGCTTAGCTCGTTTCCAAAGCTTCTGTCCTCGACCTAATTGAGCACCCTCATTTCGTATTAAATGCTTGTTAACCATAAACCACTCTGAATATGCATCATGTAATAATAAGATTTGCCGCCATCCAAACATTGGATTGGGATAGAAATGTTCAAAAATATTTTTTATCAGTGTAAAATCTTCTGGCTCATCAACTGTCCAACGTTCAGCTGAATAATCAATATCATTGGTGTAGCTCAAACGAGAAAATTGCTTCGATTCTTTAATAAATGGCGTAACATGCTCCCGCTGCATAGACGTTTTTGCATGCTCCCAAGCCTTTGCTAAGGCCTTAAATGTAAATACTTCTGCATCTAAACCATCTGGGTAAGTTGGTTGCAATGTGTTTGAAACATAGTCTACACCGGCTTCTTCAAACTTCGTAATGATGCCATCCACAAGCTCTGGATCAATTAACGGGCAATCACCTGTAATACGTACGACTGTGTCAGCCTCAGCTTCTTTTGCTGCCTGATAATAGCGCTCAAGTACATCCTCTTCGCTCCCTCTATATACCGAATAACCCAACGTTTGAACATGTTTCACTAAAGCATCATTACGTTTGTCTTTCGATGTAGCAAGAACAATATCTGTAATTAAAGTTGATTGTGCGAGTCGCATAAGCAACAACTCTATCATTGGTTTACCACAAATAGATCGCATGACCTTTTCGGGAAAACGCATAGAACCCATACGTGCCTGAACAATAGCAACCGTTTTCATAGTACATTCCAACGAGAAGGATTAATTAAGTCCAAATTTTCACTCACTAAATTGTCTGGAGGTAACACAAAAGAAGTATTAGGGCTGGCCATAATTTCTTGCAAATGCTCTAAGTTATCAATACCAACCAATACTCGATCAATGTCAGCGTTTGCTAACGCAAAATTTAAACAAGCTTGCAATGGCGTTAATGCTTGCTCGTTCAACCATAGCTCCCATGCATCCCACAACGGTTGCCAACGATTGAATATTGCAGGCCTTGTTTGCTTAGGCATTAACAGTAATCCTTGAAGAAATATTGAACGAACATGAACTTCTGTATTAGCCTTTTTTAAACGATTTAACCAGCCAGATGTTACAAGTCTACGATCAAAAATATTAAAAGGTGCCTGAACAAGATCGAAATGATAATGTGGCCATAGTGCTTCTAATGCTTCAGGGCCATAAACTGAAAGTCCAATTTTATTAATTTTACCGGCTTCTTTCAGTGCAACCATCGCCTGGTAAATTTGCTCACCATTCACACCGAGAAGCTGTTCTGGATGATGTAATAATAATCCATGTAAGCAGTTCAGTTTA
This sequence comes from uncultured Legionella sp., assembly GCA_963974485.1. Classification (GTDB taxonomy): domain Bacteria; phylum Pseudomonadota; class Gammaproteobacteria; order Legionellales; family Legionellaceae; genus JAALKW01. The sequence goes on from CAXBBS010000001.1 coordinate 98,839, forward strand.
AGCCTACTTAGAGAACCCTCAACTGTGTGCATCACAAATCCAAACATATCATTGCAGGATTCTTGTAAAGCTGGCAATTTGGTTATAACATTCCACGAAGTAACACCAACATCACCTAATCGCTGCTCACTTTCTCCATAGGCTATCGCTGTATCTAATGTATTAATCTTTGCTGAGCATGCATAAGCTAGAATGGAGGCAATAGCTGCTTGGCTTATCTGCCCCGATTGATTAGCTACACCATATGGCTTCCCAAACTGAACAGTTCCAAGAGCAAGTCGAGATCCGAAAGTCATTTTATAATGCCACTATTTATCAAGACAGCGTTTCCTTTGTTTACTTTTCTTTTTAAACATATATTAGTAAAGTTGATTATTATATAAAACCCGCCACTCTATTCATCTCTACAATTTCATCTACATTTAAGAAGTGTTCATTACTTCCAGAGTTATATTCCACCCCCTGTTCAACAGGACTACTTATTTCACCTAATTTATTAATTGAAAAATCATTGTCGCGATCTGTAAATGAAATAGTTGGTTTAATCACAAAATGATCTCTAAATTCCAATGTTAAATGTGAATCATCTGCTGGACACATCACTTCATGTATTTTTTCACCAGGACGAATTCCAATAACACGTTGCTCTAAATGAGGTGCCATTGCACGGGCTAAATCTGTAATACGAACTGATGGAATCTTAGGCACATAAATCTCACCACCACTCATTCTTTCAAAATTTTTGAGTACAAACCGAACGCCATCATCCAGCGTTATCCAAAATCTAGTCATTCGCTCGTCAGTAATGGGCAGTGACTCAGCACCTTCTTGTATTAACTTATTAAAAAAAGGAACAACCGAACCGCGGGACCCTACGACATTTCCATAACGAACAACGGAAAAACGTGTTCGATGCCCCCCTGCAATATTATTTGCAGCAACAAATAATTTATCTGATGCTAGTTTAGTCGCACCATACAGATTAATTGGATTGGCGGCTTTATCGGTTGAGAGTGCAATTACTTTTTCAACTTCTGCATCAAGTGCCGCATGAATAACATTTTCGGCCCCGTGGATATTTGTTTTAATACATTCCATCGGGTTATATTCAGCAGCGGGTACTTGCTTCAACGCTGCTGCATGAATCACATAGTCAACGCCTCGCATTGCCTGAGTTAATCGTTCCTTATCACGGACATCACCAATAAAGTAACGCATACAGTCATACTTTTCATCCGGGAAAAACTGACCCATTTCATATTGTTTCAACTCATCTCGAGAATAAACAATCAGTTTTTTAGGCTGATACTTTTCCAAGATTGTTCGAACATATTGATGTCCAAATGAACCACTACCACCTGTAATAAGAATAGATTTGTCATTAAACATAAAGCATTCCTTTCTTTTAGCTCTTACAAAAGAACTAATCCTAATAATTGTCCTCCACTGCATGCCATGGAAGACTGAAAGCGAGGTGTGTCGTCGGAAATAGCCCGATATTTTCAAATCAGCCCGGAGGGATGTTACAAAATTTTTAGAGGGCGTAGTGTCATTTGTGGTAGACATTTTTCTGGCCGTACCGCAAAAATATCAAACGCAGGTCGAGCAAGGCAAAACACTTCTCATTTTAGCGCGTTGATTTCGGGACTTGCATAATATATCGCGGATATCATTCACAAAGTAGTGAGACTCTTGTCACTCGTGCCATTATAAACTAAGAACTAATGTATTATTTTATTTAATGCTGCTTTATAATGATTTATTGAAATCGCTTTTTGCACTGAAAGTTTTTCTAACACTTCGCGTCTATACTCATCCACATTCTCAGAAATCAATACCTTGATTTTCTTAATCAGTACAGATGAAAAACCTTCTGTTAAAATAATATATGACTCTGGCATATCAATGCTGTCATACATCTGTTTAATTCGATTCAAGAGAGGTAAGCCAATTGTTTTTATCCCCATGGCCGTCCCACATACATTCGTATGATATCTCGTTCCTACAATTAACTCACTGTTCTGGTAAATAGAAAAAATAAAGTCTACCGCTCCACTGCCTTGAAAATATGGAGCTATAGCAATATGATTTCTAACTAAAAAATCTTCAAGCAATGATGTAATTTGGGCAATCGCCTTATAATCCTCATGAATATGAGGCACAAAACAAACATCTAACCCCTGCGACTTTATAATATTTTTAACTGTTTTTGCGAGTTCATTGTAATAAACGTTTGTATCAATACAAGCAGCTTCAGGCCCTCTCATATTTGACTGGTCATATGAAACATTAATTGCAACATATTTTCTCTGAGTTGGTATTTGAAAAGCAAACTCAGGAACATAATGAAATCCATTATCTAATATCATCGTTACTGAGCTTGCTAATTCCTTACCAAATTCTCTTTCAAGGTGCTGGACTGAACCATCATTTCTCAACAACAATGAAATATTTTTCGAAGCAAGCACATAATTTAAAAATCGTTCGAATTTAATTTTATTTTCTACAGGAATAATTTTATTAGGTGTGCAACCGACACTAGATATCAAAATCGGTGTATTAATTTGACTCAACTTCTCGATAGATATGTCGATTGTTGTCCCTGTTTCACTAGGAGACACCCAATAATCTAAAAATCCCCCTCCTCCAAACACCAATAAATCAAATTTATTTGCATGGTTAACAAATGACTCATCAAAAAAACGTCTTTCTTCCGGAGGACTATTTTTATAATAAGATCGGATCTCCATTTGTTCAATTTCAACTATATTTGGCAATACTTTCTTTAGAACGTTATAAAATCCTTTATGGCTCGCATTATCGCCAATATTACCCTTAAATGATGCAACATGTAACACTCTCATAACCATTTCCAAATGTATATTGCCAAGTCAAAATCAATCATAAACAAAACATCAACTAATCTATTAAAGCCTCCTCGCCTAATAAAGTTAGATTCTGCTTGTCACGACACGAAGCATAAGCATCTTCTAAACGCTTCAAAGCTACCCAAGCACCCGCACTATCATCTTTGTGGCCCTGCCATATCTCAGGAATAAATGTAGCTGTTGGGTTCACAGCATCCATAGTTTCCCAAAAAGCATGCCAATCTATATCACCATCGCCAATTTGGAGGCCTTCGCCATCCAGTCCTCGTGCATCAGCCAAATGCATATGAGCAGAGAATGGACCGACCTGAGCTAAAAACCTCGAAAATGATTGCTTTAAATGATTGCAGGCAAGCCAGGAGTGAGAAATATCCAAACAAACTCGCATTCCTGTCGACTCACAAAAATTAACAATGCTCTCAGCATCCACAAATAAATTATGAAACTGCTGTCCCCCAAAATGCCAAGGAAAAGGAGGCATAGTCTGAGGTATAATCTCTACGCCATCCATCTGAAGTTTGCTCAGGCTATCTTTAAGACGCTCGTACAAATCGTCACACTTAGATTGAATATGACCTCCACGACTAAAACCCCCAACATTTGTGACAATCTGAGGCCGATTTGTATTAAAAGCATGGCTCAAATCACGGGTCAAATTAATAACTCGCTGCATTTCTTGAAGTGAACGATCACGGTAGTCATCATCCAAAGAACATAAATCAATGATGTGATCACCGTGAAATAATTCAGGAGCATGAACAACTAAATCTAACGTGAGAGACTTTGGTATATACTTTTTAAAATCAAGTTCCATATCTTTATAACTAAGATGAATTTCCAACAAATCCATATTCGACATCGCACTTGTTTTCAATAAATCATGATATCGTACTGGCACTCCCCATGGACGGCTAAATTTATAATGACCGGCCTCAACAACACCTAACCCCAAATCTTTCTCATAAAAAAATTCTCCCGCTTTTTTAGAGCGTGGCAAGACTCGTCCAACCAATTCTTTTTTTCGATTAGGCTGAATTCCCTGTCCTGGACTTCGAACTTGGATCATAGATTCAGTAACCACCGTTCCTGCAGGAATATCCACCCCAGCTATTAAACTTTTTGCAAGGTTTTCACGATTCATCAGCTCACCTTGGGATAAGGGTTGCTTTGTTACCGTCCCAAGTGCTTCTTCAATCTGACGAACACCTGTAACCATACTCCTAAATTCATCAGGAAGAAGACTAACCTTGTGATCATTGCCTTCCATATTCTTATCTAATGTAAAATGCTTTTCTATGATTTTCGCACCAAGTGTCACTGCAGAAAGTGCAATATTAATACCAAGTTCATGCCCTGAGTATCCTACTATTGCATTAGAAATCTCCTTCAAATGCAATATATATTGTAAATTGATATCTCTGAATGGTGGGGGGTAGGTTGAGTTACAATGAAGAAGCGCATACTGAGCACCAACCCTCTCTAATCTCTCAACCCCTTCTTGGATTTCGGTTTCCGTAGACATACCCGTTGAACAGATCATTGGTTTATTCATAGCAGCAACAGCATCAAGCATCTCATGATTTGTAAAGTCAGCTGACGCAATTTTATAACCCGGCAAACCAAAGCGCTCTAACTTATCTAAGCTTGTAAGATCCCAGGGCGTGCACAGTGGGATAATATTTTTAAACTGGCAGTAATCAAACACATGAAATAAATCTGTCTCAGATAATTGAAAACGCCGAAGCAAATCAAGCGTGTACTCTACTCCCAGGTCAGCAGAAGCATCATTTTGAGCATCTCTTCGATATAATTTATCCATATCGCGCATCTGAAATTTGACACAGTCTGCGCCAGCAGTAACAGCCTCATCCACTAACGTTTTTGCAAGTTCAAAACTACCATTATGATTATTACCAACCTCTGCTATTAAAAATGCCGGTAAATCCTCACCCACAATATGACCACAAAGACTAAAATAGTTTCGTTCGGCTATTGCTACGGCCACGACACGATCATTGCCATCCAAAAGAGGCAAAACTTTAATTTTATGATTGAACAACGACGTTATTTTTTTGCTATCATCTCCAATCAAAGCTGAAGTGTAATTTTTACTCATCATATGAGAAATAGGTTGATTCATATCTAGCGTCGCAGAAAGCATTAAGCAACGGCGTAAATCCCCATCAGCAAAAACCCCCTCCAATAGCCCTAGTTCAGAAACAACAAAAACTACTCGAGATTTATTATCACTAATTTTTTTTAAGGTTGTTAACAAGGAATCATTAGCAAAAACAATATATTTTGAAAAATTACGTTCGATCATCATAAGCTGCTTCTCCGTTTATGTAGTAACTGAGATACAATTTCCCAATCTTCAATCTCATCAATTTCAACAGCTGTGTCTTCAGGCATTTCATAAATACCAATGTTTCCACCTAACCGACATTTAGTTTGTTCTAAGGTCTCTCTCGATGTAATATAAAAAGCTCCGTTTTCCATTAAACATCCTGAAAAATCTTGTCTCCGTGGCCTTTTTAATGGATCATAATTTAATGGTTTTCCATCATCACTCCAAAAAAAACGATACTTCCTAACAGCCGATAACATAGAATTAAAACCGTCCGCCTCAAATTTATTTACTGCGTCATCTAAATGTGTTGATTGCAATAAAGGTGATGTAGCTTGAATAGTCAGTAAAGAGCTAAACGAAATTTCTTTCATGAAATGAAGGATTACGTCTTCAGTTGTAGCATCATCAGTTGCATACATAGCAGGACGTCTAATAACATGAACTCCTAAATTTAAAGCATGTACAACTTTTTCTATTTCAAATGAATCAGTAGAGACGTAAACATTATCAACACTCACAGCCTCGACAGCGGCTTCAAGAACCCAGGCACATAAAGGCTTGCCAGCAATTTCTTTAATATTTTTATTAGGAATGCTTTTTGATCCGCCTCGAAGAGGAATAAGCGCAACTCTATTTTTCAATACAGATTCTTCCTGAAACTTAATCTTCAAAATCATGCTCCAAATGAGCAATCAAAGTATCACACTTTCCTATAGCGGCTAATGATGCTGCATAAGCCGCATTCAATTGAACGTTATCAAGAAAACTCCATTTTTGATGTCCTCCAGCCTGATCAGTGCTTAACCAATGCAAATGATTAGATAATGGATACCTTTGAAACTGTTGAATCGCAACAACTCGAAGCCCAGCCTGCATGGCAAGAACTCTAAGTGTATCCTGATTAAACAAAAAAAGGTGTTGACTCCAATATGTGTATTTTTGAAAGGCATCACAATCATAAAGCGTTAATAATGCATCGTCAGAACTAGGTACTTCAATTACAATTCGTCCTTGCTTTGAAGATAACTCCGCTAATTCTTTTAAAATGGCTCGTGGATCAAGTAAGTGCTCTATCACATGAAAAGCGGTGAGCAAATCATAAGGCCCTTCAACAGACGATGACTTCAAGTCAGAATAGATATCAAATATATTATTTTGAAATTGAAGATCCGGTTCTATACCTACGACTTTAGTTGCTAAGGATGAAGACTTTCTCAAAAACCCACCAGCTCCACACCCAAAATCTAAGAGTCGGTTATTAACAATCAAAGGGTGAAGCATTTCAAAACGTCTTTGATCATTAATATCTGCGTTCCGTAATCTAGCATCAATATTAGGTGGCTCACCAACAAACATTCCAGACTGTTCATAATGTTCAGGGGTTATATGATCATGAGAGTTAAGCGTAACAAGGCCGCAATCAGTACATTCAACAATATATAACTCATTGTTATCACGTACACAGCCTTTACGTCGAACAAAGTTATCCCTTCCACATAAATAACAATCCGCTTGTCCCATCTAATAAATCCTTTTAATTGAATATTTCAATACTTTTTTAATTAAACTAAAAAATATATTCGTTTCATACCCCACATGTATCAATTATAAAATGCTTAGCTTGTAGCATGTGAGGAATACATTGGAAAATTTTATGATTAACTAAGAGCAACACAATATCAGCTTCTGCCAATGCCATTGCTACATCGCTGACTAGCTCAGCCAGCGATACTAAATCCTCTGGAAGCGCTTGAACATGAGGTTCAACTACGAATATGGGGCCTGTATGTACTGCCGCAATATCCTTAATTATTTGTCTAGCCGGACTTTCACGCAAATCATCAATGTCGGCTTTAAACGTCAGACCAAAACATCCAATACTCACATCTTGTTCTCTTTTGTCGGGATTTTCATTTAGCGACTCGGTGACTGCCGCCTGCACCTTGTCAACAACCCACCCTGGCTTAGCATCATTCACCTGTCGTGCCATCCCAATAAGACGCGCCTCTTCGGGTGCGCTACTCACAAGAAACCAAGGGTCCACTGCAATACAATGTCCGCCAACCCCTGGGCCAGGTTGTAAAATATTGACGCGAGGATGGCGATTACTTAAACGAATCAGCTCCCACACATTGATATCAAGCTTATCGCAAATCATTGACAGCTCGTTTGCAAACGCAATATTCACATCTCGAAAACTATTCTCAGTCAGTTTACACATTTCAGCTGTACGAGCATCGGTTGTAATGCATTCACCTTCAACAAAAAGTTGATAAAGCTGAATGGCTCGTTGTGAACATGCGGGCGTGAGGCCGCCAATCACTCTGTCATTTTGAACTAACTCACGTAGCACATGGCCAGGTAATACTCGCTCGGGACAATAGGCAACTCGAATATCTGATTGCTCACCATGTTGAAGAGGAAATGTTAAATCAGGTCGCGTCTCAGCCAACCATCCAACCAATTGTTCGGTTGCACCAACTGGAGACGTAGATTCCAGTACAACGAGATCGCCTGGCTTTAGAACAGGTGCAATGGAGAATGCAGCGGCTTGAATATAACTCAAATCAGGTTGATGATTTTCTTTAAAGGGTGTCGGAACAGCTAATAAAAAAGCGTCTGCGGCTTCAGGCTCTGATGTAGCCCTGAGGTAACCTTCTGAAACCACCGCATGTACAATCATATCTAAATCAGGCTCAATCAAATGGATTTTACCTTGATTGATCGTCTCGACCGCGATGGGATTAACATCGACACCGACTACATTCACTTTACGTGAAGCTAAAACAGCTGCTGTAGGAAGCCCTATATAACCAAGACCAATCACAGAAATGGTTTTAAACGGTTTAACAGTATTTTTTTGCTCTAAATTAGACACGATTTCTTCCTGAAAACACGCTACCGCCCTTGGATTTTAAGTTGTCATTTTCCAAAGAACACATACATCTCAATAATCTTTTTTAAAGCTCTGGATGCCGCGGACAAGCCGTGGCACGTAGCCAGATTAACTTATGCAACTTTTTCTAATACTTCTACAGGTAAATCTACGTATTGTTGGCGATTGAATAAATTCAATAATAAACAAACTCGCTCATCACTGTTTACAGTAGTAACTACCGCTTCGATGGCCTTAAAGCAACCTTCGGTTATCACCACAGAATCGCCTACCTGATACAACGACTGAACAGGCTCGCCGTTCAATTTGGCGCATTGGCGTTGCAGGACATCTATCATCAACGAATCTAATTTTGCTGGGAGGCCATCAAAATAAACGAGACGGCTAACACCACGTGTTGAGCGAATCGATGACCAATTATCAGAGAGGCTTAGTTGAACAAAAAGATAGTGTGAAAATAACGGTTCAAGTACAAGAGAAATAGAACCCGCACGTTTTCGTTTGACATGATACGTTGGATGAAAACAAGTATAACCTTGGTTTTCTAAATTCATGACTGCTCGAAAACTTTCTCGAGGCTTACACTGTATCAGGTACCAATAACTGTCAGAAGACATCTTAATATAATCCCTATTACAACCCCGTCATATCATTCGACGGGTAGACCACTCCTTTGGCGTACAAGATGTTATGTAACCAGAACCATCAAGCACTTGATGCCAACTAGTTTAGGCCCCCTCTAACCTATTGTAAAGAGGGCACAAGGAAAATAATTTAGGCATCTCTATGACTCACTAATCTCGGCTTCTTTTTCGTCCAAAACGGCGATTTCATTTACTTCACCAAACCTGTCTAATAACGCTTCTGCGATTCGGCGAGAAGCATCACCATCACCATAAGGATTTTGTGCTTGGCTCATGCGTCGATAATGCTCGGCGTCTTCTAGGAGCCGCGTGACAGCACTGACAATAACAGGAACATCGGTTCCGACCAACTGCACCGTTCCAGCCTCGAGTGCTTCTGGACGCTCCGTTGTATCGCGCATAACCAACACGGGCTTACCTAACGACGGTGCTTCTTCTTGTATCCCACCCGAGTCCGTCAAAATCATATAAGAGGCTTTCATCAAATATACAAACGGCAAATAATCCACAGGGGCAATCAAGTGAATATTCGGCGTACTGCTCAGCAAGCCATTTACCGGCGCTTGCACTTGAGGATTAAGATGCACGGGATAGACGATATCAACATCAGGAAATGCTTGGGCAATACGCACCAATGCCTGACAAATACGTTCAAAGCCTCCACCAAAATTTTCACGTCGATGACCTGTCACTAAAATCATACGACGCTTGGGTGTTAAGAACATAAATTGCTTCGCATAATGCTTTTCTAAGGCAGGATTAGACTCAAACTGCTGAAGCACATCAAACAGGGCATCGACCACGGTATTGCCTGTGACATGAATCGCGTCAGCTGGCACGCCTTCATCTAAGAGATTTTGTCGTGACAACGGCGTAGGGGCAAAATGTTGAGCCGCTAAAACACTGGTTAACTTGCGATTAGCCTCCTCCGGCCACGGCAAAAAAATATTACCGGTTCGTAAACCAGCCTCAACATGCGCGACAGGAATCTGATGGTAATAGGCTGCAAGTGAAGTGGCTAACGTCGTTGTTGTGTCACCATGAACCAAAATCACATCAGGACGATAATGTTCAAACACGCCGGCAAGCCCGTTTAAAATATTAGTCGTCAGCTTGCTGAGCGTTTGATTCGGCGTCATCACATTCAAATCAAAATCAGGTTTGATCTTGAATAAATCTAAAAAAGGCTCGAGCATTTGTCGATGCTGACCTGTAACACAAACTTTATTAGCAAAAGCTGCATGCTCAGCCAATTGTTTAACAACTGGGGCCATTTTAATGGCTTCGGGACGTGTTCCGAAAACGCAAAGTGAGTGAATCATCCTGACTCTTTATCCTTTTATTTTTATTTTCTTAAAGCTTAAGCATCCACCGCTTCTTCATCATGGTAATAATACGAGTAATTATAATACTTACCGTAATATCCACCTTTCATTTCTGATTTATGGAAGTTAAAAATTGAGCCATCCACATGCACGCCCGCATTGCTAAGCCGCTTGAGCGTCATCTCAATTTCGCTCGGCGAATGCGCGCCCGCACCCACCACAAGATAATTGGTCGCACAGAAAGAGCCAACAATCACAGCATCCGTCACCAGCAAGACAGGCGCCGTATCAAACAAAACGATATCATACTGCTGAGAAAAGGCTTTGACTAATCCTTTGAATCGCTCACTGGTTAACAGCTCCGCTGGATCTTTAGGATATGCACCACGAGGTAACACCGTAAGATTTGGATTAGATGTCGACCGCAAAGCATTTTCTAACGGCTCTTTTTTTCCTAAAATATCGGCAAGGCCTGGAGCGGCCGCAAAATTAAATGATTTATGTAACGCGCCTTTTCGTAAGTCTGTATCAATCAACAACACACGTTTACCCGCTGCTGCAAGCAAATGCGCTAAGTTGGTCGAAACAAACGTTTTACCTACACTAGGCGCCACACCTAAAATACCAATCATATTATTATTCGCACATGCCAGTGAAACTTGAAGGCTCGTGCGTAAGCTGCGTAATGCCTCAATCGCTAAGTTTTTAGGTTGATGTTGCGCGAGCAAGGGCAGGTTCGTCGTTTCTTTAGATTCAAAACTCAGGGTATTTTCTGCTTGTTCTTTGCAATAAGGCACAATCGCAACGTTAGGCAAATTAAATTGTCGCTCACTCCAGTGTGGATCGTCCACGCGAGGAGAAAGTAATTTACGAACAAAAATAATCATCACACCCAGCATGAACCCAAGCATCATACCACCCAACACCATCGCTTTCGCTTTACTCGGCAAGGGTTTATCAGGAAGGGCTGCATGCGATAAAACACGCACACCGCTAATTGTACCGGCTTTCACCACTTCAAGTTCTTGAATTTTGTTCAGCAACAACAGATAAAGCGATTGCTTCACTTCCACATCACGCATCAAATTAACCGCCACTTGGTCAGATGCGGGTAATTTTTTTAACGTTTCCTCAAGCTGGGTACGTTCAAATTTAAGTGCTTCTACTTGAGCCTCGTGTGCTATCCATAAAGGATGCGTTTTTGTATACTGCTGCTTCATTTCAATCGCTTTAATACGCAGTTCACCCAATTGTTTATCTAGGCCCGCAAGTTGATCCAATAAAAATTGCGTTTGCAGCTTAATATCAATTTTACCGCTTTTCGCGCGGTATTGATTCAATGCATTCTCTGATTTTTCTAATAACTGTTTTGTCACCGGCAATTGATGATGTAAAAATTCTAACGTTTGAGAAGCTTCTTCTGATTTTTTTTGTCCATCTTTAATGCGCGCGGTTTCAGCAATCGAGTTCAAAACGCGGAGCACCTCTTCTTTTTTGAGGCCCTTAAGTGACAGCTCTAAAACACCGGTCCCTTGCCCCATGCGTCCTTTACCTGTCATTTCTTCAACTTTAAGTGCATTTGAAAGCGATTTTACGGCTGAAGTATTGGAGTGCTTTGATAACGTAAACTGCGTGCCTTCAGGCAACGATGATGCACGCTTGGTTTGAAGGCGATATTGAAGGTCTTTTGAGATTAGAACCTTACCCATGGCTCCCGACAAAATCACATCGCCATCTTCGCCATACAGGCTAACATGCCCAGGCTTATCCACTTCAAGTTTAAATTTATGATTCACTGCCGATTTTGGCACATCAAACTTGGATATTTTTAATTCTTTCTTATGCATCCACGGAAACAGACGGTCCATGAATAACGTTGGTTTTTGTAAAATATGAATATTTAAACCCAGTGATTCAATCACCGGTTCTAAAACAAAAGGCGACTGAATCAATGCCATTTGTGTGGCTGCTGAATCACCGCCACCGGCACCACCCATCAATTGTTGGGCAACCCCGCCCGCAGCACCTGCACCTCCAGCCTTGGCATCAACCTGGAGCAAAGCCGTCGTTTGGTATTGCACCGGTTGCCGTTTAGCATAAAAAGCACCGAGTGTTAAACCGATAACCGTCGTCAACAGCAGCAACCATTTATGCCCCCAGAGCTGATGGAGTAATGCGGCCAAATCAATCTCGTCCGTATTCGAGCCTTGATTCATCCCCATACTATTATTTGTTGATTTGCTTAGCATTGTGCTCATAATACCCCTAGCTCTATCCGTTATGTGTTTAAATATTATTTTTAGATTGCTTAATAACGCTTTGTGTAAACCATACGGTTTGAACAATCGGTAGCAATTGATCGAGTAAACGGTTCATTTGTGCGATAGGCGCTGCAGAAACAAAAAGAACATCATTCGGCTGTAAACTAAAATGCTCCGCCAATAATAATTTATCCGGCGTTCGACCATTGAGCCAATAAATTTGTGGCTGAGTGTAATCACCACGAATGATATAAATATGATTAGGATTAGCATATTTGGAGTCTAACCATCCTGACTGCGCTAAAGCATCGGCAATGGTCAGTTGCTGATCGGTAATCGGTAAAAAACCTTTTTTCACCACTTCACCCAGCACATACACTTTGCGTCCTCGGAAATCAGCAACGCGTACATTCACTTGTGGGTTAGGAATGTATTTAGCCAGGCGCCGAGAGACTTCAATCCGTACTTCATCCAAGGTTTTATCAGCCACATGCACATAGCCAATCAAAGGAAAATAAATACGTCCTCGAGGATCCACCAAATACCCAGACAAACCAGCTGCACCTTGAACGCCAGCCCCCATCGCGGTTACTTTTTGGCTTTCCATTTCAAATTCAGGATGCTGCCATACATTCACGTGCAACACATCGGCCGGTGCCACACGATAAAAATACGTGTTCACGCTTTGGTCTGCAATCAAAGTAGGCGTAATCGGTATCAAGGTAGGCGTGACCTGAATACGCTCTTTTTTTACATGCTTACGCATCGACAACGTATTTAAATCTTTCATCCCCGGCATCCAATTTTCTGGATTAAGTGGGGATTCCGCACAGCCACATAACATAAGCGAGGTGGTTGCTACACCAATTTTTGTTAACAACTTTAAGTCCACAACTTCCTGTGCCATTCGTCAATCCCTTGTTCAATCAATATGAAAGCTTGCTCAAATGCTGTTTTAGGGCGTTTAAATGGATCTGAAATATTATATTCACCCCACTTCCCCAAACGATGCACACGTCCACATGCACCGGGATATTGCTGTTCGAGCTGCTGCGTTTGTTCTGTGCTCATGGTGAGAATTAAATCTGAATTAAAAACAATCTCGGGTGAGATTTGTCGTGCACGATGCGCGCTAATATCAATGCCACGTGCATTCATGAGTTCTTGCGACATCGGATCGGCCGGTCGACCCACCAGCGCGCCTAAACCCGCTGAGCTCACCACAACTTCTGGATGTGTTTCCTGAACGGCTACCGCAAGAAGCGCCTCTGCAATTGGACTCCTGCAAATATTGCCGATACAGATGATCAAGACATGATTAATCACTGATAACCCCGAACAACCCTGTTCTCTTATTTTAGATTCACAACATGTGAAGCTCGTAAACTTTACCTAATCAGATGAAAAACAACAAGAGGAAATATCTTTTTTGTAAAGATAAGCTTTATTGCCATCACTTGACACCAATGCACGCATGTGCTAGCATATCTTGAATAAAGGCATGATAATGGTGAATATTATGGCAAACCTCAGCGTAAGAAAATTAGATGATCAAGTATACGACAAACTTCGAGTCCGAGCGGCCGAGCATGGCGTTTCAATGGAAGAGGAAGCCCGTCAAATCATTTCTAGGGTCATATCTGTGCCTAACCGTATGAGTGATGTCTTTAGAAAGCACTTTGGGCAAGCTCATGGTATTGATTTAGACATACCCAACCAACGCAGCACCCCACATGACCCCATAGATTTCACTTCATGATGATTCTAGATACCAACATCATTTCGGAACTCATGAAGGCTATGCCAGATCAACACGTGACGACCTGGCTCGATCAACAAGATCCCATGACGTTATTCAGCACGTCCATCACCATTGCAGAAATACTATATGGTATTGCTATATTACCCACAGGAAAACGCAAAGACTATCTTGAACGTGCCTTTGATAACCTGCTCATCGATGCATTTAAATATCGTATATTAACGTTTGATGATCCTGCAGCCCATATTTACGGTCATTTAATGGGAGAAAGAAAACAATCAGGACACCCTTTAAGTATCCTTGATGGCCAAATAGCCGCAATTGCAAAAGCCAACCAAATGAGCTTGGCGACACGCAATACACGCGATTTTATTGATTGTGAATTAAACCTCATTAATCCATTCGAGATTTAAAACACTAAAGCGTGTTCCCCCTGACCTGCCCCATATCAGCGTCACTATCTCTTTTAGATGCTTTAGCGCCTCCATTAAAACTCAGCAACCCTTTTGTACGCGCGTGCAAACTTGCAAGGCTTTCGGTAGCGGCGGACTTGGAACCTTTTTGTTTATCCGGATGCGTATCAATCAGTTTTTCGAGAACTAAAATACGCTTTTCCGCTCCGTCAATGCTTTGAGATAACGCATCATACTCTGTCATTAGCCTCTGTTTTTCTGTCTCATATGCCAGGGATATATACTCAAAACCCTCTTTTTCATGCTCAGAAGCCAACGTTGTTTCCGGACGTTGAGCTTGTACTGCAGGCTTTGATTTTTTCTTGGCCAATTGATCAAAAATCTTAGTAAGATCAACAACGTGCTGATTCAAATCTTCCAGGTGAGTCTTTAATGCTTGATTTTGAATGAACAACTCATGATTTTCAAAACGTTGCATGATGTTGTTTTGAATCACAGCTTCTGTGCTTTCAGAAGAAAGATCAAGTGCGGTGAAAAAATCCAAAAGCAATGTTTTAGCTGCTGCATGAGTATAACTTAAAAGATAAATAGAAAGGCTTTCACCCTGAGCAACAGGCACACTTAATGAACGCGGCCAAAAACTAAACGTGGTGGTTGTGGTCAAAAGACGCTTAAGGTTTTGAATGAATTCTGTTAATTGCGTTTGGTTACTCTGAATTTCATCCGATGTTTTGGCGCGCGAAGCCTGTTGCGCGAGTGAGATACCAAACTTCATATACAGGAGAAACGTGCGACGTGAGCTATCACTATGAACGCCCGTCGTAGCCTCATCTATTTTTTCTTGCAGCTTATTTTCAAGATCTACAGTCGTGCAATTCAGCATTTTCTCGAGGGTGTCTAAGCCCTCGGGAGGCAACACAGAAGCTCCTGTTTTATAGGCATGATAATTAACAATCACGCGTGCCATGGCACAAGATAACGCTTCAAAACTCATAGATACTCCCCTATAACCTACTCATCGGATTCAGGGCGTCGAAATTAACACAGCATCAACAAAAATACCATCGTGTTTAAACGGCCACATACCGGTAATATTTAGGTGCATCGCCCCCGCAACCTCCACAAGCTGTCGCACAGACGGCTTTTTCCTCGCCGACGCCATCCACGTGAAGTACGCCCCGCGACACCCAAACATCCAACATAGGCACAAGCGCTGTTTTGTCTATCTTAAACACACGTGAAAGTTGCTCAAGGCTTACATATTGCTCTTTCGCAAGATAATCACGAAGTTGTAACAACATGCGAACCTCCTGAAAAATAATTTGAACGCATGTAGGCGACCAACAAACCAAGCAATATTATAATACTGAGCACCCAAACCAACGTTTGTTCAGGATGCTTATTGGCAGTGCCTAGCTGATAAAACAACACAGCAGCACCATAAGCCAAAGCACTCGACCAGAGTACTGAAAACCACATCAAACGACGACCGGCTTCGGTTCGAATCACCGCAACGGTTGAGGCGCACGGAATATAGAGCAAAACAAAGAGTAAATACGCGTAGGCACCCACGGCTCCATCAAACGCTTGTGCTAGGCCTGTAAACGACCCCATGCTTGCATACATACTGTTGAGCGAACCGACCACCACTTCTTTGGCAAGCATACCGGTGATTAAACCCACCACGGCGGGCCAGTTGTCCGCTGAAATGCCCATCGGCGCAAACAGCGGTTGAATCCATTGCCCAAAGGCCGACAAAAGCGAATGATTCGGACCCACAGGCACCACTTGCAGTAAACCAAGCACCGCGCAAACCGGTAAAATAAACTTACCGGCACGCCATAAGAACATACGTAATTTACGTACCGTTCCTCGTAATAAGACACGCCAAACCGGCCAATGATAGACCGGCAACTCTAATAATAACGGTGAGGCTTGGCCAGGAAACACGGTACGACGCAACAACAACCCCGTTAAAATCGCAATAATAATGCCCAAAAGATAGAGCGAAAACACGATATTGTGCCCACCATTCGGAAAAAATGCCGCAACAAACACCGTGTAAATCGTAAGCCGTGCACTGCACGACATGAACGGACTCATTAAAATCGTCAAACGCCGATCACGCTCAGAATCCAGCGTGCGCGCGGCCATCACTGCAGGAACATTACAACCAAACCCTACAATCAGCGGTACAAAGGCCTTTCCTGGCAATCCTAAAAAACGCATCAACCGATCCATCACAAACGCAACACGCGCCATATAACCCGACTCTTCAAGGCATGCTAGTAAAAAAAACATCAAGCCCATCACGGGAATAAAACTCAACGTTGTACTTATGCCTCGACCAAGACCATTCGTGAGCCACGCGGTTAAGCCTCCTGGACAACCGAGATGCTGCAAGACATGCGCCGCACCTTCAACAAATACAGCCTCACCGAGTGAGGTCAGTTGATCCTGGAAAAAACACCCAACACCAATCACCACAAAAAATAGCGCATACATCACCGTAAAAAAACACGGAAAGGCCCAGAACCGATGTAATAACACACGATCGATTTTCGCTGTAAACTGCTCGCGGACTTCGGTCGCTCGATGCTCAACACGCTCGACCAACCTATGAATAGCGCTATACCGCTCATCCATCATGGCTAACTCATCATCCGAGCATATGAGCTCAAACGCTTTGGGTGCATGAAGCGCTTGATGAAGTGCATGCTTGAGCGCCTCGCACTGTGTGTCTTGTCGCTCTGCAACAACGGGACAACCCAGCTCACGTGAAAGCATGTGGGTATCAATCTTAATGCCGCGCTTTTCTGCTTGATCCATCATCGTAAGCATGATGACCATCGGCCGTTTTAATTCTAAAAGCTGGCTGGTTAAATACAAATGCCGTTCTAATTGCGTTGCGTCAATCACATTAATCAAACAATCGGCCTGATTCGACGCAATCGACGCCGCAGCTAATTGCTCATCTCGACGTTCAGTATTTGAAACATCTAAAGCATACATACCGGGAAGATCAATCAGCTCTATTGGGGTGTTACCTGCTAAAAAATTTGCTTTTTTTTCTGCAACCGTCACACCGGACCAATTGCCAACACGCTGAAACTCCCCTGTTAATGCATTAAATAACGTTGTTTTTCCTGTATTTGGATTACCTACGAGCAAGCATTGCATCACACATACTCCCACTCAAGATGTAAGGCCTCATGCGCACGTAGCATAAGTGCAGTACCTCGAATATCTAACTGTATAGGGCAGCCGAGCGGCGCACGGCGCACCACATGCGCTTCAACACCTCGCGCCACACCAAACGAAAACAAACGTCGACGATAGGCAACGTCTGTATCACCAAAACTCACCAGGCGCACGTGGTCCCCACGCACAAGATCGGCTGTTTTTAAAACGCTTATTTCATCTTGAAGGTCGAACACTGAATGAAGTACTCCACAATAACAACATAAAAAACAAAAGCTATTCTAGCATTTTAACACAAACGCTATCGAGAATCATTCTCAACTTGGTTGGTCATTGAACGATACGTCCTTGACTAACCGATCCAATCCACAGACTTTAATGTGTTCATGAAGGTAATATGCGCTATCACCTGGAATAATCACGGTTATATAATCAAGCTTCAACGTGCTTAACGCCGATTGCATCGATTTTGTTGAACGTGGTGTACTCGAATATTTAAATTCAAATCCATACTTTACATTGTCTTTTATAATCAACAAATCAAGTTCTGCTTCTGAATGTGTGGCCCAAAAAAAACAATCCTCAGGCTCTGCTTGATACACATCAATCACTTGTTCCAAGGCAAAACCTTCCCATGAAGCACCTAATTTAACCGAAAAATTCAGATGTTTTTGATCATGAATCGCCAGTAATGAATGAAGTAAACCTGAATCTCGAAAATAAATTTTAGGTGACTTAACTTGGCGTTTGCTTACATTGGCAAACCAAGGCTGTAACTGACGAATCATAAACGTTCCAGACAAGATATCTAAATAATGCTTGATTGTTTTGTGATTCAAATCAAGTGAACGCCCCAAATCCGAAGCGTTCAATAAATTTCCATGATAATCCGTAAGCATCATCCATAAACGTCGAATAAGCTGGGGGTTTAAATTAAAGCCTAAGCTAGGTATATCTTTCTCTAAAAACGTACGAATGTATTCACGACGCCACGCAAAACTATTTTCATCTGTTTCAGCTAAATACGATTTTGGAAACCCTCCACGCAACCAAAGTGTTTGCGTGTCGCCTACTTCTAACAAAGAAAGTGGTTTCATCTCAATGTACGTAATTCTGCCTGACAAAATTTCTGATGATTGGCGAATGAGTGTTTGGGACGCGCTTCCTAAAATCAGCAACCGTAACGACGGTTTTTGATCGACTAAAACACGTATATAAGGAAATAATGCTGGTCGAAGCTGAATTTCATCAATAACAATCAGGCCTTGAAGATTTTGTAATAATAATTTGGGTGACTCAAATGCATTCAAATGCTCTGGATCTTCAAGATCAAAAAAATGTACCTCTTCATCAACCTTTTGCTTAATATAATGCTTAGCAAGGGTTGTTTTACCACACTGTCGTGGTCCCAACAGAGCGCAGACTGAATTTATGCGAAAAGCGCGCTCAACTTGCTCCAAGTACTGAGGTCTAGAAATCATAGCTTTTTCTTAATTCGTGCAAGGAATATAACCTTACTATAGCAAACTTCCTTGAAAATTGGGAATCTAATTACCAATTTTCAAGGAAAAACGTCATTTTTGCGTCGTTCATGCCGCCAGTAATCGGCAGACTGCATTTCTTGAAGTCGACTCAACGTACGTCGAAACATCGTACTCATGGGCCCGTCAACATAAAGCTCCTCTAACGGCACATGAGCCAGCAAAATCAAACGAATGCCTTCGTCATACATCACATCGACAAAACGAATAAACAAAATAATACGCGCAGGTTCATCAGCACCAATCGCCGGGACATGACTCACACAGACCGTATCAAACTGCTGTGCAATCTCCAAATAGTCCAACTGACTCCGTGGTAAATTACAAATAACATCAAACTCAAACCACACCGCACGTCCTGCGCGCTTAAAATACGGAATAAAGCGCTGTTGAATATTGATCTCACCGATTTCATCAATCACAGCGCCATCAGCCATTGCTTTAAATTGCGCGAACGTACTTGCTGTATTATCTGTATTCACTGGATAAAAATAAGCTTCTGGCCGCGCATCACGCCCCAAACGATAGTCACGCCTATCATCCAAACACATGTCATCACAGTGCTGTTTGATCAAATCAATCGCAGGCAAAAATCGTTCCCGATGCAACCCGTCAAGATACAACTCGTCCGGTATGGTATTCGCCGTAGCAACCAAAATCATACCGTGCGAAAAAAGTGCGCGTAAAACCTCACCCAGAATCGAGGCATCGGCAACATCTTCGACTAAAAACTCATCTAAACAAAGCACATGGGCTGAGCGTGCTAAATGCTTCGCAATACGACGCAAAGGATTGCGGCGCCCTTGATGGTGACGGAGTTCCTCATCAATGTATTGCATAAATTTATGAAAATGAAACCGTCGTTTATGCGACTCAGGTACGTGTCCATAAAACAAATCCATAAGATACGTTTTACCCGCTCCGACTGGACCATGTAAATACAGCCCTTTCAGAGGCTTAACTCGCCACCACCTTTTCCACCACGATGCATGATGCGCGGCATCCACGGCATCGACTACCGATT
Organism: uncultured Legionella sp.; assembly: GCA_963974485.1. GTDB lineage: Bacteria > Pseudomonadota > Gammaproteobacteria > Legionellales > Legionellaceae > JAALKW01. The sequence goes on from CAXBBS010000001.1 coordinate 119,144, forward strand.
GCAGTTTATCGAGCACCAGACGTTGATTAAGCGAATCATCAATCTCTCCGGCAACAACCGATTCTGCGTAATATTCAGCCAACTTTTTCATGCCATCATTTCACACAGCATATCAAGCAGCTCGGCGTGTAAATCAATCAATTTACCGTGAAAAAAATGCCCTGTTTCAGCAAAACGAATCACGGATATCTCCCGCGTTTCAGCAAATTTAAGCACAAGATTGGCTGGAATCACTTCGTCATCATCCCCTTGAACCAACACCCATGGAGCTGGGTCTTTTGGAAACGCCGTAAAATCAAAATGATTGACCGGTGGCGCCACCGTCAGCAATAAATCATGTTCAATTTGTGAGGCAGCACGATACGCTACAAAAGATCCAAACGAAAAACCTGCAAATAATAATTTAGCCTCGGGCAATGCTTCTTGGCACAGCAGAGCCAAATCCAACATATCGTCACTTTCACCCAGCCCAGCATCATAGAGCCCTTCCGACGCACCGACTCCTCGAAAATTAAAACGCAGGCTCGGAATGCCAAGTGTTTTAAATAATTTAGTAAGCGTCGTAACCACTTTATTTTGCATGCTCCCGCCTTTCAACGAATGCGGATGGCCTAATAACGCAATATATTGCCCCGTGATCTGCTCAGGCACCGTCAAACACGCCTCAAGCGCCCCCATACGTCCCGGTAAAAATCCTCGGTGTTCTCCTGGCTTCTGGCATACATCAGCTAAATTCATCATATTTTATATTTTTATGTGTTTATCATCATGATTTCATCATAACAAGGCTTTCGACAGAGCGCTATTTGCATTTATTCACCAACCGTTTATGATCGCCCCTACGCATCGACTCACGCCGTGAGCGGTGACCATTTTGAGGAATTGTTATGAAAATCGTTGACTTTAAACGCAAAAAAGCTGCGCGCGAAAAAATTAGTTTTATTACATGCTACGACTACCCTTCTGCACGTACGGTTGCAGAATCAACCCTTGATGCAATCTTAGTCGGCGATTCGGTCGCGATGACCGTTCACGGGCACGATACCACCGTCATGGCCACCATGGATATGATGACACTCCACACCGAAGCCGTTGCACGAGGCCTGGGCAAACAGTTTCTTGTCAGTGACTTACCTTTTTTAGCGCATCGTGTCTCAGCTGCTGATACGATACAAAACGTCCGTCGTTTGATGCAAGCCGGTGCACACGCCATCAAACTTGAAGGCGCTGATGCACACACCTGCATCACCATTGAAACCATCGTCACCGCAGGCGTACCGGTCATGGGCCATATTGGTTTAACGCCCCAATCCGTTCATCAACTGGGCGGCTATAAAGTCCAAGGCAAGCAAGAAGCCCAAGCCGCAAGCCTCGTTGAGCAAGCGCTTGCACTCGAAGCTGCAGGCTGCTTTGCCCTGGTGATTGAATGCGTGCCCGAAGCACTTGCACAGCGCATCACCCAAGCGTTAAGCATCCCAACCATCGGCATTGGTGCAGGCGTACATACCGACGGCCAAATTTTAGTTTGGCATGATCTACTGGGTTTACAAACCGAGTTTTTACCTCGTTTTGCTAAACAATTTACCCAAGCCAAGCCTATCCTACTTCAAGCCATCAATACCTATGCCTCGGATGTGACCCAAGCTTCGTTTCCGACACCCGAACACACGTATTAAAAGAGCACATATTATGCAACTATTTCAGGACTCGCTCGCCAACTGGCGAGCCACGCGTGACGCACTGTCGCAAAGCACCTCCCTTGGTTTTGTCGCCACCATGGGTAACCTACATGCAGGCCACCTTAGTTTAGTCAAACAAAGTCAACAGGATAACCATAAAACAGCGGTTACACTGTTTGTGAATCCCACGCAATTTAATCATCCTGATGATTTTACGCATTATCCACGCACGGTTGAAGCAGATTTGGCTTATTTAGAACGCGCAGGGGTTAATTATTGTCTGATTCCAAACCAAGAGCTTATGTATGCCGACAACTATCGCTATCAACTCGAAGAAACACACGCAAGCCTTACGATGGAGGGCAAGCACCGCCCAGGACATTTTACCGGTGTGCTTACCGTTGTATTAAAATTATTAAATTTAATACGCCCTACACGCGCATATTTTGGTGAAAAAGATTATCAACAACTGAGCCTCATCCAAGGCATGGTGAAAGCTTTTTTGTTAGATATCGAGATCAAAGCTTGCCCCATTATTCGTGAGCCAAGCGGCCTTGCCTACAGCTCTCGAAACTCGCGCTTAAGCCTTGACGGACGCAAGCAGGCCGAGGCCTTTGCACATATATTTCATCAAGCCACATCCTGCGAAGAAGCCATGCACTTACTCAAAAAAATAAATATTAAACTTGATTACATCGAAGAGCATGAACATCGCCGATTTGCTGCTGTTTTCATTGAGAATATAAGACTTATTGATAACTTTGCATTAGATAAAAACATCTTGAAAGAATAGCTTCCCAGTCGAATATTATTTTGTTACGATGAGCAAAACCTCTGTTGATTGAGCTGTGTGTTATGCGCTTCACCGTTGCAGATGTAGAAAGATTTAAGAAGATATTAAAGATCGCTGAACCAACGCATCATGCATGCATGCCTCCAACGGATCAGCTGCCTCCCCCCCCTCTTGATGTGTGCTATACACTTTATTCCGTTCATGAATTTGACGATTTTCTTGATGCTTTAAATAAATACAACGAACACATGGGGCGTTATGTTCTAACCGCCACGGGTCAACTATGCTTTGGCCGTGAAGGCGAACCTGGAAAGCGCATTCCTGAACATTGGCAAATGCTCGGTCAAGATACCATGATCATTGCTGCTGGCAATATTTTTGTAGAAAAACGAAAAATTACGAGTTTGAACGACCAAAGCGCATCCCCAACAGGGCTTCTTAGTCTTATCTATACACTACGCGCTTTACACAACAGCGATTTACCTTTAGCGCTTCGTTTGGAACTTATACAAAGCATTCCAGATAACGACGGTGAATACAGTTCGTTTATGACGCTATCCGAGCTTCAAAATATTATCGATAATGATCCTAATTTTGAAGCGCAACCAGGCTATGAACTGATGGATGACGATCTAGATAACATACGAGAGCTAGCAGAGCCCACGACTCGTCCACCCACCCCTCATCCCTTCGGTCAATTTGGATTTTTTTTCAACGACAACTATAACGACGATAATGTACGCGTTAATTTAAAGCCAGGGTCAAAGCCCGACCTTAACGGCGCGCCTGAAACCAAGACCACAGCAGGGGTGGCAACGACATCGTAATCAGACCTAAAATAAGTGTCGTTTCATAGCTGGTAATACCACCGACATCAATGCCGTCGGGAGGCATAAAACTTACGACAAGCGTCGTGATAACACCCAGTAAGCCCAGCCCGGCTACCAGCAACATGCCCATCATTCCTCCCGGAATACAAAACGGACGGGGTTGATTAGGCGCTTTTAGACGCAGCTTTATCGCCGCCAAGAACATCATGAAATACATCAACATATAGAGCTGAGCGGCAAGCGCCGTTAACAACCAATACGAGCCGTTCACACTCGGCATAAACAAAAAAAGCGTCGATAAAAGCGTGACCAATACAGCTTGAGCAATAAGTAATACGACCGGTGCACCCGCTGCATTTTCTCGCTGAAAAAACGTCGGTAAATTGCCATCCTGTGCTGCCACCAGCAAACCTTTCGTTGGAGCAATAATCCAATTATTCACACCACCGAGGCCACCCATCACTAACATAACCGCCATGACCGGCATCAGCCACAACAAATGATAACGAGCAAAAAACGCATGAAACGCCTGCATAATGCCGGCGACTAAATTAATTTCTCCTTGGGGTAAAACCACGGCAATCGCCAGTGAACCCAGAATCAACGTGCTCAAAATAATCAACACGGAATAGGTCAGCGCTTTTGGAAATGCTCGTTGAGGATCGCGTACATCATTTGCATGCACCGTAGCAATCTCAATCCCGCAGAACGAAAGCATAATGGCCGTGAGCGATACCCACATGGCGTGATCATGCCAGCGTGGCATAATACTTGGAAGATCAAACTTAATTTGAACAGGATTACCGCCGGTGATCCATAATACGCCCAAACCAATAATCAGCCCCATAGGCAAAATAAGCCCCGACAAAGCACATAAATTACTAAAAAATGCCGACGACCGCATGCCTCGTAAATTAAGCAGTGTAACGCCCCAAAACGAAGCAACCACGACAGCCCATAAAAAATACGGGTTCGAAGCTAATTGTGGATCAATTAAATAGCCCACCGTTCCAGCGACAAAAGCCAAAATAGTCGGATACCAAATCACATTTTCAATCCATTGCAACCAAATTGCTAAAAAACCCGCTCGCTGCCCAAATGCCTCTTTTACCCAAATATAAACACCGCCTTGCTTTGGCCAGCCGGAAGCAAGCTCAGCAGAAACCAACGCCGTCGGAATCAAAAAACAAAGCGCGCCAAGCATAAAAAAAGCAATCAGCTGGCTTCCAAAGAGTGCTGTCGCTGGCAAATTGCGAATACTATCGACGGAACCTACGGTTATCATCGTCAATGTAAACACGGTTAATGCGTGCTTATTCTGCTTCATGACGTTTCCTTTGAAAAATTAAAACACATCTTAAAAATTGTGGCTTATTGTATCATAAGTGAACGTGGTTAGTGTTAATTACAAAAATATCTTTATCTTTTCTTAAATCATATCGTTCTATCAGCCTAATAACTCAACAAGAACTTATACAGGAACGTTCTTTGTCATTGCCACACCGTCTCTCATGATTTATTATTGACCTAATTAAGTTCTGTATTTAAACATATACTCTGATTACGTGGATATTATGACCTATTTAAAACCAACCTCACTGTGCTTATTCTTGTCAATCTTAAGCCAGCACGTTTTTGCTGATGATTTGACCTTTGTTGGAACAATAAAACAACCCCTCACACCCACACACATCAATACTTCGTTGCATACCCAGCCTCAAGATCAACCCCATACGACATTCATTACGCTACCAGAGTACACATTATCTGATGCGACCCAGCACCTTATTTATCAACGCGCTCAAGATGCATTAAAAACACAAAAATCATCTAACTTATTCATCAATCAATCGAAGAAAAAACAACTGGGTATGGGCCAGGTTCCTGTGCTCAATCAAGGCGAGCACGGGACATGTGCAACCTTTGCGGTCACCGCAGCAGCTGACGCTGTCATCAACAAAGGTGATCGCATCAGTCCCTTATGCTTGCTCCAGCTCGGAAATTATTTAGAAACGCGGAGCCTTGGCAAAAGTGGTTGGGATGGCATAAATATTTATGAGACGTTAAACCGCTTAACGCATTATGGCTTTATCACGTCCAGGAATCAAAAAAAATACGGCTGTGGTAATGTCTATTATTATCCATATTATGAGGTAGATACACCCTACTCATCCATTTCGCTTGATGCCTATACAAAACGTCGTGATCGTTCATCGGAAACACGATTCACATGGGAAAAAATATTTACCACGATTAATCGCACGCCAAACGAGCGAATCAATGCGATCAAAGCCTCGATTGATGCGGGTCATCGTGTGATTGTATCAACGCTGCTTCCTGCATCTGATTTAGGTACCGCAGGTGCTACAGGTCGGCATCACTATACAAACGATACGTGGATTTTTACTGAAGAGATTTATCAAAGAATAAAATATCAAACACATTTTTCCAGCCATGCCATGGTTATCACCGGGTACGACGATGATGCATTTGCCACGGATAATCATGGCCGCCGTCACCGAGGTTTATTAACACTTCGTAACTCATGGGGAAGCTGGGTTGCTGACTGGGGTGATTTTTATATGTCTTACGATTATGCCGATATTCTGACTCACCGCGGAGAGCAATTATTTGATAGCGCCGGAAAGACTTCGGGCTAAAATTCATGAGCAAGCGGCTCATTAATATCGTTTCCGAATAAAGCAGTCACGCCCGCCAAGTAAAGTCTCAAACTTTTTTGGCGCATTAAGCAACCAAAGTTGACTCGAATCAACCACTCATGTATTATTAAAAAACACTCAGATCAAAAGAAAACTTTTCGTGAGAATTAATTCGTACCTCTTATTTGCGATACTGTCTATTCTTGTTCTGCCAGCTTTTGCAAACCCGTCACAAACTCAAGCAACGCTCCAGAGTAAACATTTCAAATCGATTGCATGTGATGACTCAGGTGTTCATTGTTTGGCTTTAAGCCATATGCCAGAAATAAAATATTCATTGAGGCTCTATCGAACAGATAATGCAGGAGCAGATTGGTACAAACTTAATACTAATTTTTATTCTCGCATTGGTTCAGACAAAGCACTTGATGGTTTCGCGGGAATGGAAATCGCTTGTGATCAATATCTCCAAACTTGCTTAGTGGGTGTCACGATTTTACTTGGTCACGCATCTGTTTTTTTTGGGACACATGATGGTGGGCAAACGTGGAAAGGTACGATTGTTTGGAACGAACCTGAGAAAACATTGCAATCATCATATATTGAGCAATTAACGTGTAATGCTTCTACTGGCTCAACGTGCCACGTACTTAAAGATACACACGATATTTATATTCTAGAACATGATGAGCAGGATGGAATATTTGGACCAGATAGTTTAAATCTAACAATGCGCCCCATGTAAAATCATGAGACCTCGAAGTCTATTTAAGCTCTTTTATAATACCGTTCAAACTCATGATCAAGCGCTTGGTTAATCAACGAGTTTAAACTTTTACAGCCTGTCTCTCTAACCAAAAGCGCTGCTTTTTCATGCCGTTCGCGACCAATTCTAACATTCAACGAACCTTTAAATGGCGTTTCTGGTTGAATGCCACGTGCAACACAACTGTTAAGATAATCATCAACAGCCTCTTTAAAAGCGGCATCAATTTCTTTAGCCGTTTCCCCTTCAAAACTGACAAGTGCATGAATAAATTCGACTTTGCCATAAAAAATTAAATCTTCAGGCTCAAAATCTATCGAGCCATAGTAACCTTTGTAATGCATCATACCTTTCATAAAAGCCCCTCTTTTTCTAATTGCTCTAGCAGCTGCTTTACTTGATACGTTTTAAGACTTGGGTTTGGATGAGGTTTATGAAGCATAATATCGCCATATAATTCATGAACAAAACGTACTCTAGAACCACTGGTTTTCCCAGCATTACACTCCTCGTACCCCAATCCCATGAGCAAAGATTTCAGCTCCTTCCATGTGAAATCTTTCGGTTTGGTAATAAATCTCTTCCGTAATTTATCTATTTTTGTCATTAAAAAAAACGCAACATCAATCTTAGCTCCACACCTGCAATAACGCAACTATTTTTAGTTACTTTTATCTAACCCGCGCACCATCTAGTACGTGATAAATCTCACTCGGTGCGGTACGCCCACCCAAATCACCGGCCACAACCCCCGCCACACCGTCTAAAAGCATGTGCTCAAGATCATCTAGATTTTTTACTGGGTGAGAGCCTGTAATATTAGCGCTGGTCGAAACAAGTGGTGCATGCTCACACAACGCGTGTGCTACAGGATGCGCCGTCATACGAATAGCAAGGCCGTCATGTTCACCACTTAACCAAACAGGTGCAGCTTCTGACTTAGGGAAAATCCACGTCACAGGCCCTGGCCAGGTTTGCTTTACAGCCTCGAGTCTCGCCTCAGGAACATCACCGACGAGCGGCCAAACCTGCTCCCATGTCGAGACCAAAATAATCAGGCCTTTAGATACAGAGCGCTGCTTTAGCGCCAGCAAAGCCTCAACCGCCTGCTGATTAAACGGATCGCAACCCAGACCATAAATTGCTTCTGTTGGGTAGGCAATCACTTCGCCCGCCAGAATTAATTCACGCGCTTTATCTATATTCATAAGATTGATCATGATGCAGGCTCGGCAAGAATTAAATCGCGCATTTGTGTGCAGACATCATGTAAAACATGAATATTATGAATACTTGCGAGCGCCGTAAAATTCGGTGATTTTTGTTTAAACAAATGATGCATGAACGCACGCGAATGATGCGTGCAGGTATAGCAAGTACAGCCCGGCATCACCGGTGACAAATCATCAGCGAAACATGCTTTTTTGATTTGAATACGCTCGTCTTTGTACTCACTTTCAAATTTCAGCCAATTATTTTTACGCACCACTTCACCGCAATACAGCGCGCCATGACGCGCATTACGTGTAGGCGCCACGCAATCAAACATATCGATGCCTTCGGCAACCACATCTAATAAATCTTGCGGTGACATGCCCACACCCATGGTGTAGCGCGGTTTTTCTTCGGGTAAAACATCATGTACCCAGCGAATCACCTCAACGGTTTTTGGCATATCAAATCCAACCGTCTCACCCCCTAAAGCTATGCCATCGACGTTCATGCTAGCTACAAATGCAGCACTTTCACGTCGAAGTTCAGGAAAAATGCCGCCTTGGATAATACCGAACAAAGCTTGTTTGTCGCCATAACGAGACGTAGGATGCTGCTCATGGTACGCAACCGACTGCCTAAGCCAACGGTGGGTACGTTCCATAATAAATTTAACTTCATCTTCTGAACAGCTGTCTGGCGTGCATTGGTCAAACGCCATAATAATATCGGCACCGATAATTTTTTGCGTCTCAAGCGACATCTCAGGCGTCATATGAATCGTTTTTTGTGAACCTGGAAGTGTAAAGTGCGCACCTTCATCATCAATACGGCATAGCTCTTCGTTTTTAGACAAGCTAAACACTTGAAAGCCACCACTGTCGGTTAGCATGGGGCCGTTCCAACCCATAAATTGATGCATGCCTCCGGCAGCTTCAATCACCTCCATGCCCGGTGCACACAACATATGATACGTATTACCACCAAGAATAATTTGGCTATCGGCGTCCCACAGCTCGCGAGGCGTCATGTTGTTCACGCCGGCGCGTGTTCCAACGGGCATAAACACCGGGGTGATAAATTCACCGTGCGGCGTGGTAACGCGCGTTACGCGCGCTCGTGTGTGGGCATGTCGCCCAAGAATTTCAGTCTGAAATGCGGTCATGCTTACACAGCCTTATCAAAAAAAACACACTCACCAGCCCTATCATACCAAAATAAACAGCAGACCATGCTGGCATAGAAAACCCCGCAAAGGTCCAATCCACTTCGCCGCAGCCGGTTGAGCCACCCCAAATAAACGCATGAACAACATCTTGCCAAGGCAATTTATGTATCAACGCCTCAATGCCCGGCAAACACATACCGGTATCTGCGACGGGTAAGCTCTGCAGCCATACTTGACGCAAGGCGAAAAGCAGACCTCCCGCCGTTAATAACAGCTCGGATAGAATCAAAACACAGGCACGACGTCGCGTGTATCCAAACACACCGATGATTGCAAAAAACAAAAGTCCAAACATCATAAAACGCTGCATTAAACAAAGCGGGCATGGCTCTAAATCTTTGACGTATTGTAAATAATACGACAGCATTAACACCAGCATCGCCAGCAGTGCGAGTATACCCTGCTCTATTCTAAACAAACGTTTCATAGGTCTAGCCCTCACTCTTTACGCGTACCGAACGGTGTCGTATAAGGTAGCACGTTGCTTTCGTTGATACGAAGCAATTGGTTGTATTTCGCCATACGATCGGTACGACAAAGAGACCCGGTTTTAATTTGGCCGCACCCGGTTGCTACGGCTAAATCCGCAATAAATGCATCTTCCGTCTCACCCGAGCGGTGTGACAAGACACAGCGATACCCATGCTGCGTTGCTAACCGTATGGTTTCGCGCGTTTCTGTGAGCGTTCCAATTTGATTAGGTTTAATCAGCACCGCATTACCCACGCCTTGCTCAATACCCTTGGCTAAAATATGTGCGTTTGTGACAAACAAATCATCTCCCACCAACTGTACTTGGGCACCGAGTTGCTCCGTCATGTATTTCCAACCCGCCCAATCTGCTTCATCCAAACCGTCTTCAATGCTTACAATAGGATAATGTTTAACAAGCGTCGCGTAATAATCCACAAGCTCTTGGCTCGTGAGCTCCAAATTCTCAGAACGCAACCGATACTTGCCGTCTTTGTATAATTCCGATGCAGCAACATCCAAAGCAAAAACAATGTCTTCACCGAGCTTAAACCCAGCTTGCTTAACCGCGTCGGATAATAAATCGAGCGCTTCGCGGTTTGAGCCTAAATTAGGTGCAAACCCCCCCTCATCTCCGACCGCTGTATTTAATTTTTTTGCTCTCAAAACTGATTTTAAGGCATGAAAAATTTCTGCCCCCATTTGCAACGCAGTAGGAAAATCTTTTGCGCCCACAGGCATGATCATGAATTCTTGAATATCAACATTATTATCCGCGTGCGCACCACCGTTTAAAACATTCATCATCGGCACTGGCAGCGCCATACGCTCACCTTGATTTAAAGCTTCAAACAAAGGCTTTTTTTGCGCTTCGGCCGAGGCGCGTGCTGACGCAAGCGATACAGCCAAAATAGCATTCGCACCCAGACGAGATTTATTCTCTGTGCCATCTAACGCGCATAATTTGGCATCCAGCGCCGCTTGATCATCCACCGACATGCCTTGCAACGCTTGATTAATTTCTTGATTAATATGCTGAACAGCCTTCAGCACGCCTCGCCCACAAAAGCGATGCGCGTCTTGATCGCGAAGCTCACAGGCTTCCAATTGACCCGTGGATGCACCCGACGGCACACTCGCTCGCCCAAGCACACCGTTTTCCAAAACAACATCGGCTTCAACCGTGGGATTACCTCGAGAATCTAAAATTTCACGTGCTTTAATACTGGCAATACGCATGCTTTATCCTTGCTTGATTTAATTTATGTCAGTTGCTTTAATCTGCCCCAAAGCCTCACCTAAACGCACACTCACACCGGCTTTCAATTCTGCCGTCCATTCAATGTTGCTATCTTCAGCAAATAAAACAATCGCGGTTGAACCGAGTTTAAAATATCCCACCTCATCCGCTTGTTTGAGTGCTCGCTCAGCAGGTGCTGGTAAATGAGTCTTAAAATCTGTGATTTTTTTAGCTCGCGGTAAATCCCCATGCCAACAGGTTCCAATTTTACCGACGATCGTCGCTCCGACTAAAATCACCGCCATCGGGCCCAGACTGGTCTCAAAAAATAAAACCACACGCTCATTACGTGCAAACAAGCGTGGAATATGACGAACCGTATCAGGCTGAACCGAAAACAACGTACCCGGAACATGAATCATGTCTTGAAGTGTACCGGCCACAGGCATGTGCACACGATGATAATCACGTGGCGAAAGATATAACGTTGCAAACGAACCATTCTGAAACGGTGCGCTTTTTTCTGCGTCACACGCCAGTAATTCACCCACCGAATAATAACGACCTTTGGCCTGCAAAAGCTGGCCTTGTTGAATATGACCTATTTCACTTACACATCCGTCAACCGGCGAGACCACATCAGCATCAGCAATCGGCCGTACACCTGGTTTTAAATATCGCGTAAAAAAATCATTAAAATTCACATAATCTTCGGCATTTTCTCGCACCGCCTCACCCATCACCACATCATAGCTTTGAATAAAGCGGCGAATAAAATAATTTTTAATTTTAGTTATTTTAATATTAGCAAACATGCCTGCCATTGCTGACAGCATTATTTTAGGCACTGTGTATTGTAAAAAAAGCTTGAGTTGTAACGAACGCATAGAGCCTCTATATAAAAAATCTTGGCGCGATCATACCGATAAAACACTCGAAGTACTACAATAATGCTGGAACATGCATTTCAACCATAGTAATGTTGATTGAACACGGACTTAGTTAACCTATATTAAAAAGGATGCTAAATTTATGACACATATTAAGATTTTATGCTTGCTCCTCTGTGCCTGGTCGACGACATCGCTTGTTCATGCTTCATCCAAACCGACGTTTCTGATCACGCCGATAAGCATTAATACCATATCGCTTGATCAATACAGCGTTGCGACGATGCAATATCGTGTGATGAATCAGACATCCATCACTCGACAGCTCACCATGGTACCTGTCAGAGGGATAAGTATAACCCCAACACAACCAGGCGATTGTACGAGCCCCTTCACGTTGGCTCCGCAACAGTCCTGCATACTTAGGCTCGCCGTGGAAGGCGCTTCAATTCCTAATACCGTCACTCGAGGCCCAGAAATCTGCAAGACACAACCCAACAGTAATACACCCGATCCTTTCTTATGTGCAGAGCCATCAAAAGCAGGTAGTTTTGACATCATCAAACGAGCGACGGTTGCTTACACAGCAAGCAGTCAGACACCGAGCGCTATTACAAAATGTAATATAGAGCCCAATGGACTTTTGTCCAATTGTGAAATAGCTTTCAGTGATAGCACACTCAATGGGACGAATGCTCTCACGATCAACTCCCACAAAACACGCTTGTATGCACTCAATCGCGGCAACAATGTCAATACCCTAGAAATTTGTCGTATTACACCGCTCACCGGTGCACTTGATTGCACAAATTCCGATACCGGTTTACACGGCGATTTCGACAATCTTCAAGGGCTTGTGATCAATCCAAATAATTCGATTATTTATATCGTGTCTCACAATAATAAAATTTATCAGTGCCCCGTCAGTGATGACGGCCTAACAGTAAGCCCATGTACCGATAGCGGTGCGACCCATAGCGACAAAGCCGAACAAATCAATATCAATACTGCGGGCACTGTGTTGTATGCTGTCGGGCAGACGGAAACGAATCAATGCCCTGTAACCAACTCACCGCAACCAGGAAATGTAGGGGCGTGTACTAATACCAATGCAACGAACTATCCTGACCTCGGACGTGGCATCGCCGTTGATAGTAACGATGCGTATGCCTACATCAGTGGGACTGATTCGATTACTGGGTGTAAAATCGAAAATGGAACCGGTGAGTTCATTAATTGTGTTCGCGTGGATTCTACCGCACTGGGTGGTGGCGACGGCCTCGCTGTTAATACAACAAATACCTATGTTTATACTGGTAGAGCCAATGCAAGCAGCGGTGCCGAATTTATTGGACGTTGTGATATTTTAAATGGGATCGTTTCGAACTGTATTTCTACAGGAGCCAATGACTTAGGCGTACGTTCAAATGGTATTGCTTTGGTTCAATAGACGAATAAATATAAGGATACTAAATTTATGACGCAGATTAATGGCTTATCTTTACTCATGTTGAAAATCAAGCACCCGCAAACTTCCTTGCTTAAATTCATCCCAAAAATCTTATGCGTGCTCCTCTATGCCTGGTCTACGACATCACTTGTTCATGCTTCGTCAAAGCCGACGTTTCTAATCGCGCCGATAAGCATTAATACCATATCGCTTGATCAATACAGCGTTGCTACGATGCAATATCGTGTGACGAATCAGACATCCATCACTCGACAACTCACCATGGTACCTGTCAGAGGGATAAGTATAACCCCAACACAACCAGGCGATTGTACGAGCCCCTTCACGTTGGATCCCCAACAGTCCTGCATACTTCGACTCATCGTGAATGGCGCTTCAATTCCTAATACCGTCACCCGAGGCCCAGAAATCTGCAAGACACAACCCAACAGTAATACACCCGATCCATTCTTGTGTGCAGAGCCATCAAAAGCAGGTAGTTTTGACATCATCAAACGAGCGACTGTTGCTTATACTGCAAATTTTGACTCATCTAGGTCTATTACAAAATGTGATATTGATATTAATGGGTTATTGTCTAATTGCGAAATAGCAGCCAATAACAGCACACTCGATAAGCCAAATGATGTAACGATCAACTCAAGCAAGACAATCTTGTATGCATCAAATCAAGGCGACAAAACCATACAAATTTGTCGTATTGCCCCCCTCACAGGAGCGCTGGATTGCACAAACTCAGGAGATATTGATATATCAAGAGTCAACATACAGGGTATTGTTATTAATGCTGATAATAGCCTGCTCTATGTAGCAAACGCTAATGGTGAAATCCTCCAGTGCCCCATCAGCGAAGATGGCCTGACGGTAAGTGCATGTACAACTTCTGCTTCATCAATAACAAATACGCCTTTACAAATAACCATCAATACTGCAGGAACGGTGGTGTATGTTGTCGGAGAGACGGAAACCATTCAATGCTCTGTAACCAACTCACCAGAACAAGGAAATTTAGGGGCATGTAAAAATGTCAATATAAATCCAGCGGACTACCCCAACAACGGGAGAGGCATTGCCATCGATAGCAACGATGCGTATGCCTACATCAGCGGGTTAAGCTCTATCACAGGATGTGAAATTGATAGTGGAACCGGTGACTTCATCAACTGTGCTCGCGTGAACTCCGTCACTCTGGGAGAGGGGCGAGGGCTCAGCGTGAATTCAACCAACACCTATGTTTATACTGGTAGAGGCGATAGCGTCGACGATGATGGAACCTTTATTGGACGTTGTGATATTTCAAATGGCACCGTCTCGAACTGTATTACTACAGGAAATAATAACTTAGGCGTAACATCTTATGGTATTGGGTTGATTCAATAAAATGCAGCAAGAAGGAGAGCCACGATGCTCCATGATTTACAGACCCGCGTACAAAAAATAGGGCAACCTCCGGGAACCATGCTCTATACCGGTCGTCATTCAGGAAAAACTTTATTAACCAAAATCGTTTATTCTGAACATGATTTCCATTGCGTTCAAGGCAAGACATTAGAAGACATCGCATTATCCAAAGAACAACCAGGGATGACCTGGATCCAAGTAATTGGATTAAAAAATATCAAATTAATTGAACAGTTAACAAAAATATATAATATTCATGCTTTAACCGGTGAAGATATTTTAAACGTCCATCAACGCCCTAAGGTTGAAGAGTTTAAAGAATATGTATTTATTACCCTGCCTTTATTTGTAAAAAACAAAAAAAATCATGACTTAAATACCGATCAAATCAGCTTTGTTTTAGGGAAAAATTTCTTAATTTCTTTTCAAGAGCATGACAGCAATATATTTCAGGCGGTCATCCAACGCTTACAAGGTACGTCCAACCAGCGATTACGACAACAAGGCTGTGATTATTTAGCCTATCGACTCATGGATACGGTGGTTGATGATTACTTTCTTGTCCTCGAAGAGGTCGGAGAAAAAATAGCTCAAATAGAAGAAAATATCGTTACAAACCCCGAGCCACAATGCTCTCATGAACTTCATCGAATAAAGCAACAACTCATGTCATTACGTAAATCAATTTGGCCGACACGCGAAGCGATTAGTCATTTATTACAGATTGAAAATACCTGGGTTACGTCTTTTACTCGAGTGTATTTACGTGATTTGTACGATCATGTTGTGCAAACCCTGGATATGATTGAAACGTTTCGTGACATCGTGGGTGGTATGGTCGATATTTATTTATCGAGCTTAGCTAATCGCCTCAATGAGGTAATGAAAACGTTAACCATTATTGCAACGATATTCATACCGATCACGTTTGTAACAGGCCTTTTTGGGATGAATTTTGCGTTTATGCCGATACTTAATTGGCGGTGGGGATTTTATGCGACGCTTGGCGTCATGGGCTGCAGTGTACTCTTGATGCTGAATTACTTTCGCAGGAAAAAATGGTTGTAATTAATACATACTTAACCGTATAGGACAAAACTATGACCAACCATGATAGCAAACTCCCTTCGACACATTTTGCCTTTATATGGTATTTCTTGCGTGACTACAAACTGGCTGTCGTCATCGTTATCTGTCTCGCCATCGCCGCGGGTTTCTGGGGACCATTTAATAGCATCCTCATCAAAAATGTTATCAACCTTTTACCTGAAATTCACAACGACGATGCATCAATTCTTGTGCTACCTGTCAGCCTTATAGTTCTTAATTTCATCATATTTGATAACGTAACATGGCGAGGAATAACTTACCTCCACAGTAAATATGTTCCAGACATGATGAACCGCATCACAGGCACATTAATGACCTATATTCTTGGGCAGTCACATCAATTTTTTGAAGATAATTTTTCAGGACAGATAGCAAAAAAAATCACGAACTTAGCCGACGGAACCGAAAAATTAATCACCTCCATTGCATCTAATTTTTTGAATGGCGCGTCTTTACTGCTGACCGCATTCATCACGGCTTATTTCGTAAATCCGATATTTTTCTTTATCCTTATTACATGGCTTGTTCTTTTTTCAGGTGTAAGCCTTGTCTTGTCGAAAAAATTTATCGTGCTCGCTCATGCGCAAACCGCGGCAGAATCACTTGTTGTCGGCGAGCTCGTAGATACATTAGCTAACCAAAGTAATGTCCGACTTTTTGCCAACAAAACGTATGAAAGTCTTCGAATGGTTCCTTTTTTTAATAAGCAACGACAAACTTACCAAAACACCTATTTTTATGCCGTCATGATGCACTCGGTCCAGGGAGGTATGATCGCCATGATGCTCGCAGCTTCAGCTTATTTTTTAGTCCATTTGTATAGTCAACACTTGGTTACTATCGGTGATTTCGCATTAATCTTTGGACTTACGCTAGAAACAGGTCATAAGATGTGGTCCGTGCTATCAAAAATTGATGATTTTAATAAAGCGGCCGGTAAATGCAAACAAAGTTTATTTTCGCTCATGTCACCTCTTAATATCACTGATAAACCAGATGCCAAACAACTACAATGCACAAAAGGACACATATCTTTTTCAAATATCAAATTCAATTACCAAACAACAGCATCTATTTTTCACAAACAATCCGTTGATATTCAATCAGGGCAACGTGTGGGGCTGGTGGGTTATTCAGGTAGTGGAAAATCCACCTTTGTCAATTTGATATTACGCCTCCACGATGTTATGGATGGCGCAATACACATTGATAGACAAGATATTCGTGATGTCACCCAAGATTCGCTTCATAGAAGTATTGCGATGATCCCACAAGACCCCGGTCGTTTTCACAGAACACTGATGGAGAATATTCGTTATGGTAGGATTGATGCCACAGATGAGGAAGTGATTGATGCATCTAAGAAAGCACACGCACATGAGTTTATCATCAAACTCCCTGATGGCTACAATTCGCGGGTTGGTGAGCGCGGCACCAGACTATCCGGTGGACAACGCCAACGCATCGCGATAGCTAAAGCCATCCTCAAGAATGCGCCGATTCTTATTCTTGATGAAGCAACATCACACATTGACTCGATTAGCGAAACATTAATTCAAGAGAGCCTTTGCAAGCTCATGCAAAATAAAACAACGTTGATTATTGCTCACCGCTTATCGACGTTACTGCATATGGATCGTATTCTCGTCTTTGATCAAGGCCGGATTATTGAAGATGGTACACATGATGAATTATTAGTAAACGCTGGCCTTTATAAAAAGCTTTGGGATGCCCAAATAGGTGGTTTTTTAGCTGACACGCGTGAATCACTTAAAGATGATGAGTTATAATTGTTCGTCACACGATCTTATTGTATGCTGAGTTTATATTTTTATCTTCAGGCAGGCACGCAGACAACATGAATACACTTCCCAATTTCTCAAAATTTGACCCGGAAAATTTTCCCGAGCAATTTAAATCCTTGCTTAAGCATAACTTAAACACGATAGATGCCTTGCTTGAAACCAACACACTAGCACCCACGTGGGATACACTCATGCATCCCTTAGATGATCTCGATGACGCGCTTTCAAAAGCCTGGTCACCACTCGCGCACTTAAATGCCGTGATGCACTCACCCGAGTTACGTGAAGCATACCAAGCCTGCCTCCCTGAATTAAGCGCCTATGAATCGGCGATTCATCATAACCAAGCTTTATTTCAAGCCATCCAAGCGCTGGATACAAAGCAACTTGATGCTACCCAACAAAAAATTATTGCTGATACATTGCGTGATTTTGAACTCGCCGGTGTCGCCCTGCCTCATGAGCAACAAGAACGTTTTGAAGCCATCAACACCCGTTTGGCTGAGCTTTCGAATCAATTTGATAATAACGTGCTAGACGCAGTAGCGGCCTATTCACTTCATATCACCGATAAAACCAAGCTTACGGGCCTACCCGGGCATGCCATACAGCGTGCAGCGGCCTGCGCTAAAGAGAAAAATCTCGAGGGCTGGATACTTAATTTAGAAATCCCATGCTATCTCGCTGTGATTACTTATGCTGACAATCGTGATCTGCGACAGACCATGCACGAGGCCTACGCCACACGTGCTTCAGAGTTAGGTCCTAACGCAACACAATTTGATAACACGAATTTAATTCACGAAATTTTAGCCTTACGGCATGAAAAATCTCAACTCTTAGGCTTCAAAAATTATGCTGAACGCTCACTGGCCACAAAAATGGCACAAACACCGGCCCATGTTTTTGAATTTATCTCAAACCTTGCAACACGCGTCTTGCCCCAAGCAAAGCACGACGTCGAGGCACTCAAGCACTTTGCGCTCAAGCACTGTGAACTCAAAAATCTTGAACCCTGGGATGTAAGCTACGTATCTCAAAAGAAAAAAGAAGCTGAATATGCCTTGAACGACGAAGCACTGCGCCCTTACTTTCCGTTGCCACAGGTCATGAACGGTATGTTTGATACCATCCAAAAGCTCTACGGCATACATCTTACAGACATCACGGCATCCGTCGATACTTGGCATGCTGACGTCCAAGTCTACGCGCTACGCGATGAAGAGCAGACGCTGCGGGGCTATGTGTACATGGATTTATTCGCGCGTCCTAACAAGCGTGGCGGGGCCTGGATGGATGACGCACAAAGTCGTCGAAAATGCGCGAACGGCGATATCCAGCTACCTATTGCTTTTTTAACCTGTAATTTTGCAAAATCTGAGACCTATCCTGTACCTACGTTATCACACGATGAAGTCGTGACACTCTTTCATGAAATGGGGCACTGCTTGCATCATCTTTTAACCCAAGTGGATTATTTAGGTGCCTCAGGTATTCACGGGGTTGAATGGGACGCCGTTGAGCTACCCAGCCAATTTTTTGAAAACTTTTGCTGGGATCCTATTGCGCTCAAACAATTATCGGCACATGTCGAAACACATCATCCCTTACCCGATGATTTGTTCAATGCCCTGCTTGCCTCAAAACAATTTCAAGCCGGCTTACATCTCATTCGACAACTCGAATTCTCATGGTTTGATTTCTTGCTGCACTCAGCCTACCCCGGCGAGCAAACTGACTGGATTACCCAAGC
Source organism: uncultured Legionella sp. (assembly GCA_963974485.1). Lineage (GTDB taxonomy): Bacteria > Pseudomonadota > Gammaproteobacteria > Legionellales > Legionellaceae > JAALKW01. Next base: position 138,453 of record CAXBBS010000001.1, read on the forward strand.
GCTTAATCAAGTCCGTGAAACAACGCAAGTGCTGCCACAAGCAGCTTACAACCGCTCTCCACAGAGTTTTTCTCATATTTTTGCTGGTGGTTATGCCGCAGGCTATTACAGCTATCTTTGGGCCGAGATGCTCTCAAGTGATGCGTTTGCACGTTTTGAAGAAGAAGGCGTATTTAATGCAGAGACAGGCCGTGATTTTCTCGATTGCGTCTTAGCTGTCGGAAGCTCTCAGACAGCCAGTGACTTTTTCCAAAAATTTCGTGGACGAGAAGCCACACCCGATGCGTTTCTCAGACATCACGGTATTAACTAATGCAGGCGTCAGACGAGCTGTACACCATTCCATTTAAAACCATCGATGGTGAAACAACCACACTTGCCCCGTACCGGGGCGAGATTTTGTTGATTATCAACGTTGCGAGCCGATGTGGTTTTACGTCGCAATATCAAGATTTAGAAGCGCTTCACCAAGCCTATGCTAAGCAAGGCGTACGTATATTAGGATTTCCTTGTAATCAATTTTTAAACCAAGAGCCGGGTGATGCCAGCGCAATTAAGAAATTCACAACCTCATGTTTTCGAATTACATTTCCGTTATTTGAAAAACTATGTGTGAAAGGCTCCAAACAGGCGCCGCTTTATGCTTATTTAGCCAAACATATCGAGAAAAAGCCTTGGATATTTGTCCCGTGGAATTTCACAAAGATTTTAATAGATAGAGACGGGCGTGTACTTCAGCAATTTTTGCCAACCACGAAGATATCCGTGGTTAGCAAAAAAATTAATGCTTTATTAAAGCAGATTACATAGACATCGCGTTCATGCCCATTTTTTCGTACAAGTTAAACATAATCCACATCGTTCCAATCACCAATACCCCGGTCATCAGCACAGTAAACATAAAGCTTATAAGATTCCATGAGGAGTTTGATCGTGGGTTCAAATGCAGAAAAAACACAGTTTGAACTAAGAACTGAACAATCGCGAGAATCCCTACAGTCAAATACAGTGCTTTCGGGGCCATTGCTCCCGAATAAACACAATAAAAAGACAGCAGAGTAACCGCGATCGACAACACAAAACCTATAATATAGGATTGGTGCGTGCCGTAGGAGGCGCCTGTATCGATATCAAAATCAGATTCATGTGTGGTCATGTTATATAGCTCCCATCAAATAGACGACTGAAAAAACAAAAATCCAAACAATATCCAAGAAATGCCAAAACAATCCTAGGCACGTAAGTTTTGTTTTTGTCTCTGGCGTAATGCCATGCTTATTAATTTGATATATAACCGATAACATCCAAATAAGCCCTGCTGTTACATGCAAACCGTGCGTGCCAACCAATGTAAAGAAGGATGACAAAAAGGCGCTTGTGGCCCATGTATGTCCTTCTATATACAGATGATAAAACTCATGCATCTCCATGGCAATAAAGCACAGGCCCAATATAAACGTCACCCACATCCAACGCGTTACGATGGCCGTATTATTACTGCTGTTGCGTGCAAGCATCGCCAGGCCGAACGTAAAGCTACTCGTCAAGAGCATCATGGTTTCAACTAGCACAAACGGCAAGCTAAACAATTCTTTCGCGTGTGGACCACCAAACGTATGGGTATGGAACACGGCATACACCGCAAATAACGTCGCAAATAAGAGACAGTCCGTCATAATGTACATCCAAAAACCGAATACATTTTTAGAGCCATCAAAGTGATGCGCGTGCGCTTCTTTTGTCAATGTTTGATTCATGATTTCACTCTCAAAAGATCTTGTTTATATTTCATTTCTGTTGCTTCAACATCAGATGCTTTCACATAATAATCCGTGTCGTAATCAAGCGACCGAATAATCAATGTCGCAATTGTCGCCGTCAACCCAACGATTGCAAGCCACCAAATATGCCATACCATCGCAAAGCCAAAGATAAAGGAGAATATACCGATGATAAAACCTACAGAAGTATCTCTTGGCATATGAATATCTTGGTACACGGTTTGTTCTGCTTTAGGTTTGCCTTCAATATCCAAACCTTTTTCTTTTTGCTCCCAAAAAGCATCAATACTTGTCACAACAGGCGTATGAGCAAAGTTATAGAACGGAGCAGGAGAAGACATCGCCCACTCAAGCGTACGGCCATTCCATGGATCACCGGTGACATCAAGATAGCCCTCTTTGTTTTTATTTTTAAGGCTTACAATAATTTGAAGCACTTGAAAAACAACACCCAAAGCAATAATACCCGCACCAATCGCCGCAGCAATTAAAAACGGTTGGAATCCTGTGGCAGCATCATAATGATACATACGACGCGTCATGCCCAATCCACCGACGATATAAATAGGAACAAACGCTACGAAGAACCCAACAAGCCAGCACCAAAAAGCACATTTGCCTAGTTTTTCATTTAATCTGAAACCAAACAGCTTAGGACACCAGTACGTTAACCCAGCAAAATAGCCAAAAACAACACCCCCAATAATTGTGTTATGGAAATGGGCTACTAAAAACGAGCTATTATGTGCTTGGAAATCAATGCCAGGAATCGCTAACATCACACCGGTCATGCCGCCGATGGTAAATGTCACAAAGAAGCCCATGAGCCAATACATCGGTGAAGTAAACGTAATGCGACCCCGATACATGGTAAACAACCAGTTGAAGACCTTCACACCTGTAGGTATGGAGATAATCATGGTCAGAATCCCGAACACGGCATTCACATTAGCTCCAGCTCCCATGGTAAAGAAGTGGTGAGCCCAAACAATAAACGATAAGAACGTAATCGCTACCGTCGCCCATACCATGGTTGCATAACCAAACAATGGCTTCTTCGAAAACGTTGCAACAATTTCAGAATACACACCAAAAGCTGGCAGAACTAAGATATAAACTTCAGGGTGTCCCCAAATCCAAATCAAATTAACATACATCATTTGATCGCCACCGAAGCTGGTGGTGAAAAAATGCATATCCATATAACGGTCTAAACCGAGCAAAGCCAAACTCACGGTTAACACCGGGAAAACCAGCATCACTAAAATAGATGAGCACAAAGCTGTCCACGTAAAAATTGGCATCTTCATTAAGTTCATGCCTGGGCAACGCATCTTAATGATCGTTACAAAAAAGTTTATTCCAGACAGTAATGAACCAATACCCGAGATTTGAATAGCCCAGATATAATAATCCATGCCAACCGATGGACTGTAAGCGAGCTCAGAAAACGGTGGGTATGCAAGCCAACCCGCATGAGCAAAATCACCAATCAATAACGACACGTTAGCAAGCAACGCACCGGCAACAAAAAGCCAGAAACTCACGGCATTCATCATCGGAAATGCGACATCGCGCGCCCCAATTTGCAGTGGCACAAGCAAATTGAACAAAGCAAACATGAGCGGCATGGCCACAAAGAAAATCATGATCACGCCATGCGCTGTAAAAATCTGGTCGAAATGCTCAGGAATAAGATAACCGGTTGAGGCTCCTGAAGACAGCGCTTGCTGGATCCGCATCATCACCGCATCTGAAAATCCTCTGAACAACATCACAAGAGCAACAATGAGATACATCGCGGCAATACGCTTATGATCGACCGTTACGACCCATTCTTTCCAGAGATAGGTCCACTTTTTGAAATAGGTGATCCCACCAACAACGGCAACACCCGCAAGTACAATAAAAGCCAGCATCGTAAAAATAATAATCTGCTGACTCACCGGCTCATAAAGATAAGGAAAAACTTCCTTCAGATTACTTAACTTACCTATTAATGCATATAACATGGAACTTTCCTTTTTTTAAGATTTACGCTCGTTCTTAATCTTGCTTACTGGGCATCATATAATGCATGACAATCTCATCAAACAACCCGTCATCAACACGACTAAAGTAATGAACAGGCTCATCGATTGATTGGGTCATCAGCTGGCCCCAGAAAATAGTCGATGTCAGTTGATCGGGCAATGCTTTTACCGACTTCACCCAGTCATCAAATTGCTCAGGAGATGTGACGTCCGTATCAAAATGCATGCCCGAAAAACCAATACCCGTGTAGTTCGTTGCAAGCCCGCGATAAACACCAGGAACATCAGCCATCAAATGCAATTGAGTTGTCATACCCGTCATTGCATAGATTTGACCACCCAGCTGAGGAATAATAAACGAATTCATCGGAGATGCCGCGGTTATTTTAAAGTTTACGGGAGTGCCTACCGGTAATTTAAGATAATTCACCGTTGCTATTTTTTGTTCTGGATAAATAAATAACCACTTCCAATCCAACGACACGACTTCAATCGTTACAGGCTTCGTCTTGGATTCAATTGGCTTATACGGATCTAAACTGTGCGTGGTATACCACGTAATCGTGCCTAAAATTAAAATAACGATAATAGGAATGGTCCACCAAATAACTTCTAATAGCGTACTATGCGTCCATTCGGGAGTATATTTGGCATTATTTCCTTCGCGATAACGCCAAGCAAACCAAAAAGCCATGAAAATAACAGGAATGATCACGAGCAACATGATACCAGCCGAAAGCATGATCAATTTTAACTCTTCTGCGGCAATGATACCCTTAGGCGCTAGTGCTCCAGAATCACATCCACTCAAGACAAGCAACATCATGGTAAGAACGAATGCACTCACAGGCCGAAGCATGCGCTTACATGCGACGCCTGACACTAAATTAGAGATTAATTTGATTGGTTTTATCATACCTTCGGTATCCTTTATTTTTCACGGATCAAGACAATAATTAAGCACTGAATATTTTACATGATTTCGATAAAAACAACAGAAAATATGAGATATATTTGATGTTTGAGTGTTTTGATGCTTAAGATGATACTAAGTAGGAGATATAATAGGATATAAAAGAAAGGGCCAATCAGTGTGTCGCCAATTGACCCAGTGGAATGACACATAGCAAGTCCAACCTCGCAGGTGCAATATCGCACAGCTGAAACACACCTGTCAATGTTTAATCTGCTTAAAATGGAGTTTTTATGATAAATCAAGATGATTTTCATTACATGTGGCGCGGAAAACCAACACGTCCTTTACCGGCAGCTGAACTAAACCTCCTCGAACCGGTTCATATTTATGGTAAACAACATGGCAGGGCGCTGCTCTTGCTCCACGGCTTTTCATCCTCTCCGGCCATGTATCGCGCCATGATACCGGCCTTAGAAAACTATGATGCTTTGGTATGCCCAGCCCTACCAGGACATGCCGAAAATCTGGCCGCCTTTACCAGCGTTAACGCCGACGAATGGGTAACCGCTGCTGAAACGGCATGCGAGGCACTTATCAAGCAGTACGAAACGGTTGATGTGGTGGGTTTATCACTCGGGGGTTTGCTTGCCTATCATCTTGCCAACAAATATCCCATCCACCACCTTTATCTTTTAGCACCAGCTTTCAAACTGACGTTTAATCTTAAAGGCGCGACCATGCTCGCACGTCTACTCCATGCCTGCGGCTTAAAGCACATCACGAATCGTGCCGGCAATTTATATACAAAAACACATGATGAATTAACCTACCGAAAACTACCGGTCCGGACCATTATTGAATTATTTACGTTGATTCAACAACATGAGTTTACAGATATAGCATGCCCCATCGATTTATTTCTAGGAAGGCATGATGATGTCGTTGACTCGCCCTACATCGCGAAACACTTTGAATCCAACCCAAACTGCACGACACACTGGCTCGAAAACTCAGCGCATGCCTTGCCTTTAGATGGTGATCTAGACGAGATGATTACGTGTCTAAATACACAATAAACTAATAAAAATTAATGATCGTACATCTGACCAGGCTGTATGAGCTTCAACTCTTCGGAGCGCATGTCTAATACAGCCGCATCATCTTCCATAAAATCCGTGCGACGTGCCGGGCGATTATAATAATAAATATCACTCACGCCTCGCGCTAACGTATGTTGATCGTTCACCGTAGAAATTTCAGCAACGGCTTCACCGTTTGTTTTAATAAACGACTCTTTCGCTCGTAAATAATGCCCATCAAAACGGGTTTTCCCTGAAAAATCTCCATCCAATAATTCCACGGAGCCTGCCAAAGACACACGCGTTGAACCGATTGAACGAACCACGACGCGCCCACCTTTAACCCAATATAAATTTAGCCAACCATCTCCCTGGCTATAAAGATGTTTAAGAGTCGCCTCGCCTCGTAAGATAGCATGAGGACTGCCTTCTAATTTTACGTTTAAGTTAGGACTGTTAATCCCGGAAATATGTGTGCTTCCTGAACCTCGCAGCGTCAAGTCACGCAAACCAAGACGTCCACTCCACGTTGAATGTTTAGAATTATTGATCGAAATATCCAGCGGACTCGCATGAATTTTATGCGCCGTGATGACACCTTGTCCTTGATACGTAAAACGATGAAGGTTAGGTACATTAATATCTAAATCAGCAGAGCCCATACGCAAACGGGGCTTACTGCCAAAGCGTTCTCGCCGTTCATAAATTTTAATATATAAAACATGCCGAACAACACGTGATTGTATACGCGCGAGGTCCATCACATCACCTCGAATTTTGAGGCCAGGCTTTTGTTTTGTATGGGTATGCAAGCGAACATTAAACGGCCCATCGATATGCACTTGCGTAAACGAAGGAACTTCACGAACCTGCTCTTTGATCTGAACAGGCGGTGGCGGGGAGAGTAACGATGAAGCAGGCATGGCAATCGACGGAATATAACTTCCGACAAGCCAGATGCAACACATCAACGAAATGTAACGCGCCAACATAAACAATCACCTTTAGACGTAGATTTATCTAACATAGAGCAAGTAACCGCCAAGCGCAAGCAAATTGAACGCGCAATCTACTGGTAGAAATGCGCTGTCACTGCTATGATCGCGACTTAAAACTTTTTTTCATTATTAAACAAATAGAAGGACGCATGCTATGGCATGGATACAAGCTACCAATACCAATATTAAAAAAAATCTATGCCTCTTACTACTTCTCATGACCGCATGCGTTCTACAAGCACCGTTGCATGCAGCGGAATCCAAGCTGATTGATGGTTATTATGCTGAATACCCACCAACAACACCGGTCGTAGACGCTGCAAAAGCTGCGCAAATAAAAAACGGTGAATACCTCGCTAAAATGGGCGACTGCCTGGCATGTCATACCGACGTTGCCCACGGCGGAAAACCTTTTGCTGGCGGCTTAAGCATCGCCACACCGTTCGGTACGTTTTATAGCCCCAACATCACGCCAGATGTTGAAACAGGCATTGGCTCATGGACTAAAGCTGACTTTATTCGTGCTCTCAAAGAAGGACGAAATCCGAAAGGACAAAACTACTTTCCTGTTTTTCCTTTCGCATACTTTGCTAATATTTCAGATGAAGATGCAGGTGATTTATACACATATTTCATGAACATCCCTGCTGTCGAACGCAAAAACACCCCGCTTCCGTTTCCATTTAATATCCCTGGATCACGTCTTTCTTTATGGGGCTGGAAAATGCTCTTTTTCTACCCTGAATCACGCATTAAAGAAGATCCTCAACAATCGTCCGAATGGAACCGTGGACGCTATATCGTCGATGGTCCCGGTCATTGCAGCATGTGTCACACGCCGCTTAATCCACTCGGTGCGCCTAAGAAACAATATTATTTAACCGGTGGCTTTATTGATGGTTACTGGGCACCTAACATCACAAAATTAGGCCTTGAAACAGCGACCGACCAAGATCTTATTGATGTCTTTGTTAAAGGCGAACTGATTAACCATGCCGGTCCTGTTGCAGGCCCTATGGCTGAAGTTAATCATAACAGCTTAAGCTACCTGACCCGAGAGGATCATCTCGCCATGGCGACCTACTTAAGAACGGTTACCAGTGAAGAGCCTCTTGGCCTGCCACCATCCGACGCACCTCCCAGCCTTGAACGAGGACGCGAAGTCTATTTAAAAGCATGTACCGTCTGCCACCAAAACGGTGAAATGACCGCGCCTCGTATAGGCAAAGGTGCCAACTGGACCATGCGGCTTAAAGATGGTGGCTTAACCACACTTTATAAAAATGCGATCAACGGCTATAACAGCATGCCTCCTAAAGGTGCATGCGTGACCTGCTCTGAAAACGACATCATGTCTGCCGTAGACTATTTGTTAAACGAATCGCTCACGCGCTCTCAGTGGCTCGATGTAAAAGCAAATCAACTTGAAGCCCCGCCCTTGACCGGAAAAACGCTTTATGAAACCAAGTGCAGCGTTTGTCATAATAACGACCATTCGGGTGCCCCCAAACTAGGAGATGTGACTGCCTGGAAAAAAGTCTCGGCAAAAAACCTCGATGTTCTTGTTCAAGAGACCATCAACAGCGAGCACCATCCTAAAAATGGAGCCTGCACCACATGCTCCACCGATGACATCATTCGTGCTGTCAAATACATGCTCAGCGAATCCCAAACCGAAGGGAACTACAAGCTGTGGTAAACCATTATCCAACAGAAACAAAGAAAGGAACGGGGATGTTAAAACGATTCAACACCGTTAAACAATTGCTCTTAAGTGGTCTCATGACCATACTTGTAGGGCCTGTCAGTGCTGGTACAGCACCTGATCAATGGCAAATGAACATGTATAAAGGCGTTACGCCTGTCAGCCAAGATATTTATTGGCTGCATATGGTCGCCATTTGGGTCTGTGCGGCGATTGGCGTCGTGGTTTTTGGGATCATGATCTACTCACTGATTTATCACCGTAAATCAAAGGGTTACAAACCCGCCTCGTTTCATGACAACACCCGTCTTGAAATTATTTGGTCGATTATTCCTTTTATTATTTTAATCGGCTTGGCCGTTCCTGCCACGCATATTTTGGCCCGCATGGAAGACAGCTCTGAAGCGGATATCACCATCAAAATTGTCGGGCATCAATGGAAATGGCAATACCAATACCTTGATCAGGGGATCAGCTATTTTAGTAATTTATCCACGCCTTATGCGCAAATGAATAATCAACAAGAAAAAAATGCCTGGTATTTACTTGAAGTCGACAAACCACTTGTATTGCCCATTCATAAAAAAATTCGCTTTCTTGTGACATCAAACGATGTGATTCACTCGTGGTGGGTTCCTGAGTTAGGTATTAAGCGAGATGCTATTCCAGGCTTTATGCATGAGACATGGGCTCGCATTGAACAAGCCGGTACCTATCGTGGACAATGTGCCGAGCTATGCGGTGTCAACCACGCCTTCATGCCAATTGTGGTCGAAGCCGTGAGCGACAAAGCATTTAAACAATGGGTTGCCGCGCAATCCAATCCAGAACCTGAAGAGCCCCAAATCATGACGCATGATGCGCTCATAACGCTTGGTAAACAGAAATATGACATGTTGTGTTCAGCCTGCCACCAAGCAGACGGCACAGGAATTCCGCCGTTGTATCCTGCACTCAAAGGCAGCTCTGTTGCAGTTGGACATCCTATATCCAGACATGTTGATCTGGTGTTAAACGGTGTGCCTGGAACCGCGATGCAAGCCTATCGCGAACAACTGACTAACGAAGAAATTGCTGCCATCACCACGTATGAACGTAATGCTTGGGGCAATAACACGAACGAAGACATACAACCCAATGATGTGGCACAAGCTCGTAAAGAACTTGATCGTCCAGCAATTCGGGTGAAACAAGCACACGCTGGAGGTTTACAATGAATCATACGTTAGCACCTGAATCAGCCCATGATGATCACCATGATCATGGCCCACACCAATACAAAGGCATCATTGGTTTTATTAAGCGTTGGGTGTTTACAACCAACCACAAAGATATCGGCACACTGTATCTTTTGATAGCTCTGTTCAGCTTTTTTCTCGCTGGCGCCATGGCTTTATTGATTCGTGTTGAGCTGTTTCAACCGGGTCATCGCTTGGTTGATCCTAATTTATTTAACCAGCTGACGACGATGCACGGGCTTGTCATGCTCTTTGGGGTGATCATGCCTGCATTCGTTGGTATGGCCAATTGGCAAATTCCGATGATGATTGGGGCGCCCGATATGGCCTTACCAAGGCTTAATAACTGGAGTTTTTGGATTCTTCCCTTTGCATTTAGCTTACTCTTATCCACCATGTTCCATGCGGGTGGTGGTCCCAATTTTGGCTGGACCATGTATGCACCGCTCTCAACACACTATGCCCCGCCTAGCACTGACTTCATGATTTTTGCGATTCATATGATGGGAATTTCATCCATCATGGGTTCCATCAATATTATCGCAACCATCTTAAATTTACGCGCACCCGGCATGACCATGATGAAGATGCCGATGTTTGTATGGACGTGGCTCATCACCGCATTTTTATTGATCGCTATCATGCCCGTCTTAGCAGGCACCGTGACCATGATGCTGACCGATAGGCATTTCGGAACCAGCTTTTTTGAAGCAGCTGGCGGCGGCGATCCTATTTTATTCCAGCATCTCTTTTGGTTTTTTGGACACCCTGAAGTTTATGTCTTGGTTCTACCTGCTTTTGGTGTTATTTCTGAAGTGATCCCAACCTTTAGTCGTAAACCACTCTTTGGTTACCACTTTATGGTTTACGCGACCATCAGTATCGCACTCTTATCGTTTATTGTTTGGGTGCATCACATGTTCACGACCGGTGTTCCGCTCGGTGCTGAGCTATTTTTCATGTACACCACCATGCTGATTGCCGTACCCACAGGTGTGAAAGTCTTTAACTGGGTCAGCACCATGTTTCGAGGTTCGATGACCTTTGAGACACCGATGCTATTTGCCGTGGCTTTTGTGTTTCTCTTCACCATCGGTGGATTCACTGGAATTATGCTTGCCTTGGTGCCTGCTGATTTCCAATATCAAGACACCTATTTTGTTGTCGGTCACTTTCATTATGTGCTTGTGCCAGGGGTTGTTTTCTCACTCTATTCAGGCGCTTATTACTGGCTGCCTAAATGGACCGGCCACATGTATAACGAAGCCTTAGGAAAATGGCATTTCTGGCTATCGGTTATTTCTGTAAACATTACGTTCTTCCCGATGCACTTTTTAGGGCTCGCGGGCATGCCACGTCGAATTCCTGACTACGCGCTGCAATTTACGAACTTTAACGTTGTGGTGACAATCGGTGCTTTTATCTTTGGCTTCTCACAATTACTCTTTCTTGGAAACCTTATTTACACCATTCGCAAAGGTAAGAAAGTGGACGCCCAAGTTTGGGAAGGTGCGACAACACTGGAGTGGACCTTGTCTTCTCCTCCGCCTTACCATTCGTTTACAACACCGCCAACGATACTTTAATAGCATGAGCAGATATTGGTCATGAAAAAAAAACACGCACGTAACGTTCCGTTACTATTGACCGGCATGGCTGTGGCCATGTTTGCCTTTGGTTTTGCCCTGGTCCCTATTTATAATAGCTTATGTAAAAATTTAGGGATCAACGGTAAAGTTGATTTAAAACCCGTCGCTTTTGATGCATCCAAAGCGACGGTTGCGCAGGATCGTGAAGTGCTTGTTGAATTTGTCGCAACCAATAACTCAGGTGTTCCTTGGGCTTTTTATCCGAAAACACCCAAGCTCAAAGTTCATCCGGGAGAAATTGCACGCTTGGCGTTTTATGCGGAAAATAAAACTAATCATCGCATGACGGTACAAGCCATACCCAGCATCACACCCGGTATTGCTGCCAAATATTTAAAAAAAACTGAATGTTTTTGTTTTGAGCAACAAACGCTGGAAGGCCATGAAGGGATGAATATGCCACTTCTCTTTCATCTGGATACCGACCTTCCCAAGCAGGTTAAAACAATTACCTTGGCATACACTTTATTTGACGTGACCGACCGCGTCACCCATTAGGAGAAGAAACACATGGGCGCACACCACAGCACCTACTACATCCCGAACCCAAGCCATTGGCCGCTTGTTGCGTCAACGGCGCTTACGACGACGCTGGTCGGTGCTGCTTCATGGCTGCACGCTGATTGGTATGGGCCTTATATTTTTAGCATTGGCCTGGTTCTGATGACCGTGATGTTATTTGGTTGGTTTGGCCAAGTGGTCTATGAAAGTCAAAAGAGCCTCTATGACTTACGTGTTGATCGCTCGTTTCGTTGGGGTATGTGCTGGTTTATATTTTCAGAAGTATGCTTTTTCGGTGCTTTTTTCGGGGCCTTGTTCTATTCCCGCTACTGGAGCCTTCCCATGCTCGGTGGTGAATTATCGCTTCATCCGATGACGCATATTACTCTATGGCCTGAATTTAAAAATGCCTGGCCTCTCTTAAAAAACCCTGATAACCAAACCTATGTCGGTGCTTATGAAGCCATGGGAGCTTGGGGTTTAGCTGCCATTAATACGGTTTTATTGCTCACATCCGGTGTAACCATCACCTGGGCACATTGGGCTCTCAAACTTAATAAGCGCAAACAACTGGTGATTGGCCTCGCACTCACCGTTGCCCTTGGTGTACTCTTTTTGACACTGCAAGCCTATGAGTATCATGAAGCTTATACCGAGATGAACTTAACGCTTGATGCCGGTATTTATGGCACCACGTTCTTCATGCTCACCGGCTTCCATGGCTTACACGTGACGCTTGGCACCATCATGCTCATCACAATTCTCGTGCGATCCATGCGCGGACATTTCACTCCTGAACGCCATTTTGCTTTTGAAGCCGTTGCTTGGTACTGGCATTTTGTCGATGTGGTTTGGTTGTTCTTGTTTATTTTTATCTATTGGCTGTAAAGCACTATCGGAGCATGCATGCTTTAACGTATGCTCCGTCACATTACAGACAAAAAATAGACAAAAAAATAAACCGTATGAATCATAAGTATCATCAATTTGAATCGGCTATAGAAAAATATCAGACTGTGTCGTGGTATAAGCACATCCAAACCGTTCTTTCGTGGGTGGTTATCTGTGCGCAAGTATTAAGCCTGATTAATTTAGTGCAAACCTACACAACACCCAGCTTCCTAGGTTTTATCGCAACACTTATATGTGCATATTTAGCTACCGATTTTATCAACGGCCTCGTGCATATGTTGATGGACAATAACACCCACTACACCTCATGTTTTGGGCCATTGATTGCTGACTTTCATCTACATCACTACAAATTAAACTATCAAGAAAAACACCCCGTAAAAATCTATTTCACAGAATCAGGTTACAAAGTTTGGCTGGTTTTTTATTTGTTGCTCTTAATTTATTTGCAACACACAGGCGTCTTACCGTGCAATCTAAATCTCGGCTTGGTTGCGTTTGGTATTCTTTCTTCTTTCGCAGAGCTGTCCCATTATTGGTGTCATCAACCGACAACCAATCATGGCATGATTCGATTCTTACAGAAATATCGGCTATTGCTTTCTTTAGAGCATCATCGCCTGCATCATGTCCAGGACAACACCCATTACGCCTTTCTGAACGGCATAAGTAACCCTCTGCTCAATGTCATTGCACGTGTTGGTTTCAAGGGCTATAAAAATTACTCCGACCAATATGTACGCGCGTATTTTAAAAAACATCAACATGTTTAATGCTTAAAGTTTTAAATTAACCGATGGCTCAAGCAATTGATGCTTAAGCTCTAATATACGATCACGTACCACGGCAGCTTCTTCAAACGCTAAGTTTTTTACATGCTCTTGCATTTTATTTTCTAACTGATGAATACGCTTGGTCAGCACAGCAGCTGACACCACGTCTTTTTCAGGTTCATCCTGTACGTCATCGGCCTTAGGCGCATCAGGCACGCTCCGTTCAAGCACATCGACCACTAATTTTTGTATACCTTCGGGCACAATGCCGTGCTCATCATTATAAGCTTGTTGTTTTTCACGACGGCGATCGGTTTCGTCTAACGCACGTTGCATCGAACCGGTAACTTTATCGGCATACAAAATTGCACGACCTTCTAAATGTCTTGCCGCACGTCCGATGGTTTGAATTAATGCTCTATCCGAGCGCAAAAATCCTTCTTTATCAGCATCTAAAATAGCAACCAACGATACTTCGGGCATATCTAAACCTTCACGTAATAAATTAATGCCCACCAAGACATCAAACACACCACGTCGTAAATCACGAATAATATCCATACGCTCCAACGTATCAATATCTGAATGTAAATAGCGCACGTTAATACCATGCCCTTGATAGTATTCCGTGAGATTCTCAGCCATGCGTTTAGTCAGCGTCGTAACTAAAATACGTTCTTTCTTGGCTATATTACTGCGAATTTCAGATAATAAATCATCCACTTGATTCGATACAGGCCTAATCAAGACCGTCGGGTCAATCAAGCCGGTTGGACGTACGACTTGCTCGACCACGCGATCTGCTTCAGCCATTTCACGAACACCCGGTGTTGCTGATACATAAATCGTCTGCGGAGAACGAGCCTCAAATTCTTCATAGCGCAACGGCCGATTATCCAAGGCCGAAGGTAGACGAAAGCCATAATTAACCAGCGTTTCTTTACGCGCCCGGTCACCTTTATACATGCCGCCAATTTGTGGCACGGTCACATGGGATTCATCAATCACCAGTAACGCATCATCAGGTAAATAATCAAATAACGTTGGCGGTGGCTCCCCTTCACCTCGTCCCGATAAATGCCGTGAATAATTTTCAATACCGGAGCAATAACCAAGTTCTTTCATCATTTCAAGATCAAAACGCGTGCGTTGCTCCAACCGCTGCAACTCCACCAATTTATTCTCAGCTTTAAATACTTCAAGCTGCGTTTCAAGCTCGGGCTTGATCAAATCCATGGCCGTAAGCAAACGGCCTCGGGGTGTCACATAATGTGTTTTAGGAAAAATTGTGACACGTGGCAAGCGCTTAATGATTTCACCCGTCAGTGGGTCAAACATCGCAATGCTTTCAACTTCGTCATCAAATAATTGCACACGAACTGCGTCTTTTTCCATATCAGCCGGAAAAATATCAATCACATCGCCATTCACACGAAATTGCCCGCGCGATAAATCCAAAGGCGTACGTATGTATTGCATCTCGACCAGTCGCTTTAGAATATCACGCTGATTTATTTTTTCGTCACATGATAAATGCAAAACCATATTCAAATACGCAACCGGATCACCCAAACCATAAATCGCGGAAACCGAAGCCACCACAATCACATCTTCGCGTTCAAGCAAAGCTTTGGTGGCTGATAAACGCATTTGTTCAATATGCTCATTAATCGAAGCATCTTTTTCAATAAACATATCCGACGACGGCACATAAGCCTCCGGCTGATAATAATCATAATACGATACAAAATACTCAACAGCGTTATCTGGAAAAAAGGCTTTAAATTCGCCATAAAGTTGAGCCGCAAGCGTTTTATTCGGCGCCATAATCAGCGCTGGGCGTTGAACCTCCTGAATCACGTTCGCAATACTATACGTCTTACCCGACCCCGTCACACCGAGCAACACTTGACGTGCCAGGCCATCCTCTAATCCTTCCACCAAACCGGCAATGGCCGAAGGCTGATCGCCTTTGGGCTCAAACGTAGAACACAAACGAAAACGCTGACTCATAAAAAATCCCATGCAATTATCATAAAAATCAGGTTAAATAAGGCCTATTTTTTATATTTAGAGAAACCATGCCATGATAAAACTCGCAAAACGCCTTGATCCTGTCAAACCATCGCCGACACTCGCCGTTGCTGCTAAAGCTGCAGCCCTACGCAAAGCCGGCCGAGACATTATTGGCTTAGGCACAGGCGAACCCGATTTTGACACCCCAGACCATGTCAAGCAAGCGGCTATCCAAGCGATTGAAGCCGGCTTCACCAAATACACCCCTGTCGACGGCACGCCTGAGCTTAAAGATGCGATTATTGCAAAATTTAAACGTGACAACGGCTTAGATTATCAGCCTAATCAAATCTTAGTCTCCGTTGGCGCCAAACAAAGCTGCTACAACTTATGTCAGGCCTTGTTAAACCCTGGGGATGAAGTAATTATTCCGGCACCTTACTGGGTATCCTACCCTGACATGGCCTTACTCGCAGGCGCAACACCTGTAATTATCAGCGCAACAACCGAGCAACGCTACAAAATCACACCCGAGCAACTCGAAGCCGCCATCACCCCCCAAACCAAACTACTTTTTTTGAACAGTCCATCTAACCCTTCCGGCATGGCCTACACCCACGCCGAGCTTCAGGCGCTTGGTAAAATATTAATAAAACACCCCAATATTATTATTGCTACCGATGACATCTATGAGCATATCCTATGGTCAGGACCGTTTATTAATCTATTAGATGCCTGCCCCGAGCTTTACAACCGTACGGTGGTCTTAAACGGTGTATCAAAAGCTTACGCCATGACGGGCTGGCGCATTGGCTATGCCGGTGGACCAGCTGAGTTGATAAAAGCTATGAAGATCATCCAATCTCAATCCACCTCTAACCCCTGCTCTATTGCTCAAAAAGCAGCTGTTGAAGCCCTCAATGGGCCTCAGGATGTGATTGATACCATGCTCAAAGCCTTTCATGAACGTCATGATTACCTCATCAAACGCCTAAGTGCCATGCCCGGTATTCAGGTGCTTCCTGCCGACGGTACGTTTTATCTTTTTCCTAATGTTCAAGCCGTAGTAACACGCCTTGGTCTTGCCGACGACGTTGCCTTTGCCGAAGCCTTGTTAGATAAAGCAGGTATAGCCCTCGTTCCAGGTACAGCGTTTGGAGCCCCTGGTTGCATTCGCCTATCGTTTGCTACTGATTTAGATACACTGAAAGAGGCAATGGACCGCCTAGAAAGCTTTATTCAAGCTTAATTACCTTGCGGAAGCATTTTTTTCCCGTGCTTCTGCAAAACCCCCTTGACCAAGGCGTCAAATCCCTTTAAGATTGCCCCCGTATTCCCCGGTAGCTCAGTTGGTAGAGCGGATGACTGTTAATCATTAGGTCGGCGGTTCGAGCCCGTCCCGGGGAGCCACACTAAATCTAGGTTGTGGCAATGCCGATTATCCTGAGATAAAGCCTTGAGTAAATAATAAGATTAAGCTGCTAGAATCCAGTCCGATAACGTGCTTCCAGCTCACTGAGCGCATGATGATCATCTAAACATGCCAAGGTATCACGAATATCAGCCAGTTTGGCATATGTTGCCTGGATTCTTACATGCGACGCCGGATCGACCACTCCCCCCCGACTATCTTTTAAAACATCCGTTTTAAGGTAATCATCACCATTTTCTTTAAAAAATTTTACATGGCTATTACACGAGGTTAGGTCTGATTCATTTTTAATCACCTCTCGTTTTACATAATAATACGCAGCTAACTCATCCAAGCGATAGCTTGCTTCCCCTGTTGTTTTATATAAATCCATATGGGAAGTTCTGAGGGTACTCAAATGATGTATCTCTGCGGGTACAACTTCTTCTGTCCAATACACATATAAATCTACTGCCGCCAGAGCCAAGCACACCAAGCCTACAACCGTTAAAAAAGGTGTCGCTAAAATTGAAGGCAACACAAAACAGAACAGCAACGCGCTCAGCATGATAACCAATGGAAATTGTATCGGTCGTATGATATTCACATAAGGCCAATAGAATGCATAAAAACAAAACGCACGAAAGCGTGAATAAATCCATACATCACCGACCTCTCTTTCTTCATTCGCCTGACGTGAACACTTATGCATAATCTTTACGTTTGCGCGTGCTGTAAAATTAGACGTATGATTGAGCGCTGATACACTTGAAAGCACAGGCGGCTCGATATAAAAACGCAACCACTCATGTTTACGCTTACCATAGGCATGCACCCAATCACCGGCATTCTCTTGCACATATACAATTGGTTTTTGAAAACCGTCTTCGTCCCATCGATCATAGGGATCATTGGGTTTGTTTAATTCATAAAGACCTGGGGGGTTCAAAGCGTACGCTGCTGAGAGTTTGTCACCTTGATGAATCGCTAATTGTAAGGCCACGGCTCCACCTTGGCTATTGCCATGCGCCTGTGTTTTTATTTTATTTATTTTGTTTTGGTTGTCACACCATGTACCAACACGTACATGCCCCGATTCATAAAGACTACGTCCTGCGGTTGAAAAGACATCCATGTTTGCGCGCATTTGTGTCACATGACCGCGATCCGCAACGTACGTGGTTCCAGGAAAAACAATATGGGCCGGCACACGTCGTTCAACTAAAGGTGAAAAACCATAAGCAAAGACTTTATCTTTCAAGGCCCGGCGTGGTTCCGTCAATTCAATCAACTGCACGGTGTAATCAACCAACGTCCATTTGTTTTCAACTAACTGAGGAAATCTGAAATATTCATACATATGTGGCGCAGAAAAAGGCAAGGCTGTAAAACAATTGCTGATAAATAAATGGGCTTGATTATTTTGTGCCGGTGTTAGTGACCCTGATAATTCTCGTGCCTTTAACTGATCATAGACATACACAAGCCCATCGTAATAAACCTGACGTACCGCCCGAATAAACTCAGCATCATACTGATAAAACAACGCCTTTTGGATACGTCTTGAAGTTAAAATACGCGATGCTTGCTCTTCCCATGGCTGCATATGCATGCGTACATAATCACGTGCGAGTGCATCGGTATCGGTATCATCTTTGAGTTCATACTCGGGTGATTTAAGAAAATCTAAAACTAAACCACCGTTGTAATCTTCTGTCTTAGGGGTGTTGGACATATTACAAATATAAACCCAAGATCAACATGACCTATACTTTATCACAAAGGGCCGTAATTTAACAATACAATGGGTTTGAAATTTAACATTGCTGTCATATGGCCGGCACCACGTATTATTTTAACCGCACGGTCGCATCAACGACCCTTGAAACATCATCCACCAACGTGAGACTGCGTTTAGGTGAACCCGGACCAAATTCAAGCTGGTGCATCTCAATTTTCTGAAGCACTAAATCTGAATAACTTCTAAAATATAATACATCATGCGCTAAATCTTTAATTACAATCCACTGCGTTGAATCGATAGCATCAGGTGAGTCATCACCTTGCTTGCCTCGCACAGCGCCATACGGAATATCAACGTTGTTGAGAATATGCTGCGCTAAATTAACGGCTCCCTTGGCATCATTCACCCGTTTGGCTGTATTCACCAAATAGGCCATACGAACAAAGCGCCCCGGTGGCGTGTAATCACCCGGCAAACCAATCGAGCCCGCCCCCTGCCCGGTTGCATTGTAGGTAACGCCATCTTTTATCATCGATTTCGGTGCATTCGGCGATAAATTAATATAATTATTTAAATTCGTCATTTGCCACGGGTAGCTCGGAGAATTAGTAAATACGCCAAGTTTATTATCATAAAGATGCAATTGTCCGTCCGTAAATTCTATCGCTAGGCTTTGGCCCTGTTTATCCGTTACGACAAAATGCAGCGGGAAAACAACGTCTTGTCCTGCATGTTTTAAAGCTTGTGCATACACCGTAAGCTTAGGCAGCGCTTCTTTAATTTCAGTAATATTTAAAAAATTACCTAAAATATAATCGGCGATTAAATAATAAGGCATGGCCTCTGAAGCTTTGTTTGAATCATACGTTTGATACTCAGCAAGCCCCGGAAAATAAAGCGCATCAAACGAAAGCCCCTGCTCGTTCATGCCACTCACGGGAAAAAGATGAAAACCGTCTAACGCTAAATAACCGTATTTTGCCTGCCAATGCAGGCCAGGCTTTCCATCCGGTGTTTTGCTCTCGAATTTAGCCCCACGATTGACCGTATAAATATTTGTTTCGAGTTTTGGGCCAAATTCCATCGAACGCCCCACCACAACACTGCCATCTTTTGCCGCTAGATTAATATGCGTACATGCAAAGCCCGAGAGCGAATATAAATACAAAAAACTCATCAAAATATATCTCATCGAGCGAAGCCCCAAAAAAAACCCCGTATCTAAAGCAATACGGGGTTTTCAGTGAAACAACGGTTATTGTTTACCACCGGTTAGAACGTTATCAACGCCTTCGCCAACATCTTTAACGACATTGCCACCAGCATCTAATGTATCTTCACCTGCAGCGCCAACAGCGTGTGCAGCATCAACCGTACCTTCACCTACACCTTCTACGACATCCATACCACCTTCGCCGACGTCTTTTACGGCATTAGTGCCTGCCTGCATCGTACTTTCTACTGGATTGTGGTGATTCGCTAACGCACCAGAACTCAATCCCAATGAAGCAACACCTAATATTAACGCAGGTAATACAAGTAACTTTTTCATTGTGTACTCCTTGTAACGATTCAACTAAGAAATAATAGAGCCATCAAAACACTCTCTTCATGATTGAGGTTAGTACACAGGATGTGTTAAATCAAATCAAATTAATAATTTTTTTTATGACTCAGATTTTGAATAAAACGAATAATCGATGAAAAATCAAGTGCGCGATTTTCTTCGTCAGCGTCTTCATACAGAGCGCAAGCAGCAGATCCCATCCGCGCATGCACACCTTCACGGCGAGCCGCATCTTCGGCAAGGCGTAGATCTTTTAACATCATCGCACTGGTAAAGCCTGGCTTATAATCATGTTCGGCTGGTACATCAGGCAACACACCCGGTACAGGAACATAATTATCCACCACCCAGCATCGCCCCGAAGCCTGGCTCACAAGCGTATGGAATTTTTGAGCAGAAAGCCCTAGTTTTTCAGCTAATAAAAAAGCTTCTGAAACCGCAATCATCGATACACCAAGAATCATATTGTTACATATTTTTCCCGCTGCCCCACTCGAAGCTTCCCCCATATGTAAAACGGCGTGCCCCATATCGGCTAAAATAGGCTCTGCTTTTTGAAAAGCCTGCTCTTGGCCTCCAACAATAAATGTTAAGCGTGCATTGGTAGCTCCAAGAACTCCACCGGAGACCGGTGCGTCCACCATCCATAGTTTGGCGCGCTCCGCTTCGGCATGCACCGCACGTGAAGCATCCACACTGATGCTCGAGCAATCAATCAATAGCGTACCTTGAGACATCGCCGCAAATAAACCCTGCTCACCCAAACAAACGCTTTCAACCTGCTCACCTGTTTGTAACATGGTGATCACAACATCTTGATGTAAAGCGGCTTCTTGAAGCGTTGAAGCCAGGCGCCCACCGGCATGTTTCAACGCGTGCATAGGCGCTTGCTCGCGATCAAACCCCATCACCTCATGCCCGGCTTTCAGCAAATTTATCGCCATGGGTAATCCCATGTTCCCAAGCCCAACAAATCCGATACGCGCCATATCCACTCTCCTTGGCTTAATTATCTAAGTTATATCAGTGCGTTGGCATCGCAAAAGCATGCGCTTCGGGCGCACCGTCCATGGGCCATCGCGCTGTTACTGTTTTTTTGCGCGTATAAAAATGGATACTTTCTGCACCATGCATACCCGTGTCGCCAAATGCTGATCGCTTCCAGCCACCAAACGGATGCGTCGCTATAGGCACAGGAATCGGTACGTTAATGCCAACCATGCCGACCTGTACACGACGACTGTATTCACGCGCGTAATAGCCCGAACGCGTAAAGATAGCGGTTCCATTCCCGTAAAGATTACGATTAACAAGCGCCAACGCCTCATCAAAATTTTTAACACGAAGTACCACTAATACCGGCCCAAAAATCTCGCGCTGATAAACACGCATATCATCCGTCACATGATCAAATAACGAAGGCCCTACAAAATAACCGTTAGGATACTCAGGATGTGTAAATAAGCGCCCATCAAGCACGAGATCTGCACCTTCATCAACCCCCTCCGTAATCGCCTGCAAGACACGCTCACGATGCGCGTCACTGATGAGCGGCCCCATCTCACAGCCCACCACATCACCGGCATCAATCTTCATGCTCTGAATCATAGGCTTTATACGTTCAATCAAACGATCAGCTGTCGCCTCGCCCACCACAACCACGGCTGAA
Source organism: uncultured Legionella sp. (assembly GCA_963974485.1). Taxonomy (GTDB): domain Bacteria; phylum Pseudomonadota; class Gammaproteobacteria; order Legionellales; family Legionellaceae; genus JAALKW01. The sequence goes on from CAXBBS010000001.1 coordinate 160,445, forward strand.
ATCGCCATGCAACGCTCACCGGCCGAACCAAAGGCCGCCCCCATCAGTGCGTGTGCGGTTTGATCTAAATCGGCATCCGGCATAATCACCGCATGATTTTTTGCCCCACCAAACGTATGTGCACGCTTGCCATGTTCTGTTGCTTGTTTATAAATATGCTCTGCGACAGGCGTTGAAGCAACGGCTGTAAATGCTGAAATACCTGGATGTTTCAATAAATGATCCACCGTGCTTTTGTCACCATGCAGCACCTGAACAACACCGGCAGGCAAACCGGCTTGTTTTAATAAATCCACTAAATAATTAGGTGCCGAGGGTGCTTGTTCCGAGGGTTTCAAAATAAACGTATTACCCGCAGCAATGGCCGGAATCATCATCCAAACCGGGACCATCACAGGAAAGTTAAACGGAGAGACTCCGGCACATACGCCCAAAGGCTCACATGTCGTCCAGCAATCAATCGCCTTAGACACATTCGCAGAAAAATCGCCCTTGAGCTCAGATAGCACACCGCAATGCACTTCCACCACTTCAATTGCACGCATAATCGAGCCGGTTGCATCGTCCAAGGTTTTACCATGCTCACGTGTGACCAAGGCCGCAAGCTTGGCTTGATGCTTTTCTAAAAGATCCCGAAATTTAAATAAAATCTGCGCCCGCTTCACCGGCGGTGTGGCTGACCACGACTCAAACGCTGCCTGCGCAGCTTGCACCGCCTGATGGCATTGCGCTTGATCTGCGATGGGGACTTGTGCAATTTTTTGACCTGAAACTGAGCTATGTACGGCTAAAAACGAAACATCGCTATCGGCGAGCACATCGCCATGGATGATATGAGGCACTGTTTGAACCATGACAACACTCCTTGTATGTCTGCTCTAGCTTAACTTAAGCTAAATTTTAATCTTGATCTAATAACTGATCTAAACCGTACACGAGCTTATCTAATACGAGAACTTTTTGGCAGGCTAACACGACACCCGGCATAAACGATAACCTGTCCATGGTTTGATGACGCAAGGTGAGTGTTTCTCCCAACTGCCCAAAAATCACATCTTGTTGTGCCAACGTCCCAGGAAGTCTCAACGAATGAATCCGTACGTCCTGATGCAAGGCTCCAAGTGCACCGGGAACGATCTCTTGGCAACGTGGCAAATGAGGGGCTCGTGTACGTGCCTTTGCTATCACATCGGCTGTTTTGAGTGCGGTTCCGGATGGCGCTTCTGCTTTAGCAGGATGATGCGCTTCAACGATTTCAACGTCGGGTAGATAATACGCTGCTTTTGCTGCAAATTGCATCATCAATACCGCGGCAATCGAAAAATTCGGGACAATAAGCCCCCCAAGTTTTGCGACTGCGCATAATGCTCGTAATTCGTCAATTTCGGCGTCCAGTAACCCACTGGTTCCAATCACCGGATGCGCACCCTGCTGGATGATCGTACGGGTATTTTGGTATGCACTGTCTGCTCGCGTTAAGTCCACCACAATGGTTGCATTCAAATCACGAATAGCTTCTGCCAAATCATCCGAACGCCCGAGGCCCGCCAGTAACTCAAACTCGGGATGCTTGTGTAGGGTTTCACACGCGAGCTGGCCCATTTTTCCCTGGGCCCCATTCACAATCACACCGATGGTTGACACATTTATTCCTTTTGTTGATTAGATTTTTTTTGATCCAGTTTTTCTTGAGCTGGTTCTTCTTGAACAGATTCTTCTGGGGTTGGCTCTTCAGCTTTCTCAGACTTTTTTGAATTTATGCCCAAAGCCTCTCGATGCTTCCATGCCACCACGCTGATAGGAATCCAGCCGATAACACTGGCTTGCATTGCAAAAGCAAACACAGCAAATTCAAGTCGCCCTTCGAGCACAAAAATAATTCCAGGAAAGAAAATAGCTAAAAACGACAATAAAAACCTTTTCATAAAGCCTCCAAAGTAAATAGGTTACCTTGCAATTATATACACCCAGCGTATACTTGCAAAAATCAATGTTTGAACCTGAAAAAACGAGTTAATACCTCCCTCGTTTAGACCTGCTGCCAAAAGGAAGCTTGGCCGCCCCAACAAAATTTTAATTTTAACGAGTTCACGTATGAAAAACCAAACCCTGCACCCCCATACTGCAGCTATTAATCATAAACAAAAAATACATGCAACGCTTGCACGTCTTGATGCGCTCAACTGGCTAACCGAAACCTTTCCTAAAGCTTTCGACAACACCTGCAGCATTCAACCCCTTAAAATTGGTATCCTCCATGATATTCTTGCTCATGCAGAGCAAGCACAATCAGCCGGCATATCTAAAAGTAAATTACGCCAAGCCGTCGTCGTTTTTACACGTCGCATCGATTATCTAGCTTGCATTAAAGCACGTGAAATGCGGGTCGATCTCGAAGGCAATCCCGTCGCGCGCGTTACAGAAGAGGAGGCGGAACACGCCTCATCCAAAATCAAACGCCGCGTGGAAAAAAGCGCAAAAAACGCACGAAAAATGCTCGATACCCAAGCGCCACAGGCAACGAAGCCTAAATATCGCGCATCGCCCCCTGCATCAGCTTCACCTCGTGAACCCGAGTTTCGGTCGTCTTTTAGTGCGCAACCGGCTCCAACACGTGCAAGCTCCGTTATCGTGAAACGTAAATCGGTACGTACCTTTGATCCAAGTGCCGTTGCCCGCCTCAAAGAAAAGCTAGGTCTTGCTCAAAAAGACGCGATGAAAACACCTGTAACAGAATAACCTGAAATTTCTATCTCCCGCAAGCGGGAGATAGACAAAGCCTAATCTGCGACAACGGGGTCGCATTTATTTGAACGCGCGTCGAGCACAGCCACAGCAGGAAGCGTTTTACCTTCTAAGTATTCAAGAAAAGCACCACCACCGGTTGAAATATACGAAATTTGATCCATCAAATTATATTGATCAATCGCAGCCAACGTATCACCGCCTCCCGCAATACTAAACGCTGAGCTTTTGGCAATCGCAATCGCTAAAGCACGCGTGCCATACGAAAATTGTGGGAATTCAAACACACCGACAGGACCGTTCCAAATAATTGTTTTTGCCGAAGCTAAGACATCCACATAGCGTGCAACAGTTTCAGGCCCAATATCTAAAATCATGTCATCTTCGGCTACATGCGCCAAGGATTTATTAAATGCCGGACACATATCACTGAACGACTTGCTCACCACCACATCAGACGGCAATGGAATCTCACAACCCACCTCTGCAGCCAAAGCAAGAATGCTCCGCGCTTCGTCTAATAAATCATGTTCGCAGAGAGATACTCCGACTTCTTGAGCTTGGGCTTTCAAAAATGTATTCGCAATTCCCCCGCCCGGAATAAGCACATCAACCATCGTGACCATTTTTTTAAGCAACGAAAGCTTAGATGAAACTTTTCCCCCACCAACAATTGCAACAATCGGCTTCTCGGGCGCACGCAACACATGCTGAAGGGCATCAAGCTCACGAAGAAGTAAAGGCCCTGCGACCGCAGTCGGTGCATATTGCGCAACGCCACACGTAGAGGCCTGAGCGCGATGCGCCGTACCAAACGCATCCATCACAAACACATCACACAACGCCGCGAGTTTTTTTGAAAGCGCTTCGTCGCATGCTGTTTCACCACGATTAAAGCGTACATTCTCGCACACGACGAGCTCACCAGGCTGGCAATCAAGGCCATCAAGATAATCCGTCACAAAACGAACAGGGTAATCCAATTGCGCCGCCAAATAATCGGCCACAGGTTTCATCGAAAAACGTTTATCATAAAACCCTTCTTCCGGACGACCTAAATGCGATAACACCATCACAGCAGCACCGGCTTCGAGAGCCGCAACCAAGGTCGGCAAACCTGCCTCCAAACGTTGATCACTTGTAATCATGCCATCTTTAATCGGCACATTAAAATCTTCTCGAATAAGCACGCGTTGATTACGCAGATCAATATCGCTCATTTTAATCATGTTATTCATCGTCATAGCCATTCCTTAAGGCGTCATCATATACGCTGCAGTATCTAACATACGGTTAGAAAAACCCCATTCATTGTCATACCACGCAACCACTTTAACCAAAGAGCCCATCACTTTTGTTTGCGTGGTGTCAAAAATAGCTGACGCCGGGTAGTGGTTAAAATCACAAGAAACCAAAGGTTCCGAATTCATATGCAAGACATGACTTTCAGCTTTGCACATCACCGTATTCACTTCATCAACCGTGGTTGACCGTCCGGCGACGAACGTTAAGTCAACAACCGAGACATTTTGCGTTGGAACACGCATGGCGAATCCATCCAGTTTACCAGTGAGCTCCGGCAAAACCAAGCCAAGCGCTGCTGTTGCACCTGTTTTCGTTGGAATAATCGAGTGCGCAGCAGCGCGTGCGCGGCGTAAGTCTTTGTGGCGTCCATCAAGTAAAAGCTGATCTTGCGTGTACGCATGAATCGTATTAACCAATCCCGACTCAATTCCAAACGCCTCGTGTAACGGTTTAACAACTGGGGCTAAGCAATTCGTCGTGCATGAGGCATTGGAGACGATTGTATCGGATGCTCGTAAAATTTCGTGATTCACACCATACACCACTGTCGCATCCACATTTTTTCCTGGCGCAGAAATCAACACTTTCTTAGCGCCTGCGGTGATGTGTTGCCCTGCAGTCTCACCGCTAACAAAGCGCCCGGTACACTCGAACACCACATCAACATCCAGCGCTTTCCACGGCAAATCTAAAGGATTACGTTCGTTCACCACCGCTATCGACTGATTATCGATCAAAAGTTTCGAGCCATCAATCACCACCTCATGCGGAAAACGGCCGTGTGTGGAATCATAACGCGTAAAATGTGCTGTATCTTGAATATCAGCCGAATGATTAATCGCAACCACTTGAAACTCATGTTGCCGATTCTGCTCATAGATAGCTCTTAAAACACATCGTCCGATACGTCCATAGCCATTGATTGCCACGCGAATTGTCATAATTATCTTTCCTCTCTAAAAAATGCTTGTATTTCGTGAGCTATACGCTCAACGGTTATATTTAAAGCTTCATACACATCCTGTGCAGGCGCTGATATCCCAAACGAATCGGCCCCAATCACCGTGCCATACAAGCCGACAAACCGGTACCAATTCCCGGTCGATGCAGCTTCAATCGCTATGCGTCGCGATACAGTCGCGGGCAATACCGCGTTTTGATACGCCGCATCTTGCTCCAGAAAACGCTCAACACACGGCATCGACACCACACGAATTTTCCAATGCTTGGTGGTGGCATGCTGGGCTGCGGCACAGGCTAATTGTACCTCGGAGCCCGTCGCTATAAGAATCACATCGGGCGTACCCTCCACATCGTGGAGAATATACCCGCCTCGTTTAATATCCAACATATCATGGCGTGCGTAAGACTGCGCGGGTAATGCTTGGCGTGATAATAAAATACACGACGGCCCATCATGCTTAAATAATGCTTGCTGCCATGCTACGGCGGTCTCCGTCAGATCGGCCGGACGCCACACATCCAAATCCGGCGTCATACGCAGCATCGCCACGTGTTCAATCGGTTGGTGCGTTGGACCGTCCTCGCCTAAGCCAATCGAATCATGTGTGTACACAAACACAACACGCGTTTTCATAAGTGCGGCAAGACGAACCGCACCGCGTGCATAATCAGAAAAAGCTAAAAACGTGCCACCATACGGAATCACACCGCCATGCCGCGCCATACCGTTCATCATGGCAGACATTCCAAACTCACGTACACCGTAATGTAAATAATTACCGCTCCAATCACCACGTGAAATTGCTTTCGTGCCCGACCAGTCGGTATTATTAGACCCGGTTAAATCTGCTGATCCCCCTAAGAGCTCAGGAAGGCGTGCAGCGTAATGCTCCAAGCAAAGCTGCGAGGCTTTGCGCGTCGCGATCGCTTGTGTTTGCTGTGAGCATTGCTTAATAAATACATCACTATCATCCAAAAATTCATCCGGAAGACCACCGTTCGCTACACGTAAAAAATCGGTGTACATCTCAGGATCATGCGCTTCATAAGCTTGGCATAGCAGAAGCCATGCTTGCTCGTGTTCAGCACCGGCATCAACCTGACGCCAAGCCTGGGAGATCTCTTCGGGAATAACAAACGCAGCATGAGGCCAATTCAATTGCTCACGTAAGGCTGAAACAGCCTGGGCCCCGAGCGGCGCACCATGAACCGCAGCACTACCTGCCGCCGTTGAACCAAACCCAATCACGGTCTTGCAAATAATTAAGCTGGGTCTATTGCTCTCAGCGCGCGCTGCATGAATCGCTTGCTCAATGCTTGCTGCATCATGTCCATCGACCGCATCCACCACATGCCAATCATAGGCATGAAAACGCCCCGCGGTGTCATCGGTAAACCACCCGTCAACCTCACCATCGATTGAAATACCGTTGGCATCATAAAATACAATCAATTTGCCTAAGCCTAGCGTCCCGGCCAGTGATGCCGCCTCATGCGAAACACCTTCCATTAAACAACCATCACCCACAAAAACATACGTAAAATGATCGATTAAACTTACATCTGGCTGATTATAACGCGCAGCAAGCACCTGCTCAGCCACCGCCATCCCCACGGCGTTGGCAAGCCCTTGGCCAAGCGGTCCTGTGGTGGTTTCAACCCCGGGTGTATCGGTGCATTCGGGATGCCCTGGTGTTTTTGAGTGCAAAACTCTAAATCGCTTTAAATCATCGATGCTGAGCGAATACCCTGTTAAATGCAGCAGTGCATAAAGCAGCATGGAGCCATGTCCATTGGATAGAACAAAACGATCGCGATTAAACCAAGCGGGATTTCTTGGATTATGCTTTAAAAATTTGGTCCAGAGCACCGTCGCAATATCCGCCATACCCAGTGGCATACCCGGATGCCCTGATTGAGCTGCCTCGACCGCGTCAACACTCAAAAACCGAATGGCAGAGGCTAACTCGTTTAAATCCGTCATAAATTTCTCTTAATACACACGTACGAACAAGGCCACCATTGTCCCTCAGAAGCATGCCCTCAGCAAGTCAAGATAACCAAGACGAATCACATGCCCTAATTAAACGACAATTGATTATTTTTTATAACAACGTATGATTTCATCCTAATAAGTATTAAACCAAGGTTCGATAACATACAATTAGACTTCGTGTGTTACAATACCGTCGCTATATTTAAATCCCCGGGTTTTATGACACTTTTTTTTGAGCATCTACATCAACGTACCGGCATCGCTGCTCCTGATTTCAGTGAGGGCGCCGGCACGCGCATGATAAAAGAAGCGCTTATGACCCACATTAATCAGTACCACAAAACTAATTTTGAATATTTAGCCGAGCGGGCCTCGCTTTGGCGCTTTCTATATCGCGTTCAGCGCACCCAACTCGACAACACACATGCAGACAATAACGCGCGCGTGAAGCTCATCAAAGAAACCTTGTGGACAGCAACGTTACTTGAAGAACTGCATCGACGCCTGAACGAAAAGCGTGCTGCTGAACCGTATCGCCTAGACCAACTTGATCTCCGTAGATTGCTTCATACCTGCGATTCTACCGGTGCACTTGATACACACCTTGAAGCACCGCACGAGGCCAACAACACAAGCGATCATCTTGAAGTTTTTCATCGACGATTCACTTACAATTTTGACTCAACGCGATTGTATTTGGGGCACGTGCGACGCATATGTGCGGCTTTTGTCGCCGCACCGGAGGTTTTTGGCTACGATTATTTTTGGTCTAATGTATACGCTAACGTCATGGGGCCTGTTTTAAGCTTAGCCTCACTCATCGTATATCTACCACGAACGTTATCTAATATTTATATTATTCTAGAACGTTGCTCTGAAGATAATCACGCGATTGATTTAGAGCATCGTAGAAAAGCGCATTGTGAACTCAACGATCGATTATTTAATTTAGTCAACGATTCGCCTTCGGTAATTGCGGCCTTGCTGGCATGGTTTGTTTTATCGGGATCTGGCTTAGCTTTGGTTGTGTACATCACCGTCTTAGTGAAATTTGCTGAAGTTATCTTTTCCTCAACAAGAGCCTATTTCGAAGTCACACGATTTGAAGCTTTACACACAAAATATCATGCTATTGAGTCAACAAAACCAGAAGATACTGACTATCTAAAGCATTTAGACAGCGCCATAACCCTGGAGAAAGGTCGATTTATTGCAACAGCAACCCAACACGGGCTTTTACTTTTTTGCCTGGCTTCCTTTACCCCCCCGTTGATGGCATTAAGCCCATGGGTACCGATTATCGCCGCACTCTCTGCGATGCTCGTACTCTGCCTCCGCTTCCCAGATTTTCGTGATGGATGCATCATGCTTATATCAAAAAACAGTTTCTTTCAACCACCACCACCAGAACCATCCCCTACTGACGGAACAAGCTTGACAAGCCCTGACGCTCCTGTTTCAATCTAAGTTAATCGAGATGGCTAAAGCATCATCCATGAAGAACCCAACATGAAAAATCGAATCTTCCGAATACTATTGATGATCACACTGTCGACTATCTTAGCCGCTTGCTCATCTGTCTTTAAAAAACCACCGTCTAATGCACCAAGCAACGATGCTACCATCCAATTAGCCGAGGCTGCCGTATCCGTCAGTAACTCCATGCTTGAAATGGCACGTGTTGAGAAAGTGGTCACACCTCCACGCGTCGATAACATTCAAACCATTCCGAGCACGCGTGGCTTACTTGAACATGCCTCCGTTGACTGGTCCGGTCCTATCGGTGAACTCGCTGAACGTCTTGCGAAAGCTGCCGATCTTAAGCTCCATGTTTTAGGTCATCCGCCAGCCATTCCTGTTTTGGTCAGTTTGGATCAAGCCGATCGCACGATCGCAGAACTTTTACGTGACATCGATTACCAAGCGGGCAACAAAGCCTCCATTCATGTTTATCCTAACAGCCAGGTCATCGAATTACGCTATGCGAAAACTTATTCGTAATCTTACAATTTGTTTGCTTGCAGGCCTCATCATGGCCTGCACACCCAAAGCCTATGGCCCGGCCGGTGATACCGAATCACTCGCTGGCTTAAAAGCCATGTCCACAACCAAACGCAGCAGCGAGCACCATGCTACCAAGGCATCTCAAAGTAAAATTCGTGAACAAGCGCTTCGTGAAACAGCTTTAAGCCTTGGCGCACAATCAGCACTTGCCGCACGTGCTAAAAGCATCGATGACCAATTGGTCAAACAAACTCGAAATCTTGACGCCATTTTTGATTTTAAGTCTTTGATATTAAATAATAATATTTTACCCCCCGTGCTTCTCCAAGGTAATAATTCACTGAACCTTGCTGACGACCAAACCATCCGAATTTCAGACCGAACCTATAAGCTGGTTAAACAAGCTCGCTTTATGACCACCCCGCCGAACTGGCGCCAATACCTTTGGCTTGATTATCAAAAACCAGAACCCCCTCACGTCAGCCTGCTCCCCAACTCAAAAGAGGAACGCGAAGTTTGGTGTTATTACACAGAAAAAGGCTGGCAAAACGGTCTTGAGCAAGCGGATATTATTTTGGCTGAAAACGTCGCACGCATCAAAGAAGATTTTACCGGCATGATTCTTTACCGAAAGCTGCTTGCCATGAACATGGTTTCGCCCCCTTACGTATCTCACCTTGATTTAGGCGTCACGGGCGACGGAAACGAGCTCCATATTGATGATCAAGTGCTTCGCATTACCGCACTGCCGGCCTTAAACGTTCGCAGTGACGAATGGCGCGCAGCTGTTGCAAAAGATGAGGGCTCGCTCGAAGCACTCACACAAATGGAACAACGCATCCAAACAGCCAAAGTTGAAGCTAACAGCAATGCATGGCAACCTGTTATTCGCCCCGTTCGCTAATTTTAAGTTTGATTTTAATTTGGATGAATAATCATGAGTGATTCTGAACACTGCAATTTTATGCCTGACGAACCCACGCGGTTCACCTCTGTTTTTATGGAGCGCTTGCTCGAACACACCGAGCGCTTAGATGCTTCCGACATCACGATTCAAACCGGCTCTCCTGTATTTGCAGAGGTGTACGGAAAACTCTTGCGCATCACCAAACGTACCTTATCCAACACCGAGTTAGGCGATTTAATTAATGCAATTTATGGGCCTAATGCGACCACTCAACTGCTGTCAGGTAAAGATATTGATACGCATTTCGAATTTAGGCCCAACCGTGGCGTACGTTACCGCTACCGGGTGAATGCCACCGCTTGTTTGGTTGAAGGGCATGATGCCATTCAGATTACATTACGAACGATTCCAAGCACCCCGCCTAAACTTGAAACCATGCATTTGCCCCAACATATTATTGACGCATTAGCCCCTCAAGAAGGCATTGTTTTTATAACCGGCGCAACAGGTTCAGGTAAATCAACATTACTTGCCTCGGTCATACGTGACTTAATCGAAAAGAAAGACTCGAACCGAAAAGTATTAACCTACGAAGCTCCGATTGAGTTTGTTTATGACGAAATTGATACCACATCATCCATCGTGAGCCAATCCGAAATTCCACGGCACCTTCCTTCGTTTGCGGAAGGCGTACGTAACGCCCTACGCCGCAAACCACGCCTGATTATGGTCGGTGAGTGCCGGGATGCTAAAACCATCAGCGCGGCGCTTGAGGCAGCTCTCACAGGTCACCCCGTCTACACGACCTTACATACCTCGGGTGTTGCAGAAACCATGCGTCGTCTCGTGACGTCGTTTTCAGGTGAAGAACGGCTAGGGCGTACCATCGATATACTCGAAACCATTCGTTTATGTATTTGGCAAAAACTAGCGCCCACGGTCGATGGCAAACGCGTCGCACTCCGTGAGTACCTTGTTTTTGATGAAGCCGCACGTGATATTTTACTCGAAGCCGATCCTAATGACGTGACCCGCGTCACACGACAATTGGTCCGTGAACGCGGGCGTCTCATGACGGTGGATGCTAAAGAAAAGTTTGATGAAGGCATCATCAGTGAACGTACCTACAACTTAATCATCGCCGGTTCAAAAGACCCGGCTGACGCCTAAATAAACGGGCATGCATGCCTAAAAAAAACCCGCGCATATGGCGCGGGTTTTAAGTCGATGGATAAAGTTTCCTTACTAGCCTCCTTTTCCACTAATATCAGCATCATCTTTTCCACCAAAAAGTTTTTTCTGGAAGCCTTTACCAACGTCGACAGCCAAGCCCGCCGCACCTTTCTGTATTGCGCCGCTGGCTTTGTCTGTCGCATCGGCCGCTTTACCTACTTGCTGTTTGGCCTCACTGGTCCATTGCGACGCTTCTTGACCTACGCCTTCGGCTTGGCCACCCACCCATCGCAAGACTTTATCCGGCAATACGGCAATCAAACTAAACGACTTTTCAACCAAGGTGAGGTATATCATAGTGTACATAATCACGACAAAGAAGCCGCCGAATATATTCGCCCAAGGTAAGGCTGTACTTGTTGCACTCCAGCTTTCTGTCGCCCCCCAAACATCCGCCGTTCTTAAATAATCAATCACGGTTGAAAAGCCCGAATTTAAAAGCCATACACCGACATAACACATCGCAATCGAGGCAATAAAACCGATCACCATCATGGCAGGCCTTAAAAATACGTTAAGTAAAATCATGAGACCTTGTTCACTTTTACCCAAGGCATCATGTCCTTCGGGGTGCGAGATACCCAAAGCAACCAGCGGTGCTGCCGCCATGGCCTCAACCACGGAAATAAACCATGCCAGTGCCCCGAAGGTAAAAATCATGTAAGGCAAAAAGGGTATGTAGTAGGCTGTGGTAAAACCAATACCTACCATAATACCGATCCACACCATGAATAACGGCATCACCGCCATCACAAGCGCCCCGATTCCAGGTCCAACTAAGGGAATCAACCCAACCGACAGTATGACAAGAACAATACCCATCCACGTATCCATCGACATATTGATGTATTTTACACCCATAACCGCGAGCGCTAACACGGGGTTTGTGCCTGGTTCTGTAATGATCTTTAAAGATTCCGTGAAAATAGTCGAAAAATGCTCAAGAGGAAGAATTAGTATGTTATTCAAAGCATAGTTACCGACATCATTGAGCTTATCGATAAAAAGATTTCCGCCTACTTGCATTACATTCCAAAGAACGTCCTTTCCAATCCTCTCTGGGCAAATTCTTGAATTTGTAATAGGCATTTTAAAGCTACCACTACCGCAGTCATTGCTTGGCTTACTTATTTTATCTAGTTTAATTTTAAAATTAAACTTAGGGAACGTAATACCCAGACCGTCTGCTTTAAGGCCGACTTGTCCAGGAAGATCGATCAGCATTGAATTGTTCGCGTAACCATACACCGTCGACGCTGCTGCCGGTGAGACACTCGTTTCATCATTTGGGATACGGTCTAAATCACGTGAAGACAAATTGGGTGCTGAGATATCTACGCCAGCTGGTCCTTGAAATAACGCCATGATTTGTTTTGTTTTATCTTCTGTGCCACCAAAATAATGACATATGAGATTATAAGAATGACCACTCGTACAAATCCCATTGATACCATCAAGACTAAATGTACTGTGACCCAATCCACTGTTCGAATCAACATTATTTGATGTTGCCGTCGACGAACCATTGAGTCGGACAAGATGGAAGAAATAACTTCCAGCAAGAATCCAACCCGAACGCTTAGACTCTTGAATAAACGCACGTCCAGATTCCGCTTTTGACTTGTCTTTAACATCACCCAATAATTTTAATGCCGGTTGCATCACCGCATTATAATCCGTCACGGCATCTTGTAACTCGGTGCCATCCAACAGAAGAGGAGACGAATCTCCTTTTATCTTGCCCCAATAAGGACAATCAGCATCTGTGTTGCGACACTCACCGTTCAACGACGTTTGTGGTACCCCAAATTGATAATCCGCAACAGGTGATGCATAATCACTGGGATTTCCGCTGTTTGAATTAATTTCAGGGTCGTTGCTTACAATGGTCCTCGCTGTTGAAGCAAGCGTAGTATACATTTGTGAAATCGCTGCAGCACGTGACTTTTTAATAATATCAAGATCGGCCTGTGATAGCGTAATCGTATTGCCTGAATCGAAAGAATTACCAGCCGTGCCGCCACCGCTGCCATAACCTACAACCCCACCACCGCCACCACCGTCACCAGCTCCGCTACCGCCACCACCTCCGCCACCGCCTGTCTTAAATAAATCTTTGATATCTTGGATTACGCCTTCTGTGCCTTCTTTTACCTGGCCATAGGTATCTACAGCGCCATCTTTAACGGTATTGACCGTTTCATTGGTTGTTTTTTCAACCGAATTTACCGTCTCGTTTGTTGTTTTCTCAACCGCGCTTGTTGCTTGGTTAGTCGTTTTTGTCACTGCTTTCGTCGCTTTGTCTAGAAAAGCATATTCCTTACCCACCGGGGTTCCTGGCGTCGTAGCACGTGCCTCAAGTGGCCCCGCGGCGTCAAGCTGTGCTTTCGATGATTGCATCGCACGGCCAATCAGCGCAGCCTGTTCACTCGACCCGTCTTCCTCTTCGTTTTGAATACTATTTGCCTTTTGCAACTTCTGAAGCTTATTTTTAAATTTATCACCAAAAATGCTACTACCACCAAGACCCCAACCTTGTTTTCGACGAATCTTATCAACGGAGCCGTCATCGGAACTATCAATAGAACTACCCGAAGAACTTTGAGCACCTGTTAAAGCCGAGACGTCGAAAGCACTCCATTGAATTGTCCCGCAAACGCCGTTAAGCTTACTGTAGGGCTCTGTATCAAAATTTGGCATAGAGAGAACATACGTCTCGCCAGGATTTTTGCTGTACTCAGCTAGCGGATCAACACTACCGATAAAATCGGGCACTGAATTATCACAAAATTGTTTCATGCGCTCGGAAGGCTGCCCTGCGCAAGGACCTGAGTCTTCTTTTTTGGCATCTAAATTAAGTTTACGCTGATTCTCAAGTTGAGTTTGCAAAGCCTGCATGCACACTTGGCCATAAAGAATTCGGCTTGCACCGTCGATAACACTGTTATCCGTATTAACACCGTCAATCCCAGCTCGTTTTGATATGGTCGTGTCGATTTGAGCCTGCATGATCACACCACCTCGATTGAGGTAGTCCAATGCCGTGCCCCAGACCTTGTCTGCAATCCCTACCCCCTGGACCACGACCCACATGACAAAAATCTGCATCAAACAATAACCTGACGATTTAGGTATCAATAAGGCCAGTCCCATGGTCGCACGTACAGGCACCCATATCGAGGACCATTTTTGACCCAGCATTTGACCTTCGTGTGCCGTGTTCATGGTCGAGACAATGATGATATACATCATCACAACACCACCCATAGCCAAAACAGCTGAGTTAAATACGTTAAAAATTACACCCATGATTTGACTACCGCTGCCATGTAAAACACCGTCAACCAAACCAAAAAGATTACCTAAGAACACAACCGATATATCACTTGCAGGGGGAGCAAAACTCAAAGATTCTGTCGCATCCGAAATCACGACCGTAGGATCAGTAGTAAAATCTGAACTGATGGCTGAATTATCGTTATTCGATGACTCACTCACCGCAGGCCTTGCCTCACTGGGCTTAGACGATGAGCTGCTTTTACTACTGAATAAATCCGCTGATGCTGTAGCAGAAAAACATAATAAGAAAATCACTAAAAACAAGTGTTGTCCACGTATTCTCATGGTTTTTGTCTCCCCAATAATCCTTGATAAAACCACGCGCGGACCGAGCAGCCCAGTTTATGTTCTCTTATCTGAAAGTACCAAAAGTGATATCGAAACGCGAAAGAAAAGGCAAGCAATGAAACAATAAAGCTTAATACAATCGCAAAAAAATAACCGTTATAGCATTGATATACCGTGTATCCCAACATGGATAAAGCAAATACACACATCAACAGACTTAAACGAAAAAGTGCACGCTGCTTTGACACAAGCTGCTCATCGGTTAAGTTCATCCGAGCTTGTACTTTTGCAAAAGATTCTTTGGCTTCTTTAGGTTGTATGACAAACAATCGTTGAAATAAGTTTTTGATATAATCAAAAAAACTTTTGACGCGCTCGGCGTCCGACCAATATTTAATTTTAAAAATACGATGAAAAAGGGAGGTAAGACGTGATTTCGCCGTTTCTTTTGATGTGCTCTTCATATAGTCCCTTAAGTAAGCTTAGCTTTCATATCGCATCAATCTATGATAATAATAATCACACATCATCATGAAATGCAAATTCAACCCTAAAAATAATGCATTGATACCGACGAGTGAACCATGCCCAACCTGAGTCACGAAGCTTCTGCACAATACTGGTCTGATT
The DNA here is from genome assembly GCA_963974485.1 of uncultured Legionella sp. Taxonomy (GTDB): domain Bacteria; phylum Pseudomonadota; class Gammaproteobacteria; order Legionellales; family Legionellaceae; genus JAALKW01. The sequence goes on from CAXBBS010000001.1 coordinate 175,855, forward strand.
ACAGAGATACATCGATTTACCGTGTCATCACCTTTATGGAAAGCGTTGAAGACTGGACGCTTGACGGCCATCCCGAACTTGAGCAAGCCATTGATACTCTCGGAAAAACGCTGGATGATTTAGGCTCGGTGGATTTGAATAAGCTTAACGAAGCTAAGCGCTTTGTTGAACTGGCCGCAAATATTAAAACAGGACGGGGCCTTCGTTTATTGCAAGCACTCGATGTAGCACATCCAGGAAGTGCCTCAAAAGTTTTAATGTATGCCGAAGAAAATAGCTTGGGTGGTACCGACCCTTCGGGCTTTTTTCTTAAGCGCAATATTGTATTCGAACGCCTACGTTTATTATCGCGTGCGTTTTCTGAATCACGACTCAAACTCGTATCACAAGCCCTCGAAGGAGAAGATTAATGCGTTTATTTCGTTATATGTTGCCCTGTGCGCTGCTTGCACTTTCATTCAGTGGTCCAGTCAAAGCAACACAGGTCGAGGATCCTGAAGATTTTGATAGCATCAAAGATTTAATCAAACATTTTGGTGCTTATTTTGGGTTCGACCTGACAAAGCCCCCAGAAACCGAACCTCAACTCACCTTACTCGATCCATCAGCCGCCACACTTGCTCAACAATATTCGTTTATTACGTTTCTTGGTGCGCTGCCTGTTAATGCTAGAAATAACGCCTCGGCAGCCTTTGTTCCACCGAATACCAAAAGTATTTCCGTCATCAACGACATGGCAAATTATAGTTTTCAAACGCAACCCAATGGCGGTGCTTATAATAACCCCGCTGCGGGAGGCCAAGGCGGTATTGCGGTATCAACATTAATCGATCAAGCCAGCTATCAACGTGACCCTATCACGCAGTCGGTCCTCAATATTCTAGGAACACCAAACTACACGTATTGCATGAACAACGACGAAACCGCATGGCTTGATGATTGTCGATATTTATATGACACACAAGTCACGAGCAAAGTGATTGGAAGCATTCCTAACTCCCGTGATTTTTTCTCTTATGCCTACAACGAGTCGGTGATACCACAACTCAATGCAAATACATTGATTGCGCCGTTGATGTATACGATGGAAGATAACGCATCCTCGACCTCAAGTGCTCCCAACAGCAAATCAGATGAGGCGGGGCTTGTAGCAAAAACTCAAGCACAAGAAGCCGAAAATTTTATTCGCTACGCAGCAAATTTAGTCACACCTCCCGCGCTGCCTAAAAAGCAAGCGTACGACAAACTCTACATGAAGAGTATCGCGAAAAAAGGCTCTTCCGTCAGCGAGAAAGATAAAAAAATGGCTGAGCAAGGCCTTGCAAAATACATCGCCAAGCTCCGAACCTTTTCGGCGCAAAGCTCGGTACCCACAGGTAATCTTTACGCCCTGTTATCCAAGCGTATACCTCAAAGCCAAGGTTCAGACGACGGCGCGAAAATAAGCCAAGCACTCAGCGAGTTCCAAATGGCCACGCGTCGCCTCTATGATCCTGCAGGCAAAGATAAAAAACAATGGATTGATCAAATCAACGAAGCGTCATCCACCACGGTCGAAAAAGAAATCGCTATTCTTCTTGCAGAAATGAATTATCAACTCTATTTATCACGTCAACAAGAAGAACGTACGTTGCTAACCCTAACGATGATGCTCATGCAAAACCTGAATGCACCTGATTTTAATTCAACAGCAAAAATAGAAGACAGCAGTGATGATTAATCAAGCGACGATTAATCACCGCCACACATCTGCGGTACGAGAGCGCTTAAACGCGCGATGACCGCATCAACCGAAACAAGTTGCATGGCCCAAGGCTCATGCACTTGTTTTCCCCAAGGCGCTGAATCAACAGTAAGATTTAAACGTGCAAGCGCTTCAGGATAGCTGTTGATAGCCAAATGCTTAGAAGCATACGGCCCTGAAATATCAAGATTCGTGACGGCATGTAACGCAACAACGGGCGTACCCATGGCGGTTGCCATGTGGGACGGCCCTGTATCGGGACACACAACCAGCGAGGCGTGACCAATCAGTGCCAGTAATTGCTTGGGCTTGGTTTTACCAATCAGATTAATTGCCTCAGGTATCGCGGCTGAAATCGCATCACCCAACAGCTTATCATGCTCACCTGGGCCACCGGTTAAAACAACCTGCACCGGCCATCGTGACAGCACAAAACGTATCACCTCAATATAACGCTCAACCGACCAACTGCGTTCAGGCTTGCTCGCCGCAGGGTTCACAACAATCACAGGCGTCGTTGTATCGGGAAGCCGAGCATAGGCCCAATCATAATCCTCGGGGCGCACGGGCATGTCCCAAACGGGCGCCTCGCGTCCAAGACCTAACGCGGCACCAAATTTAAGAAAACCATCCAAGGTATGTTCGCGCCCTGGCTCAATATGCTCGTTAACAAACAAGCTGTGGCCATCTTTGCCTCGCGCTTTATCATAACCAATTTTACGTGTGGCACGAATGCACGGGTAAAGCAGGTTCGCACGAAGGCTTGCTTGAGCGGCAAGCAAGACATCAAATCTTCGACTCTGAAGGCTACAACGAAAACGCCAATAATCCATCAAGCTTTTAGGTTTATCTAAAACAATAAATTCAACCCCTGCCATGCCTTCCACCAGCGTATACGCCAACGGCGAAATAACCCACGTTAATGCCGCATCGGGATAATGCCGCTGCAGTGCTCGCACCAGCGGTACAAACATCAAAACATCACCCAACGCTGACAAACGAACCAGGCATATAGATTGTATGTTCATCTTACTTATTTTTAGTTGATTGCAATACATACAACGTACCACAATAAGGGCAGCTAGCTGTACCATCATCACCCATCGGCAAATAAACTTTAGGATGTGCATTCCACAAAGCCATTGCATCGGTTGGGCAACTGAGCGGTAAATCAGCGTGTCCAATCATCTGTTTTGTCTTTGTGCATGCCGGTTTTTGCTGTGCTTTAACCATGATTTATCCCCTTGTTCTTTATATTAAGAAATTCCGTGATTTGCTCAAAACAACCTGGTTTTTCTGGATCAAAATAGTGTGCATCAGGCCATGAGCGCAGCCATGTTAGCTGTCGCTTGGCAAGTTGTCGCGTTGCGGCAATGCCACGCTCACGAAATGCTGAATAATCGCACATCCCTTCCCGATAATCCAATGCTTGGCGATAACCCACACTTCGCATGGCTGGATGTTCACGTGTTAAATCCCAACGCGCTAATAACACGTCCACTTCATCAAGAAAACCTAGCGCTAACATCTCATCAAATCGCCTGGCAATACGCTCATGAAGCCAAGCTCTTTTCTCGGGAAACAGTATGAGATTAATAAAGTTATAAGGCGTCGTGGTGCGTGCAGCACCTAACATTTCAGAAAGTGACTGCCCGGCTAATTCATACACTTCTAAGGCGCGCCCAATCCGTTGTGTGTCGTTCGGATGAAGCCGCGCGGCCGTTGTGGGATCAATTTTAGCCAGTTTTTGGTGCATATACCCCCAACCGTGCTCGCGTGCATCTTCAGCAATTCGATGCCGCAGCGCTGGATTGGCCTCTGGCAAAACCGACAAACCCTCTTGAAATGCACGAAAGTACATCATGGTTCCGCCCACAAGCAACGGTGTTTTTCCTGCATTTAAAACTTCTTCACAAGCCCTGCCTGCATCATCACAAAATTGTGCTGCAGAATACGATTCGATGGGATCGCAACAATCAATCAAGCGATGCGGCGCGAGTTGTAAAATATCAGCCTCAGGTTTTGCCGTACCAATATTCATATCTCGATAGATCATCGCTGAATCAACACTGATGATTTCATACGCTCCGTGTTTAACAAGATCACATGCAATGGCCGTCTTTCCCGCCGCGGTCGGCCCCATCAAACAGACAACTTCACGCATAACTTAAAACCTTTCGACAATCCGCAACACCTAAACAAAAACTCATATGCTTATGCTTTTTCCAATACTCTAATAATTCAGCTTGTTCATCTGACAACATACTGCTAATACAAAGCTTCTCAGCATGCACAAGCGTACTTACCCAATCTCGAGCATGTTGCATGCCTTGTGCATCTAACGCTGATACCTCTGAAAATAGCGCATGTAAATCTAGCCCAGGTAAGGCACACGGAATGGTGCGTATACATATATTTTTATTATCTAAACATTCAAAACGCATACCATAGGTATCTAATATATCTTGATATGATTTGAGCTTGATAAGCTGCTCTGATGACAATTCCATCGTAACTGGAACAAGCAAAGGCCGTGCATCCCAAGGACATGGGGTATGCTTTAACTGCTCAAGAAGCCTTGCCTGATGTAGACCTGTGACATGAAGTACATGCGGTGTACCTTCGTGCTGCACCAGTGCAAACTCCGCATTTAACACCAACCAGGATGCGTTTGACTGCGGCTTATAAGGCTCGGCGTATGAAGGTTTGTTCCATGCTTGCCTTGCTGCCGACATGACAGGTGGGGACATCACCCCACCTTCAGGTTCAGGTTCAATCACAGAAGCCGCAGCAACCACTTCGGTCAGTGTCGAACGAATAAAATCATGCACCTCACGGCCATCACAAAACCGCACTTCGTGCTTGGTTGGATGTACATTCACATCCACTTCATCAGCCGGCAACGTAAGAAATAACACGCATCCAGGGTAACGCCCTGGTGGCAACACCGATTCATACGCTTGTTTCACGGCATGAAGCACGAGTTTGTCTCGTACCCATCGATGATTAATATAAAACCATAGTTTATCTTGCTGGCTACGCCCATACACAGCACCCGTGGTCCAGCCATGCAATCGCATCGTGCCTCGCGTAACATCCAGGCTTTGCGCATCATCAACAAAGGCTTTTCCTAACAGTTTGGTTAACCGCACACGCCGAGCCGACGCTGAGCCTGCAGCCGGTAAATTTAAACGCAGTTGACCGTTGTGGCTCAGGGTTAATGCAAGATTCGTTTCACAAAACGCAATACGTTTCACCAGAGCTTCAATGGCTTGATATTCTTGGCGTTCTGTCTTAAGAAATTTTTTACGCACCGGTGCATTAAAAAAAAGATCGCATACATCAATCGTCGTACCTCGGCTTCTGGCACAGGGTACCAGACGTATGCCGGCTTCATCGGATTCCAGCCCCATCGCCTCGGTTTGATGTGCAGCACATGATTGAATCGAAACCCGTGCCACTGACGCAATACTTGCCAAAGCCTCACCGCGAAACCCCATGCTTTTAATCGCACTCAAATCATCCAACGATTGTAATTTACTGGTCGCATGCGCAGCAATCGCTAAAGGTAAATCTTCAGCGACGATGCCTTGCCCATCGTCGCTGATTTTTATTTGATTTAAACCACCGAAACCGATGTCGATATGTATCGTTCGCGCCCCTGCATCCAAGGCATTTTCGAGTAATTCTTTCACGACCGAGGCCGGACGTTCAATCACCTCACCGGCAGCAATTTGATTTGCAACATGTGCCGATAGCGTGTGTATTCTCATGCAGAAGTTTTACCCAGAGTACGCTTCGGTATGCTTAATTTTTGCCCCGGAGATATCCGCACGCCTTGTATGCCATTCAACATCACCAAATCAGCCTCAGCAACGCTGTACCGCTCAGCGACCACAGGCAACGTGTCACCTGCACGCACCACATGCATACGCGCATTTGCCATCACTTCAAAGCGTGTTCCATGCGGTGGATGATTCCAAAAATATTTTTTTAAGCCTTCAAACATCGCTTGCGTTATTCGCGCTTGATAACGTGGATCGTTTAAGTTTTTTTCTTCTTTTGCATTCGAAATAAAACCTGTTTCGACCAGAATCGACGGAATATCTGGTGATTTTAAAACCACAAACCGCGCTTGTTCAACTTTATTACTATGCAAGCTGGTGACATGATCCAGGCGTGCAAGAATTTGCGATCCCATTTGAACACTTGCAGTTGTGGTTGCTGTTTGTGATAAATCAATCAACACCGTACGAATCAAATCATTTTCATCATCCAAACCCGAGAGATCAACCCCGCCTAATTCGGAATGATTTTCTTTTTCAGCAAGCCACTGTGCTGCCTCACTGGTCGCTCCACGTTGAGACAACGCAAACACAGACACACCTTTAGATTTTGAGCTAATAAAGGCATCGGCATGTATCGAAACAAACACATCGCCCTCATGTTTTCGAGCAATATTTAAGCGCTCACGTAGCCCTAAATAATAATCCCCGTCACGTGTCAAAACAGCTCGCATGCCAGGTTGCTTATCGATCAGCTTTTTCAATTTCTTCGCAATTTCTAGAACAATACGTTTTTCTTGGCTTTTACGTGCACCCAAAGCACCCGGATCTTTACCGCCATGCCCTGGATCTAGAATAACCACCACATCACGAAGTATTTTAGGTGGCGCATGTTGAGCAATTACAGGCTTAAGCTCAGGTGACTTTTTAAGCTCAGGCGTTTTTTTAATTGCAACGGCGGGCACTTGCGTAGGCTTAGACGGTATCTTTTTAACGGTTGATTTAATATTGGTATTGGACGCAACAACAGGCCGCTTAGATGTGTCTTGAGGTTCCAGTTCTAAAACTAACTCATGGGTTCCCCGCTTTTTCGACACATCCAAATGTACAACACGCAGTGGGTGCGTTGCATCCAACACCACTCGAAGTGTGCCATTGCTAGACCGCCCTGTCCGCATACCAGAGACCAGCTGTTGACCACCTTCTCGCACCGCTCCACGCACTTTTTCTTTCACCGAAGGAAAGTCAAGAATAATACGATGGGGATTCGGCAAGGTAAATACTTTATATTCAAAAGCATCGGATAATTTAAATCGCACTAAAACATGGTTTTTATCTTCGTGAACAACCACTGCATCCAAACTCGCAGCAAACCCTACCGAAGAAACCAATAAGCCCATAAGGCACCAAAACATCTTCATCCCTGCGCTCTCCCTAGGCACGTTAATAAAGCTCGTCCACGCTCACTTCTAGCAGTTGCTATCAAGATCCGTCCTTCATGATCAAGATTAAATTTAAACACAAAGCTAACATCAATCTCAGCCAATAAGTCAGGTGCGCGTTCAGGCCATTCAACACAACAAACAGCATCTGACGAAAAATAATCCCGAACCCCAATGGCTTCAAGCTCCGTTTCATCGCTCATGCGATATAAATCAAAATGATGTACTGAATAATCCGGTAATGGATAACTTTCAACAACAGAAAAGGTCGGACTTTTAATCGTGGAGGTCACGCCCAACGTCCGAAGCATGCTTCGAATCAAGGCTGTTTTTCCCGCACCAAGTTCGCCAGAAAAGGTTAAAACAGAAGGTGATGTTAAGCACTGCGCTAACGTGGTCGCTAGCGCATGGGTTGCTTGTTCATTCGGTAATTCAAAGCACATTTTCATGCACACAAACCCCAAAGCCTACGAAGATTTCCCGCAGAACTACTTCACTAAACGTAAGGCTGGTTTACGCCCTGTACTACCTTGAGAAGAACCCGTGGTTGCTGGAGGAGGTAAATCACCGTCTTCTTCGCCAAACTCCATGCCTCGCCCATTCTCTTGGGCATAGATAGCCATCACAGCACCCGGTCCTAGCGCTAATTGTACGGTACGCCCAGAAAAACGCGTCGTAAATACAATACGATCGTTATCGAGATGCAAGCCCCGACATGACGCCGGCGAAATATTCAGGATAACACGCCCACCACTCACAAATTCTAAAGGAATGTCCACATCAGGATACTCCGCATTGACAAGAATGTAAGGTGTCAATCCATTATCAACAATCCAATCATAAATCGCACGAATCAAATAAGGCCTGCTTGAGGTCATACTCATGACTAAGCCACCCTTAGCTGCCGCTCAGCATCGGTTAAACTGCTTTGAAAAGCCTCTCGCTCAAACAACCGTTCCATATAAGCTTGTAACGCAATCGCGTCCGCAGGCAAGGTAACACCTAACATCGGCAAACGCCAAAGTAACGGGGCTAAAGCGCAATCAAGCAATGAATGCTCATCACTCAAAAAGAACGGTTTGTCAGCAAAAATAGGCTCTAGGCTACTTAAGCTTTCACTTAAATTTTCTCGGCAGGCTTTAAGTTCATCATCTGTACCGCCAGCCCGAATGTTATGCAACAAAGAATACCAATCCTGCTCAATGCGATACATCATTTTTCGTGTTTCAGCACGCGCCACAGGATAAACGGGCAACAAAGGAGGATGTGGAAAACGCTCATCCAAATATTCCATAATGATCGGCGCTTCATACAAAACAAGTTCGCGATCAATCAAGGTTGGAACGGTGTTATAGGGGTTAACCGCCGATAGTTCATCTGGAAGCGAACCGTCTTTCGCTGGAATAATGTCAACATTAACACCTTTTTCAGCCAGTACAATCCGAACCTGGTGACTGTAAACGTCATCCGAATCCGAATATAATGACATGACGGTACGTTTTGCAATAATAGCCATCCTCACTCCTATAAATTACCAAATATTTAGTAACCATTCGTAATAGTCAATCGTTGGGAGGCTTATTATACCACAATTTATCAAAAAAGTGGTAAAAAAAACCCCGCAACAAGGCGGGGCCACACAAAACGAATATTTATCGTTTTGAGTATTGGGTTGCGCGACGAGCTTTTCGCAGACCCACTTTTTTCCGCTCAACACAACGTGAATCACGTGTTAACAAACCACGGGTTCTTAATTGACGTCGGTATGATTCTGGATTCAATCCTCGAGCTTCGCTTCCTTCACCTGCATCACCTTCTTCATCATAGGCAACCAAGGCACGAGCGATACCTAAACGAATGGCACCGGCTTGACCTGAAATGCCACCACCTTTAACCGTGGCGTACACATCAAATCGTGCAAGCACGTCAACCGTTTCTAACGGCTGGCGAACCAACATGCAAGCTGTCTCACGACCAAAATAGTCGGCTACAGGGCGTTGGTTAACGATAATATCGCCTTTCCCTGGACGAAGAAAAACACGAGCTGTCGAACTTTTACGACGACCGGTTCCGTAATGCTGTGCTAATTCAGCCATATATTACCCCTCAATCTCAAGTTTTTTAGGTTGCTGCGCTTCATGTGGGTGCACTGAACCGGCATATACTTTAAGCTTGCGGTACATATCACGACCCAATGAATTTTTAGGAAGCATCCCTTTGATTGCAAGTTCAATAATCTTGGTTGGATTTTTCTCTTGCAGTTTATCAAACTGAATTTGTTTAAGCCCACCAGGATAACCCGAGTGAGTATAATACGTTTTATCTTTGAATTTACGCCCTGTCACTGCAACTTTTTCTGCATTAATGACAATAATATAATCCCCTGTATCTACATGCGGGGTATATTCGGCCTTATGTTTTCCGCGAAGACGACGCGCGGCTTCGGTCGCAAGGCGACCTAATATTTGCTCACTCGCGTCAATAATATACCAACCCCGATTCACATCGGCGGCCTTGGCACTATAGGTTTTCATGTGCTGACTCCGTACGCCTAAAAGTTTTTGCAATACTGCTGAACGGGCGATTCTAAACAAATCCCGAGCAAGTCACAAGCTTTTCATGATATTTTTTATGTTTTTATCCCTTCAAATATCAAGTGCAAGCTCCAAAAACACCCCTGAAATTATTTTATACGTGACATATAATCTAGCTTTTGGTAGTATTTGACCCTATTCGACCACAATATTATATAATGGTTCTTAGGGTTCATGATATTGAAATACTTACCTAACGCGTTCACCCTCATCCGGTTCGCCCTGATCGCCCCCTTTCTTATGTATTTGCATCAGGCAAACTACCGTGGTGCACTCTATATCTTTATATTAGCGGGCCTCACTGATGGTTTCGACGGTTGGCTTGCACGAACCTTTCAATGGCAAAGCCGATTCGGTTCGTTTATTGACCCCTTAGCCGACAAGTTATTAATCGCTTCCAGTTTTGTTTCGCTTGCACTCATCAAGCAACTGCCTTGGTGGCTGGTTATTCTTGTATTCTGTCGCGATGTCACCATCTCTCTTGGCGTGCTTACCTGGCATCGTTTTGTGCCTCAGCAGCGCATTGAATTTAAACCCACGGTACTCAGTAAAATTAATACCGCCTTACAACTTGGCCTTGTTGTTTTTTGCTTAACCAAGCTCGCGTTTGAAAACACCCTGCCGCATGCAACCACGCTTACCTATATTTTAATCGGCTTAACAAGCCTAACCACGACCACAAGCTATATCGATTACTTTTGGACTGGCGCAAAACACGCATTTGCCAGCACGCCGACACCCCAATGAATCATCAACTCGCTCTGGCTATTCAACCCAACCTTGAAGCGACGTTTGCCGATTTCGGCTGGGGTGAAAATACATTACTACAACAAGAACTCGCCTCAGCTCTATCGGGGACAGGTGAACGATTTCTCTACCTATGGGGTCCTGCAGGAAGCGGTAAATCACATCTGCTACAAGCATGCTGCCAACAATTATTGGGACAAGATAAGTCCAGTCTATATTTGCCACTCGACACCCTTAAAACATGGGATCCTACGGTTATTCATGATTTGGATGAGCATTCACTGCTGTGTATCGATGAATTAGATGCCATTACTGGCCACGCCGCGTGGGAAGAAGCGTTATTTCACTTGTATAACCGTGTCCGCGATGCCGGAACCAGCACCATGATTATCGCCGGCGCTCGGCCTCCACAGCACACCTCCATAGCCCTTCCTGATTTGCGTTCTCGTTTAACATCCTGCCTCGTCATGCAAGTCCACGAACTCAAAGACATGGACAAGATTAAAACCCTGCGAGCGCAAGCACGTAAACGAGGCTTTGAATTACCCGAGCCCGTAGCCCAGTTTTTGGTCAATCGTAGCGCTCGTAATATGCATGATTTACATACGTTACTTGACCGTCTCGATCGCGCCTCACTGGTTGCACAACGCAAAATAACCATTCCTTTTGTAAAAACCACGCTAAATTGGTAACTTCACTTGATATTAGCCCACCCTCTCAACTATAGTTCCTGATATAAACAATTATAAACAATACTATTTACACGGAACGTAATATATGGCTAAAACAGCACTTTATTTGGCCGGCGGCGGCGCTCGCGGAGCTTATCAAGCAGGCGTCCTAAAAGCCATTCATCATATTTTCAAAAGTAAAACGCTGCCGTTTAGTATGATAAGCGGTGTTAGCGTTGGCAGCATCAATGCCGCCGTTTTAGCAGAGAATGCTGACGATTTTGGCGTCGCGGTCGAAAAACTCGAGGCCTTATGGCATGACATCCATTGCCAAGAAATTTACAACGCAAGTAATTATGAACTTGGCAAATCCGTCGCGCGTAATTTAACACGCTTCATGATTAAACAACGTAAATCTGGCTACCTGCTGGATACCGCTCCCCTGCATGCATTCATACAACAACATATTAATTTTGAAAAAATCCATCAAAATATAGAAAACGGCTTACTCGACACGATGGAAGTGATCACAAACTGCTATGAGACACAACGCACCGTCTCGTTTTATCAGCACCACGCCCCCCATTTTGATGATTGGTTCTACCCACGCCATACAAGCCAACGCACAGCACTTCGAGCAGAACATATTCTCGCCTCGAGCGCCTTGCCGCTGTTTTTTCCCACCGTACCGATCAATGGCTTGCATTATGGTGACGGGAGCATGGGTCTGGTCTCACCGTTACGTGGTCCCCTGCGCTTTCATGTTGAGAAAATTTTAATTATCGGCACACGCCCGGTTCCTTCAGCCATCCAACCCGAAAAACTGCAGAGCAAAGATATCGGTTTTGCACATATCTTAGGTAACATGCTGAACGGCTTGTTTTTAGATAATCTTGACCGCGATATTGAAAACGTCAACCGTATGAACGACATTGCGCGCTTGCTTTCGATTTGGAAAAAACGCCATTCACCTTGGCGTCCGGTTGAAACATGCCACCTTCGACCTAGCATGAACGTCGCCAAAATAGCACAAAACAAATATCAAACCATGCCTACCTTACTTCGCGTATGCTTAAATATGCTCGGTGCACAAGAACATTCAGGGGATCTACTCAGTTTTCTGTTATTTGAAAAAGAATTTGCTCAAGAACTCCTTGAGCTCGGCTATGAAGACACGCTCGCTCAAGAAGCGAATCTTCATGCATTTTTTAATTAGCGGCACCTGTCGCCGGGAACGTTGATGTGTACGCCGTACCTTTTTTATTGTATTGCAAGGTGCATGTCACTTCATGACCATTCCTGGCCACAGCTTTATCAACAGCCAGATTATACATATCCGCGATTGCCGGACCGGCAGCCCCTAATATTAAAGTCGGCTTAACTAAAACTGCAAGATCGGAGCATTTGGACACCTTCATGCATTTGGCCTTAACAATCGCACGATTCCGCGATGAGCATTCAACCTGGTTCGTGATATTTGCCGACAAAAACGAGCTCGCCATACCATCCACCGCCGCTTGCTGAGCGTTGGCTTGTAAATCAATAAAGCGAGGTATCGCGACCACGGCGAGAATACCGAGAATTAAAATCACCATAACAAGCTCGATCATGGTAAAACCTTTTTGAATCTTCATCGGGTCGATGCTCCTTCTATCTATTATTATATTCCTATCATGCATTGAGTATAGCTTAAAACAACGAAGCAGAACTTCACAGAGCCTGCTTCGTTACCTCGATTATATATCTTAATAATATCTCTATTTAATCACGCTACTCATACACTATTTTAAAGGGCTAATTTTATAATTAACATACTGATAACGGACCATTTTTCCATTAGGCATCATAACGTCCATCGTACCGTGATCTTTCACGCCTTTGATAATACCAGATCGATTCGTGTTTAAATTCGTAATTTTATCTCCTTTTAAGCATTCATGCTTATACTGCATATTGCCGTCATCAGAGACCATACGACCTTGATCAACACCATCTAAGAATTTAACTTGGTGTGTGTCTTTATCATGCACCATATAATCGGGTTTGTTACCGTCATCCATACCCCAACCAGCAATCGGTGCAACAACCGCATGTGTTGTCGCTCCAAACCAATTGGCTACATCTTCTAATGGATCAGTCACAGGAGCAAGCACGGAACCCGCGCAAACACCCGCGCTCAAGGTTAATGAAGCAACACCCATCATCATTTTTGATAAACTCAACATCTTGATCATGATATTCTCCTTAAAGATTATCTTTTGCGGTAGATCTAAAATCAGGCCTACATGTTCAATATTAGACCAAATATACAGCGCGTCAAGTTTTACCTTTTTTTAACCAATTCAGCCGAGCATCCGAGATAAAATTGCGTCAATTTATTCGCGTGACTTAAGCACCTACGGTATGATTAAACCCACTTAACAGGAGTCTAATCATGCTAGCTGAAGCCATCTTAACGTTTTGGTTTAATCAATTATCACCGGCGCAATGGTGGAAGAAAGATGCTGAAGTGGATCAGCTCATAACACAGCAATTCTCTATAGTTCATCATCAAGCCACTTCTGGAGAATTATTCGGCTGGCGTGCAACGGCACGAGGATGCTTGGCTGAAGTGATCATTCTCGACCAGTTCTCACGTAATATGTTTCGTGGCACACCTCAAAGCTTTGCTTATGATGGCATGGCGCTCAGCCTAGCCCAAGAAGCGATTCGGCGCTCATTGGATCAAGAGCTATCGCTCTCAGAACGCTCTTTTTTATACATGCCGTTTATGCATAGTGAGTCTCTCGCGATACATCAACAAGCCTTAAATTTATTTTTAGCACCTGGGTTAGAACAGACGTTAGATTTTGAAAAGCAGCATCTTGAAATTATAAAACGCTTTGGCCGTTACCCTCACCGCAATGCTATTTTAAATAGAACGTCGACCGATGAAGAAAAAGAATTTTTAAAACAGCATGCGGGATTTTAGAGTCGGCTAACCTCCGTGTTAATTAAATAGTTAAATAGGGAGTTAAATTGAATATTTTAGTCACTGGCGCAAATAGAGGTTTAGGTCTTACCGTCGTCAATGCGCTAATCAAGCACTTGCCAACAGACTTATCTCACACGCTCTTTCTTACCGGAAGAAACTTAGATAGTTTAAATGCGGCAGTACATACATCCAAAACTATAATACCTAATAATATCAACTATCGTACATTCCAATGCGCATTTAAACACCAAGAAGATACATTGGATTTTCTAAGTGGGCTGCCAGTACTTGATCATGTATTTCATACAGCGGCACCTTATTCGCACTCAAAATTATCTGAAGCATCACTTGAAGAGCGTGCAATCTTTGAATCTTTTGCAGCGGCGGAGTCAACTTTACTTATAGAAGCCAACAAAAAATTAACATTCAACGGGAGCTTAATTGCAGCAGGCGCTATCATTGCCGAAACCGTGCACCCCAAAACACCTGATGCACATCCTTGGTACATCGGGTTAAGTAGCATTCAAAAAGCAACGCTCAGAAGCGTCATGGGTGGTCTAGCCCAAGAACGAACCGAAAATCATCGTATTGCACACGCAAATTTAGGCACGTTTATTAGCAATAAGACCGCCGCCAATCAAGAAAAAATTACAGCAGGTCTTGTTTTAGCAACGGAGGATGTCGCCACACAATTGGTTCATCTTGCTTTATCCACTGAACCTCTCCCTGATTTTAATATAGACATGATGTCTGCAACCGAACAAGTGATGTTAAATACTCTACGTAACCACTAGAACCACCCTAAAAAATAAAGCTGAGCCTCTTGCGGCTACAGTGTTTTTTTAAAAAGACTGGTTTCAACGCCTAAGTACAACAATGTATTTAATTTTTACCAATTAAACCAATTTAACCCCAAAAGATGTTAGTATCACTGCACTTTGAACATCCTACTGAATGTGGCCTCCGTGAATCATACCCTTCCCTTTAGCTCGCTCCCCTTGCAAGACGCGTTATTAACCAACCTGACGTCTTTAAATTTTGATAACATGACGCCAATACAAGCAGAAAGCTTACCGCTGATGCTCAAAGGCTTGGATGTTATCGCTCAAGCAAAAACCGGTAGTGGCAAAACAGCAGCCTTTGGATTAGCGCTTTTAAATCGCTTAAATACAGAGCGTTATGCAACTCAAGCTTTGGTGCTGTGCCCTACACGTGAATTAGCCGAACAAGTCGGGCACGTGTTACGACGTCTCGCGCGCTTAGTTCCAAACGTGAAGATTCTTAATCTTTCCGGTGGTATTCCTATGAGACCTCAACTTGACTCTTTAAAACATGGCGCTCATGTGATTGTTGGTACGCCCGGCCGCGTACAAAAGCATATCGATGCTG
The DNA here is from genome assembly GCA_963974485.1 of uncultured Legionella sp. Classification (GTDB taxonomy): domain Bacteria; phylum Pseudomonadota; class Gammaproteobacteria; order Legionellales; family Legionellaceae; genus JAALKW01. The sequence continues at coordinate 191,201 of CAXBBS010000001.1, forward strand.
AATCTTTATCGTTGAAGCATCTGCAAACCTTGGTGCTAGATGAAGCCGATCGCATGCTCGACATGGGTTTTGAAGATGAAATACGACGCGTGATTTCTTTTTGCCCTAAAAAACGGCAAACCCTGTTATTTTCAGCAACCTACCCCGATGAAATCAGCGCTCTCGCAAAAAACCTCATGCGCACGCCTACACACGTGACGATTCGAGACACCCAAACCACGTTAGATATTACGCAGCTTTTTTATGAAGTTTCCAGCCAAGCCGATAAATTTTTATTATTAAAAAAACTTTTGTGCCAGCATCAACCCACATCCACCCTTATTTTTTGCAACACCAAAGGCCAAACCACAAGCTTATTATCGCGCTTAAACAAAGAAGGTTTTAGCACCGTTGCGCTTCATGGTGATATGGAACAAGCCGCGCGCGATCGTGCCATGATTCGCTTCGCGAACCAAAGCTGCTCTATTCTCGTGGCAACCGACGTCGCCGCTCGAGGTTTAGATATCAAAGACCTTCCCGCGGTTATCAATTATGACTTAGCGTTTGACTATGATGTACATGTGCACCGCATTGGACGCACAGGCCGTGCAGGCAGCCAAGGTATTGCCTTGAGCTTAACCACACCACACGACGCCGAGCGACTCTGCGCGATAGAAGATACAGGCTTTAGCATCCCCTGGGGTGATGTTCGCGAATTAAATTCACACCACACAACCCTCCCTAAACCCGACATGGTCACATTAAGTATCGCAGCAGGACGTAAAGATAAAATCCGCCCAGGCGACATCTTAGGTGCCTTAACACAAGATGCGGGCTTAGATGCAAGTGATATCGGTAAAATTGATATTTCTGCACTGTACGCCTACGTTGCAATTAAACAAAACCAACTCAACAAAGCCTATCACTTTATTAAACATGGTAAGCTCAAAGGCAAAAGCGCACGTATCAACGTGATCAAAGGAGCTTAAAATTTCAAACCCTACATCATTCACTGCATTAACAGCTTTAGGCTGGCAGCCATTTTTCGAACAACAACGCGCATTCAATACATGCCCCAAGAGCATGCCTGCACGTATTATTGAGCAATGCAGAACGTCCATCACCGTCACCACTGAGTCTGAAACCGTCGACATAGAAACCATGCCGGGTATGCCCGAAATGGTTGTCGGTGATTGGATCTTATTGGATGGCCAACAGCAGTTTTTACAACTGCTCGAACGTAAAACAAGCTTTTCAAGAAAAGCCGCCGGAAGCAAAATTAAAACTCAATTAATAGCTGCCAATATTGATACAGCCTTTATTGTCTCGTCCATGAACGAAGAGTTTAACCTTAGTCGTATCGAGCGCTTCCTAGCCTTGGTCAATGAGTCCGGCGCTGAAGCCGTGATTCTTCTGAGCAAACAAGACCAAGCGCTCGAACCTGAAACGTTCATAACCCAGATTCAAGCACTGGACTCAAACCTCATCGTTATCGCCATGAACTGCTTAGATTCCACGTGCCAATCAACCTTATCGCCATGGCTCAAGCCAGGCAGCACCATCGCTGTATTAGGCTCATCGGGCGTCGGTAAATCCACGTTGATTAATTCGCTGCTGGGTGAAGAACGACAAAGTACCGGGCACATACGCGAAAACGATACTAAAGGCCGTCATACAACCACACGACGCTCCCTTATCATGCTCGCCTCGGGCGGCTTAGTCCTCGATACACCGGGCATACGAGAAATTCAACTTGCCGATTGTAAAACCGGCATTTCTGTTACCTTTGCCGACATCGAACGTTATGCTGCGCAGTGCCGTTTTAATAACTGCAAACATCAGGTTGAACCCAATTGCATGGTCCAACAGGCGATTGAATCCGGTGATTTAGATCAACGTCGCTTAACCAATTACCTCAAGTTACGTCAAGAAGAGATACTGAATTCTGCCAGTCTTTCCGAGAAACGGGCAAGCGGCAAAGCACTCACTAAATACCATAAACGCACCCAGCATCAAGCTCGAAATTTTAAAAATAAATAACGCGTCTCTGGCCGCACACCATGCCACACATAAAAAGCCTCGGCCGCTTGCTGAACCAGCATGCCCAAACCATCGACAGCCCTAAAACCAGCCTTGCTTGCCCACGTAACAAAAGCTGTACTGCCCGAGGTATTATAATTTAAGTCATAACAAAAAGGTTCACCCGATAGACTGGATCCCGCGGACAAGCCGCGGGACGTAGATGTAGCATTTAAAATTAAATCATACGATCCCGTTACAGCATCCAACGGCCTATAACTCAGCTTCGTCGACTCAAGTGATTGAATTAAAGCTTCGGCCCGTGATGCGGTACGATTGGCTATCGCCACATACCTCGGATGCTCATCTAACAGTGCCGGTAAAATACCGCGTGCGGCACCGCCAGCACCCAGCACCAAAATACGTGCATTCACAAGGTTGATGCCGTGATGATACAAATCACGCACTAAACCCACACCATCGGTATTATCGGCGCATAATTGCCCGACTTGGTTCATCCAAAGTGTGTTAGCAGCGCGCGCTACGGCACACCGTGGTGTTTTAACATCAGCCATAGCGAAGGCGCGCTCTTTGCCAGGGGAGGTAATATTTAACCCCATCCCCCCTGCCGCAAAAAAATCACGTACTTGCTGCTCAAAATGCACTCTATCTAATAAGCATGTTTCATACACCACATCACGGCCTGTTTGTGCTGCAAACTGCGCATGAATCATCGGTGACAGACTATGCGCTATCGGCGCACCCATCACCATAAAACGCTTTGCAACAGGCATCTATTTAGCCAAGCTTTTGGTCACGATTTCTCGTAAATCTGCCGACAAATGAGCTTCAGCTAAAAGCTCCAGCTGCGCAAGTATATGCTGTTGTCTGACGGCATCTAACCGCTGCCAACGCGTAAACGGTGTTGCAAGACGTGCTGATATTTGTGGGTTAATCTTATCAACCTTGAGTAATTGCTCCGTCAGAAACACATAACCGCTACCATCAGCTGCATGAAAATGCCGTGGATTGTTTTGACAAAACGCGCCGATCACCGCGCGCACTTTGTTCGGCTGTTTCAAATCAAAATCAGGATGTTCAAGCAAGGTTTTCACACGCATCAATGCGCCTTCATGTTCAGCACTTGCTTGCAGAGCGAACCATTTATCCAGCACCAACGCATCATGTTTCCATTGCGTATAAAACTCTGTGATTGCCTGCTTTTGTACACTTTCATCCGGTGAATTAATCAGTAAACCCAAACTACCGACTTGGTCAGTCATGGTTTTTGCTTGCTCAAATTGTGCTTGGCATAAGGCCAGGGCATCTTCAGGCTTCGCGTACATCATGAACCATAAACACACGTGCTTGAATCGACGTCGACCAAATGCCTCGGCATGCATGGCATGATCTTCAGCCTGCTCGAGTGTTGCGTACATGTTTGATATTTCAGGCCATAGCGCGGTACCTAAATGCTCGCGATACGCGTCTCGTGCTTCTTCCCAACGTTCAACATCAATGTTGGATAAACCACTCACCACTTCTTCAAAACTAGGCGGCATAAGCAATTCAGCCCGCAACGCATGATCTAACATTTCATCTTGAAGAACATGCAGGAAAGCCGTGATCACCTCATCTTGAAGACGCCAATGACTGACATACGGCGTGTTGTAAGCATCCAATAATGCCGCGCGCACAACCCGTTGCCCCGCATCCCACTTGGCAAAACCATCGGTTTCAACACGTAATAAACCCAGCAAGTCTTGATTACTCGCCTCATAGATTAAATTCACAGGCGCTGAGAAATCACGCAATAAAGATAGATGTGCTGGTTCCTGGCTTAGGCCATCCAACTTAAATTGCTGTTCAAATTTTTCGAGTAACAACACATCTTGTGCAACAGGCATGCGCTCACCGGCTTGATTAAACAATGCAATACGAATCGGTATAGGAAAAGGCTGTTTGACATGATTATCTGGATTATCCGGTGTTTTAGGGCAGGTTTGTGTGAAGATTAAAGATAAACAACCGTCTTGGTAAGAGCGCTCGGTAAGCTTAACTTCGGGTGTGCCTGCTTGGGTATACCACCTAAAAAATTGTGTTAAATCTTGGTTATTCGCATCAGCCATGGCCGCGACAAAATCTTCAATCGTCACCGCTTGACCATCGTGCCGTTCAAAATACAGATCCGTACCCCGTCGAAAACCTTCTGGGCTCAAAAGCGTTTGAAGCATACGAATAACCTCGGCACCTTTGTTATAGATGGTTGCGGTGTAAAAATTATTAATTTCTTGGTACGCAGGCGGTCTAACCGGATGCGCCATACGCCCCGCGTCTTCAGGAAATTGTGCTTGGCGTAATAATTTAACATCTTGAATACGGTTTACATCACGTGAATTCATATCACGTGAAAATTCTTGATCACGAAACACCGTTAAACCTTCTTTAAGGCTCAACTGAAACCAATCTCGGCAGGTCACACGGTTGCCTGTCCAATTATGAAAATACTCATGGGCAATCACGCTTTCGATACCCGCATAATCTTGATCCGTTGCCGTATCAGGACGGGCGAGCACATATTTAGCATTAAAAACATTCAAGCCTTTGTTTTCCATCGCCCCCATATTAAAGGCATTGATGGCGACAATCATGTACACATCCAAATCATATTCACGACCGTATTCACGCTCATCCCACGCCATCGCCGCTTTCAACGAGGCTAGGGCATGCGCACAACGATCTTCAACGCCTGGCTCAACATACACATGTAAATCAATCGTACGTCCCGACATCGTCACAAATTGGTCGCTCACGCAGGCGAGCTTACCGGCGACTAACGCAAATAAATACGACGGTTTTTTAAAAGGATCGTGCCACACTGCCCAATGTCGCTCTCCGATGACACCCGAATCAATCAAGTTTCCATTAGATAATAACACCGGATAATCAGCTTGATTTGCAGAAATACGGGTGGTGTACACAGCCAAAACATCGGGTCTGTCGGGAAAATACGTGATGCGTCTAAAGCCTTCAGCTTCACATTGCGTGCAAAAAATATTATCTGCATGATACAAACCCGAAAGCGCTGTATTTTCTTTCGGGTGAATACGCGTGGTGATGGTTAATGCACACGCGTCAGGGCAGTTTTTCAATATTAAGTTATCACCCTCAAAAACATACGCATCGTTATCCAACGCATGGCCATCTAACACAATCGCCTCGAGCTTGAGTTCCTCGCCGTATAAACACAAAGGACCTGGATGCGCGCGCACCAAATGCATTTCGTTCTTAACCAAAGCATAATCATCATATAAATCAACGGTTAAATTTACCGTCTCGAGCTGAAAACTTGGCGCTTGATAATCATCTAAATAAATTGTTGTTTTTGACATGCTCACCTCATCTGTCCTTAAAATTTGTCATCGAATAAAGTGTATTAACGGCTGAAATATCACCCTTGCTCAAATGATCACGCTGGCCAATGATGGCATCTTTATCACGCGGAATAATCGTTGGAAGCCCATTTTTGCTAAACGCTCGTCCTGAATAATGCATGATGGAATCATAATCATACGCCCCCTCATTTCGCCCTTCGCGATCGCGTCGACTAAAATTAGCGTAATGCTTTTCGCGTATATTTTCCCATAGGATTTCAACATACGCGTCACGATCGGGTCGTGATTGCTCATGCCATAACCCAATCAAATGCCCAAGCTCATGCGCACTCAACATGGTATGGCAACGCGGCGCAAGCAAAACAGCCTGCTCCCCCCCCTGCCGCCCGACAAACGAGTCACATGTTTTTCCTGGTCCCGGTTTAAATCGTGCATAATCCGCATAGAGCATCTGATTTTGTGGGGTTATTTCAACGAAACGAACCAACGTCTCGTTTTGCCACAAAGCCATGGCTTCGACAAGTGCTATGCGATTTGCTTGCGGTAAGGCTTCATCGATAATATAAGGTATTTCAGCATGTGGCCAACGTGCATAATCATCTTGCGTGACGACGCCGTCTAAATCTGCAAATGCATACGAACTCATGAGGCCAATCACAACCAATACACGCCAACGCATCCTCATGCCTCATCAGCCTCCTATATAATATTTTTATGTAATTCAAGCGCGCGGAACATGCACCATCCATCCGGCGTTTAGTTACCATTAAGAGCTTATTTCATTTCGACTTTAGCCGCTTACATGCCTAAAGTCGAGTATCTCTCATGTTTCTATAAGTTCATCCCATAAGTTACTAGGTTGAATTGGGTTGCCAAAAACATTACATACCAATAATATTACCTTAGTTTCTAATCGTAAGATGAGTTTTACAAATTTAAGGATAAATAAATGCCAACCATTAGCACATTCTATGGCATACTCATTCAGATGTTCTGGGGTGATCATGCACCACCTCATTTTCATGCGCTATATGCGGAATATGAAGTGCTTATTGATATTCGTACCCTTGAGGTCATGAAAGGAACCATGCCACGCAGAGCGTTGGCCTTAGTATTAGAATGGGCCTCTTTGCATCGCAAAGAATTACAGGAGGATTGGATATTATGCGAAACAAATCAATCGCTAAAGAAAATATCTCCCCTCGAGTAGTCACTTGTGCTCCTTGGAGATTGAAAAAAGTGAAGCCTCTTCCGAATTATGAACTTGAAGTTGAGTTTAATGATGGAACACATGGCTTTGTTGACATGCATCACCTGATCAAAAGTGCCAAAGCTGGTGTTTTTAAATCACTCCAAGACCAAGATCTCTTTAATCAAGCACATCTTGAGCATGGAGCGGTAACCTGGCCTGGTGAAATTGATTTAGCGCCTGATGCTATGCACGATAACGTAAAACAAACTGGACGTTGGATTATTAAGTAAAGCCAACAAAGCGTATCTTTGCACGTCATTGCTCTGGCTTGTCATCTATATTTTTTTGTAATTCAAGCGCGCGCGGATACAAAAAATTTCGATTCGCGCCGGTTAATTTTACAGCCAACTTCACCGCTTGCTTCACCGGAAGTTCAGCTAACAACACCTCTAAGCATGCATCATGCTCACCTGCTTGTTCAAAACAAACACGCGGCGGTAAAATCACAACAAATTCACCTTTTTTACGTGAAATATCTTCTAGAATCCAAGCTTGAATCTCAGGAATACTGCCTGTAACAAACGTCTCAAACGTTTTCGTTAGCTCTTTGGCTAATACGATTTCACATGCATCACCCAACACTTCAAGCATATCATCAAGACACGCTTGCAAGCGATGCGTTGACTCATAAAACACAACCGTATGTTGTAACGCCGTTTTAAACCCCTCGAGTACCGTACGACGCGCGGCCATGGTGGCCGGCAAAAAACCTGCAAACGTAAAGATATCCGTAGGAACACCGGCCGCCGACAAGGCCGCAATCAAAGCGCATGCCCCAGGAATGGGTACCACACAGATGCCTTGTTCGCGCGCGTGTTTCACCAAAGGATAACCCGGGTCGCGAATTAGAGGCGTACCTGCATCACTAATAAGCGCAATATTTTGGCCTTGCTTGAGTAGCTCAACTAAACGCGTGCTTTCAGTTGACTCGTTATGGGCATGCAACGAGATCAAAGGTTTTTGAATACCTAAACCCGTCAAAAAAGGTCGTGAATGTCGCGTATCTTCAGCAGCAATACAATCCACATGCTTTAAAACCTCAAGTGCGCGTAATGTAATGTCGTCTCGATTGCCTATGGGGGTCGCTACCACGTAGAGCGTGCCGGCGGTGCTTGCGGTTAAATGCGTCATGGTTTATCCTGATACGTCTGTGTCCGAAAGGTTACACGCTCATGCGCGCGCAATTAAATTATCTTCAATATCTTAAATTTTCTCTAGTTATAGCTTGTTTTGGCTTGCTCGTACAATGCACCACAATCAATCCCAATCAACTGGGTGGTCGGCCACTGGGTAGTCCTTATACCATGCCAGCCGAGGCCTACATTGCGCTTGCTAACAACCATATCGGCGAAGAAAAACAAGCGCTTCTCCTGCTTGCAGCTGGTCGTTGGGTCGACGAAGGCCGCTGGCAAGATGCAAACACTATTCTAGCACAAATCAAACCAGCGTCTTCGATTCAAACTGACAAAAAAAATCTACTCCTTGCTAAAATCGACTTATTACGCAAACGTCCACGCACAGCACTTAACCGCCTCGCGATGGTTCGTCACGCAGACCAACTCCCGCTGTATGAACAAGCGCAGTTCCATGAGCACTTGGCCGACGCCTACAAAGCCTTAGGCAAATCACTGGAATCCATCAACGAACGCATTAAATTAGATAAAATTCTCCCTGATGAAGCTTCACGCGCCAATAATCGTCGTGTTCTATGGGTCACACTCACCAACCTCTCGATTGCCGAACTCAACACGCTTGTGATAGAAACACCCTCGGCTTCTGAATTACGCGGCTGGATGGAGCTTGCACTTATCGCACGACAAGACTCGGCGTATCCCGATAAAATGCTTAAAAAGCTTAAGCAATGGCAACAAGAATATCCCTATCATCCGGCACGTAGTTTACTACCCTCCTCGCTCGATAGCATGCAAGGACGTTTGTATAACAAACCCAAACATATCGCCTTAATCCTACCGCTTTCAGGCCCCTTATCAGGCCCAGGACACGCGGTTCAAGATGGCTTCATGGCCGCCTTCCGAGAACATGACTCAGCAGCGTCTACAACCGTGCATTTATATGACACCCATCGTTTAGGTGCTACGAAAGCTTATCATCAAGCCATTACAGCGGGCGCTGACTATGTGATTGGACCGCTATCCAAACCCGATGTTCAAGCCGTTGCATCCATGTCACACCCCGTTCCAACGCTGTTGCTCAACAACGTGCCTACACACACACAAGACCATGCATTCCAGTTTGGGATCTCACCTCCGAACGAAGCACGTCAAGTAGCCAGTAAAGCGCGTCAAGCCGGTTTTTCACGTACATTAGTGATTGCGCCAACAGACACCTGGGGAAATAAAACACTGAGCGCATTCTCCCGTGAATGGCGCGGGCTGCGTGGACAAATCGTGGATACCCTTCGTTTTGACCCAAACAACAAAGCAAACCTCAACGAATCCATTCGTGAATTATTACAAGCCGTATCGGACAAAGAACGAAAAGAACAACTCAAAGCTTTGGCCAAAGATCCCGATCTCGAACGCACACCGCTGCGTCGCGAAGATTTTGATATGATTTTTTTACTCGCCTCCCCGTCTCAAGCACGTCAAATCATGCCGTTACTTAGGTATTATTATGCTGGGAAAGTCCCTGTTTATGCGACGTCTAGCGTATACGCAGGCACAGAGAATACCGTAGCAGATCGTGATTTAAACGGCATCACCTTTTGTGACATGCCTTGGGTGCTATCCCACCCCAACATGGGACACCGTCATTGGTCTGAGCGCTTTAACAGCTACAGTCGCCTGTACGCGATAGGTATGGACAGTTACACGCTTGGAACCGAATTGAATGCCCTTCAACTCTTCCCAGCACTCGGTATGGGGAACGAAACTGGTACGCTATATTTAACAGCCAACCACCGGATTTCGCGCATTTTATCATTCGGTAAAATTGCACAAGGTGTTGCAACGCCGCTCTAAAAAAAATAACCACCCGATTAACTTGATACCAGCCTCATTGATGCCTAAAGTAACATTAAGATCAATGTTCAACCTATTCAGTGAGGTTTGGTATGAGTATCCAAGACAAAAACTATCTTGCTAATTTGAAAAAAGATGTTGATAGCGCACAAGAAACTTTAGACTTGATACGTTTAAGACATCAAGCGTCACAACAACATGAATTGTCCGTTTTAGAAAAAAAACTGAGTGATTTATTGCAAGCACAACATGCTGTAGAAATAAATTTACACGAAATCCTTGAAAAAGAAGCGATTATTGTCACGGCCTTGAATGCATTAAGTCCCTCATCGAGAGAGTATAAAGAAAAATATCAACGTCGAACGGAAATCAACGAAATCTGTTCAAAATATGAAAGTGATATGAAACAAAAACAAGCAGAAATAACAAAAACTAAAACTCATATTGATCAACTTAAAGCACCTACATCGCCAAAAGAGCAAGAAGCGATCGTTGCCTTAAACCGCGCACAAACTGCTCTTCAAGCAGCTCAATCCAGTCGAAAAAAATTCACCCGTCAGTTACAAACAAAGACCGTGCCCTCGCGTTTTGACCGTACTGCCGATGCCATCACCGCAAAGCTCGCCCAGACAAAAGATGAGATGGACAACCTCGAAACGAGCATTAATCAGGCCTGGGATCAAGCAAAAGCCGTGCTTGCACAGGATTCATCGCCTAAAAAAGAGCCAGCCCCTTCCTATGCAAAACAAGATATTGAAGCACTCGAAAAAAAATTCGAGGACTTAAATACACGCATTGAAAGAAAACAAAACAAAACAGGATGTTTCCGTGCATGGAAACCCATCTATAATTTATTTCGTCAATTCTTTGGCATCGAGCGAAAATTAACAAAACTAACCTCGCAGCAAGCAGAAGCGATCCCTATTTTTGACACAATCACAGCGTTACTTGTTAAATCCTTGGAGCTGGAAGAGCAAACAACACAATTACACGGAGCTTTACAGCAAGCATTAGATGATCGATCTCATCTAAAAGAACTGGCGTTGGTCATTCAGAAAAAACTCGAACCCTATTGCACAACACATATAACAACGTTTTTTTCTAAAGCGCCACGTTTAGAAAAAGATATCGCCCCCATAGCCAAGGCCTTAACCACCTTTCTTGGCGAACCTACCGAAGCAAACCTCGAGCCATTATCTGCAACGATGTCGCGCGCTCATCCAAGATACCTTGAAAATAAGGACTTTCAAACGCTTATTGTCGAAGCAAGTGGTCTGTATGAAGTCATTGACAAACTCTATCATGACCACCTCGAGCTGAAACAACTGCAGGAAGATTTACACCCAACAGACACGGAACAGAAAAGAAATCAGCCCGAATGAGATTAACCCACACGCTGTCGTTTAGCCGCGGCTCATCTTCTTTGCCTGATGACTTCGTTGTAAGCAAGCTCGACAGCACCCTCACAACCCATGAAATTGCACTCTAAATCCAATAATGCAACATGGGTATTTCGAGGAAGCGCCGTGCATACAGGGTGTTCTCGCTTACACTTGAATAACCGTCAAAAAAGCATTAGACTTTGAATTAGTCGCGACCAATTCAAACAAAGCTAATGATTAGACGATTTTATGAGAAAATAATACAAAATCATATCGATAAATATTCTCAAATGATTTTTATTTCTGGCTCTCGACAAGTCGGAAAAACGACCCTTGCTAAAACCTTTCAAACCAACGAGCAGAGTTATTTAAATTGGGATAACATTATTCATCGAGAAATTATCTTGGGTGATATTTTCAACTACATAGAAAACAACCTATTAAACATATTAACAAAAACAAAGCCCTGTATTATCTTTGATGAAATCCATAAATTTAAACACTGGAAAAACTTTATTAAAGGCTTTTATGACCAATACAAAGAAAAACTAACGATTATTGTTACAGGCTCAGCCAAACTTGATGTCTATAACAAAGGTGGTGATAGCCTGATGGGGAGGTATTTTAATTATCAAATTTTCCCCCTATCCGTGTATGAGTTATTACAACATCCCTATCAAAAAATTTTAATCCACCCGCAAAGCGAATTAAATCAAAAAGCTTGGCAAACATTGATCCAACGAGGCGGATATCCCGAGCCTTACCTAAAAAATGACGATGAATTTACAACGCTCTGGCAAACGTCACGCCGTTCACAATTATTTAGAGAGGAAATAAGAGATTATGCAAACATTCAAAACATCGATCAATTAGAATTATTAGGACAACTTATAACGCACCAAACCGGTAGCCAAACAAATTACTCTAATTTAGCAGTAAAAATCAGGGTATCAGAAACAACCGTGAGAAACTGGTTTACACTATTAGAAAACACTTACTTTTGTTTTAATATTTATCCTTGGTCTACCAATATTCATCGATCAATTTTAAAAGCTCCCAAAACCTACCTGTATGACTGGTCATTATGCACGGACAAAGGCTCTATGGTAGAAAACCTGGTTGCATTGCATTTATTGAAAGCTATATATTATTGGAATAATACAGGTCAAGGTAATTTTGGTTTGTTTTATTTAAGAAACAAAGATAAACGAGAAGTTGATTTTTTAGTAACGAAAGAAAATAAACCTTGGTTTTTAGCCGAAGTAAAATCCAGCGCGAAGCAACCCCTCAGTGATAATCTAAGATTTTTTCAAGAGCAATTAAATGCGCCCCATGCATTCCAACTCGCATTCGATATGGACTACATCGATATGGATTTATTTACTTTAGATAAAATACATATTGTACCTATCAAAACATTCCTATCTCAATTAATTTAAACTCCGTCCGCCATCCACCCGTAGTGTTTGGCCGGTTATAAATTCGTTTAAAACTAAACTCAACACTGCCTCAGCAATCCACTTTGGCTCGCCATGTTTTTTTAATAATGTTTTTGAAATAATATTCGCCTGCATGTCAGGGCTTAATGCATTCTCGCCTTCGGGCCATGCAATCGCTCCAGGCGCCACCGCATTCACACGTATGTTAGGTGCATATTCGCGAGCCAACGCTTCCGTTTGCATTTTAAGCGCTGCTTTTGTTTGTGAATACACAGCATACTCTGACAAAGGCTTTTCGGCATGAATATCCGTAATATTTATAATAGAGCCTTGATGCTTGGCCAGGCTTGCATACGAAGCCTCACTCAACCACAACGGCGCTTTGACGTTGGTAATCCAAAGCTTATCGCAAACAACCTCATCAACATCTCCCACAGACGTTTTAATAAAACATGAGGCGTTATTAACTAATACATCCAAACGCCCTTGCCAATCAATTGCTTGCTTAATCAAGGCAAGCGCCTGGTTTTTTAAACTTAAATCAGCCACCAGAACACACGCGCTGTTTGCGCGAAGAAGATTTAATTTTATAGCTAACGCATCGGCCTCTTGTGTAGAATCATGGCAATGAATCACCACGTTAAAGCCAGCTTGATGCAGGCGTTCTGCAATAGCCGCTCCAATACGTCGCGCCGCCCCAGTTACCAATGCCACCCGAACATCTTGTGTCTTGTCTCGATTCACGGTATTGTCCTCTTTTTAGCCATCGTTATGGGATAACATGAGCCCCTTCGACCATTTACGCACACACCTCGACAAGCACGGCGCCATACCGTTTGTCGATTTTATGCAACAAGCGCTGTATGCACCTCATTGGGGATATTATACACGATCGCGCTCCCCCCTTGGGGCCTCGGGCGATTTCATCACCGCCCCCGAGCTTACACCGTTGTTCGGCTACACACTCGCGCAGCAATGCGAACAAGTTTTACCGCATTTAAACCAGCCGATTATATTCGAATTTGGTGCGGGCTCTGGGCAATTATGCATTGATATTTTAACACGTCTTGAGCAATTAAATGCCCTACCTGATGCATATCATATTCTCGAAGTCAGTGCGTCGCTGCAAGCCAGACAGCAAGATAATATTCAAACCAAAATTCCACATTTAGCGGACCGAGTCCAATGGCTATCCGCATGGCCCGAACAAGCGTTTGAAGGCGTTGTGATTGCGAACGAAGTACTTGATGCGATGCCCGTGCATCGCTTTTTAAAAACAGATCAAGGCATATTTGAAAGCATGATCGCGCTTGATGAGCATAACAAACTCATAGAAAATTTTGTGCCGTGCACCAATACACACTTAGAAGCTCACGTCGCACGTGTGTTAAAACATGACGTGATGCCTTACGCTTCAGAAGCCAATTTATTGATCGATGGTTGGATTGAAGCCTGCCATGCCATGCTTGCGCGAGGCGCAGTTTTACTCATAGATTACGGGTTCCCAGAACACGAGTATTATCATCCTTCACGTGCTCAAGGTACGTTGATGTGCCATCATCAACACAAAGCACATCCTAATCCGTTATTACGCCCCGGTGAAGACGATATAACAGCACACGTAGATTTTACCCACGTTGCCGATGCTGCGTTAAATGCAGGTTTTGAAGTATCCGGTTATACCAATCAAGCCTCTTTCTTACTCGCGAACGGTTTGTTAAGCTTACTGCAAGAGAATGCGCTGAATAAGCTAGATGATCTGAACCAAATCAAACAGCAACAAGCCGTAAAACAACTCCTGCAACCGCATGAAATGGGTGAATTATTTAAAGTGATTGCACTCACCAAACAGCTTGATTTTGGCCTAACCGGCTTTCAACTACACGATAAACGAGCGAGCTTATGATCCGATACAAAACGACCGTAGAACTCCAGAAACCCTCCATGAATTTTTCGGCGGGTCACACCACGATATTCTCAGCTACCGATCGCGAGCCTCTTCATGGACATCGTTATGATGTCGCGCTTGCGCTCAGCACCCATATCGAAAAAAACGGTCTAACGTTTGATTACCGTTATTACAAAGAAAAAATTCTGGTGTTATGCAAACAACTTCACCAAACGTTCTTAATGCCCATGCACTCGCCTTATTTAGAATTTTCAGAAAATGATGAATATTACTATTTTAAATTTAATCACAAAACAATGCCGTTCTTAAAAGAAGACGTCACGTTGATGCCGCTCACGAACATTACCATTGAAGAACTCTCCCGTTGGTTTGTACAAGAGCTGACTCAAGATACGGCAGCACTCGATAATCATTATATCGATAAGTTAGTTGTTAAAGTTTTTTCTGCGCCTGGACAATCAGCAAGCCATACCTGGGAACGACACGACAAGTGACGGTTCTACATGTTTGCATTCCTAACACCAAGCGGGATTACTTCGACTACCTAGCTCTCCCAGACACGCCCGCCCCTATAGGCGCTCGTGTGTGGGTGTCGTTTAGAAACACGCAAAAACTGGGTGTGGTTGTCGGCCTAGGTACCGCTGAAGATGCCAAACGCAAGCTTAAATCCATCACCGAAGTGATTGATACAACACCGTTACTCTCTGACGATTTTCTCAAGCTATGTCGCTGGATCAACCGCTATTATCATGCTCCCCTGTCTGAAGTGCTGGCCATCGCACTCCCAAAAAAAATTCGAGCGGGGCAAATCATTGAGCCTAAATTACCTAAAATAAATACAAAACCGCCGAGCGCGCCACTTATATTAAATCAAGAGCAAACCGTTGCACTTGAAGCTTTAGGCCTGGCTTTAAATCATTACCATGCTTTTGTGTTACATGGTGTTACCGGTAGCGGTAAAACCGAAGTGTACCTTCAGCTTGCGGCGCGCGTACTCGCCAACAACCAGCAAGTCTTAATTTTAGTCCCTGAAATCGGCTTAACACCTCAGCTTTTTACACGCTTTGAAGGACGCTTTCGTGATCTTATCGTGATGATTCACTCTCATGTATCTGATAAGAAGCGAGCCGAGGCTTGGGAGCTTGCACGTACCGGTGTCGCCAAAATTGTCATCGGGACACGTACTGCGTTATTTACACCCATGCCTGATTTAGGGCTCATTATTATTGATGAAGAGCACGACGCCTCACTCAAACAACAAGATGGCGTGCGTTATTCCGCACGTGACGCAGCTTTAATCCGTGCGCATCAACACAAGGTTCCTATTATTTTGGGTTCCGCCACCCCAAGCCTCGAAAGCTTACATAACTGCCAACTCAAAAAATACACACGCCTAACACTCACCCAAAAAGCCGAAAGCCAAACCGCGCTTCGTTATAACATCATTGATTTACGTCAACAAAAATTAACCCATGGTTTAGCTGAGCCGACGTTAAAAGCAATAAAAAAGCATGTGGACCAAGGTAATCAAGCTTTGGTGTTTATTAATCGTCGCGGATTCTCCCCGGTCCTGCTTTGCCATGAATGTGGCTGGATGGCGGACTGTAAAGCGTGTGATAGTCATCTCACCCTTCATCGTCAAAGCAACCGCTTGATTTGTCATCACTGCGGTTTAAAAATTCCTGTGCCGGTGTATTGTGACACCTGCAAAAGTAAAGATTTGGTTCCTGTGGGTTCGGGTACGCAGCGCGTACACGAATATTTAAGTAAATATTTTCCTGATGCCCAAGTGGATCGTATTGATCGTGATGAAATTCGACAAAACAAACACCTGCTCGCGATTTTAGCTAAAATTGAGTCGGGTCAGTCTCAAATTCTTATCGGCACACAGATGCTTGCCAAAGGGCATCATTTTCCCAAACTAACCCTGGTGGTTATTTTAGATACCGATGCAGGATTTTATAACCAAGATTTTAGGGCCCTCGAACGCCTAGGCCAGCTGATTACACAAGTTTCAGGTCGTGCGGGGCGCGCCGAGCTTCCAGGTGAAGTTTTGATTCAAACGCACTTTCCAGATAACGCACTGCTCAATCGCTTGATTCAAAACGGCTACTCAGCCTTTACGGATGCTTTATTACCCCTTCGAGAGCAAGCAGCCTGGCCGCCTTATCATTACTTAGCCTTACTTCGTGCATCAGGAAAAAATGAAGGCAGTGTCAGGCATTTTTTAGCGATGGTTAAAAATCAACTCGCACACATCAACATCATGATTTTAGGCCCGGCTCCCGCCCCACTTGCACGCAAGGCCACCGAATATCATATGCAATTGCTGCTAAAATCAGCCTCACGCGCACAACTTCATCAAGCATTAGCATTTATTCAGCATACCTATCCATCGCACGCCAAACAAAATGGTGTGCGGTGGGCAATGGATGTCGATCCGATTGATTTAGCCTAAAACAGGCGGCATCGTTAATCCAGCTTCTGCTCGCATCAAAGGATCTTCGATTTTTTCTTTGAATAAACTTAAGATATGAAGCGATTGTGTTGAGCGCGGCTTAAACCAACCATCTACGTAAGCCTGTGTTCCAGAATCATCCAAATATCGATTAGGGTATGTGAGCACCATCATCACATAGCCTATGCATTGATTCAGCATATCCAATGCTGCATTCAGCGTTGCGTTATCTCGATGCTCCGCAAGAATAGCTAGATTATTTTCTGTATAAACCGCTGAAAGGCTGCTTTGAATTGCTTGTAATGATGCTTCGATATCATCTGAACCAACCAACAGCTTACGCGCATCATCAGCTGCTTTTACGATTTCAAGAACAACAGTGTAAGCTCTTGCATATTTCTTATCCTTTTGATTCCAAGGTTCCGCTTCTACTTTCTTTTCGAGATCCTTCAATTTATGTAACACGGGCAGCAATAAGGTATCGATATATTGAAGCAATAGTATTTTTGGCATAAGGACGTCCATGGCGTACTGCGCAGTAACCATCTGTTTGTCGATTACCGTGTTAATTAACATACCACCGACCGTATCCATATTGGTTCTAATCGGCGTATTGAATACGTCATGATCGGGATGCTCAGATTCAATTGCAAGTTTCAGTTCTAATAGATTTTTCAATAACTCACGTTGATTCCGACTTTCTTGACGGGTAAATGTCAGTTGAGGCCTTAACTTAGCCACAGCTTCCATAAAAAAACCGTTATGATGGGCGCTTTTTTCCTGATTATGTTCCTGAGAAAATATAAGTGCCTTAAAAAATATTGGTCTAATTTCTTTGAGCAATTGTTCAAATTTAGTCACGCTCAAATTAAGTTCTTGTTGTGGTGTAAGTATTGGCATCGATTGCCCTATAAAACGCAAGATAAGATAGGTTGAATTGTACCACACACGACACCATAAAAAAAACAAATCGGCGCCATTAAATCCAAAATGACGCAATTAACACCTGTAAATTTAAAAAATTTCACACCCAAAATAAAGAACAAAGGCCAAATGATGAACTACCAAATAACATGCCATCCCCATCAGGGTAAATTCACGTCATCAATAAACGCTCAACAACACGACCATCGATGAGATGGGTTTGAATAATTTCATCAATATCAGCATAAGATGCATAGCTATACCACGTATTATCAGGATAAATCACAAGACCTGGGCCGAGTTTACAGCGCCCTAAGCAACCCGATTGCGTCATCCGCACTTTACCCGGACCATGCAAATTCAATGCAGCCAAACGTGACTTCATGTAATCAAAAAAAGGCTCCCCACCTGTGTTGGCACAGCAGGTTTTTCCGGGGGCTTTTTGGTTAGCGCATATAAAAACATGATGCGAGTAAAATGGCGTCGTCATCACACACCGTCTCGTACGTGAACACCAAGCTCGTGTTCCAGCGCTGCCATCACGCTATCCATCAAGGGTGTTACGTCTTGGTCGGTCAAGGTTCGACGCTCATCTTGAAGAATCAAAGCAACCCCTAAGCTTTTTTTGCCGTCAGGAATCGACGCGCCAGTGTAGTGATCAAACACATGAAAGGCTTTTAATAACTCAGCGCTTTTCGAGCGAACAACGGCTTCAATTTGAGACGCAGATACCGCGCTATCCACCAACAAAGATAAATCACGTTGCACCTGCGGATATTTTGAAATCGCGCGATACAAAGCGGGTCGTGTTACTTCAAACGCATCAAGTTTGATTTCAAATAACAACACTTCTGTATCTAAACCCAAGACATCGGCCAATGCCGGATGCAAGGCACCCATCCAACCAACGGCACGTTTTCCCATCATAATACGTGCAGATTTCCCAGGATGCAGAGCACTCAAGGCTTCAGGAACAAACGTAAGATCAGCACATAACGCTTCAACAGTACCTTTGAGATCATAAAAATCATAATCACGTGTGGATTCAGCCCAATTGAGTGCTCCTGTCTCGCCGGTCATCAATCCTGCAAGCATCGCGCGCTCTTCAAGCTTCTCACCCTGCATATCAAACACAACGCCGGTTTCGAAACATTTCATAGCGCCCTGCTGGCGAGAAACATTACGCAATAACGCAGAGATTAAACCCGGCCAAAGCCCAACACGCATAGCCGAAAGCTCAGAGGAAAGTGGATTAACCAGAGTCTTTGTGACCGCATCAGGATAAAAAGCTTCTTGCACGGCTGGATCAATAAAGCTGTACGTAATCACCTCGTGATAACCACGCGCACTTAACGCACGTGAGACCGCACGACTTTGACGATGAAACGGGCTTAACGTGCCCGCTTGTAATGTACCCACCGTTGGCTCAGGCTCAAGGTGGTCATAACCATACAAGCGTGCAATTTCTTCTACTAAATCAACATCTAAATGCAAATCAAAACGATATGACGGTACGGTAACGTGCCATAAAGCATTTGTCGCATCCACTGTCATGCCGAGCGCTTCGAGCATGGTTTTCATACGCGACTTAGGCACAACCAAGCCTGTTAAGCCTTGAACTCGCGTTGGATTAAATGCAATAGACGGTGTCGACATATAATTTTTAGCATGCACCCAGGTCACAGGCCCGGCGTTGCCGCCTGATATTTCGAGCAATAAGCCCGTTGCACGCTCAAGCATCAAAGGATGCAAAGCCGGGTCTACCCCACGCTCATACCGCTGGGAGGCATCTGTGCACAGACCATAGGTTCGCGCAACACCTGCAATTAATTTTGGCGTAAAATAAGCACTTTCTAACACCACATCTGTCGTATGCTCATCAACCGAGCTATCTAAGCCGCCCATGATGCCGGCCATAGCTAGCGGCTTATGCTCATCAGCAATCAATAATACACCGGCTTCAAGTGTGATTTCTTGGCCATCTAACAACTTAAGTTTTTCACCAGATTCACTCATACGAACCTGAATCTGTCCCGAAATTTTCTGTGCATCAAACGCATGCATGGGCTGACCGAATTCAAGCATGACATATTGCGTCACATCAACCACCGGACGCAGAGGCCGAATGCCTGCACGACGCAAGCGCTCTTTCATCCAAAGTGGCGTGACCGCCGAACTATTTACACCACGAATTAAGCGCACAGCATAACCCTGACATGCATCGTTTGCTTCTGCTTGAATCTTCACTGAACATACTTCATCAATGCTTGGGTTCTGTACCGCAACTTCGGGCGTCTTGAGCGCGCATTGATTGAGCGCCGCAACTTCGCGAGCAATACCGCGCATACTAAAACAATCCGCGCGATTAGGTGTGAGTTCAACCGTTAAGACCTGATCATCTAATTGCAAATAGGTCTCAATGGCTTCGCCAACAGGCGCATCATCGGGAAGCTCTAAAATACCCTCTGAATTGGCTTCAAGCCCTAACTCAACCGATGAGCAAATCATGCCTTCTGAAAGCTCACCACGTAATTCGGTTTTCTGAATAGATATATCACCCGGCAATAATGCACCTGGGATTGCAACGGCGACTTTCAGATCGGCCCGTACGTTGGATGCACCACATACAATTTGAAGCGGAGCGTTAAGCCCTGCATCCACCTCACAAATCGTAAGTTTATTAGCCTGTGGGTGAGGGCGTGCTGCACGCACAAAACCCACGACAACCTGCTTAAAATCACCTGAGACAGGACTCACCTCGTCCACCTCAAGTCCGGCCATGGTTAACTGCGCTGCTAATTCAGCTCCCGCGACGGGGGCATTGACCCATTCACGTAGCCAGGATTCGCTCACTTTCATTGGAGTATCCTAAAACTTAAAACTGGTTTAAAAAATTTAAATCATTCTCGAACATCATACGCAAATCAGTGATGCCAAAATAAAGCATCGCTAAGCGATCAATCCCCATACCAAACGCCCAACCTTGATGGGTTTCGGGGGATAATCCAACTGATTTTAAAACATGCGGATGAACCATGCCACAGCCTAAAACTTCAAGCCAACCCGTAAAACCACAGGCTCTACAGCCTTGGCCTTTACATGGCGTGCAACTGACATCAACCTCAGCGGAGGGTTCGGTGAATGGAAAATAAGACGGTCTAAAACGTACCTTGCAAGGCCCTTCAAAAAAGAACGTAAAAAAGTCTTGCAGCACGCCTTTTAAACCGGCCAACGTGACATCTTGGCCAATAAACAACCCTTCGACCTGATGGAACATGGGTGTATGCGTGACATCAGAATCTCGGCGATAAACACGCCCTGGAGCTATCAAACGAAACGGTGGTGTTGCATCAGCTTCTTGCATTGCGCGAATTTGGACAGGTGAAGTATGCGTGCGTAATAACGTACCATCACCAAAATAAAACGTATCATGCATCGCACGTGCTGGGTGATGCGAAGGAATATTAAGTGCTTCAAAATTATAAGTATCGGTTTCTATTTCAGGGCCATCCACCACATCAAACCCGAGTTTACTAAAGTAGTCAATAATACGATCGCGAACTTGCGTGACAGGATGCACGCTACCGCTTTCTCGCTGCCGACCTGGCAACGTCACATCAAGCTGTTCACTCACAAGTTTAGCCTGCAACTGCTCATCTTTCAGCTGCTCATTTTTTTCGTCTAAAATCGCTTGAATCGCGCGTTTAGCTTGATTGACCGCTTGCCCTACACGTGGTTTTTCAGCGACGGGAAGCGAAGACACACCTTTTAGAATATCCGTGAGCTTGCCTTTTTTTCCAAGAAAATCAACACGTATGACATCCAGTGCATCAAGATTAGGAGCCGCGGCAATAGCTTGCACGGCGTCTTGTTGTAATACATTAATTTTATCAAGCATGCGAATTTGGTCCATGCGTCAGAAACAAAAAAGGGGCCAGTCCTTGCACATGGCAAAATGGCCCCTTTCACGAAACATTGGGATTAACTTATAAACCCAGTGCTGCTTTGGCTTGTTGTGCAATCGCTGCAAACGCTTGTTTGTCGCGAACGGCCATATCAGCCAGTACTTTACGGTCCAGCTCAATTTCAGCTTTTTTCAAACCGTCAATCAAACGACTGTACGAAAGACCGCTTACACGAGCTTCGGCATTAATACGTGTGATCCACAATGCACGGAACTGTCGTTTTTTCTGACGACGGTCACGATAAGCATATTGACCGGCTTTAATCACCGCTTGTTTTGCTACACGATACACACGACTGCGTGCGCCGTAATAACCTTTGGCTTGTTCTAAGACTTTTTTGTGACGTGCTTTTGCTGTCACACCGCGTTTTACTCTTGGCATAATTTATTCCTCTCCTAACTACCGTGCAACATACGTTTCGCCAAGCGAGCATCACAAGGCTTCAATGTGCGCGCTTCTACACGTGCATCACGTTTTTTCTTGCTGGTGTGTTTGGTGAGAATATGATTTCGATTAGCCCCTCGGCGTTTAATCGCCCCACTGGCCATCTTACGGAAGCGTTTAGCTGCTCCGCGATGTGTCTTTAACTTTGGCATAACTTATGTAACTCCGCATTAAATCAATTAAATTGATTGGTGTCTGGCTTAATTCGTTAATTAAACAAAACAAACAACCTAGCTTTTTTTAGGCGACAACACCATAAGCAATTGGCGACCTTCTCGTTTTGCATGCTGCTCAACCACAGCAAACTCAGCTGTGTCTTGCTTCACGCGCTCGAGAATTTTCATACCAAGCTCTTGGTGAGCCATTTCACGTCCTCGAAAACGAAGCGTAACTTTGACTTTGTCACCATGTTCAAGGAAACGTGTCAGGTTGCGTAGCTTGACCTGATAATCTCCTTCTTCCGTTGCCGGACGAAACTTGACTTCTTTTATTTGGATATGCTTTTGTTTTTTGCGTGCCTCAGCTTGTCGCTTGCTGGCTTCAAACAAAAACTTACCATAATCCATAATGCGACAGACGGGCGGTTGAGCTGTTGGCGAAATTTCGACAAGATCAAGGCCGCTCTCTTCGGCTGCGTGTAACGCGGCTCGTACAGATACAATACCGGCTTGCTCTCCCTCAGCATCGATTAAACGAACTTCAGGGACTCTAATTTGCTCATTGATTCGGGCGCGATCACCCTCACGCTTGACTGGTGCACTAATGGTTTTATCCTCCAATTGATTCGACACGACCTTTCGCGTCAATCTCATGTTTTAACTTCAAATTAAAAGCATCCATCGTCATCTGGCCAAAATCGGTGCCATCATGCGAACGAACGCTGACTAAGTTTTCCGCGACTTCTTTATCACCTATGATTAAGAAATAGGGAACCTTTTGTAAAGTATGTTCGCGGATTTTAAAGCCTATCTTCTCATTTCTCAAGTCAAATTTTGCACGAATGTGATTTTTTTGCAAAATTTGATACATTTTTTCAGCAAAATCATGCTGCTTTTCGCTCACCGTAATCACCGCGACCTGCACAGGAGCCAACCACAGCGGGAGCTTTCCGGCGTAATGCTCGATTAACACCCCCATGAATCGCTCAAACGATCCTAAAATCGCACGATGTAACATCACGGGCGTTTTTTTACTGCCGTCTTCTGCAATATACTGTGCATCGAGTCGTTCTGGCATCGAAAAATCAACTTGGAAGGTTCCACACTGCCAAACGCGCCCCAAAGAATCCGTCAAAGAACATTCAATTTTAGGACCATAAAAAGCACCTTCGCCCGGAGCATCTTCCCAGGCAAGTCCTTGCTCTTTCATCGCGTCAGATAATGCCTTTTCTGCTTTATCCCATACCTCGTCACTACCGACGCGCTTTTCAGGTCGACGTGCTAACCGATACGTCATATCCGCAAAACCAAAATCGGCATACACCGATTGGACCAGCACAAGTAAATGAGCGACTTCAGACTGAATTTGATTTTCGGTACAAAAAATATGCCCGTCATCTTGCACAAAATTACGCACGCGTAATAAACCATGCAACGCACCCGACGGTTCACAGCGATGACAATTGCCAAATTCAGCATAACGCAAAGGCAAATCGCGGTAGCTTTTTAAACCCTGGTTATAAATTTGTATATGACACGGGCAGTTCATCGGCTTCACGGCATATTCGCGATGCTCTGTTTCGGTAAGAAACATATTTTCGTGGAAATTATCCCAATGCCCTGATTTTTCCCACAAAACTTTATCGACCAACTGCGGTGTCTTAACTTCTTGATAATTATATTCAGCCAAGCGCTCGCGTATATAATGCTCGAGCTCTTGATAAATTGCCCAGCCTTTCGCGTGCCAAAACACCATGCCAGGAGCAATCTCTTGAAAATGGAATAAATCCAATGCTTTGCCAAGCTTACGATGATCGCGCTTATCCGCTTCTTCTAAACGAAACAAATAGGCTTTGAGTGCTTTTTTATCCGCCCATGCCGTGCCATAAACACGTTGTAACATGGCATTGTTCGAATCACCCCGCCAATAGGCTCCTGCAAGTTTGGTTAATTTGAACGCCTTTAAAAATGCCGTCGACGGAACATGAGGTCCACGACATAAATCTTCAAAACTACCTTGGCGATACAGCGATAAAACTTCGCCTTCGGGAATATCTTTAATGATTTCCGCTTTATAAGCCTCACCCAAGTTTTCAAAATAGGCAATCGCTTCATCACGTGGCAATTCACGACGGGTAATAGGCAGCGCTTGCTTCGCCAGGTCCTGCATTTTAGCTTCAATACGCGTCAAATCATCTGGTGTAAACGGTCGTTCAAACGCAAAATCATAGAAAAAGCCATCATCAATCACAGGACCAATCGTCACTTGCGCTTCAGGAAATAATTCTTTGACAGCTTGTGCGAGCAAATGTGCAGCTGAATGCCGAATAACGTCAACGCTTTCGGGTGATTTATCAGTTAATATAGCAAGCGTACTATCGGTCGTTATTAAATAACTGGTATCAACTAATTGACCATTCACACGTGCAGCAATCGCGGCTTTAGCTAGTCCTGGGCCAATATGTTCCGCCACGGCATGAACTGTTGTAGGGCCATCAAATGTTAAGCGTTTACCATCGGGTAATGTGATTGCTAGCATATTCGCTTGTCTCCATCGCCTATGATATTGAGGCGCATACAAAAAACCCTGCATCGCAGGGTTGATATGGTAGGCACGAGTGGGATCGAACCACCGACCACCACCATGTCAAGGTGGTGCTCTACCACTGAGCTACGTGCCTATATTTAACAGCCCAGATTATAACGAAAAGATAAAGCTCCTGCAATGCATGAATACAAAACCCCGTAAAAAAAATAAAAATAAAAAGGCTGGAACTTCTTCCGTGATTCCAGCCAGGTTAATGCGAGGTTGGCAGCTATGTGTCAAACCACTGTCCCTTCAAATCAAGCCTATGCAACTCAACTTAAAGCCATCTTCCTATAGCTCCCCCTTAAAGTCAACCCATGATTTCAAAAAGAAACGGAAAGTTTCGCATAGGGCGTTTTGATTGCATGAAAACATCGTATTTGCTAAATTATAAAAATGAATAAAATACAGCTCGCTCAACAATTTTCAAAACGTCTCCATGACGCCATGCATGCAGCAGGTCATCACGCCACGCGCTCGTCCTCCGGTGTTGATATTCATGCGCTCGTTGAGATCACAGGCTATTCACCTCAAATTTGCAGGAAATATTTACGTGGCGAGGCCATTCCTGAGGCTAATAAATTACTTGAAATTGCTCAGGCTCTTGATACCACGGCTGGCTGGCTTCTGTTTGGAGAAAAAAAAACATCGTTTACACCGCCAGAAAATCATGTCCTGCTCAGCAAAACATTGCTGCATTATTTGTTAACCCGGGCCGCTCCGATTTATCAAAACGAACCTGATAATCCTGAAGTCCCCGATTTTTTGACATCGCTTGCCGATAACATCAGTCAAATTTCGGCCAATGAGGCGCAATCCAAAGACATTATTGACCTTGCTCTCTCATCCGCCTCCCGGTTTCAGCAGGTAAAACGTGGTTAAATTTTGTCAGCCAAATAAAAACGCGTATTTTGCTCTTTTTGTGCTAAAATAACGTTCTTCAATATTTTTAAAACCTAACCGGACTGCCCTTATGATGCTCCTACATTATATTTTTCTTATGGGTATTTCCGTGGAGGCCGTCAGTGGCGCGATTGCCGCCGGTCGAAAACGCATGGATTTTTTTGGTGTGATGTTCATCGGCTGCATCACCGGTCTCGGTGGCGGCACGGTGCGTGACGTCTTATTTAATACACATCCTATTTCATGGGTCGCGCATCCGCATTATTTACTCTACACCTCGGGCGCGGCGCTACTCACCATCTGTATTCCGGCGCAGCTCACGCGCGTGACCAAACTGTTTCTCGTGCTTGATGCGCTCGGCCTTGCCGCCTTTACGATTATTGGAACCCAGCGATTGCTAATTTATGGTATGCCTGAAGTGGTTGCCATCATGGGCGGGCTTGTTACGGGAATTTCGGGCGGTATGCTACGAGATATTTTATGCAACGATATCCCTGTTGTACTTCGCGGCGAGTTATATGCGGTGATTGCGCTCGGTGGCGCCGTGCTTTATGTTGCCCTTGAGCATTTCCAAGTGACCCATAGCTGGAATATATTTATTACCGTTCTTGCTATTTTTCTCGTACGGCTATTGGCTATTTGGCGGAAGATAGAGGTGCCTAAATTTGATTACGCTGAAAGTAGTCTACGCACGCGAAAAAGGGGCAAAAAACAAGCCCCTCTTCCTCCTGACGAGTCAATAACTTAATTATGCGGCGGTTGTTTCTTCGGCCTCATAGCGCTCAACACTGCTGATGATTTCTTGACGCGCGGCCTCAGGACCTTCCCAGCCATCAACTTTAACCCACTTGCCTTCTTCCAAATCTTTATAATGCTTGAAAAAATGCTCCAGTGATTGCAGCAACGACTCAGGTAAATCATGGTGAGTTTGAACATGACGGTAGGCTTTAGATAACTTATCAACAGGCACCGCAAGCAATTTCGCATCCACACCCGATTCATCGGTCATTTTTAACATACCGACCACACGGCAACGGATCACCGAGCCGCTCACAAGTGCTGTAGGTGCCACAACCAACACATCAACCGGATCGCCATCATCAGAAAGCGTTTGAGGGATATATCCATAATTTGCAGGATAAAACATCGCCGTTGCCATAAATCGGTCAACAAATAACGCGCCGGTATCTTTATCCACTTCATATTTTACGGGCGCTGCATGCATAGGAATTTCAATCACCACATTCACATCGTTCGGTACGTCTCGACCACTTTTCACTGCCAATAAACTCATGTTCCCACCTAATTATCACGTTGTAATATTTAATTGCCCGTTATTATGCGTGCATCTTAAGTTGAATACAAAACATAATTTGATTTTTTTCCGACAGAAAACGTCTGTATTATTTTAAGTTTCGCGCCGGCACACTCAGGAAAGCCAAACACTTCACGCACATTAAGCACCACATAGACTTTTTCTGAATGGTTAATCAAACGACAAAAATAGGGAGCATCAGCGAGCGATGCAACGTTTCCGCGTGAATAAAACCATGCTGAATAAGGCGCGGGTTTTTGTGACCAGTAATAAAGCTTCTGGCTCGACGGATGTTTACTGCTTTCCCAAGCACGGACCACTTCTTTTTGAGATTTAGAAACCCACTCAGGATGAGCAAAGAAACACCACGTGACCCCTAAAAAAATAATGCCTATACAAGCTGACAAAATAAGCCATGTTTGTTGTAAGCGCCGCTCTTGCTTTAATTGCTTGGTCATGAGTTCTGAAAATAACAAAGCCAACGGCGGTAACACAGGAAAGGCATACGTATAAATAATATTTTTCGACAAACTAAAAAACATCAACGGAAAAAGAATAAACGCCACAAGATAACTTATCCATGCGGATTGCTTTAAATATATGTATATTTTTTTAGGCATCAAGCTCACACGGTTGGAGACCAAGCCATGAATTGCAGCCGGTGTCCATGGAAAAGTCCCCGCCAGAGCATACAACCAAATCATGCCTTGCGGCACGGCATGCACATAGCCATATTTATCACCTTGCCATGATGATTGAAGGTAACGACCAAAATGCTCGCCAATAATAAAATAATTTAAGAATCCGGGATGATGCATTTCAGCTAAAACATACCAAGGCAAGGCGATCGCTGTGGTGATGAATATTCCAGAAACCCAACGGATATTTCGAAACATCTCACGCCATTGATTCTGAAAGGCAACCCAAAGCAAAACCGACCCTACGGTCAACACCAAAGCAACCGGACCTTTGGCAAGCAAACCAAGGCCTAAAGCAACAAAATACAGATGGCTATCTCGGGCACGCTTTTGGGTCATCACCTGCCAAAATGCTATCATGGCTAAGGTCGTTGAAAAAATTAAAGCAGGATCGGTCATGACCGCGCCGGCATCAATAAAGAAAAATACCGAAGACGCTAAAGCAAGCACAGCGACCCATGCTTTAGTGTGGCTTTCTTTATATTGATAATAGACCAGGCCAATACAAACTAACGTAAGCATCGATAATACGAGAGACGACAGCCGTACAACCCCCTCGTTGAGACCAAATAACTTGATAAACCCTGCAGTCAACCAAAACGAAAGCGGCGGCTTGCCTAAAAAAGGTGTGGTGTAATCCAGCATGGGCGTTATCCACTGCCCAGTTTCCGCCATTTCTCGCGCTATTTCAGCATACCGCGCCTCCGTGGAATCATTCAGAGGCATCAACGACATACTCACCACACGACAAATCAATAAAAACATACACGTAAGCATGATTTTCTGTTCAAAACTCAGCGGTTTTATACTTATTTTTCTTATTAAGTCCATCAGGTCCTACTCTCTATTTTTTTATTAAAGCGCAATCCATGGCACGCATATCATCGAGGTACACATCGCTCATCAGGTAATCAAATTCATGGCTCCGGCTCCGATACAATGGGTCGGTTCTGTCGTTCATATCATGCCCGGGATGACACATGATAAGCCCATGTGACGTGATGTTTTTTAAAAATTGGGTAAAATAGTGCTGATAGTTTTGGGCGTGTTTAAAATTATACACCCCCGAAAAACTCGTGTTCAGCATGGCTTGATGCTCTGAAAGCATCTGATCAAATCGTGTTCCACCCAGATAAGCAATCATGTGCTTTTTAGGAAAACCATCGAAACCATCTAACATATGCCCCGAATTGTTACTTGGACTGGTATTCCGAAACCGTAGTTGTGCATGAGTATCATGTTTCGCCATCCAATACTCACGTATCACCGGGAACTGATGCACATGCTGATGCCCATCGATAAAATCAGGAAAGCGGCCCGTTTTTGCTATAAACGCATCCAACTGTTGATTGAGTTCTGACGCAACAACGTGCTTATCAAGTCGTTTAGAAAAACACATCGCAATTAACCAAGACAGCGACTTGAACTTTAAGCCGTACGCCTTAATCCATGCCTGACTCAGTGGCGCGCCTTCTGTTAAATTAGCATGTAAGCCAACATAACATGAGGCAGCATACGCCTCGAGTCGCGAGGCACGTGTCGCCCAGGTTGGTGTTGTGACCATGCACGAAATCGCATTAATACGTTTTTCTCGTGCAAGCGCCTCAATCCCGCGGCTTATTCCTTCATTTTGAGCGTAATCATCAGCACAAAGATAAATATCACGCCTCATACTTCGGTCTCACGCTCACATACACGCTTATCTTCGTAACTCACTTCTTTTTGGATATAATACAGCGGTCGTTTTTTTACCTCTAATAAGATACGGCTAATATACTCAGAAATCACCGCCAAAAATAAAAACAAAACCGAAAACAAGCCTGCCGTAAGAAAAATAACTGAGGCAATACCGTTCGATAAATCACTTTTGGTAAATAACGTTTGAAACACGATAAATCCGGCATAAAACATCATCACAATACTGATAAAAAGTGAACCACAGGACATCAACCGCAACGGATGCGGAGAAAAACAAATCACCGAATCAATCGACAAGCTGATGAGTTTAAAAATAGAGTATTTGCTTTTTCCGGCTTTTCTCTCTTGGCAGTAATACGGCACGGTTTTGGTTTTAAATCCCAAATAAGAAAACATCATGATCAGATGTCGGTTGGTTTCTTTCATTTTCATCAATTCGTCAACAACTTGACGCTTTAATAAACGAAAATTACCTTCGTTTCCCGTCAGCTTAAACCCGGTCATACGTGATGATAATTGATAGAAAAGTTTCGCGAGCTTACGTTTAAGCCAAGGCTCATCAGAACGATTCATGCGTGACGCAGACACCACATCATACCCTTCGTCAGCCCAGTGCACCATGTCAGGAATAAGCTCAGGCGGATGCTGCATGTCACTGTCCATAAGCACAACATAGTCACCACGTGCAGCTTCGAGCCCAGCTGTTGACGCCATTTCATGTCCATAATTTCTAGATAATTTAATCAACCTAATATTACTTGTCGGCGTAATATAGTCCAAACATGCGTGTACCGTTTGGTCACTGGACCCATCGTCAACGAGAATTAATTCGTACTGGCTAAATTTATCACTTAATACAGCCGTCGCGGCTTCAATAAAATGTCCAATCACGGATTCTTCGTTATACATGGGCGCGACAACAGATAATAACGGTGATGATTGCTTCATGGTTCATCCTGGCTTCAAACATTGGGGCATATTATGACAGATATTAAACGCTTTTGCTTTGACTAGATGTAATGCTGTTACACTGCTTGAAAGCCCATATTTTATCCGTATAATCCGCGATTAATAAAATCATGTTTTTTGTATTTATATAGGGATGTATATGTTAAAACGAGCAGGCTCCAATCTAAGAAAGTTAACCACCGCTTTATCAAAAAATGCTGTAACACGCCCCGCTTCAACCTTAACTAGAAACACGTCGGAAAGCACAAGCTTGCCTCAAGAGCACGCTAAATTTCAAAACACCTCTTCCCAAATGCTTCGAAGAGCCTTATCTTCAACACCGGCCGTCATATCTGACAAACACTCGAATCATCAAAAAACATCTTATGTATCCCCTTATGATGTGTCCAAGCCACTTGATTATATTATTTTGCATAATCGCTCAAAAAATGCGGTCAATTTCGCCACCCGACAATTAAAAAAAGCTTGGCCTGCTCTTAAAATTATTCATGTAGTACAAGAAAATCGTGACTCAATCCCAGGAACAGACCTGACTGTTCGCATCAAAAACTGGTCGAGCATGAGCCATTTTAAAAATCAATTTGATCATCTAGCCGCTCAAAATTCGGCATTACGCGCAAGCATGCGTGAAGGCCTGGTTGGGTTTTATTGCGTGTGGTCAGCGGCTGCTGAAAGTTCTGAATGGGCAAAACAAGCACAAGCAGCCGGATTTCACTGGATTGGCGCAAGTCCTGAAAAAATGCAAGGCTTGGACAAAATAGAATATAAAAAATTATGCCACGCCCGAAACCTTCCAACAGCAGCGTTTGTTGAAATCAATGCTCCTCTAAAAAATGCTGACCGAGACGAGGCGTTTCAGCTCATGGCTGAAAATTTTCTAGAACTTTATCACCAAAATCCAACCTTAGCAGGCAATCCCGTATTTCTTAAACATGAAGCCGGTGGTGGTGGTCGAGGAACAAAAAAAGTATCTGAGATGACGCTGGATAACGTATTGGAAGCCCTTCGTAAAATCGTCAATGAAACAGGTGGCAGCCTGGATGGCGTTTATGCTGAGCAAGCCTTAGATTTAGAAGGCGCTCAGATGTATCAAATCGAGATTGAAGGCGATGCATCACAATTATCAGACGGCGCACGCCTCGTGTGGTTCAATAAAGATAACCAAAAAGTGCTTGAAATTGGATTTACGGACCAAGCCATCTTAGAAATACTGCCCCAAAACATTTACGCAGCTTGTCGTGCTGCATCAACAACCATTTTTGAAGCCTCCGGTTACGATAGCCGTGGTACCAATGAAATTCTCATCGTTAAAGATAAGCAAGGTGATTGGAGCTTTAAGCTCCTGGAACTGAATAAACGCATTCAAGTTGAAAACGAAGCGATTGCTGAATTAGTGCACGATAAAAACGGGCGCTCTCGGAATGTGTCTGCGGAGCAAGTGATGCGCTCCATGGGATACCCACCACCCGCCGCATCTGATTTTAGTGACGAGGGTGCCGCCATTGTCGCTCATGTCCGACTTTTATCCTGTGAAATAACAAGCACAGGCTCGGTGTACCCGAGTGGTTTAGAGATTGACGGCGCCGTATACCCACAAGGTGCGGATGTTCAATTTGCACGAGGCCCTGTTTATTTAGATGCCGATCCTCAAATTGGTCGCGCGCTCATCAAGGCACAAACATGGGAGGATTTTTGCAATAAACTATTAGATTTCTCACAAAACTTTCAGTTTTACGGACCCCAAACAGAGCTCTCGACTTATTTTAATTTCATGCAAAAATTAGCGAGTGACCCGCTGTTTAGGCAAGGTCAATTGGGTTGTAATCATACGTTTAATGTTTTATCTAATTCCCCCATTGAACAAGGTCGTGTCCAAAAAATCGTTGCCGCGCTATCACATACCGTAACGCCGCTGGTCAGTAACGGCTACAGACCTAACGACGGTGTAAAAAATCAGCCCTATCCAACGCGAGATCAAATGCAGGAATTTGTACGGTTTATAGAAGACCTACAATATGAAGCCATTCCTGAAACACCGTTTTCAAAATTTTTACAGCACCATAGCTTTAAAACGTATATTCACGATTTAAAAGATTTACTCGCGAACCATGGTGGTGGAACAGTCACCGTCATTCGAGATGTTCAACAAGCATCAGCAGACCAAGAATCAGCGTTGATTCAAGCAGCTTCCGCTAAAATTGCAGAAATTTACTTTGCAGGTGCGGGTATTGGTGTTGGATTTGAGACAGGTGGGGCACAATACCAAGCAGCGCTCATGAGAAACTTTGATTGGATGGCGGTTTTATTAGCTGGCTGCCGTTCGAACTTACCCTCACACTCACTCACCCGCTCAAAATGGGTCAATGGTTTACTCGCCAAATCACAGGAAAAACAAGCGTTTATTTTTCGCACGATTGCCGATGAAATCTCTGAGCACTACGGCATACTTGCGACGCAATCATTCTTACCGTGGCTGCCATATAACTTTCATGCCGGTAATCATCCAGAGCAAGATCTAACAACGCGTGCCATGTTACAAGCAAATTTAGGTGTTATTCCCAATTGGGCCTGGGACCCTCGTTACACACAAGCCCATTTTGAAGGATGGGTTACGCGTCAAATTGATGTATTTGAAACAGAAGGCAAACCACTGCATCAAATTCGTATTAAAAATCCCGGTCAAGGGCCAGACTGGAATGCTGATGTGATTGTTAACATGGTTCAAACCATACGAAGCATGTTTAAAGAACGAGGCTTAGAAGAGCCGATTATCTTTATTCATAATCATGAGTTTAACGGCATGGCAGCGCATAGTGCAGCCGACGCCATCAAACAATGCCAAGCTTTAGGTTATGCATTCTTAATTGTTGATTCAGCTCCACCGGGGACCTCGCATAATTCAAATTTAATGATCGCTAAATCATTACTGATGTCTCCAGAGCAACGGGGATACTTAAAGCATTATAATCAAGGTGCTTGGTTAGCGATGGATTTAACCACGAGATTTAATAACTCACATATTACAAAAAAAATTCAAAACCCTGCTTCTGTCATGGCCGGCGGCACCAACTCATCAGATCTTGTTGATGCGATAAAACTGGGTATTCATCCTCATGATATGGATACAGCCATTGCTTTAGGATATAACCTAACAGGATTAGGTACACCGGTGACCCCTTATTCTGAATGGATTAAACAACTGGGCTTTGCCATATGGAATACAAAAGAGATTTATCCAAAAACAGTGGAAGCCGCAACAGATTATATTAAACAAGGGGGGCAATTAACCATTGCAACACCGATTCTTGAAGGCTTGCGAGACTGGAATACACTGCTTCCGCGCCCGGCAATTGTTGAGCACTTGCTGATAAATCATCATCGTGCGCTTGATATTGATGGCAACACACCCGTATCTGAGCCAGTGTTAGATATTGAGGCCGAACGGGAAAAATTGCAAAAACAATTACCCAACATAAAAGTAACCAACCGTGTGCTAAGTACTGTTTTAGGCTTTGATAACATTGGTCTCAACAACTTAAAAGCACGTGATATGCAAGCACCGACCGATCAACCTAAAGACATGACGGTCATGATGCAAAGCCCTGAGTTTGTATACAGTGAGGTTAAACAAGCGGGTGATAGCTTCCGGCTCCATGGTGAGAACATTACAATTAATCATGTTGAACGCAATTTAGAAACCGGACGTGTGGATATTAGCTATCGTTTTCAAGGGCATACCGTGCGTATGCAAGGCAAAGATCTACGCGTCACGACCAATGCGCCTGAATCTTCTATAAAATACGCAACCAGTGAACGAGATGTGGGGGCTCCCATGCCGGGCAAGCTCCTTCGCTTTTTTGTAAAACCCGGCGATCGCGTCAAAAAAGGACAAAATCTTGCGACGATTGAGGCCATGAAAATGGAAAACACCTTACGTGCGGAACAGGACGGCGAAGTTGAAAGCGTGAGAGACCTCGACAAGAGCGCGTCGATGGTTGAGCGTGGCGAGTGCCTGGTCACACTGAAGCCATCATAATTAAGACAAAGCCACCTCGTGTGGCTTTGACAAAAAAATAAGCAAGCATTACAATTCGTTTTCTTGAACACTCACGTGATACGTAAAGGCTTCACCATGAAAAAATTGCTCGTGCTTGCTTGTTGTTTATTAAGCCTAACCTCCTGCTCAACGGGATACCATGCATCAGGATTTATAATGAATGGTTATGACGAATTTAAACTCGCTCCCAACAAATATAGAGTACAATTCACGGGTAACGAGTACACCAGCGAAGATCGCGCCTATAAGTATGCACTACGCCGCTCAGCCGAACTGACAAGAGCCCAAGGTTTTCAATATTTCAAAATCACGAACTCATCGGTGAACAAAACAAAAAGCACGTACACCACACCGGTTACTAAACATACGGCGTCAAGCACAGATACCTATCGTTATGAATCCGGACAAATCAAAGAAAACGAAAGCATCACCACCGTCTCAGGCGGCGAAGTCCGTGAAAGCTATACGCCTTCAATTTCGTTCAATATAAGCATGTATCACCGTGACGTTGACGATGCGTTAAATGCCGATGTGATTTTAAGTAACTTTGATAAGCAACGCTAAACAAGACTACAGACAGTATGATCAAGGCCGCGTATAATTAAAATAATATTTGAGATTATAAGAATAAAGGATAAACAATGGATTGCTTATTTTGTCGTGTTGCGAATGGGGAGCTACCTACCGAAATTATTTACGAAGATGATACGGTCTTAGCTTTTCGAGATATTAATCCACAAGCGCCCACACATGGGCTGGTCATACCCAAGCGACACATCGCGAGCATTAATCATGCGACATCTGACGATGCTGAGCTGCTGGGTAACATGGTGCTTGCAGCCAAGCACGTCGCAGCACAAGAAGGTTTACACGATAACGGTTATCGCTTGGTGTTTAATATTAATAATCATGGCGGTCAAACCGTATATCATATTCATTTACATGTATTAGGCGGCAGGCAAATGACCTGGCCTCCAGGATAAGGCATAACACATGAACACTTGTTTTAAAAAAATTATTCAAGATATTGGCGAAGACGTCACACGTGAAGGCCTGCGAGACACGCCAGAACGTGCTGCAGAAGCGTTTCGTTACCTAACCAAGGGTTACCAAGAAAGCATTGACGACATCATCAACGGCGCACTGTTTGAGTCTGAGATGAGTGAAATGGTGATCGTCAAAGACGTTGAGCTGTATTCGCTTTGTGAACATCATCTACTTCCATTTTTTGGACAATGCCATGTGGGCTATTTACCGAACGGTAAAGTCTTGGGCTTATCTAAAATTGCACGCATCATTGATTTTTATGCGCGTCGCTTACAAATTCAAGAAGGCCTGACCCATGAAATTGCGACCTGCATCGCAAACATCACGGGCGCACGCGGTGTGGCCGTTGTGATCGAAGCGCGTCACTTATGCATGATGATGCGCGGCGTCGAAAAACAAAACTCAACCATGACAACCTCCGTCATGCTCGGTGACATGCGTCATAACCCGAGCAGCCGAATGGAGTTTTTGAATTTAATTCGGTAAACCTGACTTAAAATTGCCGGATAGGTGTCGCACATAAACTCGCACTATCGACACCTAAGGTCGTCTCTACCGAACCATTAGAAAAATTCATCACGTAAGCATTTGTACTCGATGTTACACTGGTTCCACTCGGGGTCGATGTAGATGACCAGTACAAGTTA
Organism: uncultured Legionella sp.; assembly: GCA_963974485.1. GTDB lineage: Bacteria > Pseudomonadota > Gammaproteobacteria > Legionellales > Legionellaceae > JAALKW01. The sequence continues at coordinate 227,427 of CAXBBS010000001.1, forward strand.
GGGTTACTGCTCCCGCTGCAGAAACTCGTCACAAGAAGCTGTGTGTAAAGAAGGCTAAGCTCATTCAATGACGGTAGATACCACCCGCCAAAACATGTTTTTGAAGCATTACCATCACCTGTGGGGCAATTAACATAACTACTACCATTAAACATCATAGAGACATTCAGAGCACTGCCGACGGCCGTCGCTCCTATGTTCCCAGTGGTGACGCCAGCAATATCAAGATCGGTTTGTATCTTAGATAACCAATATTGGGAGTTCACCATACCGGCACCAATTCCATTCGCAAAGGCCTGACCGAGTGTTGTTGTGCTCAAAGTCAGAGGTTTAGCAGTACCACCCGTTAATGCGCTGGTTAACACCATCAGTCCATGACGCTTTGTATCATCCAAATAAAAGATGGTACCACCTTCTAACGTATCGCCAAGCGCATAAGTGGGAGATTGAGCAATGACACCCGTGCTATTATCAATCGTGATACCGGCCCCTGCCTGATAATTCCCAGCAATTGTACCGTTGACATTGTCAATAGCGAGGGTCACATCGTTTGCGGGAAGTGCCAGATTGGTCGAAAACGTCGTTCCCGTTAAACTAAGACCAGCACCGGCTGCATAAGGTTGAGCTGCGCCGGTTGCAATGATCTGGTTGCCACTAATAGTGATACCCGAGCCTGCCTGATAGTTCCCTGCAATTGTTCCAGCAGCATTATCAATCACGAGGGTTGTATCAGGAACTGATAAAGCAATAGCAAACTCAGTTCCCGTTAAGCTAAGACCTGCTCCGGCTGTATAAGCTTGCACAGGCCCGGTCGCGCTAATTGTGTTCCCAACGATTGCTATATCCGTCCCAGCTTGATAATTCCCAATAATTGTACCCGCGGTATTATCTACAATGATCGTCGAATCCCCCGCTTGATAACTTCCAGAAATCGTATCGCCATTAATCGTAATACCCGCACCTGCCTGATAATTCCCAGAAACCACATTGTTTAGAATTGAAATTGCCGTACCAGCCGTATATGTCGACTGTTTTACCGCGGCACTAAATGCCGCTGCAATAGCCTCCTCAACAACACTCATGGATGGCGGATTACTAGGTGCAGCACTAACGCCCGTTGATATTAAAAGCAAACCCAAAATACGTGAATATTTCATATAACCATCCCTATTTGAATATAAAATTTAGATTACTAAAAATTGAATGCTTGATGATTCATTATGCTAAACAAATAATGAATAGAAGTATAATGATTTATGGGAATAAGAAAATTGAGCGATGGTTACAAGCGTTTTAAAAGGGATGCTTAAGATTGAAATCGAGATAAATAAGTGCCCTTAACCCGCTCGGTTATAAGTGGACTAAGAGCATTATTTACACATTAGGCAGCTTTATTTTATCCGTGTTTGTGCATGTGCTTTCTCATTTTTTTCTTGTCATGCTCAAGCATTTTATATTGCTCAGGCGTGAGGATTTGCTCAATCTCATGCATCACCATCACGCGATGTTTAACTTTATCACCTTCGATATGACCCGCTTTCTCTGCAAGCGCATCAAGTTTTTTCATATCAATATCTTTTTCATGAGCAAGCATTTCAGACGCCTCATGAACCTGACGCATTTCATCATGTGTTTTACGCATAAAATCACGACCCTTAGCTTTCATCGCGTCGAGCTTCATGGTTTGATCGGATGTGAGTTTCAGCTCTTTTTTCATGTTGCTGATTTGCTCTATGATGCACTTCCCTTCTTTATGATGGGGCTTATGCATGCCTGCATAAACAGGTGCCGCTTGCAGCACCGCAAATGATAAAAGAGCAGCCGATAAGGTAGGTACAAGATATTTTTTCATTTTTTATCCTTAAAATAATTGAGAATAATTGAAGAGCCAGTTTGAGTATAGACCAAAAATAAAAAACAAAAAAAAGCCCCTGCTTTTAATTAAAAACAGGGGATTTTTACACCAAGCTTAACCACATATAAATTAAGATGCGTCGTTAGAGCCTTCTGCTTGTGTTGTTTCAGCAGGTGCTGCTGCAGCGGAAGGTTTTTCTTTCCACTCAAGCTTCACGCGACCTTGCTTGTCAACTCCGGCAACAAATACAGTGATTTGCTGACCTTCTTTAATCACTTCTTCCACTTTCTGAGTGCGGTTTTCGCAAATTTGAGAAATATGCAATAAACCATCTTTATTAGGAAGTAACTGGATAAAAGCACCAAAATCAACGATTTTAAGAACTTTACCCGTGTAGTTTTTGCCAACTTCAACTTCAGCAATCAGCTCTTTGATTTGGCGTTCCGCTTCAATCAACGCATCACCGTCAGGTGAGAATAACTTCAAAATACCGGTGTCATCGATATCAATCGAAACACCCGTGCTTTCGGTTAAACCTTTGATGGTCGCACCACCTTTACCGATGATGGTTCGAATTTTATCTTCAGCCACTTTCATGGTCACGATACGAGGAGCATGCGTTGACAGCTCTGTACGAGCTTCAGATAACGTGGTGTTCATCACACCCAGAATATGTTGTCGGCCCGCTAATGCTTGCTCCAACGCTTCTTCCATGATGTCTTTTGTGATGCCGGTGATTTTAATATCCATTTGAAGTGCGGTAATACCAGCGGCAGTACCTGCTACTTTAAAGTCCATATCACCTAAGTGATCTTCATCACCTAAAATATCGGTTAAGACGGCAAATCGCTCACCTTCTTTGATTAAACCCATCGCAACACCTGCAACCGGTGCTTTTAATGGAACACCTGCGTCCATCAATGCAAGACTTGCACCGCATAACGTCGCCATAGAGCTTGAGCCGTTTGATTCTGTAATTTCAGAAACAACACGCAACACATAAGGAAAATCTTCTGTTTTAGGTAAGACCGCTGAAATTCCGCGACGAGCCAAACGACCATGACCAATTTCACGACGTTTTGGATTACCCATGCGGCCTGTTTCACCGACAGAATAAGGAGGAAAGTTGTAATGCAACATGAATCGATCGCGGATTTCACCGTCAAGCTTATCTAATATTTGAGAATCACGATCATTACCGAGCGTTGCTGAAACAATCGCTTGAGTCTCACCCCGTGTAAATAATGCAGAACCGTGTGCGCGATTCAGCAAACCTGTACGTATTGAAATAGGACGAACGGTTGTACGATCACGTCCGTCAATACGTGGCTCACCATCTAAAACGCGGTCACGCACCAAACGCTTCTCTAACGAGGCTAAGCAGTCTGAAATAGCGCCTGCATCTCGTGTTTCGTCTTCCGCAAGCAGGGCTTCAACCACACCTTGGCGAATATCGCTCAGTGCGTTATAACGTTCTGTTTTGTCTTTTGATAGATAAGCCGTACGGATAGTATCTAAAGCCATCGCTTCAACACGTGCTTGCAAAGCCTCATCTTTCGCTGGAGGTGTCCATTCCCAAGCTGTTTTTCCGCCTTCATTCGCCATGGCTTGAATCGCTTGAATGACGGGTTGCATCGCATCATGACCAAACATAACAGCACCTAACATCACATCTTCGCTCAACTCAGAAGCTTCTGACTCAACCATTAACACGGCGTCTTGTGTACCTGCAACAACAAGATCAAGCTCAGAGGTCTCAAGCGCTGTTTTACCTGGGTTTAATAAATAAACACCGTCTTGATAACCTACACGCACGCCACCAATAGGACCAGCAAACGGTACACCTGAGAGTGATAATGCTGCTGATGCACCGATCATAGCTAACATGTCAGCAGGAACTTCAGGATTAAGTGACATTACGGTTGCGACGATTTGAATTTCGTTGCGGAATCCTTCAGGAAATAATGGACGCACAGGACGGTCAATCAAACGTGAGGTCAATGTTTCGTGCTCACTGGGTGGCCCTTCGCGTTTTTTAAATCCACCAGGAATTTTACCGGCCGCGTAAGTTTTTTCGATATAATCTACGGTCAATGGGAAAAAATTCGCATCAGGCGACGCGGTTTGACGGCCGACCACGGTCACAAGAACCTGGGTTCCGCTCATGCTAACAAATACTGCACCACTTGCTTGGCGTGCAATTTCACCGGTCTCAAGAACCAGTGTGTGCTCTCCAAAGGGTATTTCTTTAACTATTTTCGTCATAGTCGCTGCCTCTCATCTATCGCATTATAGCGGGCAAAAAAAAAGGCACAAAAATCGCGCCTTTTTCTCCCGCATGTATTGGCTGATCAACACCCACCCCTACCGGGAGAAGTTAGATCAGTATGAATCTCTCAAACCTAACGATTTAATCAATGTCGCATAACGACCGTGATTATTGCGTTTTAAATAGGTTAACAACTTACGACGTTTATTGACTAACGTTTGTAAGCCTCGACGTGAATGCACGTCTTTTTTATGTTGTTTAAAATGCTCTGTCAGGTACTTAATACGACCTGTCATAAGAGACACTTGAACTTCAGGGGAACCTGTATCGTTGGCTGCCTGTTTGAAATCATTTACAATTTCTGCTTTTTGTGCGCTTGATAGCGACATCGTACACTCCCGGATTCGAAGTTGGATGTATAGGAAAGAGGTGGATGTTAACATGACTTCTCGTGAAGAACAAGCTTATCCTCCTCCTCTTTTGGCTGAAGTGCATCCACAGCAGCCCCAGATGCAAATATTCCAAACCGTCCATGAGATACTGCAGCCGTAGCTGTATGATTTGACGTAAGGTTTGTTGATAGCCACTTACCGAGTAAAGTCGCCGCTACAGCTAGGACAGCCGCAGTAAACGTCAAGGCGGGATTCGCGCCCCCTAGCAACATCACCAAGCCGGTTGCTATAATACAAACACTCACCCCCATACGTACGACTAATTTCTCATCGATTTTACTATTACTATTATAATACTCCAGAAAAAACCGTGTTGAGTGCACACACAACTGATAACTGGGGGTCAGCACAGGCAAGTAGACCGCAAGCGGGGCTAATGTCCCGACAAAAACAAACGCCGCTAAAATACCGTTCATGATCCAGCCAAAGTCATACGCCGTCTCCCAACAACGCACGACCATGTCGTCACGCGCGCCCCCCAGCAGATGTCGAGCCACATAGGTCGCATTGATCAGAAACCGAGGGATAAGCACACAGGCTTGATACAACGCGAGCACACGTAAAAACTGATCTAAATACTTCACCCAAGCCGTATAGACTTCATATTGATCCACTAATTGGGTTGAGAGCAGTAACATACGGCGGCAGCGAATATACAGCAACCGCCAAAAATCCGCCTTCTGTGTTGCCGGACGTACCGTGCCTCCATAGGCCTCTAGCTCATCAAAATTAATCATGCCGTTTAATCATCATCTAGACATGAATTTTCTTTGGTATCAGGCATGTTTATGTACACTAATAACGAGAGCATGATGCAGGCAGAAACATACCAGAAAAACCATGTTTCATGCCCCATACTTTTCGACCAAAGCGCAATATACTCCGCCGTTCCACCAAACACCGACACCGCGATAGCATAAGGCAAGCTCACGCCCAACGCCCTAATTTCAACAGGAAATAATTCGGCTTTCACAATCGCAGAAATAGACGTATACGTTGATACGATGAGTAAGGCCGTGGTGATGAGTGCAAAAATAAACCATGTATTTTGCGTTGAACTTAAGGCGGTCAAGATCGGCACCGTAGTCAGGCTTCCTAAAACGCCAAACGCTATTAATAGCCGCCGACGGCCAATCACATCCGATAACAAACCAAATAAAGGCTGAACAACCATAAATACAATCAATGTTGAAGCTGATAGAAGCGTCGCCGTATCACGACTGAGACCTATCGTATTCACCATGAATTTCTGCATATAGGTTGAATACGTATAAAACGCCAACGTTCCACCCATCGTAAGCCCAATAACGGTCAAAACCTCTTTAGGATGCTTAATCAGCCCCATTAATGGATTTTGTTTGAGTTTAGTCGAGCTTTCGTTTTCAAAAGAGTCGGTTTCATTGATGCGGCGGCGCAAATAAAAACCGATATATGCCCCCACAGCGCCTATCAGAAACGGTATTCTCCAGCCCCAACGGTATAATTGCTCTGGGGTTAATAAATATCGCTGTAAAATAATCAGCACCGAAAGCGCAATCAGTTGCCCCATGATCAACGTCACGTATTGAAAGCTAGAATAAAAACCACGGTAACGACTGCTTGCCATTTCACTCAGATAGGTAGCACTCACACCATATTCGCCCCCCACGCTAATCCCTTGTATCAAACGCGCAAATATAAGAATAGCTGGTGACCAGATACCTACCATGTCGTACGTAGGTGCCAAGGCAATTAAGAGTGAACCAAAACACATAAGAATAACCGACGCGGTCAAAGCAGCCTTACGACCCTTTTTATCAGCATAAACCCCCATCAACAAGCCACCGATGGGACGCATCAAAAAGCCGACTGCAAAAATTGCAGCTGTATTCAGTAATTGTACCGTTAAGTTCCCTTTAGGAAAAAAAGAAGCTGCAAAATACAATGAAAATGCAGAGTAAATATACCAGTCATACCACTCAATAAGATTCCCGAGTGCACCGCCGAAAATTGATTTAATACGATTTTTTGTGCCCACTCCGTGCTAACCTCATGATTTGAAAAAACAAACCACTTTACACCGGCATATTTGAACTAGCAACTAGATCCACAGTTTTTTCATCTTCATGCCGCTCCGCCATGACACGACCACTAAACATACTCTGCTCAACAAGCGGTGGTGTTGGTGCTTGCTTAGATTCTTCCGGAAGTTCTTCCTGAAGTTCTTCCTGAAATTCTTGCTTCGCTAAATATTTGGGAAGATATCGGCCAGCTATTGTGGCGAGTACAGCCACAGCTGCCGCAACAAAAGCCAAAATAGGGTTCGTGCAGCAAAGCAAGATCACAACGGCCGCTGACACCACACAAACGCTGACCCCAATGCGCACAAGAAGTGGCATGAGCGTATCGTAATCACGATCCAAGGATTTCCCTTGGGAATAAGCAATGGCAAGACGTGTCATATGCATCAGCAAATGATACGTGGGCGTCGCAACTGCGAGGTAAAGCGCACAGGGCGCCAGAGGGCCAATAAAAACACAAAAGCTTAACACACCCGTCACAATCCAGCCGAAATCATACGCCATCTCCCAAAGCTGCGCACTCATATCATTGGGATCTTTGAGCGCTTTAGGATCTTTGGCACCCATGTTATTCATCACAGAGAGGCTATTCATCCAAAAACGAGGAAGTAAAATAACGGCATGATATACTGCAAATATTTGAATGAAACTATCTAAAAATCGAACCCACGGACCATAATGCTCGATATTATGTTCCAACAAAGCTACAGATAACAGCACCATACGTCGAGACCGTACAAATAAAACACGAGCATAATCAAAATCATGTGTATATTCACGTATGACAGCACCATAGCCATCTAACTCACGCATACAGCTCGCCATACTAGGGAATAGGCCGCCTTTGTCGTTGAAAAAACCAGAATATTGCGAATTTAACATGCTCGCCCCCTATTGCGTGACCACATCAATACAGAACAAATATAATACAATAAATAAGAAATAAAAGCAAATTAGTGTGGGCTTTGTGTTACAAGCCGTTTGACCTTAAGATCACCTTCGGGTGTTCGCTCACCCAGTCCAAAAAAATCACCTTCAGGCGTATAAAGCCGAATGCATTCTGAAATATCAACCGCGTCAAATGCATGCGCGATCACTTTGCCTTGGCTCAAAGCAAAGACCGTATCAGCATCCAAATCAAAACGTGAAAATTGCGTGATTGCATAATCAACCGGTAATAAATGAGCCCGTCGAGCTTCCAACGTTTCAGACTCAAGTGTTTCAAGCGACCACATGGGCTGATTTTCAAACCCTGCTGTATACACGCGATGAAGTTTAGTTACATAGGCACCAACACCCAAAGCTGTGCCAATGGATTCAACTAACGACCTAATATACGTACCTTTGCTGCACGTAACCGTGAGATCCATGGTATGCCCATCAAACCCGCGGCACAGCAATTCATAAATATGTAAGTTTCGAGCAGGTCTTGGAATAACTTCGCCACGCCGCGCATAATCATACAATGGTGTACCTTGATGCTTTAGGGCCGAATACATCGGAGGTACTTGCTGAATATCACCCATAAAATCAGGCAAGACAGCCATGAGTTCTGCATGAGAAATATTAAGTTGCTCAAGTTCAACACAAGACGTAATCTCACCTTCAGCATCTCCCGTGCTTGAGGTAGCACCGAGCAAACCTGAAGTTTCATAGGATTTATCAGCATCTAAAAGATATTGGGAAAATTTAGTGGCTTCACCCAAACAAATCGGCAACATGCCTGTAGCAAGTGGATCTAAACTACCTGTGTGTCCTGCTTTTTTTGCACCTAATAAGCGTTTTACGCGCTGTAATACAGCATTGCTTGATAAGCCCAAGGGCTTATCAACTAAAAGTATGCCATCAATGCATGAAGGGGGAATTTTAGGCGTCAGACTCATCAGACTCATCAGATTCGTTCGCATCATCAATCAATCGAGTCAGACGCTTACCGTACTCAACCGAGGTATCATAAACAAACGAAAGCTTAGGAACTTTACGCAAGCTCAAGCTTCGCGCAAGAGCGGTACGTAAAAAAACGGCCGATTCATTAAGCAAAGCCGTCACCTCAGCGGGTGAATCACAAATCGCTGTAAAATACACGCGCGCGTGACTTAAGTCTTTCGATATGTTCACTGCCAAAATGGTCATCCATTGTGGAAGGCGTTGATCGTCCACTTCGTGCTGAATTAAATGCGCAAGCTTTCGCTGCATTAATTCAGCTACGCGATCGGGTCGTCTACCGTTGTGGTTCATAACTCTCGCTTGACCTCGACTGTTTCAAAAACTTCAATCATGTCACCGACTTTAACATCGTTATAGTTTTTAACGCCGACACCACACTCCATGCCTTGACGGACTTCGGAAGCGTCGTCTTTAAAGCGACGTAAAGACTCAAGCTCACCTTCATAAATAACCACATGATCACGTAAAACGCGAATCGGATTATTACGCTTAAGTAAACCTTCAACCACCATACAACCAGCAATTGCGCCAAGTTTTGGTGAGCGAAATACATCACGCACTTCCGCAAGTCCAACAATATTTTCTTTAAATGCTGGAGCAAGCATACCGGTTAAAGCGGCTTTAACGCGATCAACAATGTCATAAATAACGCTGTAATAATTCAAGACGACCGATTCATTTTCAGCCAAACGTCGTGCAGCTGAATCAGCTCGCACATTAAAGCCAATCAAGAGTGCATCGGAGGCGATGGCCAAATGTACATCAGACTCGGTAATACCACCGACACCCGTAGATATAACGTTCACTTTAACTTCATCGTGAGAAAGGTTCGTTAATGCATCCGAAATAGCCTCAACCGATCCTTGAACATCCGCTTTAAGTGCAATATTCAACGTTTTAACTTCACCGGCTTGCATGTCATCAAACATATTTTCTAAGCTACTGCGTTGACGTCGTGCAAGTTTCACATCACGGAACTTTCCTTGTCTAAACAAGGCCACTTCACGTGCGCGTTTTTCATCAGCAACAACAATCGCCTCATCTCCAGCATGAGGGATCGCTGATAAACCAAGCACTTCAACAGGAATGGATGGCCCAACAGAGGGGACAACTTCACCATTATCGCGTACAAGCGCACGAATGCGACCGTATTGCTGACCTGCAAGTAACATATCGCCTTTATGCAACGTACCGCTTTGCACCAGAACCGTTGCTACAGGACCACGACCTTTATCAAGGCGGGACTCAATCACCACGCCACGTGCAGGACCGCTTCGGTGCGCTTCGAGTTCTAAAACTTCAGATTGCAATAAAAGTGCATCTAAAAGCTCATCGACACCCAAACCTGTTTTTGCGGAAATATGAACGAACTGCGTATCACCACCCCAAGCCTCAGGCAAAACACCATGAGTTGATAATTCAGTCATCACACGATCTGGATCGACACCTTCTTTATCCATTTTATTAACGGCAACAATCATCGGAACGTTCGCTGCTTTCGCATGCTGAACCGCCTCAATGGTTTGAGGTTTCACACCATCATCACCGGCAACCACTAAGATAACGATATCGGTTGCTTTCGCACCGCGTGACCGCATAGCAGTAAACGCCGCGTGACCCGGTGTATCAAGAAATGTTAACTCGCCTTTATCCGTGGAAACATGATACGCACCAATGTGCTGCGTAATACCACCGGCCTCGCCTACAGCTACTTTCGTACGACGAATGTAATCAAGCAACGACGTTTTACCATGGTCAACATGGCCCATAATGGTAACAACCGGTGCACGGGTTTCTTTTTCACCGGTGTGTTCATGCGCATGGTCCAAGCCTTCTTCAATCGCATTGTCGCTCAGCGCACGCGGTGTATGGCCCATTTCTTCAACCACAATCATAGCTGTTTCTTGGTCGATCACTTGGTTGATGGTCGCCATTGCACCTAGACCCATCATCACTTTAATCACTTCAACGCCTTTCACCGACATACGGTTAGCAAGCTCAGCAACCGTGATGGTTTCAGGCACAGCAACATCATGTGTTATAGGAGCCGTTGGTTTGGCAAAACCATGCGTTAAGGCTTCTTCCGCTTCAAGATAGCGCTCGGATTTTTCATGACCTTTTTTCTTCTTGAATTTTTGACGTCGGTTATTCCCAGAAAAACTATCCCCTTCACTCCGGGATGATGAGCTATACTTAGGCTTTTTCTTACTACGTTTAACATCATCACTTGTTTTTTTCTTGTCCTGAGATTGAGAAGGTGTATCGCTACGAGCTCGCTTAGGCTCTGACGTTGAAGCAGCAGCGGGAGCGGTAGCTGGCGCAGGAGCTTCTGACGCCACATCAACAGATACTAGCTCAGATACTGGTTCAGCAATCGCCTCGGGTTCTGAAGCAACTTCAGGCTCAGACACAGCTTCAGAAACAGCTTCAGGCTCAGAAACGTCAGGCGCTTCAACCACAGCAGCAACCGCTTCTACCGCTTCAACAACCGCTTCTTCGATGGCCTCAACCGGCTCGACTTCAGCTTCTTCTAAGGTTGTGCGTTTAACATAGGTGCGTTTTTTACGAACTTCAATATTCACCGTTTTACCACGATGTGCATCTTGTCCTACCGGCATTTGAGAAACACTTTTCCGGCGTAAGGTGATACGCTCGGGCTTGGCTGCATCTTTTTCAGCGCTATTACCTTTCAAATGATTGACCAAAATTCGCTTTTGATCTTCGTTGACAAGCTGTTCTTCTGTCGTTATTGACAGCCCAGCGTCTTTTAATTGACTCAACAAACGTTCAACAGGGATCCCAACGACACTTGCTAATTGCTTCACCGTTACATCAGCCATGTTTTATTCCCCTCTTTGCTACTCGCACTCACATTCACATTCAGCAACTCATCAAGCCTCAGACGCGTCGTCAGACTTAAACCATGCTTCCCGAGCCTTCATAATTAAGGCCCCAGCTTTTTCTTCAGTCATATCAGGCACATCGAGTAACTCATCTACAGCAAGCTCTGCTAAATCATCACGTGTGGTAATACCTGCAGCAGTCAAACACTCAAGCAATGCTGGCGTAACACCTTCCATCGAAGCTAAATCAGCATCACCTTCACCTGACTTTCCTCCAAGCAAAGCTTGTGTCAAGAGGGTATCATTGGCTCGATTACGAAGCTCATCAACAATCTCTTCATCAAACGCTTCAATTTCAAGCAACTCTTCTTTAGGCACATAAGCCACTTCTTCCAGCGAAGAGAAACCATGCTCGACAAGCAATTGAGCCACTTCTTCGTCAATTTCTAATGCAGTCGTAAATGATTGAATAATTTTAGTTGCTTCTTCTTCGTTTTTACTTTCAAAATCTTCAACCGTCATCACGTTAAGTGACCAACCGGTCAGCTGACTTGCAAGACGAACGTTTTGCCCACTTCGACCAATCGCTTGTGACAGTTGTGAGCTATGTACGGCCAAATCCATGGTGTGTGAATCTTCATCCACCACAATCGATGAAACTTCAGCTGGCGCCATTGCATTAATCACCAATTGCGCTGGGTTATCATCCCATAAAATAATATCTACGCGCTCACCACCTAACTCACTCGACACCGCTTGAACACGGGCACCACGCATACCAACACACGCACCGATAGGGTCAATACGACCATCATTGGTTTTAACTGCAATCTTAGCGCGACTACCTGGATCACGTGCAGCAGCTTTAATTTCAATAACCGACTCACCAATCTCAGGCACTTCGATCCGAAACAACTCAACCAGCATTTCTGCATGTGTTCGGCTAACCAAGAGCTGTGGACCGCGCATTTGATCCGAAATCGCATAAAGATAAGCACGCGCTCGGTCATTTGTTCGGAACATCTCTTGTGGAAGCATGTCTTTACGCGACAAGAAGGCTTCTGCCTTACCTCCTAAATCAATAATCACATGCTCACGGGTTACTTTTTTAACCGTACCGTACACAAGCTGACCTAATTTATCTTTAAACTGGTCTTCAACTAATTTACGCTCAGCTTCGCGCATTTTTTGAGCAATCGCTTGGCGTGCGCTTTGTGCAGAAATACGTCCAAACTCAACCGACGGCACAAGCTCTTCAATTCGTCCACCGAGCTCAATATCAGGTGCACGTGTTTTCGCCTCAGCCAGGGTTAACTCACGCTCAGGAAACATGATTTCATCATCAGCAACCACATCCCAGTATCGAAACGTTTTGTATTCACCCGTTCGTGGGTCGACTTTAACGCGAACACCTGCTTCCACGCCAGAAAGTTTTCGTGTTGCAGACTCAAGTCCTGCTTGTATCGCTTCCAAAACAGTTTCTTTGGTCACGCCTTTTTCGTTCGATAGTGCCTCAGCAACCAATAACAATTCTTTGCTCATGCTTCGCCTCGCTCAACAGTCAAATGTGCTTTTACAATATTTGAGAAAGGAAAGGTATGTTCTGTATCCCCTTCCTGCAAAATTAGGGCGTCATCTTTAACGGCCGTAATCGTCCCTGTAACGTTCCGTCGGTCGCCCATCGGACGTCCCAAACGAATTTGAACTTCTTTCCCAAGGTAACGCGCGTATTGCTCTGGATAAAACAAAGGTCGCGGCTCGCCAGGGGATGATATTTCTAAATTATATTGCTCAGCAATCGGATCGTGAACATCAAGTAAAGCACTGACTTGGCGACTTACACGCTCACAGTCATCGACCACAACCCCATCGACCATATCAATATATACACGTAAAAGGCTATGCCGCCCTTGCCGGTGATACTCGCAACCCCAAAATTCAATACCCATGCTTTCGATGCTAGGGCGTATGAGTGCTTCTATTTCTTGCTGAATCATAAATAAATTGACTTCGTAAATAATTATAAAAGTATTAGATAATAAAAAACCCCATAAATGGGGTTATTTAGAAGTGGTAGCGGGGGCAGGATTTGAACCTACGACCTTCGGGTTATGAGCCCGACGAGCTACCAAGCTGCTCCACCCCGCATCAACTGAGGGAAGTATACCTAAATCCCTCGTCGGGCGCAAGCCCCCTGGCCTTCTTTATTGGGTTCAATACATAAATCATCACAACATAAAAACTCAATCCATTGATTTTCGTTTCAACAGAGGTGAATGCATGAAAGTAGAAGCTAAAATTCAAAAATGGGGTAATGGCCTGGCACTCCGGGTCTCAGGTGTGCTACGCGACATTCCTCACTTCAAAGAAGGCATGCTCGTTGAAATTGATGTGAACGAAGAAGGGTTTGTGCTGAAAAAACGTAATCTTCAGAAAAACACGCGCTTTCCTTTTAATGAAGATCAATTACTCGAAGGCTTAACACCTGAACTTGCCCATGCCGACTTACTTGCCACACCAAGCGCAAAAGAGGTGGGGGAATCATGTGTACAAACTACATACCTGAACGTAATCATATCGTCTGGATGGACTTTGAGCCCACAAAAGGACGTGAGATTGGAAAATATCGTCAGGCCTTTATTTTATCTTCAAAAACATATAACCAAAAAACAGGTCTTGTTATCTGCTGCCCCATCAGCACAAGCATTCGAGGTGGTTCAACCGAAGTTTTAATTCATAACATGGACAAGCCTTCTGTCATCGCTGCGAGTTTAATTCAAACACTTGCCTGGAAAGGGCGTAAAATTAAATTCATAACTCACGCAGAAGAAGATGTTATCAACAACGTTCTTTTTCGTATTCTGCCGCTTATAGGCGCAGATAAACTTATTGAAGATAATATTTCTAATCCTTAATCTTCACTCTATCGAAAACCAAGTCGAATTGTAAAATAGCCCGAGCGTTTTATCGTCGGGCTATTTTTTAATTACTTAAGAATCAAGCATCAGTACTAAAAACGTTCTCGTACCAACAAATTACCCTCATCCGTGGCCATTTCGCATGACGCTATTTCTGTGTAAGAATCAGACTGACGACGACTGCCTGCAAAAAATGAATAAACTGCATTTGCAGCATTCGTGATATGGGTCATCGGCGACGTGTGTTGAGATTCAATTTTAGCTACAAGCGTTTGATGAGCGCTCTTCAAAGCCTCTTCTGGATTTGCTGAACCTAAAGGATCTAACCCACCATCGGCCATCAGTTCTTCCACTGAAGCAAATACAACACCATTATCCATAGGTATGATTTCGATACCACTGCTTGCGACTAATTTTTTAACACTTGAATCGCTAGATAATTGATCGTGTAACTCCAGCTCATTATCTCCAGAAGCAAGTCGCTGCTCCAACCCTCGTTTGATTTCGGCAATGAGTCGATTTGAAGGAGTGATTTCAAAACCATAAGTTTTAATATGCAAACGGTCAAAAGAGACAGGGATTTGAGCCGTTAGGTAGGCTTGAATTTTACGCAGATTAATATAGCGGTCAAATTTCCCCTCGAGTAATCCACCGCCATTTTGATGATTATCATCATCAGAATCATAAGGCTTATAACCACCTACAGTTGCCAGAACAAAACCATCCTCCTCATCGGCAGGAAAAGGTTTTACATTGTGCACAACATCCGACAATGCTTCTTTCAAACTAGCCGCTTTTGAGAACTTCTGAAGATACAATCCTAAACCGCCAAGTAAAGCAGAACATACCGCCACAGTCATCGCGATGGGCGCTAAAGAAACTAAAAAATAACTCGCGATCGCCGTTATCGCTGCCGCTGCCGCAATCCCCATCAGGAGACGACCTATTTTTCTCATCGTCCATGTATTTTCATGAAGAGATAATGCTTCTGCTAATTTTAATGTTTCTTTTAGGTTATCAAGGTACGATTGTTTTTGCTGTTGTGTTGGATTTTTTGGACGATTTAAAATGCGTGCCACGCGCCCGATCACTTGTTCCGTATGAAGTATTGCCTGCTGTTGTTCTCTTTTTTCCATCGTGGTCGCACGAAGATCTAAATTATTAAGCTGCTCTAATAGGCGATCAAGTTGATTGTCTACTACCGATTGGTCAATAAAAATTCGCTCTTTTCGGCGATTAAACAATTTAGTTTTATTAATCTGATTAGCAAGTGCATAATCTTTCTGTCCGGATAAATGCCGATCTATATAAGCTTTCCGGCCTGCCCGCATCTCATCAGGTGTTCCATAGGGTACCCCTGCAAAATTTATCACACGATACTTACTCATTACACACCTCGCTTACAGATTTAGTTTAAAAAAAACGCATTGTACCACAAAAAAATCCAATTCAGCTAGTGCGTAACATCGCTCCGAATTATTTCAAAAAATTAACATACTGAAAAACAAGGCAAGGCAAAAAAGAATCACTTAGAGCAAATTAATTGCAATATATTTGTGCATGTGATATGATTCAATCTGCAGAAATATAGAGGAGGTCAGATCATGGGTCTTTTAAATTGGTTAAAAAACGAAACACCTGAAGAGCGAGCAGAAAAACAAGCAACATTTGCGCTCAACAGAACATTGAAACAAATTAAAGATATTCCTACGAGCCACCCGGTCGAGGCGTGTATCGCCGCAGGCGCACTAACCGTAGCCACCGTATTCCTGGGTTCACCCATTATTTTGTTTGCTTTATGCGTTAGCTTTCTTGTGTTACTTACGATGAATGCAATCAAACCACCAACGGCTGGTGAGCAAGCCTCCAGTTTATTCAGTGATTTGGGCGCAGCTCTAGGTTTTAACTAAAATCATCTTAAAGCTGCCGTCATGACGGCAGCTTTAATCAAGCAAACACACCTAAACACAAAGCGATTAACGCGCTTGGAAACAAACCTAAATACAGCAGTGATAAGCTATTCAACGAAAAAATCACCTGCTCGCTTTTTGAAAGATGAATACGGGACATATCAGCGGGTTCATCAAAGTACATAACTTTAATCACACGTAAATAATAAAACGCACCAATCACAGCAAACACAAGCCCAAGTACAGCGACCCACATCATGTTGGCATCAACCAAAGCTTTTAAAACGAGCAATTTTGTTAAGAATCCTACCAACGGTGGTACACCGGCCATCGAAAATAAAATCAACAGCATCAAAAACGCAAGCCAAGGATGACGTTTATTTAAACCCCGTAGATCATCAATATCGGTAATTTCAACACCACCACGAGATAACAACACGATTAAGCCAAGCGCACCGGATGACATCAAGGCGTAAACCACAACATAATATAAGGCAGCTGAATAACCTGCCGATGTTGCCGCAAGCAGACCAAACAATGCGTACCCAGCATGCGCTACCGCTGAATAAGCAAATAAACGTTTAATTTTAGTTTGAACCACAGCCAAAATATTACCGAGACCTGTGGATAATAACGCGAGTACCAAAACCAATTGCTGCCATTGGCTCACCATGTCACCCCAGCCCAGCGTCAGCAAACGAAGGGCCATACCTAGCGCTGCAATTTTGGGTGCGGCACTGATGAAAAGTGTGGTCGCACTTGGTGCGCCATCGTACACATCCGGCGCCCAAAAATGAAACGGAGCAGCGGCAAGTTTAAATGCAACCCCCACCACTAAAAACACGAGAGAGAACGTAAGCAAACCCGATTGCGTGCTAAACAGCTCAGGTGTAAGCGCTGCGTTAATCGCATCAAACGTTACAGCGCCTGTTGCACCATACAGTAACGACATGCCGTAAAGTAAAATACCTGAAGCCATCGCGCCCATCACGAAATATTTCAAGGCAGCTTCGGGGCCATCAGCCTCGGTCCGACGAATCGCGGTTAAGGCATAAAGCGGAAGCGATAATAACTCAAGGGCCAAATACACCGTCAGTAACGAATGCGCAGACACCAAGATCATCATGCCCAGTGTCGAAAATAACGCTAACACGGTATTATCACCTACGGATACGCCACGCTCGTTCAAATACGGTCGACCATAAAACAAACTTAAAAACACGGTCAGACCAATAAAAAATTTCATGACATGCGCCATATCATCGCTAATAAATGCACCAGCAAATAAGACCTGCTTGGCATGCCCTATCAGCATCAAGCTCTCACCTGCGGCAAGCAACACACCTATGCATGCAAAAGAAAAGACCAAACAACCACGTCTAGGAAAAAACAAATCACCCAAAAGTGCAACACATGCGGTCAACAGCAGTGTCATTTCAGGAAGTGCCAAACAGATATTATCGAGTAATCCAGTCATGATCTTTTAACCTTGAAGTTTTGCTTGAAGTTTTGAATGGTCAGCTTGCGCCAAGGTGGTGCTTACCGATTGATGAACGTAATCCAACATGGGTTTAGGATAAATACCCATCACAAGCACGAGGACCGCAAGCAGCGAATAAGCACTGAGCTCAAATTTTGATAAATCCTGAAGTGCCTCAACTTTTTTATTGGTCACGGGTCCAAAAATCACGCGTTTGTACATCCATAAGGTGTATGTTGCACCGATGATCAGTGTGGTCGCAGCCCAGAAGGCGATCCAGAACCCGGCTTTCATGCTACCAACAATCACCATGAACTCGCCCACAAATCCAGACGTACCTGGCAGGCCAGCATTGGCCATGGCAAAGAGCATAAAGAACGAAGCAAACACCGGCATCGATTTAACAATACCGCCAAAATCATCAATTTGTCGTGAATGCATGCGGTCATAAATAAAACCAACCCCCGCAAACATAGCACTCGATACAAAAGCGTGTGAAATCATAATCACAATTGCGCCTTCTAAAACCAGCCCTGCACTTTGTAAGTTGCTTTTATCAACCATCGCAAATAATACAAAACAGCCTAAAGTAACAAATCCCATGTGCGATATCGATGAATAAGCAATCAAACGCTTCATGTCTTGCTGAACAATCGC
The DNA here is from genome assembly GCA_963974485.1 of uncultured Legionella sp. Classification (GTDB taxonomy): domain Bacteria; phylum Pseudomonadota; class Gammaproteobacteria; order Legionellales; family Legionellaceae; genus JAALKW01. The sequence goes on from CAXBBS010000001.1 coordinate 245,818, forward strand.
AATCAATCCCACATAAACAACAGCAATCAACGACAACGCAATCATCACCGGAGCATAGTATTGGCAGGCATCAGGCACAATCGGTAAGGCAAAACGTAGGAAACCATACGCACCGAGCTTAAGTAAGATTGCAGCCAACATAATAGAACCGCCTGCTGGCGCCTCGGTATGCGCATCAGGCAACCAGGTATGCACAGGGAACATAGGAATTTTAATCGCAAACCCAAAGAAAAAAGCGATAAATATCAACGTTTGCGCTGTCATACTAAGTTTTAGAGCATATAACGTACCTAAATCAAACGATTTGGCGTGGTAGCCTAAGTATAAAAAAGCAGCCAACATCAACACCGAACCTAGGAACGTGTATAAGAAAAACTTAATCGCTGCATATACGCGGTTATCTGAACCCCAAATCCCGATGATCAAGTACATAGGAATTAGCGTTGCTTCCCAGAAGACATAAAATAAAATCACGTCCATGGCTGCAAACACACCCACTAATAGCCCTTGCATGATAAGAAATGCTGCGATGTATTGTGAAACACGTGTTTTAACGCTTTCCCAGGTGGCAAGAAACACGATGAGGTTCGTAAATACACTTAAAATAATTAAAATAAGCGACAAGCCATCAATACCTAGATGATATCGAATACCTAAAGCCGGAACCCAAGATATATCTTCAACAAATTGCATGCCTTGCACGGCTGGGTCAAATCCCATCATTAGCGGCACACAACAGGCCAAACTCACAATAACGGTAAGTAAACCAAGCGCACGCGTACGATTGGGACGGGCATCGTCTCCAACGAGACAAATTCCAACACCCGCAATCATTGGGAGCCAGATCAAAATACTCAGCATATACTGCATGTTATCCCCTTCATTAAACCTTGTGCTTAGGTCGCATTTACCCTAGCAATAACCAACTTAGAAAAGCCAATAACCCGAAGGCCATAAATGCCATATAATGAAACACATACCCACTTTGTGCTACGCGCATTTTGGAAGCAGTCCAGCGTACCCAACGCCCTGTTCCGTTCACGATGCCGCCATCAATCAAAGCCTGATCTCCCGCACGATAAAACAAACGCCCTAGCGCTCGGCCTCCACGGATAAAAAACCAATCGTTAAATTTATCAAACCCGTATTTGTTTTCCAATATTTTATACGGCGTAGCAAAAATACAAACCAACCGACCGGGTATACTTGGCCATACAATATAAGCAAGCCAGGTGAGTAGAATTCCCGCCAACGTTAACCAAAACACCGGAGAATGATACGCATGGAGCACGGCCGCCATCGGCGTAGTCACGCCTTCTGATGCAATTTCTTTTAGTACATCATATTTTTCAAAAACAGTGATCGACGGCGCTAATAAACTCGGTGTTTTAAACAACATGGGTTCAAATAATATATATCCGAGCACCACCGATGGAACCGCTAAGACAACCAAAGGTAACCAAACCACCCACGGTGACTCCTGCACATGACTGTAAGCTTTTTCAGTCATGCGAGGTGTACCATGAAACGTCATAAATAATGCTCGGAAAGAATAAATAGCGGTTGCCATAGCCCCCAGAGCCACGCAGATATAAGCATAATCGCTGCCAGGGATGCTTGATGCTTTAGCTGCCTCAATAATGGTGTCTTTCGAGAAAAATCCAGCAAATGGCGGAACTGCACAAAGCGCCAAACTACCGATTAAAAACGTGATGTACGTGATGGGCATTTTGCGCCATAGTCCACCCATTTTTCGCATATCTTGCTCATGGTGCATGCCAATAATAACGGAGCCTGCAGCTAAGAAGAGTAAAGCTTTAAAGCACGCATGCGTTAACAAGTGGAACATTCCCGCACTGAATGCTGATGCCCCCATGGCCACCATCATGTAACCTAACTGCGAAAGCGTTGAATACGCAACGACGCGCTTAATATCATTCATCACAATGGCGAGAAGACCTGTAAATAACGCACCGGTCGCACCCGTGACTAAAATAAAGCTCAATGCGGTTTCTGAATACTCAACTAGCGGTGATATACGAGCGACCATAAACACGCCAGCGGTTACCATGGTTGCGGCATGAATTAAGGCAGAAATAGGCGTTGGGCCTTCCATTGATTCAGGTAACCAAACATGTAACGGCACTTGAGCTGATTTTCCCATGGCGCCTATAAAGAGCAAAATAGAAATCACCGTCACCACGGGCCATGATTGGTCACCCCAAATATGTATGGTTTTATCTGAAAGCGCACCCGCATGAGCAAACACGGTTGCATAATCCAAGCTGCCGACGTACATCAATACCAGACCAATACCAAGAATAAACCCAAAGTCACCCACACGATTCACTAAAAAGGCTTTGAGGCTACCTTGCAGAGCTGATTCTTTTTCAAACCAAAATCCAATCAGCAAATAAGATACCAAGCCTACACCTTCCCATCCAAAGAAAAGCTGCAAGAACCCGTTTGCGGTTACAAGCATTAACATCATGAACGTAAAAAGAGAAATATAACTAAAAAATCGTTGATAACCGGGATCGTCTGTCATGTAGCCGATACTATATATATGCACCAAGAGCGACACAAACGTGACGGTGACCATCATCACAGCTGTCAATGGATCAATAAGAAGACCTAAATGAAAAGCATAAGCAAACGGCGCTGGCGCGCTAGCCCAGGTGTAGGCGTTCACATCAAGCATGGTGCCGTGCCCGAACACACCCATAGCAACATAAATCGCCGCACAAAAGGCGACAAAAACACCGGAAATGGTCACGCAATGCGCGCCCCGTCGACCCAATATTTTTCCACCAAAGCCAGCAAGCACTGCACCAACCAGAGGTGCTAAAACACTTAACCAAGAAATCGCTAACATACTCACGTGGTTATCCTTTCAAATGATTGATTGCGTTGACATCGATGCTGCCACGATGACGAAAAAGCAAGAGCACAATGGCAAGCCCAATGGCGGCTTCAGCTGCGGCAACCGTTAGAATAAAGAAAACAAAGGCTTCGCCTACATGCCCACCGTGTGCGGAAGAAAAAGCAACAAAATTGGTGTTAACTGCCAACAGCATAAGCTCCAAGCACACCAGTAAAGTAATGACATTACGGCGGTTGATTAACATGCCTACCATGCTCACGGCAAACAGAATGCCGCTTAAAATAAGATAATGAGTTACAGGAATCATGCGTCGTCCTCCTCAGGTTTCTCTGACTTCATACTGATTAAGCTCACGCGATCTTCCCGTCGTGTCATGATTTGGTTCACAACGTTTTGACGTTTTGATGGCCGTGGTACACGATGTGTCAGCGTAATCGCTGCAACAATAGCAACCAATAATATCATCGCGGCCATTTCGAACGCTAAAATATCCTGGGTATAGATCACCATCCCCAGAGCCTCGGTATTTGATATATCTGACGTGTGCAAACCAACTGAACCGAGCATACGGCTATCCACAGGCAAGGCTTGAATAAGTAAACCGATAAATAATGCTGTGCCAAGCACCGCCCAAGGCGCGTAACGACGAAACGTTGTCTTCATGAGTTCAGTATCAATATTAAGCATCATGACGACAAACAAAAACAAGGTCATGACCGCGCCGACATATACAAGCACGAGAATAAGCGCTAAAAACTCAGCATGCGCGAGCAACCATACACCCGCGCTCCCGAAAAACGTAAGCACTAAAAACAAAACACAGCGCACAGGATTACGTTGAATCACCGCTAAAAATGCAGCTAAAACCGTAAGCCCAGCAAACGCATAAAAAATAATATTAACTAACTCTACGTGCATAACGAACCCCATCAACGGTATTTGGCATCAATTTCGCGGTCTTTAGCAAGACGCTCTTCCATGTGGTCGCCCACAGCCAATAGTTTTTCTTTGGTCATGATGTTTTGCCCACGCTCATCCATGTGATAGTGATGAATTGGCGTGACAACAATGGAGTCAACCGGGCATGACTCTTCACACAAACCGCAATTAATACACTTGAACATATCAATATCATAACGTGTGGTTCGTCGTGAGCCATCATCTCGCTCTTCCGAATCAATCGTAATCGCTAAAGCCGGGCATACAGCCTCACATAATTTACAAGCAATGCAGCGCTCCTCACCGTTGGGATAGCGTCGCAAAGCCAGCAAGCCACGAAATCGGGGTGATATAGGTGTTTTTTCTTCAGGAAACTGAACCGTTATTTTTTTCTTAAAGAAATAACGTCCGGTTAATCGTAACCCGGCCAACAGCTCCCATAATAAGAAACTTTTAATATAATGCTTGGCATAGCGAACAATTGTTTTCATTCAGAAGACCTTTTGAGCTTACGAGAACCAGGGACCAAGTTTAGCAACGACCATAGCCGCCGTAACAACCACCCAAACCAACGTCACGGGAATTAAAACTTTCCATCCGAGACGCATCAGTTGATCATAACGGTAGCGAGGAAACGTTGCTCTAATCCATAAATAGACGAAGAGAAAAAAGCACGTTTTAATCAGAAGCCATGCAATACCTGGTACAAAAAAGAAGAGTGAGTTTAAAAAAGGAATGCCCTCAAACGGCGACAACCACCCACCAGCGAAAAGCAACGCAAGCATAGCAGAAATTAAAATCATGCTTGCATACTCAGCCAAAAAGAACAGTCCAAACATAATGGCTGAATATTCAACGTGAAAACCCGCCACAATTTCAGACTCACCTTCTGCTAAATCAAACGGAGCACGGTTTGTCTCAGCAATGCCTGCAATCCAAAATGACATGAATAATGGCAACAAAGGCAACGCCCACCAATGCCAAATACCGCCCTGCTGTGACATGACAATGTCCGTAATATTCATGCTGTTTGCCGCTAATAACACGCCGACCAATGCAAAACCCATGGCAATTTCATACGAAACGGTTTGTGCCGCACTACGAAGTGCACCCAACATCGCGTATTTAGAATTAGATGCCCAGCCTGCAATTAAAATGCCGTAGACGCTCAGCGAACTAACCGCAAATAAATACAACACACCCGCATTAATATTGGCTAGCACTAAGCCCTGATCGAACGGAATCACAGCCCAACCGACAAGTGCTGGCGCCAAGGTAAACAGCGGTGCAACAAGAAACAAATATTTATTCGACTGTGTCGGAATGACAATTTCTTTTTGAAGCATTTTCATCAAATCAGCAAACGGTTGCAACAAGCCTCGATAACCCACGCGATTAGGGCCAATACGTTGCTGAATAAAACCAATCACTTTTCGTTCAAAAAAAGTTAAGTAAGCTACCCCAATTAAAAGCGGTAACACAATGATCAGGATTTTAATAATAATCCACAAAAGTAGGCTAATGTCTTGCAACATGATTTACCTTAAAATTTAACGCTTAACAGTTATAGGAGCGAAGGCGTGACCGAGGTCAACCGTCTCCGGCATGGCGTTGGGTACCCAAACCACATCGGGTGCAACACGTGCATCACATTTCAACGGCAATGTTATCTCAATATCACCTTGAGATACAGTAGCCATATCGCTTAAATCCAAGCGTTTAGCCGTTGTTGGGTGCAAACGAACACATATATCATCCGCTGCAGCGCACGCCTGTAAGGCTTTTGCATGCCGAACAACGGCGTCTGTTCGATACAAAGGCCATTCGCCGACGCGCACCAGACCTGTTTGTACTTCAGGCCAAGTTTCTGGATAAAAACATTCAGATTTTGACGCATCACCCAGGGCAAGTTCAGCTTGAAGAACCGAGAGCACCTCTTCGGTCGAGGTGAATTCAAAATCAACGCACTGAAGTGTATTCGCTAACACGCGTAAAATCTTCCAGGCTGGTCGCGCTTCAGCATAGGGCGCAAGTGCTCCGGTAAACGTTTGCCATGTTTGATCAACATTGATATACGTACCCGATGTTTCAGCAAATAATGCCATAGGCAAAATTACATCGGCGCATTCTTTAATCGACTCCGTCTGATAACCCGAAATGGCGACAACAAACTCAGCAGCGAGCATCGCTTGACGTGCACGCGTTGGGTTCGCAATATCCATCATTGGATCAAGCCCCATCAACACATAGCCTTTAAGCTTAGCCTCTAAAGCATCTTGTGTTGATAAACCTGGCTGCTCAAGCGATTTACCGGCTGCTTTTCGGTGCGGTACAGCACCAGCAACCCATGCTCCCGCGCTATTTGAACCCACCGTTAGACGAAGATGTTGCGCGCCGCTTAACCTACAAATCCACGTCATAACACTGCGAAGGATCGCTGCATTCGGATGATTTTCAAAAATAGCTCCGGTAACGATAGCAGCCAATGGCTGACACAAAGCATCGGCCATCGCTTCGGTTACAGCATTTGAAGCATGTTGTTCAAGTAATTTTTGAAGCTGTTCAGGTAGCGTTATATCACTTGAATTTGATTTTGCTTTTTTTGCAAGTGCCGCAAGCACACTCACCGCATGCATCAGCATGGCGTCAGGTGAAGCGGTGATGGCTTCGGTATACGGTACCCGAACATCAAATTCAACCGGATTAATCGCGTACACCGAAGCATTATTCTGATGCGCTTTCTGAAGACGCACACCAGCCAACGGCACTTCTCGAAGTAAGTTACAGCCAAACAACAAGATGGCCTCTTGTTTTTCAAGCTCTGCAAACGGCAATGAACTGATTGGCATCACCGGCTGTAAAGCCTGATCGCGAACATCCGTTTGATGTAAACGATGATCGATATTATTTACACCAAGTGCTCGCATAAGCTTTTGTAATAAATATAATTCTTCGACCGTTGCTGACGGTTGGGTCAAGGCCGCCAATTGCTGAGGGCCATGCTCTTCAATCACACGACTCATGCCTTTGGCTGCAAACGTTAACGCAGCTTGCCAACTCACAACGCCCCACTGGCCATTGCGTTTAATCATCGGTTGACCCGCGCGTGACTTATGATCATTTAGCCCTAAATAACTAAATCGGTCACGGTCTGACAACCATGTCTCGTTGAGTGCATCATGCTCTTTAGGCACCACACGCATCAACCGTTCGCGTCGTGTGTGCGTATAAATATTTGAACCTAAACAATCATGAGGCGCGACACCTGCATGCTGTGTCATCTCCCAAGCACGTGCCGTAAAACGATAGGGCTTGGACGTCAAAGCACCGACAGGACATAAATCAATAATATTTGCTGAAATTTCAGATTTCAAACTATGCTCAACGTAGGTTCCAATTTGCATGTGCTCGCCACGCCCCATGCCACCAAGCTCTTGGAGACCTGCAATTTCTTCACCAAAACGCACGCAACGCGTACACTGAATACAACGTGTCATTTCGGTTGAAACCAGTGCACCTAAATCATCATCATGAGCTACACGCTTAGCTTCGGCATACTCAGAACTATCCTGCCCAAACCCCATGGAAACATCTTGCAATTCACACTCACCACCTTGGTCGCAAATAGGGCAATCCAACGGATGGTTAATCAGCAAAAATTCCATCACGGCTTCTTGTGACCGACGTGCCTCTTCTGATTTGGTAAAAACTTTCATGCCATCCGTAATCGGTGTCGCACAAGCAGGAAGCGTTTTTTTAGAATTCGCGACACTGACTAAACACATACGGCAGTTGGCCGCAACAGATAGCTTCTTGTGGTAACAAAAGCGAGGAATATGAATACCTGCTTCATCGGCTACTTCGATAATCATTTTTCCGTTTTCAACGTCAAATGATTTGCCGTCTATTTCAATCGTCGCCATGATTTAACCTTTTTGCTTAATAAAAGCATCAAACTCTGAGTAAAAATGCTTTACGAAACTTTGAACAGGCCAAGCTGCTGCCTCTCCTAGCGCACAGATGGTACGTCCTTCAATTTTGTCGGCCACATTCACCAGCTTTTCGATATCGCCGGGCGTGCCTTGGCCCCCATGAATTCGATTAAGTAAACGCACCATCCATCCCGTACCTTCACGACATGGCGTGCACTGCCCACACGACTCTTCCATATAAAAGAGTGAGACTCGTCGCAATACATCGACCATACACGTTGTGTCGTCCATAATAATCACAGCACCTGAGCCCAGGCCAGATCCCGCTTTCTGAACGCTATCATAATCCATGTCCAAGCCCATCATGACATCACCGGGCAACACAGGCATTGAGGTTCCACCCGGTATCACAGCTTTTAACGTTCGACCTTCTCGTAAACCACCCGCAAGCTCTAATAACGTTTTAAAAGGCGTGCCCAACGGTATCTCAAAATTGCCTGGTTTATTGACATGTCCACTGACACTAAAGCATTTAGTACCGCCATTATTAGGCTTTCCAAGCTTTAAAAACCAATCGCCGCCTTTTTCTAAAATCACGGGAACCGACGCAAATGTTTCGGTATTATTAATCGTCGTTGGCTTGCCATATAAACCAAAATTCGCTGGAAAAGGAGGTTTAAAACGCGGCTGACCTTTTTTACCTTCCAAAGAATTAAGTAACGCGGTCTCTTCACCGCAAATATAAGCTCCTGCACCTAAATGATTATGCAAATCAAAATCAAAACCAGCACCGAGGATATTTTTCCCGAGCAGTCCAGCGGCATACGCTTCTTTGAGCGCCGCTTCCATACGCTCATACGGCTCCCAAAACTCACCTCGTATATAATTATAACCGACGGTTGCACCCATCACGTAGCCAGCAATTGCCATACCTTCGATCAGTTGATGCGGGTTATAACGTAAAATATCGCGATCTTTACAGGTTCCTGGCTCGCCTTCATCCGAGTTACACACCACGTATTTTTGAACCGGCGTGTTACGGTTCATAAAGCTCCACTTAAGCCCCGTCGGAAACCCTGCGCCACCACGTCCACGTAGCGCTGATAATTTCAACTCTGCAATAATCTCTGCAGGTGGCGTTTGCTCAGCTAAAATACGACGCCAAACTTGATAACCCCCAACACTTTCATACGTCGATAATGCCCACGGTTCGGGTAGATCGAGCGTTCGATAACAAACTTGATTTTGTTTAACCACCGTCATTTATACTTCTCCAACACCCCATCAAGGGCATCAACCGTTAAGTTCTCGTGATAATCTTTATTTACTTGCATCATCGGCGCGTTCACACAAGCACCCAAACACTCAACCTCGGACAGTGTAAACAGTCCATCCGCTGTTGTTTGACCGTGAGTAACGCCCAATTTTTCTTGCAATGCTGAAAAAATAGCCTTCGAATCACGTAATTGGCAGGTGATATTGGTACAGACATTGACGGTATGCCGACCCGCAGGCTTTGTTCGGTACATGCTATAAAACGAAGCCACTTCGTATACAGCAACCGCTGGCATATCAAGATAAACCGCCACCGCATCCATAGCAGCCGCAGTTAAGTAACCTTGCGCCTCTTGAACCAGGGTTAACGCGTGCATCACCGCTGATTGCTTTTGATCTGCAGGAAATTTATTAACCCAACGATCAATTTCAGCCAGGCTATCTTTAGATACAAACTCATGTAACAAAACCGCTGTGCCAGATATATTAGACGCGCTCATCGATCAATCTCTCCAAATACAATATCTTGGCTTGCCAAAATAGCCACGCCATCAGCAAGCATATGGCCTTTGACCATCTCATCAAAGCTTGCTAAATGCGAAAAACCTGGCGCTCGAATCTTCATGCGATAAGGCTTGTTTGCACCATCTGAAACCAAATAAATACCAAATTCACCTTTAGGTGCTTCAACCGCGCTATATACTTCCCCTTCAGGCAATGAAAAACCCTCGGAAAAAAGTTTAAAGTGATGGATCAACGCTTCCATATCATGCTTCATGGTTTCGCGAGGCGGTGGAGTAATTTTATGATCGTCTAACTTAATCGGGCCTGGGTTATCACGAAGCCATGCAACACATTGCTGAATAATACGATTTGATTGCCGCATTTCTTCAATACGCACTAAATATCGGTCATAACAATCACCGGTGCGCCCCACAGGTACATCAAAATCAACTTTATCATAGGCTGCGTACGGCTGCTTTTTTCGTAAATCCCACGCCACACCCGAACCACGTAGCATCGGTCCTGTAAAGCCTTGCTGGAGCGCCTCTTCAGGTGAGACCACGCCAATATCGACCGTGCGTTGCTTCCAAATACGATTATCCGTCAATAATGTCTCATACTCATCCACGCATTTAGGAAAACGTTTCGTGAACGATTCGATAAAATCAAGTAAACCGCCTTGGCGATTAGAGTTCATCGCATCCACTTCACGCTCGCTATGCCAGCGTGAAGGCTTGTATTGTGGCATGCTATCAGGCAAGTCACGCGCAACACCACCGGGCCGGTAATACGTCGCATGCATGCGCGCACCAGACACTGCTTCGTAGCAATCAAATAAATCTTCACGCTCACGGAAACAATACAAAAACACGGTCATCGCACCGATATCCAGCGCTGTAGCTCCAAGCCATAACAGGTGATTTAATATACGTGTAATTTCATCAAACATCGTACGAATATATTGGGCGCGAATCGGTGCTTTCACACCTAGCATACGCTCTAAGGCAAGAACATAAGCATGCTCGTTACACATCATCGAGACATAATCGAGGCGGTCCATATAACCAATGCTTTGAATATAAGGCTTGGTTTCGACCAGTTTTTCTGTTCCACGATGTAATAATCCTACATGAGGATCCGCACGTACAATAGTTTCGCCCTCAAGCTCGAGTACCAAGCGCAAAACCCCATGTGCTGCAGGGTGCTGTGGTCCAAAATTTAACGTGTAATGCTGTAACTCAATCATGACGAATCACCTTTGGAACTAATGTGCGAGGCTGAATGTCCACGGGTTCATAAATCACCTTTCTCAATGTGGCATCATAGCGCATTTCAACATGACCACTCACAGGAAAATCTTTGCGGAATGGATGACCAATAAAGCCGTAATCCGTCAAGATACGACGCAAATCAGGGTGGTCGTCAAACAAAACACCAAACATGTCGTAGGCTTCTCGTTCAAACCAATTCGCACTTTTCCAAATCGACACAACCGATGGTAGTGCATGTAAGACATCATCGAGATAAACTTTAACACGTAGACGTTGGTTTTTTTGTGTTGATAATAAATGATAAACCACAGCGAAACGAGGGGTATGATCGCTATTCTTAGCCTTAACCTCAGGCTCGACAGCACGTGAAAATCCTGACTCACTGGCCGCATCGGTTTCCCAGTGACTGCTGCCATAGTGCAAATAATCAACCGCACACACATCAATCAACTGATCAAATGCGAACGCGGCTTTATCGCGTAGCGTTTTCATGGCCAACAAGAGCGTACTGCCCTCAAGTGTTATCGTGACCTCGCCGAAAGCCTCGGTCAAACTAAGTGAAAGCGCATCCCATTCAGAATAAAGCGCTTCGATTAATGCTTTTTTTTTCGTCATATCAAAGAAATTCCAAAAGGGTCAGCTTACATATCAATGATCTTGATTTGTCTGATTTTATTCTGCAATTGGATAATGCCATACATCAGCGCCTCAGCCGTAGGTGGGCACCCAGGAACATACACATCAACCGGTACAATGCGATCACATCCCCGTACAACCGAATATGAATAATGATAATAACCGCCACCGTTCGCGCATGACCCCATGGAAATAACCCATCGTGGCTCGGGCATTTGGTCGTATACTTTACGCAAGGCTGGCGCCATCTTATTGCATAGCGTACCGGCCACAATCATTACATCGGATTGCCGAGGGCTAGGCCTGAAAATAACACCAAAACGATCGAGATCATAACGTGCAGCACCTGCGTGCATCATCTCCACCGCGCAACAAGCAAGCCCAAACGTTACCGGCCACATGGAGCCTGTTTGAGCCCACGCACCCAACTTTTCAATCGAGGTTGTTGCAAAACCTTGTTTTTTTAATTCATTTGAAGCCATCGAATGACTCACTCCCACTCTAAAGCGCCACGTTTCCACTCATAAATAAAACCAATCACGAGCAGACTCAAAAAAAGGGCCATCGCCGAAAAACCAAACCAGCCTAACTTTCGGAGGACCAGGGCCCAAGGAAAGAAAAAAGCTGTTTCCAAATCAAATATAATAAAAAGCAGTGCAACCAAATAAAACCGAACATCAAACGGTATACGGGAGCTCTCAAAAGGAGGAAAGCCACATTCATAAGGTGCATTTTTTTCTGAGTCAGGTCGATGCGGTGACAACAACGCACCCGCGCCAAGCATCACACAACCTAAAGCAAGCGCAATAAGAATAAACACAAGAATGGGAAAATACTGTGATAAGGTCATGTTGCTTTGCTCATATATGGTACCGAAGGCCGGACTCGAACCGGCACAGCTTGCGCCACCGCCCCCTCAAGACGGCGTGTCTACCATTCCACCACTTCGGCAAATCGTTATTACTTTCCTGGCTCCCCTGGAATAGGAAGTCCAAGTCCTGGTGCTTGTTGAATCGGTTGCGGCATCGCAATCTGATTCGCTCGATGATATTGCGTTGCAACCATCGATGACAAAGACACACTTGTTACAAAAAACGTTAATGCTAGTCCGCCGGTCAGTTTAAAGAGGAAACTACCCACGCCTTGACTTCCAAAGACCGTGCCCGAAGCTCCGGATCCAAAAGCCGCACCAATGTCAGCGCCTTTACCATGCTGTATAAGCACAAGGCCTATCAACGAAGCAGCGACTAACACATGAAACACTAATAACATTTGATACATGTCACAATATCCGAAAATTGTTCAGCTTTAAGCGAAGCACCTCCAACCAAGCCCCCATCAATATCAGGCATGGAAAACAAGGCTTCTGCTGTTTGCTCATTCACACTCCCCCCGTAGACAATGGATAAACGTTCCGCGTCTCCTGGGGCAAGCTCCGTGACGATGTCTCGAATACATGCATGTGCTTCGGCAGCTTCATCTGGGGTAGCGGTCAGTCCTGTCCCTATGGCCCAAACAGGCTCATAAGCAACAACACAGTTTTGAAAATCACCTGCCCCATCACAATGTACCGCGCGCAACTGCTGCTCTAAAACTGACACCATAAGACCGTTTTCACGCTCTAATTTTGTCTCGCCTACGCAAAGAACGGGTATCATACCATGTTCTTTCACGCTGTGGAATTTCTTCGCGACACATTTTTCACTTTCATCAAATAAACTTCGACGTTCCGAGTGCCCAACCAAGACATACGAGCACCCATAATCAGCCAGCATTAACGGTGATAACTCACCGGTATAAGCACCCGATTCATCCGCATGCGTTGTTTGCGCACCCCAGCGTATACGCGAGCTTTCAAGCATTCCAGCAACCAACGGTATATAAATTGCTGGCGGAAAAACAACGATATTAGCAGCGTCATCATACGCATCTGCCCGCATCAAAAGCCCTTCAATCAAGACTTGAATTGTTTTTCGTGAGCCATTCATTTTCCAGTTGCCCATGACAAACATTGGTCTCATTGTGCTACTCCTTGTCGTAAAGCTTACGCTGCTGCTTCTGTAGAACCATGCAGTACGGCCATTTTCTGTATTGCGTCGGCTAAGGCTTGCGCTTGCGCCTGTACCTCATGCTCATTCACGCCTTCCACCATCACACGAAGAACAGGCTCTGTACCTGAAGGACGTAACAACACGCGCCCAACACCTTCGAGCTTGATATTAAGTGCATCAACCATCGCAAGCACATCGGGGTGTACGGCAAGTTCGACGGCACGTGATGTTTTTAAGTTAATTAACACTTGCGGCATCAATTTTAAACCTTCGCACAACTGCTCCAAGCTTTTGTTTTGCTTCATCATGATAGCCAGCACTTGAAGTGCCGCAACAATACCATCGCCTGTCGTCGTTTTATCTAAACACACCACATGCCCCGACGACTCACCACCGATTTTCCAATTATTTTCTTGAAGTGCTTCTAAAACATATCGGTCGCCTACGTTGGTGCGTACAAATGGAATATTCATCTCGGCATATGCTTTCTCTAAACCATAATTCGTCATCAAGGTCCCGACCACGCCACCTTCCAGCACACCTCGGTCGTGCTTATCTTTAGCAATAATGTACAACAAAACATCACCATCAAGAAGCTTGCCTTTAGCATCGACCAAACTCACACGATCGCCATCGCCATCCAGTGCCACGCCTACATCAGCACCGTGTACCAGGACTTGTTCTTGCAATGCTTGGGGCGACGTGGATCCCACTTTATGATTAATATTAAAACCATTGGGCGTATTGCCAATCGCATGCACATGAGCCCCCAGCTCCGCAAATACTTTTGGTGCCACATGGTAAGTTGCGCCATGCGCACAATCAACCACAATATTCAAACCTGACAAGCGCGTCATCGACGGAATCGTTGCTTTACAAAATTCAATATATCGACCCGGCGCATCATCAATCCGCGCGAGTTTTCCTAGCTCAACGGATGGGACAACGCTCATTTCTTTTTCAAGCTCGGCTTCAATCGCAAGCTCAACGCTATCCGGAAGTTTAAAACCTTCAGCCGAAAAGAATTTTAATCCATTATCTTCAAATGGATTATGGGATGCACTGATCACAATCCCGGCTGTAGCCCGCAAGGTTTGGGTTAAATAAGCAACGGCCGGTGTTGGCATCGGGCCAAGCAGTAACACATCAACGCCGGCAGCTGACAAGCCCGCTTGCAAAGCAGATTCTAATAAATAACCTGAGACACGCGTGTCTTTACCGATGAGAACTTTTTTACGTCCACCCTGTGCAAGTACACGTCCTACTGCCCAACCTAATTTCAAAACAAATTCTGGCGTAATATTTCCTGAACCCACACGCCCACGAATACCATCCGTTCCAAAATATTTTCGCTGACTCATCCTGTCCCTTATAATCTAAATATAATTATCTTAAAATTTGGCTTGCACAATAGCATCCACCATATCCAAGGCTTGTTTTGTTGCGCCTACGTCATGCGTCCTGATCATGGTCACGCCATGCAAGGCTGCATATACAGTAACGCCCAATGCACCAGGCAAACGATGCGTTACATCTTGTTGTAAAACGACCCCTAGTGTACTTTTACGCGATACACCAAGCAAGAGCGGCCTATCATAGCGTTGAAATGCTTGTAATTGCTGGGTCAACTCAAGATTATGTACGGCCGTTTTTCCAAACCCAAAACCAGGGTCTAAAATCACACGCTCGTATCTTATACCTGCTTTGTGGCAAGCATCCATACGTTCATCAAAAAATGCTTGAATACTCGTGACCACGCCGTTAGGATAATCAGGCTTGGTTTGCATCGTATTCGGCGTGCCTTGCATGTGCATTAAACATACCGGCACATCTAAGCTTGCTACCATGTCAAGTGCGCCAGGTGCACGTAAAGCATAGATATCGTTGATCATACCGGCTCCCGCTTGCACGGCCTCACGCATCACATCAGGCTTATACGTATCCACTGACAGCGCAATATCATAAGTATTTGATAAATGCTGAATCACAGGAATTAAACGCTCAAGTTCTTGCTCGGCAGATACAGGTATAGCACCAGGTCTGGACGACTCAGCACCAAGATCGAGAAGATCAGCTCCTTCTGCGATCATTTTTTCGGCTTGCTGCACAGCATCATCTGTATTTAAAAAATCACCGCCATCTGAAAATGAATCGGGTGTAAGATTTAATATCCCCATAACCAGGGGACACGTACGATACCCCGGTGGTGATGTCATAGGTTTTGGTGATGCACACCATAGCGAAAAATCTGATGTATTCATAAAAAATCTAGAACGAGGCGCTCAAACTCAAAAGTACACCATTTTGAACGGGAATATTAGCGATAGAAGCTGTTCTCGATGCCTCATGAACCTGAAATCCAAGACTTGAACCAAAAATTCCTTGGTACAACAAACTTATCGTCACCGCTTCAATAATAGGTATACCCAGCCCCGCTTGAGCTTCGAATGCAAATTGTGATTTATTATTAACCGTATCCCGGCCTAAAACATTCATTCGACGATAGGCTGCACCAAGCTTGAACTCACTAAATAGAGTGCTTCTCGGAATGGGCATCATACGCACGGTCGCCAGCAAATCAAGCAAGGGGCTCACGCTTACGGTGATTGGCAAACCGCCTAAAATATTCAACGTCGATTCAGGAAGGTCCAGTTCCATGCTGGTACCGTTCTGAAAACCAAATTCCAACCCCCACACACCCCACAAGAGATCGCCGAGGCTTTTGCCGACTGCAATACGTCCAATAGGCGTTTGTCCTTGGCTTGCACTGGCATCATTCAGGACCGCATAACCCGCGCTTCCTGTTATCGACCATGGAAAGGTCTCAGCCATAGGTTGTCGGGTTGGTTCACCCATGAAGCCTGCAAACGACGCAAGCGACCACAAACATCCCCCGAGTAATACGACCGCTTGCTTAAGAAGCATATGCATCTCCTACCTTATACTTTGGTTAAAGTGCTACGTTCAAACTTAAGAGCACGCCACTTTGAACAGGGATATTTCCAATCAAACCCGTTCCCGCAGCTGCATTCGCCTGAAAGTTAACATCCGCGCCATAAATACCTTGATAGAGCAAACTTAACGTTGCAACGTCTGTAATCGGCATGCCTAGACCCACCTGAACTTCACCGGCAAATTGTGATTTATTATTTACGGTTTCTCGGTTAACAACATCCATACGTCGATACGCAGCGCCGAGCTTAACGTCACCAAACATGGCTGTGGTCGATATCGGGGTAAAACGCCAGGTCGCTAGTAAATCAAGTAAAGGCTTCACAGCAACCGTTATAGGAACGCCACCTAATTCATCAAGTGTGTCTTGTGGAATATACAACTGCATGGTTGTACCATTTTGAACGCCAATCTCAAATCCAAGACTTGATCGCCCATAATCACGCAATGTTTTACCGATGCCAAGACGTCCTACAGCTGATTGACCTTGACCACCAAAATCATTATTCAAACCTGCGTAGCCCAAACTTCCTATAATCATCCAAGGGCAGTCATCTACAACAGGTGGAGGTGGCGGTGTTCCCATGCTTCCGGCAAACGATGTAAGCGATGCCAACGACAAACAGCAAGCAAGTGATAAACGCATAGGTTTAGTGAGCATGGGTCCCTCCAGCGGGATAATAATAAAAAAGAACCCATTCAACTTATAGAAAATAGATATGCATTGTCAAGTCATGTTTTTTATTTATGCGCATACGCATGAAAAGCACCTTCTCCCGCGAAACAAGAGAAGGTTTGTTTTTGTTTTTATTCAGATTTATTCAGCAGGTTCTTTCGGTGAGTCACCTGCATTATCTTCATCATTGTCAGCAGATTTGGTTGTGCGCGCACGACGTTGTTTCTTTTCAGGCTTCGCCGCATCATCTGCATCCGGTTGCGCGGGTGGAGCGCTGAGCGCTTCCCAACCATCCGGTGGTGAAGCTTCCTGTCCGTTCATGACCTCTTCAATTTGCTTGGCATCAATCGTTTCGTATTTAAGCAAGCCTTCGGCCATTCTATCCAATTTATCGCGATTCTCAGTGATGATTTTTATGGCATGTTTATAATTTCTATCAATAATTGCAAAAACTTCAGCGTCAATCGCTTGCGCTGTTTTGTCTGAAATTTCTTTATTTTGCGACATCGAACGCCCGAGAAACACTTCCCCTTCTTCTTCACCAAAGGTCATCGGGCCAAGTTTCGACAAGCCCCAACTGGTCACCATTTTACGCGCAAGATCGGTTGCACGCATAATATCGTTTGATGCTCCAGTGGTGACATGCTCCGCACCAAAAACCAGCTCTTCAGCCACACGACCGCCAAACAAGCTCGCCAACTGGCTTTCTAGACGCTGTCGGCTATGACTGTAACGGTCTTGCTCTGGCAAGAACATGGTCACGCCAAGCGCACGTCCCCGAGGAATAATCGTAACTTTATAAACAGGATCGTGATCGGGAACCATGAGCCCCACCAAAGCATGGCCCGCTTCATGAAACGCCGTTAATTTTCGTTCCGACTCATCCATCACCATGGTCCGTCGCTCCGCACCCATCATGATTTTATCTTTGGCTTTATCAAGATCGCTTGAGCTGACTTTACGTTTATTGGCTCGCGCAGCAAACAGCGCCCCTTCGTTCACTAAATTAGCTAAATCTGCCCCTGAAAATCCTGGCGTACCACGAGCAATAGCCAAAATATCCAAGCCTGCTTCAGCAGGAACTTTGGTTAAATGCACGCGAAGAATTTGCTCACGTCCTCGAATATCAGGTAAAGGCACAACCACTTGCCGATCAAAACGCCCGGGTCTTAACAACGCAGGATCAAGCACATCAGGCCTATTCGTTGCAGCAATAACAATCACGCCATCATTACCTTCAAAGCCATCCATCTCAACCAACAGTTGATTCAAGGTTTGTTCACGCTCGTCATGCCCACCGCCAAGACCTGCGCCACGATGGCGGCCTACGGCATCAATCTCGTCAATAAAAATAATGCACGGCGCTTGTTTTTTGGCTTGCTCAAACATGTCCCGTACGCGTGACGCACCGACACCCACAAACATTTCAACAAAATCTGAACCTGATATCGTAAAAAAAGGTACTTTTGCTTCACCCGCAACCGCTTTCGCAAGCAACGTCTTACCGGTTCCTGGTGAGCCTACAAGCAACACACCTCGAGGAATACGTCCACCCAAATTTTGGAACTTGGTTGGATCTTTCAGAAAATCCACCAATTCTTTAACTTCATCTTTGGCTTCATCCACACCTGCCACATCGGCAAACGTAATTTTGACTTGATCTTCACCCAATAACCGAGCACGTGAACGACCAAACGACATCGCACCTCGGCCACCGCCTCCGCCGCCACCTTGCATTTGTCGCATGAAAAATACCCACACACCAATAAGCAGAAGCATAGGGAACCAATTAACAAACAAATGCAGCAAAAAGCTTTCTTGCTGTTTTTCTTGACCGCTGACATCGACATTATTTTTTAATAACTCGCCGAGCAACGCTTTATCAGGCATTGGCTGATAGGTCACAAAGGGATGGTTGTTTTTACTCACACCTCGAATAATACGATCATCTTCAACCGATACCGAGGCAACAGCGCCCTGATCTATTTCTTTTAAGAATTGGCTATACGTAATTTTATTTGCTCCCGCATGTTGCGGACCAAAATTACTGAACACCGAAACCAGAACAATGGCAATTATAAGCCATAAGAATAAATTTTTTACCATGTCATTCAAAATAGTAGCCTCTTTTTGCCGTGACTAAACAACGAAGGGTGAATCAGTAAAGGTACTACAATTTATAACCTTTCGCCAATAGATAAGCCTCACGCGAACGTGGCCGAGACGCTGCCGGCTTTCGAACCATCACGCTTTCGAATTGTGTTCGTGCTAATTTTAGGAGCTCATCAAAGCCCTCACCATGAAATACTTTCATAAGCAAGTTACCGCCGGGCTTCAGCACGCTCGAGGCCAAATCAAACGCAATCTCAACAAGCGCCATCGCGGATGGGATATCCACAGATATATTTCCACTCATATTCGGCGCCATATCAGAAAGTAATAAATCAACCCCACCCTCGGGCACATACGTCATGAGTTCAGCTAACACATTATCATCATGAAAATCACCTTGAATCACATCAACGCCTGGCAACGGATCCATCGGTAAAATATCAAGTGCAATAATTTGACCTTGGCCCTGGAGCTTTTCAACAAGATATTGGGTCCACCCCCCAGGCGCCGCACCTAAATCAATTACCGCCATGCCTGGACGCAGCAACTTCTTTTTTTCATCAAGCTCTTTCAGCTTATAGATCGCACGACTTCTGTAGCCATCACGCTGCGCTTGTTTTACATATTCATCACTAAAATGCTCACGAAGCCATTGATGACTACTCTTTGAACGCGCCATAATTCACCATAATTTATTTTTAAGCCAAAGCAATGGCCTGATTGTACCTGAATAACACATAAAAACCACTACCAAATCACAGGCGTCTGCGTTAAAATCCCCTCTTCCGCTTACAACGGGTTATATATCATGCTCAAAACAACGTCTGCAGCACGCGATATTCGACGGACACTCGCGATCAAATGCTTACTACTTTTTTTATTATGGTTTTTTTGTTTGCGAGGAACGGAAAGAATCACGGTCGATGGCCCGACGTGGCTACTTGGACCCAGTATATCTACACCAACATCTTCTCACCTTGAGGTAACATCATGATTCCTGGCACCGACGTGGTCGATCTATCCCGTCTTCAGTTTGCGCTCACTGCACTCTATCATTTTTTGTTTGTCCCACTCACGCTGGGCCTTTCAATTATTATCGGCATCATGGAAACCGTCTTTGTCATGACGGGTAAGACCATTTGGCGTGACATGGTTAAATACTGGGGCCTTTTATTTGGTATTAATTTTGTATTAGGCGTCGCAACGGGCCTTACCATGGAATTTCAATTTGGGACTAACTGGGCCTATTATTCTCACTATGTCGGTGATGTGTTTGGTGCGCCTCTTGCCATCGAAGGTCTTATGGCGTTCTTTCTAGAAGCCACGTTTGTTGGGCTATTTTTCTTTGGCTGGGATAAGCTTACAGCGCGTGCGCATTTGGCCTGCACATGGCTACTTGCCCTTGCCAGCAACTTTTCTGCTCTATGGATTCTTATTGCTAACGGCTGGATGCAAAACCCCGTCGGGGCTTATTTTGATTATGAAACCATGCGTATGGAAGTCACGAACTTTGCTGATATTATTTTTAATCCTGTGGCACAAGCAAAATTTGTGCATACACTGAGTGCCGGCTACGTCACTGGTGCTGTGTTTGTGCTTTCTATCAGTGCTTATTTTTTATTACAAAAACGCCATGAAGCACTCGCCAAACGCTCGATGAGCGTTGCCGTTGCATTCGGACTAGCTTCGGCTTTATCCGTTGTTGTACTCGGTGATGAGAGCGGTCATCTCGCCAACAGCAATCAAAAAATGAAAGTCGCCGCCATGGAAGCCATGTGGCACACCGAAAAAGCACCGGCAAGCCTGACCCTCATAGGCATGCCCAATGAAGCAACCCAAACCACGGATTATGCAATCAAACTACCCTATGCGCTTGGCCTTATCGCCACACGCTCACTCAACGAGCCGCTTACTGGCATTTCTGAGCTGATTGATGAAAGCAAAATACGTATTCGTGAAGGCATGCTCGCCTATGATGCATTAACACGACTTCAACACGATAGATACGATATAACTGCCCAAGCTGAGTTTAAAGCGCACCAAAAAGATCTAGGGTACGGCCTGCTGCTCAAGCGCTACACTGAAAACGTGTCTGATGCGACCGAGGAGCAAATTAACCAAGCCGCTGAGTCGCTCAAACCCCGTGTTGCGCCACTCTTCTTTTCGTTTAGAATCATGGTCGGCTGCGGATTGTTCTTTATCTTTTTGTTTATGACTGGCTTTTATTTATCGATTAAACAAACGTTACATACCCAACGCTGGTTCTTACGCCTTGCCTGCCTTGCCTTGCCCTTACCTTGGATTGCAGCAGAACTGGGCTGGGTTGTTGCCGAATACGGTCGCCAACCGTGGGTTGTACAAGGCGTGCTTCCTACCGCGATGGCA
This sequence comes from uncultured Legionella sp., assembly GCA_963974485.1. GTDB lineage: Bacteria > Pseudomonadota > Gammaproteobacteria > Legionellales > Legionellaceae > JAALKW01. The sequence continues at coordinate 267,435 of CAXBBS010000001.1, forward strand.
ACTTCTTCCGTCACAGCTGGTCAAGTGCTCACCTCGCTTGCGAGCTTTGTCACATTTTATTCTGTACTTGCCGTCATCGAAATCTATTTGATGGTTAAATACATTCGTCGCGGTCCCGCGGCTATCTCACACGAGGCGTCACGACCATGAACATACCTTTTGATTACGAAACATTACGCGTGATGTGGTGGGTTTTACTGGGAGTGTTACTCATCGGCTTTGCTGTCATGGACGGCTTTGATCTTGGTGTCGCCATGTGGCTCCCGTTCTTAACCAACTCTCAAATGGAGCGCCGTATTTTAATCAACAGCATTGCTCCAACCTGGGAAGGTAATCAAGTGTGGTTTATTCTCGGTGGTGGCGCTATTTTCGCGGCCTGGCCCGCGCTCTATGCCCTCTCGTTTTCAGGATTTTACTATGCCATGCTTTTAGTCTTACTCGCCTTAATCTTACGGCCCGTCGGCTTTAAATATCGATCCAAAGTCAACAACCCAACCTGGCGTTCCGCTTGGGATATGGCTTTATTTATCGGTGGCTTTGTTCCTGCACTTATTTTTGGTGTTGCCTTAGGTAATATTCTGCAAGGCCTTCCGTTTCATTTTGATGCAAGCCTTCGTCCATTTTATACGGGCGGTTTTTTTGATTTACTAAACCCCTTTGGAATCTTAGCCGGGCTATTATCCGTGGTGATGCTTGCGATGCATGGCGCTTTTTTCATTGTCGTTAAAACCGAAGGTTTTTTGCAACGCCGCGCAAAAAAAGCAGCAGCAATCAGTGCTGTCTTAGTCGTGTTACTCTTTGCTGCTGGCGGTGCGTGGCTCTATCTATATATGGACGGCTACACACTCGCAGAAGCCATGCCGCATGATGGGCCATCGAACCCACTGTATAAACACGTAGCACGTGAAGCACACGCATGGTTCGCAAACTATACGACCTGGCCTGCCCTCATGAGCGTCCCGCTTACAGGGCTTACGTTACCGCTTTTAGCCGCATGGATGGTCTATGTTCGCTGTATGCGCCTTGCGTTTATTTTAAGCTCCGTTTCTGTTATCGCCGTGATAGCTACCGTTGGCGTAAGTATGTTTCCATTTATTTTTCCATCATCCACTCACCCGAGCCAAAGTTTGATGGTATGGGATAGTTCGTCAAGCCAGCTGACGCTCTTTATTATGCTGGTTGCAACGGGTATTTTCTTTCCAATCATCCTTGCTTATACGGCTTGGGTTTATCGCGTCTTACGCGGAAAAATAACGGCATCGACCATTAACAACGCATCAGAGGCTTATTAGGAGTTTTTAATTATGTGGTATTTTTCATGGATTTTAGGCACGGCGCTTGCTTGCACCTTCGCAATTTTAAATGCACTGTGGTTTGAGTTACGTAACGAGCAAGACGGTTCATCCGTATACTAGGTAGATGACACAGCTGACCCTTTACTTTGTGGTTGCATTTTGACATAATAGCCCTATTGATACGCACATATTGGGGCCCGCATGCCTTCTACAACATCAAACGAACCATTCGAACTTCTGATGGCTTATCTTCACGGCGAGCTTTACGCGCTTGAAAACCTAAGCCGAATTCTTAAGCCGCAATGCACAGACCAGAAAAATGCGCTGGGCATCTACCAAGACACCGCCATTACCAAAGAACAAAAACAAACATTGAGAGCCGCACTTGCTGTTCCGACAGATGTAACCATTAACAACACCGATAAACTATTAGACTACATCGATAACCTCAACAAAGCAGGCTATGGCTACGGACAACTGGCTGACTTTAGGTATCAACTGAAAAAAATTTATAAGGAACCGGACTGGACTAGACCGCTGTATCTCGCGACGCTGTTAACAAGTAGTATTTCTTCTTTTTTTCTTTTAAATCAGCATCAACGCGATCGTCTTGAAGCTGTTTTATTACGGATAGCTCCGATCATCGCTCCTTTTATCGCCCCGTTCCTGTTGGTCGGCCTCCAATTTTATACCATCATTCAACAGGCTAAGAGAACATACTATGAAGATACCTACCATTCGTATAATCATCGTATACAACGATGGCTTGTGGGTACATTGCCCTCACTCTTAAATCTCGCAGCTTATGTGGCCATAGCCGTCGTGGGAAGCATGTCGCCGATTTCTGCTGCTCTTTTTGTTGCAGCAAGCCTTGTTGCTGTTACTGATGGCGCACACCGCTTTTATCGCCAAGAAAAAACCGAAGAGCTAGCAGAGCTAGGCACCGCCCACGCCATTCGGCAAGAGAACCGTAAAGCACGTACGCGTCAAACCCTCGAGGTTAAAATATACGCAGCGGTTGCGCTCGCCGTAACGGTCGTTATTTCATGTATTTTCCCACCCAGCATTTTTGTTGTTCTCGCATACAGTAGTTTATTTATTTTAATTCCATGGACTAAAAATAGTTTTCTCAATAAAATTCATACCGAATCATCTGAGCAACTACAAAAAGACCTCTATGCCCATCATGGGGTTGCCGCAGATGACAAGGACGAGAACCAACGATTAAAGACTAGAGTTCATGAGCTGGAATCAGAGCTGAAAAACTACCAAAATCCACGTGCCACAGAAGAAGCCCGACCAAGTCAAACAGGCATGTTTAAAAAACCCATCATGGTAAGCGCTGCCACACAAACCGATAAATATACAGATGAAAGCGAGTCCGGCTTAACAACAAGCCTGCAAGGCAGCCCAAGCGTCTCTGCTTTTTCAACATGGTGATGATTGCTTATTGAGGATGCATAGCAACTTTAATTAAAATTCGGTAGAATTTCCAAATTGGAAAGAAAGCCTGTTGGAGAATACCTATGAAAAAGACACCTGAAATCGATAAAAAATATGTCAGCCCGTATGACAAACTACTGCACGGTTTTGACGCCACACACGCCCCCTCCGTGTCACAACAACGTGAAATAAGTAAATATGAACAACTATTTAAACTGCGTGACGAAGTTAACGTAGATGCCGAAAAAAATATTCTATGGGATAAATTTTAGGAATCATACACTATGGCCATTTGGGCTCAAGCCATCACACCCGAAACTCTCAACCAGCGTGGTGAAAACACCATGGCCGACTGGCTTGGTATTCAATTTACCCTCGTGGGTGAAGACACCCTGACGGCTACCATGCCAGCCACGGAGCGTACAAAGCAGCCGATTGGCATCGTACACGGTGGCGCAAACGTTGTACTCGCTGAAACCATAGCAAGTACTGCGGCCAATGCAGTCGTTGATCAATCACGCTATTATTGTGTTGGACTTGAAATCAATGCTAACCATATTCGGTCCGTCCGTGAAGGCCTTATTACCGGGGTGACGCGCCCGATACACATCGGCCGAAGCACGCATATTTGGCTCATAGAGCTATACAACGACGAAGGCAAATTAACCTGCACCTCGCGTATGACAGCGTCCGTGCTCGCACGTAAATAAAAATATTTATTATTTTTTATTTATTTTTTATTTGAAGGTTCAGGCCCTTCAGGCTTATGACGTTCTTCTTTCGATGTATGCTTATCGTGAGCCCATTTTTTGAAGATACTTTGAGCAGACACCCCGGTTGATTCAGCTTGTTGCCTGACCTCCGTCCAACTGCTCTTCACCACACTCGGCTTAACATCGGCAATCCTCTGCCGTACTTCGGCACGAAGTTCTTCCAGGGCTGCTTTCTGAATAGATGTTAAATCAAACCCATCTTGCAATTTCGCTTGCGTCAAAAGCTTCGTGATATCACCCTGTAATAAACGCATTGCATCGGGTTCGGAAGCCTTCAAAAAAAGACTGGTTTTTTGCACCGTGTTGTCTTGTTGAATGCCATCATTTTCCAAGCGCTCACGAAACAAGCTTATTTGTTCATCAACATTCGACATGATATCTGGCATAAAAAATAACCTCCAAACATGCGTTATACACTAAATATTATTTCTTTTTTGGTGAATTATTATCATCATGGGCCTCTGCCTCAGAATCGCTTTGCGTCAATTGTTTAAATCGTTCTTTAGCAGCAGAAAATGCTTTTTCTGGCTGTTGTTTAAGCTTATCCCAGGCCAGCTTCATCATCAGCTGTCCTGTCTCGGCCCGCAGTTCTTGCAGTGCCGCTTTTTGAATAGGTGTTAACTTAAAGTCGTCTTGTTTTTTTGCTGAATCTAGAATCAACGTTGTATTCGATTGCACCTTTTGAACATCTCGCTTGCTTATCTCGGCAGGCATCACGCTTTGTATGCTCAGCCATTGAGTCATTAATAACTTTATTTTATTATCAACCGCTTCATGCGTTAATTTTTCTTCGGGATTTTCTTCAATATCATCCTCAGCATTAAGATCAATGCTCACGAGCTCATCATCATATTCTGCTACATCCTCGTTCACCTCTTCTTTTTTAGGCATATTTTTAGCATAAAGCCCAATCGTCATAAAATCTCCAGAATTCTCAGACCCGAGCTCCCGTTCATTCTCTTCATCTTCATCAGAAATACAGGGCGAGACATCACGCTCATAATATAAATTTGGATCTACATCTGGCGTCGCCCCAGACAATTCATCCTGACTCGGAGCCGAATGCAATTTCTGCTTGGTCATTTCCAACAAACCATCCACCGTCGTTTTTAATGAATCCCAAATCGCATCTCGACGCTTCGTCATATTTTTCCACGACGCACTGTAAATTAAATCACGTGCCGCATGAACCAACACGTGTAAGTGCTCAAGCATGATAGACACATGCATCGGCTCTTTGATGCTTTTCTCAAGTTCTTGAAGCCTCGCTCCAAAAGACGCTAGGGCGCTATGTAAATCAATCGATTCAAAATCACGCTTACATGCTTGTTTCAGCAATTTTAATTTTTTTTTATATACGTTTAAATCGCTTTTTATATCCTGAGAGATATCGTCTGAGATATCGTCTACAGTGCCCTCTTGCAGTTTCTCTTCTTTGGCTCGCAATGTATCAAAAAGCGTGAGAGCAGACTCTTTTGAGCTGATTTGAGCGCGTAGTTTAAGCGCTTGCGCTCTAAATTGAGTATGCTTATCTAGATATGCTAATCGCTCCGCATTAAGCGCTTCTATACGCTGATCATAAGCATTTAACTCGTTAATAACATCATGACTCACAGCATTCTCCTAACAAAAATCTCGACCCATATATCTATAATATAGACACAAAGAATAATTTTTGCCTTAGGAATGCATGGAAACTAACCGAAAAGAGCGTGTAAAGCTTTATATGAGCCAATCGTCAGGAGACAAGCAGCAGGAAGCGTGAGAATCCACGAGGTGAAAATATTACGAATAACCACGAGATTTAAAGCACCGATACCACGGGCAAGGCCCACACCCAACACTGAGCCTACGAGCGTTTGTGTAGCAGAAACCGGAATCCCGATGCTGGTTGCAACAACAACCGTTGTTGCAGCCGAAAGCGTTGCTGCGAACGCGCGACTCGGCGTTAAGGCCGTAATCGAGCTACCCACGGTTTCAATCACGCGCCGACCTTGCACAAGAAAACCGATCACAGCGCCTGTTGCACCCAGTAAAACAATCCACGTAGGATAACCTGCCGCCCGAAATGGCTCGTCGGCATGCATAATCAAGCTATGCACCATGCTGAGCGGGGCAACAGCCAAGGCTACATCATTCGCACCGTGTGCAAACACCATGGCACATGCCGTCATCGCCATAAGCACAGCAAAATATTTTTCCACTTGCTTAAAGCTATCACGTCGTCGTAAGTTAGGCTGCTCAGGGATATGGCGAATTACCCACAGGCCTAACAACGTGATGGTGATACTCGTTCCTAACGTAACAAGCATGCTTTGTTTGATATTCAGCTGCACATCAAAATGCGCGAGGCCTTTAAATACCGTAATAAACGACAAGACGGAGCCGACCAAAAAAAGATACATCGGAATAAACCGTTTGGCACGTTCGAGTACGTTTGTTTGTACAAAAATGGTCTGTTGAATACTAAAAAACAAGGCATAAGCCGTGGTGCCGGCAATCAATGGTGATGTTATCCAACCAATCGCAATATGTGACACTTGATGCCAATGCACCGCTTGCTTTCCAAGGACCAGCCAACCAAAACCTACCATCGAGCCCACAAGTGCATTGGTAATGGACACGGGTACACCGATAAAACTGGCCAAATGCATCCAGATAGTACAGGCCATCAGCACGCCCAACATGCCTTCTATTAAGATGGTCGGTTGTTCCGCAAGCAACTGCACATCAATAATACCATCACGTAGGGTCGCTGTGACGTCGGTTCCACCTAAAAAAGCGCCTAAGAACTCAAAAATAACCGCAACACACAGCGCTTGTTTAACCGTGATTGCTTTTGAGCCCATGGTGGTACTCATAACATTGGCCAAATCGTTCGCGCCAACGCCCCACGTCATTAAAAAGCAAAGAAAAATAGCGAGTGAAAAATAAAGAACTGAAATATCCATAGGATGCGTATTACCTGGCAATCAAAATTTGAAGCCGTCCACCCACTGTTTGTGCGTGGTCAGCTAAGTCACCAATCCATTGAACCAATTTATAAAGAAAGATCACATCCAATGTGGGCAATTCGCCTTCTATTTCAAAAATACGATGCCGGATATCCGCAAGCTGATCGTCGCTATCATGCTCAATGGTATCCAACGTCACAATCATGTCTTCCACGATGTTTACTTCGCTACCACGGAATCCGGTTTCAAGAAGTTGATCGAGTTCGTTGATTGCTTTACACGCCTGGTGTGCGGCGTCCAAAGAGCGCTTGAGAAAAGGCATGAAGCGCTCGGTCAGTGCAGCGGGAATCTGCATACGACGACCGACCATAAGACCTGCAATATCTTCTGCTTTATTGGCAATACGATCTTGGCAACCTAATAATTCTAAAACATCGGTGCGCGCAACGGGCAAGAATAAACCAGCAGGTAAATGTAGACGTAAATCGCGCTTAATCATATCAGCTTCTTTTTCAAGCGCGCTGATGTCTGCTTTGATCTGTATAGCCTTGTCCCAATCATCGACCAAAATCGCATCAAAAAAAGGCAACAGCTGCTTGGCGCACTGATACACTTTGTACATGTGATGCTCAATAGGCTTAATTGGTGAAGGCCCAAACATATTAAAGAGATTACCCATCATGTCACGATAACCCAAAAAAGATAAACGTATGAACATACAGTATACCCAACCATATACGATTTGAATAACGTTTTTTGCAAAAACAAGACAAGCATGTTACAAAGTTAAAGGCAGTGTTGTGCGTCCATGCCAACGCAACACGGAGATAAATCCACGGACAATCCCACAGCGGGGCGTTTTAGGAGTAGCATCGTGATTGAATATATTTATAAAGGATTTAAATTATCTTTCCAAGTCAGTGAACTCAGTGCAGCAGCTTCAGTCCCACCCGATGGGTCTATTTTATACGAGGCGCATGGTAATGCGGTTTATTTATTAAGCACCCCTAAAAAATGGTTTTCACAAACCCATTTTCATGCAGACAACGAAAGCCACCAAGGCGCTGAGCATGAAATCAAACGTCTTTTAGAAAACTATGTCGATTTTGAACTTAAAAACTTTTATGCCATGCAAGAAAAAGGGACGTTTACTGAAAACTAATCAACTTCTCGATGAATTAATATAAAACTTGGCCCTTGGTGATTGAATGCATCGGCCAACACTTTATCAACATCATCAGGAACATTAATTTGAGAGACCTGCGCCCCAAACCCACGAGCAATGGCCTCCATATCTAGATTAGGATCGCTAATATCCATCCCTACAAATTTTGTGTGCTCTATCGAACCACCCAGTTGCTGCACCCAAAGCTCTTTGAGCAAATGATACTCATGGTTAATAAAGCATACAAAAATAACGGGGATTTTATAAGCAGCTGCGGTCCATATAGAGTGAATAGAAAACATACTGCCACCATCACCCACAAAACATACGGCATGCTTATTTGTTCCTAATGCAATACCGGTTGCCAACGGCATAGCCCAGCCAAGGCCGCCGCCACGTGGATTAAAATGTACATTACGTATACCGAGGCTATTCGCCATAGTTTGAACCATCGGATCTTCAGACGAGCCTTCCGTAATCACATGTGTGTCACAATCTAGTTTCTTGAGAATACCAAGCACAAGCGCATTACTCGCATGTTCACCTGTGGACGGGTAGGCATTATCTAATGCTCGAACATCTGGTTTTTTATAGGCTATTTTAGCTGCATTAATATCAAAACCTAATGCTTTATTAATGCCACTCAGGGTTGCTTGAATATCTCCAACCACAGCAATATCGACTGGCCAATCAAATCCTAGTTGGTTGGTTGCGGCACTGATTTGAATGATTTTTAATTCTGGAGGCATTGCGTAGGTATCTGAGTAGGTGAAAGCATCGAGCTTTTCTCCTACGAGCAACATGGTGTGATAGCCATTTAGAATTTTTCGAATGCCGCCTGTGGTCGAAGGTAACTGTCCTTTATAATTTGGATGTAACGTGTCTACAACGCCTTGAACATGAAACGGTGCCTGATAAATGTCCGCGTTCAGCGCCGTAGCAAGCTCCGAAATAGCTCCTACTGATTTATCCCAACCCACAGCATAATCCGCAACAATCATAAGTTTTCCTGAAGGAACTTCAGAAAGCGCAGAGGCAATTTTTACTACTGAAGCACTGACAGAATCATCATAAATCACGGTGCGCTTAAACGTAACTTTATCTGTTTCATGCCTCATGAAATCCATGGGAATGGATAAAAAAACGGGCCCCGGAGGCTGTAAGATAGCCTGCACATAACAACGTTGCAGGGCTACCGTAAGTTCATCAATACTTCTCACTTCATACTGATACTTTGATGCTGTTTCAGCGAGTTGGGTATTAGGCGCCCCCAGAGGTGGGTTATGAATAAGAATTCGACTATCTTGTGTTCCATTAATAACAAATAACGGAACTCCAGATAAAAGCGCGTTTCGCATATTAAACATACCATTGGCAAGACCTGGATAAGTATGTAAATTTACAATGGATGGCTTGCCCGTAATCAGCGCATAACCCGCAGCAATGCCCACAGCACTCGATTCATGCACAGAAAGCACGTAAGTCACGTCCGTATCAGCAAGCGCAGACAAAAAGGTTGTTTCCGTTGTACCTGGATTACCAAATACATATTTAATATCATATGTTTTAATATCATATGTACTGATAAAATTCTGTATTAATTGAGCGCCGGTCAGTTTCTTATCCATGCAAACGTTCCTTCTTAAAATAAACGTATTCTAATGAGTATTGTGAATAATCAAGAAACCTTTGATGCCATGAAGTAAGCTCGGCTTACCCTACGTTATTTTATTCTACAAATCAGCACTGTAATTCGGATCCAGCTCAGGCTCATCACTAGATCGCTCACCCTGTCTCATAGCATCCAGTCCTTGTTTTAGCCCCTGGAGTTGCTCCCCTACGGTTGGACCAAGATTTACAGCCGTATCTTGCGTTTTTAAAGATAACAAACCTGATGCTGATACTAAGGCTTTTGGAAGACCAACACCAGCCCCAGCAAGCCCAAGTGGTAGCAGAAGAAACAAAGAAGCACCAAACGTTGGTCCAGCAGCCACCAGTGCAGTCACCACCGTCGCGACAACCAGCATACCGACCAGCGCGCCCACGATAGCTTGTATCTTAGCTGTTTTCATACCCATCTTATACTTTAACTTCTCCGCATTTTGTTTAAACACACCGGCGTTAGCTTGCAGCCTCGCTGCGTCGAGGCCTCGGCCTTCATCAGGAAGATATTTTTTCGCGAGCACCTCAACTTGATCTATCTGAACTTGTGAAATAGCTTTCTTAGTCGTAATACTATCAGCAATAGCACAACCCAGCTCGAGAAACGTCTTCGCCTCTTCAAAATCTATTGGCTCTCTTTTATCAAGAGCCCCTACCTCCGCCGCAATGCGCATGCCCAGCGATCTAAACGTAGCGGTGAATTGATTATCCTTATACTTAATCTCTCGGATAACCTGTTCTGCCCGCTCTGTTTTTGCCTGCAACTTTCTTGCTAATTGCCTCAGTTCATCTTTCTTTGTCGATTCATTTTTGTGAGATGTCATCATATACTCCAATATAATTCAAATTGTATTATATCTAAGCATAGATGCTCATGCTGGAAATGCAAACTTACGCCAATGCCAAATACTTGAAGTAGATTTGCAATATTTAACTTAGCAGTAAAACCCAACTGACTAAATTGGGTTTTACTGCTAAGTTAAATGTATGAAACCTAAGAACGGCCTAGAAAAATTAAAAATTTTTAATAGAAAAAGCTTATCAACCATTTAAAGAACTGGACGAAGCGCAAACAAATACACACACATATAAATTTTGTGACTACAATGTAGCCACAACCAGTGGGAGAACATCATGACGGCAAATGCAGTAGTAAGAGCAAGAATTGACGGGCAAATAGAACGACGCGGCTTCAGCAATGCTTGCATCCATGGGGCTTACCCTGCCTGATGCGTTCCGCATGTTATTAACACGTGTCGCTAAAGAACACGCTTTGCCTTTTAGCCACTGAGTCCAAATCAAAAAACTATTGATGCCATGCAAGAAAAAGGCACGTTCACTGAAACCTAAAAAACGTGGTGTCAAAAAGAGGACTCGAAATTAATTTCACGCGCCTTGATGAGTCAAACAAACCCATTGCGACTCACCAACCATCATCATGACTTATGAATTTACACTGAGCTTGCGATACTGTACAATATATTCACACCTAACGTAAGCAAATCAATTCAGTCTGTGATGTAAAACAATGACGACAGAACAAATATGGCGTGAGCGCTTAACTCAAGACAACCTTGTAACGCGGGGATTTTGGACTGTTCTTTATGGTTTAGGCCGCTTATTGTCTTTGTTTTATTGGGAGCCGCTGAAAAAGCTTAATCAGACAGTACCTAATCCCCAAAACGCGGAACAACAGAATCCCGCTGTCACAACAACCACATCGTGTGATAAGCACACATTTTATGATGATGCACTTTCCTTTTTTGGTTCACCCAAACCTCTTAAATTAGCCTTAGTGCTTGGTGCATATCCTGATGAATGTAACACGTCAGCAAAACGGGGAAGATGGGGTCGCTATTTTGAAAAAAAACAGATGCTCTGCCAAGGATTGCCTGCATTTATTGAAAAAGATATCACTTTTTTTGATGCTCAATATTTAGAAGAAGCGAACTACCCTCATTTATTAGAAAACATGCTTACACGCTACCAAACATACTATTCGGATTATATGAAAAATAATTTCACACAACATGTATCTTTTTCAACGATTATTACTGATCGAGCGATGCAAAATTTAGATGTTAATAACCCATTCTCTATAGAAAAAATGCTTACGAAAGAAATGACCGTCAAATTTTATAAGTTAATTTCTGGCGGTCATTTTACTGCTAATACGGGTAGTGGTAAATTCGGAGGCTTTAATCAGCATGTTCTATGTCTTTTATACCTAAACATAGTGAGCCGCCTAGAATCGAATGGCAGTCTGATATTCGATACCCAGTTTTTAACCAGCCAACATATCGACCTGCTTAATGAATTTTTTAATATGAATGGCGTGCCCTGGGATTATAACAACGAAGACAATAGGGAGCTGCGCTATGAAGACTGCTATATGCACGGGAGGCATGGCGCACCTCAATTTATGATATTTTCTTTCTTCAACGGTCATGAACTCGATTTTACTGCTATTCAAAATCGCTTCATGCAACTTTCGTTTCCTAATCTATGGTACCGAGAAGAGGACTCGAACCTCCACGGGGTTGCCCCCACTAGCACCTGAAGCTAGCGTGTCTACCATTCCACCACCTCGGCAATCGAAGGGTAAACTACGCCTTTACTTTCGTTTTGTCAACTCTCACGCGAGGCTATAAATAACTAGGCCTCAGGTCTAATCATATGCGCGGGCTGAACATATTCAGCAAACTCTTCTGCCGTCAAATAACCCAGCTGTACCGCCGCTTCTTGGAGTGATAAATTGCCCTGGTGCGCTGTTTTCGCAATCTTGGCCGCTTTATCATAGCCAATATGTTGATTTAGTGCGGTGACCAGCATCAACGAGCGATCAACATAGCCTGCTATAACAGGAAGATTAGCCTCAAGCCCTGCCACACAAAAATCTTGGAACGAACGGCATGTATCCGCCAATAAACGCAGTGAATGCAGTACATTAAAAATAATCACGGGCTTAGACACATTAAGCTCAAAATTACCTTGGCTTGCAGCGATACCAACCGTCGCATCATTACCCATGACTTGCGTGCAAACCATCAGCATGGCTTCTGCCTGCGTTGGGTTAACTTTGCCGGGCATAATCGACGAACCGGGTTCGTTTTCTGGCAAAATCAACTCGCCAATACCGCAACGTGGCCCCGAAGCCAACCAGCGTATATCGTTAGCAATTTTAGTCAACGCACATGCCAAGGCTCTTAACGTACTGTGCGCCATCACCAAAGGCTCATGTGATGCCAACGCCTCAAATTTATTGGGTGCGGTTACAAACGGTCGTTGAGTCAACGATGCAATATGCCCCGCAACTTTGGTTGCAAATTCAGGATGCGTGTTCAACCCAGTACCGACGGCGGTGCCCCCTAAAGCAAGCTGATACAACTCGGGCAATACGGCCTCCATTCGCGCCATACACGCATCAAGTTGCGTGACATAAGCTGAAAATTCTTGGCCCAACGTCAGTGGCACAGCGTCTTGTAAGTGCGTACGACCAATTTTTACAATATCTTTAAACGCATCCATTTTGACAGCTAAGCCATCACGCAAGGCTTTGACTGCCGGAAGTAATGTTTGATGGAACGCGGTTGCAGCAGCAATATGCATGGCGGTTGGGAACGTATCGTTGGATGATTGTGATTTGTTCACATCATCGTTGGGATGAATCGGGCTTTTACTACCCATCACGCCACCGGCAAGCTCAATCGCGCGATTCGAAATCACTTCGTTTGCGTTCATATTTGATTGTGTGCCACTCCCTGTTTGCCAGACATGAAGCGGAAAATGTGCGTCTAATTTTCCTGAAGATACTTCATCCGCTGCTTGTTGAATCAGCTCTGATTTGTCTTGTGATAATTTACCGAGCTCTTGATTGGTGATGGCTGCGGCTTTTTTTAAAACACCAAAGGCATGAACCACTTCTTTAGGCATCAAATCATGACCAATATTAAAATGATGCAACGAGCGTGCTGTTTGTGCGCCCCAATATTTATCTGCGGGGACGTTAATTTCACCCATGCTATCTGATTCAACCCGTATTTTACTCATATTCGCCCTCTAAATTTAACTTACGCTATATTTATAAGCAGATAGAATAACGGATTGAGCCACATTGGTATACACTACTTAATATACTTAAAATCAAGCAGGAATTTTTTCTTATGCGAACCGTTCGTATTTATCATCCTGGCGTGTACAACCTTCATGATCGCATTGAACTATCTGAAGCTGAAAGCAAACACGTTGCACGTGTCCTACGTATGCATCCCGGCGATATTTTAACGCTTTTTTGTGGCGACAATCGCGAGTATTCAGCCATGATTACTGCTGCGACTAAACGCCATGTAACCGTACGCATTGAAAGTGTCCAACCGATCGATCGTGAATCGCCTTGTGTGATACATCTTGCTCAAGGCATTGCGAAAGGTGATCGTATGAGCTTTATTATTCAGAAAGCCGTCGAACTTGGCGTAGCCAGCATCACGCCGTTGCTCACACAACACGGTGCGGTACGTCGTGATTCAAAACAACTTGCAAAAAAACATGCGCAGTGGGAGGCGATTGCGATCAGTGCTTGCGAACAATCAGGCCGCAATATTATTCCTCCGATTCACCCGCCCTGTTCGTTTGAGAGCTATCTTGAAACATGTTCTGCACAGACCAAGTGTATGCTTGACCCTGTGGCTGAACGCTCGTGGAAAAAAGGTACGGCTAAACAAGGTGATATTGCTTTACTGATTGGACCTGAAGGTGGCTTAGATCAGCACGAAATTAAAGATGCAAAAGCCGCATCATTTCGAGGAATTCAGCTTGGACCTCGGATTTTACGTACCGAAACAGCAACACTTGCAGCACTCAGTGTATTGCAAGCGCTTGAGGGTGATCTATAATAGGCTGTTAGCTTCCGGAGTAGTTTATACTAAGTACTTGATTCCGGGCCTGTTTTTTAAATATGGTATCTTGCGAGCCATCAAAAAACAGGAATTATTATAATTAAATGAGGTTCATTCATGAGCAATCACGTTAAAACAGTTACCGACAACAACTTTGAAACTGAAGTTTTAAATGCCACTCAACCTGTACTTGTCGATTTTTGGGCTCCTTGGTGCGGACCATGCCGAGCATTTGCTCCGACCTTTGAAGAAGCAGCAGAAAGTTATAGCGATAAAGTCACCTTTGCAAAAATCAACATCGACGACAGCCCAGAAACACCATCGAAATATGGCGTCATGAGCATCCCAACCTTACTGTTGATTAAAAACGGTCAAGTAAAAGCCACAAAAATGGGTTCGTTATCTAAATCTCAACTGGTTGCTTTCATCGATAGCAATATTTAATAAGCCAAACAAAAAAAGCTTTGTTACTTACGCAACAAAGCTTTTTTATTTTTTATTTTTTATTTTAAATAAATCAAATCATATTACTTAATTTCATACATCACTTTTTGAAGATCTGAAACCACGGTTTCCATATCACCTTTACCGTAACAGTTTAAGTCAATCGCATATTGAACCAAGACCATGGTATGTTCCAGTAGTTTATACGCCTCTTTATCTTCCCCGGTTTCAATATAATGCCCTGCAAGATAGGCTTCAGCGCCTTCCAGGCTTTGCGTGCACACAGCCCTGTCTTGATAGCGACCAAGCCAATCTAACTTGAGAGACAACCGACGGCATTCATCCGCATATGACTTGTTATCTTCCTTTTTATCGCCTTTATAAAGCGTATTATCAAACGATGCGGCACTGGCTCCCATCACAGAAACAGCCAAACCTAGCGCAACACAACCTCGCATAATATTAAACATTCCAACACACTCCTTATGAATAGATACTGAATATGTACAAAAGACTAAAATCTAAAATACGTCTATACAAATAACATTTTTAACTAGCATTTTCCAAACAAAACAGTTAATATTCTCAATAATATGTAGATATGTAATTTTAGATTGCATGCATAGCTCTACCAAGGATGACTTTTGAGCACGAGCTCTAAAAGTAACTCTCCCCGTAACACGATTTTGGATATCCATTTCATCGAATCAAATAACACATCAAGCGAGACCTATGAACTTAAGTGAACTCAAGCGATTACCTATTGCTGAACTAATGAATATCGCCCAAGAAGCAAAAATTGAAAACACCTCCCGCATGCGTAAACAAGACATTGTCTTTTCTATTTTGAAAGCGAAAGCACTCAAAGGCGATGATATCTATGGCAATGGTGTGGTCGAAATTTTGCCCGAAGGCGGATTTGGCTTTTTACGCTCGTCCGACAGCTCTTACGTAGCAGGTCCTGATGATATCTATGTCTCTCCGAGCCAAATCAGACGCTTTGGTTTACGTACCGGCGACACCGTGTCTGGAAAAATTCGTCCACCGAAAGATAACGAACGTTATTTTGCCTTACTCAAAGTGGATAAAATCAATCTTGATTCACCGGAAAACACCAAGCGTAAAATTTTATTCGAAAACTTAACACCGCTCTTTGCTTCCGAGCGTTTGGTTATGGAACAAGGTAACGGCAGTACTGAAGATTTGACCGCACGTGTGATTGACCTTGCAGCACCCTTTGGTCTTGGCCAACGTGGTCTCATCGTGGCCCCGCCTAAAGCCGGTAAAACCATCATGCTTCAAAATATCGCGCATTCCATCGCGCGCAATTACCCTAAATGCCATCTGATTGTTTTACTCATTGATGAGCGACCTGAGGAAGTCACCGAAATGCGACGCTCCGTCAAAGGCGAAGTGGTCGCCAGTACATTTGACGAACCGGCTCAACGCCACGTCCAAGTGGCTGAGATGGTGATTGAAAAAGCCAAGCGCCTGGTTGAGCACAAACACGACGTGGTGATTCTGCTTGATTCCATCACGCGTCTTGCTCGTGCTTACAACACCGTTGTTCCTTCATCAGGAAAAGTGCTTACCGGTGGTGTGGATGCAAATGCTTTGCAACGCCCAAAACGTTTGTACGGTGCTGCCCGTAACATCGAAGAAGGCGGCAGCTTGACCATCATAGCCACAGCCATGGTCGAAACAGGTTCTCGCATGGATGAAGTTATCTATGAGGAATTCAAAGGTACCGGTAACATGGAAATCCACCTAAGCCGGGCTATTTCTGAGCGACGCACCTTCCCTGCGATTAACATCAATCGCTCGGGTACACGTCGTGAAGACTTACTGCTATCGCCCGAAGAACTGCAACGCATGTGGATTTTGCGTAAAATTCTTCAACCGATGGACGAAGCAGATGCCATTGAATTCTTGCTTGAGCGCATGAAAAATCACAAAACCAATGCCGAATTTTTTGACGCGATGAAGCGCCAGGAATAAGCACATGAAGTACGAGGATTTGCGTGAGTTTATCAACCATTTAGAGTCACGCAAGCTACTCACCCGTATTGATTACCCTGTGTCACCGGTGCTCGAAATGACCGCCGTCAGTGATAAAGTTCTTCGTGCGGGTGGGCCTGCCTTACTGTTTACACATCCGAAATATCATAACATGCCTGTGCTCACCAACCTCTTTGGTACCGTTGAGCGCGTGGCACTTGCGATGGGGCAAGAAGATATATCAGCCTTACGTGACGTCGGTAAGCTCCTCGCGGCCCTCAAAGAACCTGAGCCACCCAAAGGCTTCAAAGACGCCTATCAACAACTTCCGCTGTTAAAACACGCGCTTCATATGGCACCCAAAATAACCAAGCGCGCGCCATGCCAAACGCATGTGATTGAAAAAAACGCGGTTGATTTAACTAAGCTTCCTATCCAAACATGCTGGCCAGATGATATTGCGCCTTTAATTACCTGGGGTTTGGTGACCACCAAAGGCCCGCATCATTCGCGTGAAAACATCGGCATTTATCGCCAACAAGTATTAAACAAAAATCAACTCATCATGCGTTGGCTTGCCCACCGTGGTGGTGCACTCGACTATTTAGCCTGGCAAGAAGAACATCCTGGCGAGCGTTTTCCTATCGCTGTCACACTTGGTACCGATCCAGCAACACTTTTAGCTGCGGTAACACCCGTACCTGATACCTTATCTGAATATGCCTTCGCAGGCCTACTGCGCGGCAAACGCACTGAATTAGTTAAATGCTTAACCCATGACTTACACGTGCCTGCACGCGCTGAAATTGTACTCGAAGGTTTTTTAGAACCGGGTGTATTAGCACCTGAAGGTCCTTTTGGTGACCATACGGGGTATTACAACGAAGTGGAATCATTTCCTGTCTTCACGGTCGAATGCATCACACATCGCCCCGATCCGATTTATCACAGCACCTACACCGGCCGCCCACCCGATGAACCCGCGATTCTCGGACTTGCGCTCAACGAAGTGTTTATCCCGTTATTGCAAAAACAGTTTCCAGAAATCATCGATTTTTATTTGCCACCCGAAGGCTGTTCATATCGTCTTGCCGTCATCACCATCAAAAAACAATACCCAGGACACGCCAAACGGGTCATGATGGCCGCCTGGTCGTTTTTAAAGCAATTCATGTACACTAAATTTGTGATTGTGTGTGACGACGATATTAACGCACGTAACTGGCAAGATGTGATTTGGGCCATGACCACACGTATGGATCCTGTACGTGACACCATCATGATTGAGAATACACCCATGGATTATTTAGACTTTGCCTCGCCTACTTCTGGATTAGGGTCTAAAATAGGTATGGATGCCACCAACAAGTGGCCCGGCGAAACCACGCGACCCTGGGGCAAGCCCATGGCGATGGATCCAGATGTTTTAAAACAGGTTGAAGATTATTGGCCTGATTTAGGAATCAACTTATGTCCAAAGAAATAACACCTGCGCACGTGACTCAAGCCACCCCGCTGACACGCAGTGTATTACGCGTCATTCTTACACCTGAGCACTATATTCCGTATGAAGCCGGGCAATACTTACAAGTGGTTTCATCCATCGAAACCCTTTTTTACTCCATCGCCAACGCACCTCTGGGTTCGCATACGTATGAACTGCATATCCGACACACGCCCGAGAATATCGAACATCAGCATGTCTTAAACACCATCAAGCAACAAGGCTGCGTGATTCTCAATTTACCTTTTGGCAGCTGTGTATTAAGCGCGCTAGACCCCAATCGCCCCATTATTTTTGTCGCTGGCGGCACGGGTTTTGCCCCGGTCAAAGCCATGATTGAGCAATTGATGGCAAACGGTGATACGCGTCCGTTTGAACTCTACTGGAGCGCACGTTGCCAAGAAGATTTATATTTGGATGAACACGTTTTAATATGGAAAAAACACATCGAGCATTTTGATTATATTCCCCATATCAAAACATCTCATCAAAAAACACTGATTGAGCGTATTCAAGACAAGCACCCGCATGATTTGGCCGATCACCAGGTCGTACTTGCAGGACCGTTTGATTTAGTTTATTCGTTACGTGATGATTTAATACAGCAAGGCTTATCTCCGAACCAACTGTTCTCAGATGCGTTTGATTTAGAAGCTTAAAGCGTTAAATCACATTTTATCAGGCAAAAACGTGTTTTTTTCCACATTATATCAAGATAAAACGTGTAAAAACCCACATTATTTACTATAATCAAAAAAACATACTTGGAACACACGTATGGAACGTGAGATTCTCAAACAATTATCTGCATGGAAAACAGCATTCAATCGCAAACCGCTGCTGCTGTATGGTGCACGACAAGTCGGCAAAACACATGCGCTGAACACCTTTGCAAAACAAGCATATAAAACACATGTTTATTTAAACTTTGAAAACGACCCTGTTTTAAAACAATATTTTGAAGGTAGTTTGGAACCAAAAGAGCTGCTTTATAAGCTATCCATTCACTTTAATCAAACGATTGAACCTGAGCATACACTGATTATTTTTGATGAAGTCCAGGAATGCCCTCATGCCTTAAATAGCTTGAAATATTTTCATGAGCGTGCAAATGAATATCATGTGTGTGCCTGTGGCTCCCTACTCGGCGTTAAAATAGGCCACAAAGAAGGCTTTCCTGTCGGACAAGTAAATTTTTATCATTTGTATCCTTTAAACTTCATGGAATTTTTAGATGCCATCGGCGAACATCGGCTTAAAGAACACCTGACTACAATACAAAAAATTGAGCCCCTACCAGAACCCTTTCACAATAAACTCAACGAATTACTACGCATTTATTACTTTACTGGGGGCATGCCCGAAGCTGTACTCACATACATCCAAACAAAAGATTTTAATGCCGTGCGAACCGTTCACCACGATATTTTAAAATCATATGATCTTGATTTTGCTAAACATGCGACAAAAACGTTAAGTATGAAAATCTCAGAAGTTTGGCATGCTATTCCAAATCAACTGGCAAAAGAGAATAAAAAATTTGTTTATTCTTTGGTCCGAGCAAGCGCCAGAGCCAGAGAATATGAAGAAGCGATTCAATGGTTAGATGCCGCGGGCTTGATCCATAAAATATATAACATCTCAGCACCTAAAATACCCCTCAATGCTTATGCTAACTGGAATAACTTTAAAGTTTACCTTTTAGATGTGGGGTTATTAAATACACTTGCGGGACTACCCGTACAAACATTACTCACAGGAAATCAGCTCTTTCAGGAATTTAAAGGCTCATTAACAGAAAATTTTGTTTTTCAAACTTTAGCACTCGATTTTGACAAACAATATTATTGGACAAGCCAAGGAACGGCCGAGGTTGATGGTGTTGTTCAATTAGAAAATGCCATACTTCCATTAGAAATCAAAGCCAATGTATCAACAAAAAGTAAAAGCCTGCAAAGTTTTGTAACTAAATATCAGCCAACGTTAAGCCTTCGTGCATCCATGCTAAACTTAAGACTTGATGGTAACATCCTTAATATTCCGCTTTATTTGCTGGCATGCTTAGAACAGCTTGCAAATAATGCTCACGAAACCCTTTGATTTGGAGACATAAAACATATGAACAGTATGTATCAACTGCTTGCCCTTGTCGGCGCCGGCCTTATCGGCTGGATTTTATACCGTACCGTTAAAAACAAACCCGAACAGTTTAGTCGTGAAAACTTAACAAAAAGCTTTTCGAGTATGGGATTTTTAGCGCTTGTCTTGATTGCGTTTGTCGCGTTTTTAGTCATACTCACGCGTCAGTGAAGCTATCCCGAAAAATCAAATAATAAAGTTGCCAAACCTATCTTGATCATCATTGAAATCATCCCCCCTACCGCTATCCATTGATTTTCTAAATGCTTGAGTGGGTTCAGCATGGCCATCCAAAACACCATCGCCGATGTCCATAACCTGCCATTCATCTCGCACACTTTTCTTCGGCTCAACAACCGAAGCATACGCACGTGTGGCGGCATTATACAATCGAGCCAGTGGTGCAACCGCTGCAAGCAGCAAAATACTTACCCCTAACCAGGTCCGGGACATTCCCAAAAGCATGTCATTATCTTCTTGTTTACAAGCAGCAGGAATATTACTCAGCATTTGAATTAAACCAATAATCGTTTGCAAACTGCCTTCAATCGCAAGACCTATAGGCTGCAAGACCACCATCGCGAGATCTTTACTAAAAAAATCTACGGGAGATTTATCCAACGCATCTTGTATTGTATTTGAAAATTTTGAAAAATGAGGTGACATCTTGAAAACTGTAAGTAACTCACTGTCTCGCTTGCGCGTGTACCCTCTCATCAGTCCTGTATAAGCAACAGACGATTGTTCTCCAAAAGCTTGCTGATAAGCTTGCTGATAAGCTTGCACAAAAGCATCAACATGCTTTGGATTTAAAAGTGCGTTTATTTTACGCGGGTCTACCTTATGCCCCGTTTTTGAATTGCGCTTAGCCATAACAACCATCCTCTAATCTAAATAAGATAATCTAAATAAGACAAAAATAATTAACTACAAATATAATTATAGGCTATTTAGAACAAAAGATGGCCGAAGGTTTTACAGCCCCGGATCTTCGAGGCTTAACATGCCTGAATTAAAGTCATAAGCAAACAGCTCCGCGTAACGACCCCAGTCAATCATGGTCCGTAATACACGATCCGCTTCTTTTTCGCTTAAAAAATCTTCAAGTTTTGTTAAAAATCGCTCTTCTGAAACGCGATGACGTACTTTTTCATCTAAAACACGACGAATATGTGAGGCCAAAGGAATCGTGGCTACAAGCTGTTTCGCAAAGATATGTTTCCGCTCTTGCAAATCAGCCTCAGAGAATTGCTTCCCAAGGGATGTCAGATGAATATCACCTTCAAGAACTTGAGCAAAACCTAACACTTCGAGGGTTTCTAAAATAGGAAACAGATCATCGATATGTATCGTGATTTCATCCGCAAGCTCAGGTAGATCAATTTTTTTCGATTCAAACGATGTCATCGTTTCAATCAAACCTGAAAGCTCTGAAGGATCAACATCAGGAAGCCTATAGCCCAAACCAATCTGACGTGCTCGCTCAGCATGTTTTGTTTTACCACCGACACCTGTCGTCATCAGTTTATAAATACGATCGACAAATTCTCGGCACTCGGGCACATCCAAATCACGCGAAGGTAGCGTATCTAGCCGTAAATCAGCCCGTATAAAACCGGGATCACTCCCTAAAATAATAATTCTATCGGCAAGTGCTACCGCTTCTTCAATATTATGCGTAACCAGCAACATCGCATTCGTATTTGTTTTTTTATCACGCCATAGCTCTAACAAATCTGATTTTAAATTTTCTGCGGTTAATACATCCAAAGCTGAAAACGGCTCGTCCATAAGTAACACATCAGGATGCACCACCAGCGCCCGAGCAAAGCCAACACGTTGACACATGCCGCCTGAGAGCTCTCGAGGATACGCCGATTCAAATCCATCGAGCCCAATAATATCAATCGCTTCAATAGCACGCGTGCGACGCTCATCTCGACCAACGCCTTGCGCCTCAAGACCCAACTCAACATTTTCAAGCACCGTGAGCCACGGCATAAGTGCAAACGATTGGAACACCATCGCAACCCCTGGAACAGGACCTCGAATTTGCTTGCCTCGATAGGTCACACGCCCACTGGTTGGAGGCACAAGTCCGGCCAAAATACGTAATAAGGTTGACTTACCCGAGCCGGATTTTCCCAGTAACGCAACAATTTCACCTTTTTTCAGCGAAAAACTAATATCTTCAAGTACCAACAGTTCTTTTGACGCTGATTTTTTATACGCCTTGCGAACGTGATCAATCTCAATAATTGTTTCTGTCATATCAACCTCTATCATATTGAAAACGCGCCTCTGCCAGACGATATAACGGACGCCAGAGGAATTGATTAAACAGCAACACATACACACACATCATCGCCGTTCCCAAGGCAATCTGGGGAAAATGACCGCTTAACGTATTTGCCTGAATATATTCCCCAAGCCCGGTAGCACGTAAGGTTGTATCACCCCAACTCACCCATTCAGCCACAATACTCGCATTCCATGCACCGCCGGCTGCTGTAATGGCGCCCGTAATATAAAACGGAAAAATAGAAGGTAAAATCAAACTCCGCCACCACTGCCAGCCCCGTACCCCGAAATTTGACGCAGCCAACGTCAAATCACGTGGAATGCTCGAGGCGCCAGCAATCACGTTAAATAAAATATACCACTGGGTACCAAGAATCATCAGTGGTGTCACCCAAACCTCAACATTTAATTTAAACGTAACGATTGCAATCACAAACAACGGATAAAATAAATTAGCGGGAAAAGCTGCAGCTAGCTGAATCAAGGGCTGAACTTTTTGGACCCACTTAGGACGTAAGCCAACCCATACGCCAACAGGTATCCAGAGCAGTGAGCTCAAAATAATTAAAATAATCACACGTGTCGCTGTCGCCAAACCTAACAGTGCAACACGCTCGACTTCATGCAGCGTTATCGTCGGCGAAATAAACAAAAATGCCTCAAAACCTGCAAAAAATAAAAGCCCCCAAACAAATCCATTCCAAAGCCAGTCCATCGATACGCGTCGCTTAACAGGCTCTTCATGCTCCGATGCGTAGACTTTACGACGACGAAGCCATGAGGCGTTCACAATCCAATCTTTGATGTACGCTAAACCTTCGCCAACCGATCGCATGAGTAAACTCTTACGTAACAAATCAATAAACCACGATTCATACGGTTCGTCATCTGGCAAAGCATCTAATTTAAATTTTTCAGACCACGCAATCAACGGACGAAAGACGAGTTGATCATAAACACAAATCACTAGAATCATGGTCAAAATCGCGTAGCCAACCGCATGTAAATTTCGTTCTTGAATGGCCAAAGCTATGTACGACCCAACACCTGGTAGGTCAATTTGTTGATGTGATACAACAATGGCCTCAGAAAGCACCACAAAAAACCAACTGGCCGACATCGACATCATCAGATTCCAGAGCACACCGGAAAGCGAACACGGCACTTCTATTTTCCAAAACCGCTGCCATGATGACAACTGGAACATGGTAGCCGCCTCGTGAAGTTCCGGCGGTACGGTTTTAAGTGACTGATAAAAACTGAGGGTGATATTCCAAACCTGCGCCGTAAAAATCACGAAAATCGCTGCACATTCAGGCCCTAACAAACTACCAGGAAATAAATGAATAAATCCTGTAATCGTAATCGCCAAAAAACTTAACACAGGGACGGCTTGAAGCACATCAATCATCGGTATAATAATACGTTCCGCACGCCGGTTTTTAGCAGCCAATGTCCCGACAACAAGTGTAAATAATATAGACATCCCAAGCGCTACAAACATACGTAACACGGTTCTTGAGGCATAAAAAGGAAGCGCAGAAGGATCCAGTGAAATAGGTAATGACTGGCCCAAAGCGTACGGCGTTGCCATGGATTGGCCTGCTCGCCCCAAAAAAAACAACCCGAAAATCACAATCACCAACAACAACAAATCCCAGGCATTCATAAAACGACTAATTG
This sequence comes from uncultured Legionella sp., assembly GCA_963974485.1. Lineage (GTDB taxonomy): Bacteria > Pseudomonadota > Gammaproteobacteria > Legionellales > Legionellaceae > JAALKW01. The sequence goes on from CAXBBS010000001.1 coordinate 291,691, forward strand.
GTTCACGATTGGTACTGTAAACGCGATTTTTGTCCATGCAAAGGCCTTATGATTTTAATTAGCTGATTTTAGCGCGCTTTACCCCAAGTATAAAGTAACATCTTGCTCATAAACCGCATCTAAGTATAACATAGAGGTCTTCTGACGCACTCGAAGGGATTCTCGGGCTATGATCGAAAACACACCGCTTTATGCAGCGCATCTCGCATCAAACGCGAAAATGGTTGCCTTCCATGGCTGGAATATGCCGCTTCATTACGGATCACAAATCAAAGAACACGAAGCCGTCCGAACGCAGGCGGGCATGTTCGATGTCTCACATATGACGGTTATCGATATTTTAGGTGCCGGTGGTCGGCAGTTTTTACGTAAACTCATCACCAACGACGTGGATAAACTCAAGCACGTCGGGCGCGCACTTTATACCTGTTTGTGCAACGAGCATGGCGGGATTCTTGATGATCTCATCGTGTATCAACGCAGTCCCGATAATTATCGCTTGATTTTAAATTCAGCCACCCGCGCACATGTCTTGCCTTGGATCCACGAGAAAAGCGCAGGCTTTTCAACCGGCATTCAAGAACGTCACGAACTTGCCATGCTGGCTATTCAAGGGCCTGAAGCTATTTCAAAAACCCTCCCGCTCTTAACCCCAGCTCAAGCCGATGCCGTATCAACACTTGCACCGTTTGAGTGCGTTGATGTCGATGATTGGTTTTTTGCACGCACAGGTTACACTGGCGAAGACGGTCTCGAAATTGTACTGCCTGAAGACGCCATCACACCGTTTTGGAATCAATTACTTGATGCAGGGATCACCCCTTGCGGGCTTGCGGCCCGTGATACCTTACGTCTTGAAGCAGGCTTGCTGCTGTACGGACAGGACATGGACGATACCACGACACCGCTCAACTCAGGACTCAGCTGGACGATTGCTTGGGAACCGCATGATCGTGATTTTATTGGCATGACAGCGCTGCTATCTCAAAAGCATCATGGCGTAGAGCAAAAATTTGTCGGCCTCAAACTCAACGAGCCAGGCATCATGCGAACAGGTCAAGCCGTTTTAGTCGATGGCCATCCTGTCGGCCTGATTACCAGTGGAACGTACTCCCCGACACTACAATGCTCGATTGCACTTGCGCGTGTCTCAAAAAAAGTTGGGCATGATGCTCATGTCGAAATTCGCGGGAAACACCTGCCCGTCAGCGTGGGAAAACCACGATTTGTTAAACACGGCGCTCCTATTTAACCAATATACAGCACGTATAAAACAAGGATCTTGTTATGAAATTTACATCAACACACGAATGGGTCAACACCAGCGAAACACCGGTCGTCATCGGCATCACACACCACGCCCAAAGCTTACTGGGCGATCTTGTGTTTATTGAGCTTCCTGAAATAGGGCAAGAAGTTAAAACAGGCGATGAGTTAGGTGTGATTGAATCGGTCAAAGCAGCCTCTGATTTTTATGCTCCTATAAATGGAACCGTCATTGCCATCAACGAAGCCGTTAAAGCAAACCCTGAATTAGTGAACAACGATGCTGAAGGCGCAGGATGGTTACTCAAAATTCAAGCCAGTCATCCCGATGACCTAGAAGCATTACTTGATGCGACACAATACGAAAAAATCATTGCCGAGGAGCATTAAACCCATGCCCTATATCCCACACACCCCCGAAGATACACAAAGCATGCTGGAGCGCATTCATCATGCCCCTAATATTGAGGCGTTATTTGACGAGATTAACCCCGACCTTAGGCAAAAAGCATTTGAACATCTCCCCGATGGCTTAAACGAAATGGACTTGCTCAAGCATGCTGAAGCGCTCGCCAATAAAAATAAAAACACCGTATGCTTTATCGGCGCCGGCAGTTATGAGCATCACATTCCAGCCGCGGTATGGGATATCGCCTCACGCGGGGAGTTTCTAACGTCCTACACCCCCTACCAAGCCGAAGCGAGCCAAGGCACGCTTCAATTGCTGTATGAATTTCAAACCATGATTGCTGAGCTCACAGGCATGGATGTCGCCAATGCCTCGATGTATGATGGTGCCACAGCACTTGCTGAAGCGGTGCTCATGGCCATACGTATGAACCGCACACATAAAACACGTCGCGTACTCGTTCCAGAAACACTGCACCCGCTTTATCGAGCAACGCTTGAAACCATCTTGCAGCACCAAGACGTCACGCTGCTCACGCTTCCCATGGATACAACACAAGGTATCACAAACCTTGAAGCACTCAACGCCTATGAGCATGATGAAATCACGGCACTGATTATTGCCCAACCGAACTTTTTTGGGGGCTTAGAACCGGTGGATGCTTTAAGTGACTGGGCCCATGCACACCAAGCGATTAGCATTGCCTGTGTGAATCCTATCTCGCTAGGGCTGTTAAAACCCCCAGGAAGCTGGGGTACCCGTGGTGTTGATATTGCCTGCGGTGAAGGGCAACCCCTGGGCGCCCCCATGGCCTCGGGCGGGCCTTACGTTGGTTTTTTTAGTACCAAACAAACACACGTACGACAAATGCCAGGGCGTTTAATAGGAAGAACCACAGACCAAGATGGCAAGCCTGGCTATACGCTCACCTTACAAGCGCGCGAGCAGCACATTCGTCGCGCCAAAGCCACGTCTAACATATGTACAAACCAAGGGCTTTTGACAACCACCGCAACCATTCATATGAGCTTGTTAGGGCCTGAAGGCCTTGCCCGTGTCGCACAGCATTGTCATGAGAATACGTACAAACTTGCGACCGAACTCGTAAAAATTCCTGGTGTGAGCTTGGTATTTAACGCACCGTTTTTTCATGAAGCCTTAATTCAATTACCAAGCTCCGCACAAAAAATAGTGCGTTCTCTTGCACAGCAAGGCTTTGCAGGTGGCTATCTGGCGGAACAACACTATCCCGACCTTCCCAACACGCTTTTAGTCTGCGCCACAGAATGCCGAACAGATACGGAGATACGTGCCTTTGCCAACGCACTTCAGCATATTCTTACCGCTGAAAATCAAACACAAACCCAAACACCTCTCATGGAGACGCCATCATGAGCTCAAATAACTTAAATCTTATTTTTGAAAAATCAACACCAGGACGTCAGGCCGCCGCTCAAGCACCTAAGGTAAACACGCAAGCCGTGACGCATATTCCCGAACACTTGCTTCGACAAATACCGCCTCGCTGGCCGGCTTGTTCTGAGCTTCAAGTTGTACGGCATTTTACGCAGTTATCACAAAAAAACTTCGGCATTGACACGCACTTCTATCCGCTGGGTTCATGCAGCATGAAATACAACCCACGTGGTGTTCATCGCGCAGCATCCCAAGCAAACTTTACCCGCTGCCATCCACTTGCTCCATCGGAAACCATTCAAGGCACGTTGGAAATTTTGCACACGCTCCAAAATTATTTAGCTGAGATAACCGGTATGGCCGGCGTGTCACTCACCCCCATGGCAGGCGCTCAAGGTGAGTTTTCAGGTGTTGCCATGATCAAAGCCTATCACCAAGCACGTGGGGATATTGATCGCAATGAAATGCTTATCCCGGATGCAGCTCACGGCACCAATCCAGCATCGGCTGTCGCGTGTGGCTTTAAATCCATAGAAATCCCTACGGCCAAAGATGGGGACATCGATTTAAACGCGCTTCGCGAGCGACTTGGCCCTAAAACTGCAGGCATCATGCTCACGAATCCATCAACCCTTGGCTTGTTTATGCGCCAAATTAAAGAAATTGCGACCATGGTGCACGACGCCGGTGGCTTGCTTTACTACGATGGCGCAAACTTAAATGCTATTTTAGGTAAAGTCAGACCGGGTGACATGGGCTTTGATGTCATGCATTTAAATTTACATAAAACCTTTGCAACACCGCATGGTGGGGGCGGACCCGGCTCAGGTCCTGTCGCTGTGAGCAAACGACTCCAACCGTATTTACCGCAACCAACGGTTCTTAAAACAAGCGATGGGCATTATCGTTTTGCCGAGCATCAAGATGTACCACAAAGTATCGGTCGTTTATCCACTTTTATGGGCAACGCGGGTATTTTATTACGCGCCTATTTCTATATTTGTGCTTTAGGTAAACAGGGGCTGACTCGCGTGTCTGAATTTGCGACGCTCAACGCGAATTATCTACTGGCCGAACTCCAGCGGGTGGGTTACACCGCGGCCTATCCCGAGCGTCGCGCAAGTCATGAGTTTTTAATCACGCTTGCGCCTGAAAAAAAGCAATATGATATTCAAGCGCTGGATATTGCAAAACGCCTACTCGATTATGGTTTTCATGCACCGACGACTTATTTTCCATTGTTAGTACCTGAATGCTTACTCATTGAACCCACAGAAACGGAGTGCAAAGAAGAATTGGATAAATTTATTTCAGCTATGGCGCGTATTTTAAACGAAGCTAAAACCAACCCAGACCTGCTTAAACATGCACCACACACGCGACCTATTAAGCGCCTTGATGAAGTGAAAGCAGCAAAAGACATGGATTTTAATTATTTTTTATCTACCGTAGCCACATCTTAAAAAATAGGCTATAACAAAGAAGTTTTCGTTGTCACGGATTGACACTGATTGATTGATGTTTTCATCAAGAGCATGAATAGCTCAAGGAGCGATCGAATGAACACCAAAATCTTTTCACAACGCTTTAACCGCGAATTATCCATGATGGGTCTTCCGGATGATTTAAACGAAAAAATTAAAGCAGTTTCCAAAGTTTTTTCCGTGACCCGACACCTTGCAAACGCCATGATGTTTGGTCAAAGTTCGCCCTCACCTGAGACACTGGATAACATTGCTCAAATACTCGAGGTCTGTCCTCAGTGGTTATCCGGGGAGACAAGCCGACGTAAAGGATATCCTGAACGTATGGCATCTGAAGAAATCTAGTTATGTATGCTATCATCAGCCTATAATAACGCTTAACCCATATAGGTCTGATTGAATGGAATGCTTAAGTTTTTGTGTCGCCGACTGTATTGACCTCGCTCGCCTCGATCATCATTTCAAATCGGTCTTGGTCGGCTATACATCCACACGGTCTCGAGACGTCCTTAAAATTGCGCCGAGTAATACAGTAGATGTCCTTGTGTTTGTTTTTAAAAATGGAACCGCCGTCACATGGGGACTTAAACGCCATCAAACTCAAGCTTACATCGACAGCATCTTACTTTTTGCGAATAAACCGGCCAACTTTCGAGCGCATGATGAGTTTACCTATTGTATAGGGGCCGTAACAGCGATTGAGCCTCATGAGTATTTTGATGTAGATTGCCTCACTATTGAAGAAAATTCTGCCCACAATGCTGAGCTTAAACTTAGCTTATCGTATGGTTTCTCACAATCTGTCAAGCTGCAATACTTTGAGACAATCATTGAAACACTCATTGAAAAAAATATGCCGCACATCCAAAACCTTTCGAAAAAAGGCAAAAAATCCATCAATAGCTCGCAAATAAAAAGCGTGATTGGCGAAATTATTTTAGCCAAAAGCGAAATGAACCTCATCAGTAACTTTTTTTATCACCCCAAATATTTCTGGCAGCATCCAACGCTTGAAAAAGATTACATCATGCTCGAGCATTATTTGCACATTCAACGACGTGTGAAAGCCATCAATCACCGTCTAGATACGTTAAACGAAATTTTTGATATGTTCCATCAATACCTGGTGAATCACCATGCTCATATTCTCGAGCTGATTATTGTCGCACTGATTGCAATAGAGATTATTTTTGGCGTCCTAAACTTACACTTTTAGGTATTTATGCTTTCACGAACCCAACAACTCGATAAAACAGCGCTTATAGCTCTACAATCACTCCTCATGGCCTGTCAAGCAACGGACGGGCATGCCATCCCCGCTTACCCTCATTTACTTGCACAACATCGCCAAGGGCCTCCAAGTCTCTTATATTATGATCATGATGTGCTTGTAGGCTTCCTTGCCGCATTTCATTTTCAGCCAGAAATATGTGAGGTAAGCCTGCTTGTTGCCCCAACGTATCGCAAACAAGGCATCGCTACCCTGCTCTGGCATACCATGCTACCCAGCATACACACGATTCGACCGTCCATTAAACACCTGATGATATCAACACCTCATGATTTCAATTTAAGCTTGTTTGAACGCCATGCATTTAATTTTCAGCATGGCGAGTATAACATGGAATACTTAAGCCACACCCCGCCTCGGTTAGCTCATTCTCATCCAGCACTCACAATTCGTCCAGCAGAGCACGCCCACATCAATAACTTATGCATCATCGATAAAGCCTGCTTTGATCCCAACCGTCAACATGCTGAACTTCGCTTTAAACGGGCAATCGACAACCCCAATACCCATATATTTATTGCCGAACATGCAGAGCAAATCATAGGGCAAGTGCAACTCAATTTTGAAGAAAATCAAGTTCGTTTAACCGATCTTGCCGTGCTTCCTGTTTGGCAAGGACAAGGATTTGGACAAGCCATTGTTGCGCACTGTATTAACCACATGTTCCAAAATAATCACAACCATATGACGCTTGTTGTCGCTGCACAAAACCAACATGCGCTTCGGCTCTATCAAAATCTAGGCTTTAAAATTTATAATGCAGTGGATTACTTCAAACATAACTTGACAGATTTTAAGCGAGACCTTTAATATTGCGTCTTACCGTAAGGGATTATTACCGTTTGTAAATGGGGACAGGGCATGAAAAAACGGGTTGTTATCACAGGCATGGACATTGCCTCCTCCATTGGAAATGGACTTGATAATTTTTGGCAAGCCGCATCAAACGCTGAGTGTGGTATCGAACGCATTCAAGCTTACGATCCATCCAATTACACCACGCAAATTGCCGGTGAAATTAATGATTTATGCTTAAAGCACTTGCCTCAATTTGATAAGCAGCGACGCTACCCACGTGTTGCACAATATGCTTTGTTTTGCGCGCACCACGCCATTGAACGTTCGGGTCTTACATCTGAAGAGCTGCGTTTGGCAGGTACCTACATTGGCACAAGCTTAGGTGGTGGCCCCGAACTTGAGGCAGCCTATAAAACATTTTATACCGATAGCTGGCGGAAAATTCCAGCACTGACCGTGATCCGAGGCATGCCAAATTCCGTCGCCAACCACGTTGCCATTGCTTTTGGTTTAGGCGGGCCTAACTCTACCATATCCAACGCATGCGTCTCCTCAGCTGAGGCCATTGGCAACGCTTATCAACAAATCTCCAACGGCCGGCTCGCGGTTGCTTTATGCGGCGGCACCGAGTCACTTGTTTGGGAAACCATCATGGCTGCATGGTGTAAATTACGTGTGATGTCCACCCAAAACGAAATACCCCACGAGGCAAGCCGTCCTTTTGATGCACATCGTACAGGTATGGTCATGGCGGATGGCGCGGGTATTTTAATTTTAGAAGATCTTGAACATGCCGAAGCACGTGGCGCGACGATTTATGCTGAGATTCTCGGTTTTGGTGCGAGTTGTGATGCCCATCACATCACAGCTCCCAGCAGTGAGGGCCAGGCACGCGCAATTCATTCCGCGTTCGACGACGCACGTCTATCCCCCGGCGATATTCAATACATCAATGCCCACGGCACCGGTACTATCTTGAACGATGTTACCGAGACCGAAACCATTAAAAAAGTATTTGGCGAGCGTGCTTATGACATTCCGATTACCGCTCAAAAAGCCATGACCGGGCACGCCATCGGTGCTGCTGGCGCGATGGAAATTATTGCGACCGTTTTGAGTTTACAGCATGACACGCTGCTGCCGACCATTAATTTGACCACACCCGACCCGGCTTGTGACCTCAACTACATTCCCAACGAGGCTCAAAACAAACGGATTGATTTAGCCTTATCAAACCACTTTGCCTTTGGTGGTGCAAACGCAGCTTTGGTACTTCGGCGATATTAATTCACACCGATAGCAACACAACTTAGCCACCTCACTTTGGTTTAGGCGGTTCATAATCCGCCAGTTCTTTTAGGTCTTTTTCATAGGCTTCGAAGTTTTTCTTAAACAATCGAGGTGAATCGACAGAATGTTCAGGTGTTTTTTTTAAAATAGACTCAAATAACACGCGCACATCTTCTTTAAATTGCTCAAATGGCCTGAGCACATTGATTTGAAACCATGTTCTTGTGCCGTTGATTTCCAATTTCACCTCATGAGGAAACATCTTAAATGCTTGGTTCACATCGAATCTAAATTGCTCTAAATTCCCCGTTTCCTGTAAAATCCTTGTCGCGTTATTTAAATCAGAATCGAACTGTGTAATATACGCTTGAATCTCAGGGTGCTTTTTGATGCGAGAACACCGGGCTAAATGCTCATGAAAAGCCTGGCTAGAACGTTGCAATTGCTCAAGTATGGGTATAAGCCCATATCTCAGGCTCTTATTTTTCGCTTCGCCAATTTTATTCAATAAGGCCTGTGAGCGATCGTCAATGCTTTCTTCCATTTGATTAAATTGATCGGGCAACATGGTTGGCATCGTAAGAATCAATGCCACGGCGCTCGTCACGGCGTGGATGGGATCTGCCCACAACATTTGCCAAGATGGCAGGTCATTATCAATTTCGTCTTCGGTTGTCTCCAGTAGCTCAATCTCATCCTTATATGTTTTGTTAGCAAACGCTTCTAAGACTTGGTAGGCTTCCATTTTTTCTTGCAAGCGTTTTATTTGAGTAATTTTATCAAGCTCAGCATCTACATAATGCTCAAGCCCAGACAACGTTTTTATTTCGTCTTTTTTGCTCACAATAAATCCAGAAAAGAAACAGGTTTATCTTAACTTTAGTTTGTAGAGCCCAAAATGCAACTTCACCTCGAAACCACATGCGCTTCGCGTTATACTAACGACAGTTTTTAAACCAAGGAAATACCGTCATGCACGCTTCTTTAGCTGATATTGCAACGCTCGTCCAAGGGAACGTTATTGGGGATGGCAATCTGATCATCACCGCACTTTCTCCTATCGATGAAATCAAACCCGGTTCGCTTATTTTTGCCGACGGAAAAGATAACCTTGAGCAGGCCGAAAAGTCTGAAGCGGCAGCTATTCTTGTGGCAACCCATGTAGGTCAAGCAACCAAGCCACTCATTCAAGTTGCCGATCCGTTTAAAGCATTCATGCAATTGCTTCAGCATTTCTATCCGTTAATCCAGCCTACGCTGGGTGTGCATCCCACCGCCGTGATTGCGCCGGACGTCACGATCGGTCAGAACGTGTCGATTGGCGCCTATGTTGTGATCGAAGCCGGTAGCAGCATCGGTGACAATTGCATCATCAAGAGCCATGTTCATATCGGCCATCATGTTCATATTGGTAACAACACCAGCATCCATGCCCATGTGAGCATCTACGATTACTCTCAGATCGGCAATCATGTTGCCATTCATGCGTCGTCGGTCATCGGCTCGGACGGCTTTGGGTATACCCCTGAAAACGGTCAGCACGTCAAAATCCCTCATGTCGGACGTGTTGTTATTCAAGATCACGTCGAAATCGGTGCGAGCACGATTGTTGATCGTGCAACCATTGGCGAAACCATCATTGGCGAAGGCACCAAAATAGATAATCTTGTTCAAATTGCCCATTCCGTCAAGCTAGGTAAACATAATATTTTGTGTGCATTTACTGGCGTTGCAGGCAGCACCACCAGTGGCGACCATGTTATTTTTGCAGCAGGTGTCGGTGTCAGTGACCATGTGCGCATTGATGATGAAGTGATTCTTGGCGCACGCGCCGGTGTACCCCCTAAAAAGCATCTCAGAAAAGGCTTAATTTATCTCGGTAGTCCAGCAAGACCGCGCGAAAAAGCCATTGAGCACGAAATGTCGACCACACGCATTCCACTGATGCGAAAACAACTCAAGCGCTTGGCAGAACAAGTCGCAGAACTCAAAGAGCAGATTGAATGCTCTGAGAACATGGAATAATACGCACATGCAAACACCGATAGTTCTTGTTGATGGCTCGTCTTATTTTTTTCGTGCATTTCACGCACTTCCTCCTCTCACGAACAGTGAAGGGCGCCCGACTGGCGCCGTATATGGCGTGGTCAATATGATCAGGCGCTTACTTAAAGATGTTGCTCCGACACATTTTGCCATTATTTTTGATGCGCCTGGCAAAACGTTTCGTAATGATTTATATCCTGAATACAAAGCACATCGCCCCCCTATGCCGGATGATCTTAAGCGCCAGTTTAAGCCGCTGATTGATATCTTAACCGCCTTAGGGTTTCCGTTATTGATTATCGAAGGGGTTGAAGCAGATGATGTGATTGGAACGCTCGCAACACAAGCAAGCCAACAACAACGCCCCATGCTGATTTCGACCGGCGATAAAGATATGGCACAGTTGGTTAACGAGCATGTGACATTAATTAATACCATGAGCCGACAGGTCCTTGATATTGAAGGTGTTTCTACAAAGTTTGGTGTACGTCCCGATCAAATCATTGATTACTTAACGCTTGTCGGTGACACCAGTGATAATATTCCCGGCGTTCCTCAGTGCGGACCTAAAACAGCGGTCAAATGGCTGACAGCACACGATACATTGGATAATTTGCTGGCTCATGCCGACACGATCGGAGGAAAAATAGGCGATCGCCTTCGCGAAAGCATACCCATACTGCCGCTATCCAAACAACTGGTTACGATTAAAACCGATGTCGAACTTCCTAAAACACTGGATGAACTATCACCCACACCACCCAATCGCGACGTATTACTCACCCTCGCGCGTGATCTTGAAGTGAACGTCTGGCTAAAGGAATGGGGTAGTGGCGCGGTTGTGAAAAAAACCCCGGCACTACCCACCGAACAACCGGCCTTTGAATTTACATTTGATATTATCCGTGATCAGGCAGCGCTTGATACATGGGTAACACGCCTTAATACGGCAACGCTTTGCTGTATTGATACCGAGACCACAAGTCTTGATCCAATGAGTGCATCGTTGGTTGGCATATCACTTGCTATAGACTCAAAACATGCTGTTTATATACCTATGGCACATACCGACGGCACACCTCAATTATCCTGCGAGCATGTCCTCAAAGTACTCAAGCCTTTTTTAGAAAGCAAGAATCATCCAAAAGTCGGACAAAATTTAAAATATGATTACGAAGTACTTAAACAATATGATATTAATCTAAACGGCATCAGCTACGACACCATGCTGGAATCGTACGTATTAAACAGCACCGCTGGCCGCCATAATATGGATGCACTGGCTTTGCGTCACCTCGGCTATAAAACCATCCCGTTCGAAGACGTGGTTGGGCGCGGCAAGAAAGCCTGTACGTTTGATGAGGTTCCTGTAGAGCAAGCCGCAGCGTATGCGGCAGAAGATGCGGCGGTGACGCTAAAGCTTCATCAAACACTCTACCCAAGCCTGGATACGGCACTCAAATGCGTTTTTCATACGCTCGAGATGCCACTCATCCCCGTTTTAGCTGACATTGAGCGCCATGGCGTATTAATTGATACAGCACAACTCAAAACCCACGGTGAGCGTTTAGATATTCGTATAAAAACCTTAGCGAACGAAGCCTACACACTGGCCGGCAAAGTTTTTAATCTCAACTCACCCAAACAACTTCAAGAAATTCTGTACGATGAACAGCAACTTCCGGTGCTATCAAAAACACCGAAAGGCCAACCATCAACGGCCGAGTCGGTATTGCAAGAACTCGCACTGCAATACCCCTTGCCTGCAATTATTCTTGAATATCGCAGCCTGACAAAATTAGTCTCTACATATATTGAGGCCTTACCTAAACGCATACACGCACAAACCGGTCGCGTTCATACCTCATATAACCAAGCGGTCACAGCAACAGGGCGTCTTTCGTCCAGCGAGCCCAATTTACAAAATATTCCGATTCGTCATGAAGAAGGACGACTGATTCGAAAGGCCTTTATCGCCCCCCCTAACCATGTTTTATTGGCTTCAGATTACTCTCAAATTGAGCTCCGTATCATGGCACATTTGTCAGACGATCCGGCTTTGAAACGTGCATTTGAGAACAATTGGGATGTGCATGCTGCGACAGCCAGTGAAATCTTCTTAACGCCTCTAGACAACGTCACGTCTGAACAACGACGACGTGCCAAAGCCATTAATTTTGGTCTGATTTATGGTATGTCATCCTTTGGTCTCGCCAAACAATTAGGCGTATCACGAGGCGAGGCACGCGATTACATGCAACAATACTTTGAACGTTACCCAGGCGTGCAAGCCTATATGGAAAAAACACGCGAGCAAGCACACAGCCAAGGTTACGTTGAAACACTGTTTGGGCGACGTTTGTATCTTCCTGAAATTAATTCGAGCAATAAAATGCGCCAAAAAGCAGCTGAACGCACCGCAATCAATGCCCCGATGCAAGGTACAGCGGCCGATATTATCAAAAAAGCTATGCTTTCTGTAGCCACGTGGCAACAGACTGAGGCGGGACAGCATGCACGTATGATCATGCAAGTGCACGATGAATTGGTGTTTGAAGTGCAAGAACATGCGATTGATGACGTTAAGCTTGCTGTTCAAGCCTGCATGGAGCATGCAGCGGTACTCTCCGTACCGCTACGCGTCTCCATAGGTGTTGGCACAAATTGGGACGAAGCACATTAAATTAGAATATTTCCACGCCATGCGCCCGAGCGATTAAGACTTTATCGGCTGGGCGTTTGGCAAAGATCCCATTATCAACCACGCCCGGAATCAACTGAATCGCTTCTTCCATCGCCATTGGCTTGTCTAAATTGAGATTATGCACATCCAAAATATAATTGCCGTTATCTGTCACAAAGCCTTCACGATAAATCGGGTCTCCCCCCAATTTCACCAGTGCTCGCGCCACTAAACTTCGTGCGATAGGAATCACTTCCACAGCAACGGGAAACGCACCTAAACGTCGTACAAGTTTAGATTCATCCACCAAACATAAAAATTTTGATGCTGCATTTGCAATAATTTTTTCTCGTGTCAGTGCCCCGCCACCGCCTTTGATCATACTTCGATGCGAGGTCACCTCATCGGCACCGTCGACGTACAAAGCAAGTGGCTCAGCCACCGCAAGCGTTATCACAGGCAAGCCTGCCGCTCGCAATTGCTTTTCGGTCGCAACTGAACTTGCAACACAACCATCAATACGATGCTTGATACGGGCCAAAGCCTGAATAAAATGAGTTATCGTCGTTCCGGTGCCTATACCTAACGTTGTTATATCATCCAAATGCTCTAATGCTGCATCGGCTACCTGTTGCTTTAAAAAATCCATATACACACCTATCTTAAATAAAATCTTATCAATAAAAAAAGCCTGAGATTGCTCACAGGCTTTTTATGCTATCAGTATCTATGCATTAAAGCATGGGACTAACTCACAAAACGATACTCAAAACCAAACATCACGGCATCCAACGAAGGACTCGCAATTTGTGCTGCAAGATTACCAACCGTTCTACTTGAAAAATTCACGTCAGGCATGTCAATTTTTAACGTTGAGCCAAAAGCATGCATCCAAGAGGCCGTTGCTAACCAATTTTTACTGATATGATAGCCCCCACCCAACCTCAACATCGGCAAAACATTGACTACAGTTGGATGAACGTTATAATTTCCATTTAATCGTGTTGCAGCACGACCAATCGGCGCACCCGCTGTGCGCTCCAACCCTTGCGGATTAATATTCATTTTAAGCTGCAGATTTTGGACTAAAGCGCCCACTTTAAAAAACACATCATACTGTGGTTGGTCATACACAAGCCCTGCCAACAAATCGACACCGTACTGCTTCATCGACATACCGGCATCACGCGTTGAAATCGCCACAGTTGTTCCATTCCCTGCATTGGCAATAGGATTAAGATCCATCTTTCCATAATATCCCCAACCGGCTTCGATACTTCCCAAAAATGATTGGAACCGACCAGACATCGGATGCAAGAAACCACCAGCAAGGCGTCCACCCCAGCCTTGATTCTCCTTGCTCGATGTAATGCGTACATCTTGTGTTTGACCTTGAACCGTAGCATTAAGCAAGTCAATATTATAGCCATCCACTTGAGGCCAAGTGTACATTCCTTCACCGGCAAGAAAAGGAATCAAAAAAGGTGTGGGTTTTTTGGGTGCGCCCATGCCGCCCGCATGCAATAATGTCGAAGCACTGCATGCCGATATTGCAACTGCTAAAAGAATTTTAGTTTTCATGACCGTCTCCGTGTCTTTAATAAATTTAACGTCCAAATTTAGATTGCCTCAGCGCCCCAATATTAAAATATAAAGACACGTTCACAAGCAAAGAAAAACATTTACCCTCTCACGTTAAGCCAGTTTATTCCAAAAAGCAAAGTTCGTCTCAATAATTTTCAAAATAATTTTCTTTACGCTTAATTACATGAAGGTCTTGTCTAATATTGAACAAAGTGTTAGATTTGAACAATATCTTTAATTTGTGTTGTGGTGATGTATGTTGTTCACAGAAATAAATCAAATATTTTTTGCTAGCCAGGATGCCAGGCCAGAAACAACGCCTTACGTATCGCTGACAAAAACACACAACGGCATCAACGATCTGGACAAAGAAATCACGGTTCTGAGTGCCGCCCTTGACGCATTAAACGCCAAAGGCAACGCTATCTATAATACGCCGCTGGAGTTGCTTGAGCGCGGAAAAAAACTACGTCAACGCTATGACAACATACGTGGCCATAAGAACAAGCATCTACCTATACGGGGCCATGAAAAGATGTCTTATCGTGACTACCTTTTTTATCTTCATGCATACCGTATTTCGTTAACATTCGCACGTCTTAATATTGCTCAAACGCTCTCACTCTTTACGTTTGCTCAAATGCAGGCCATCTTAGACGCCCCCATCCCTGTCCAAACGTTTTATTTTTTTAGTGTTGCATTTCTTGCTACACGGCTTTTGCTTAACTTGATTGCTGCCGCCAAACACGCGCTCTTCCCAAGCCCAGAAGAAGAAGCAGGCCTACCATCTATATACGCACGGTTTTGCTACGAACTGTCGCTTATAGACTTACAAATTCTCAATGATATTATTTGGGCTGGTGCCAATTTGTTTACGAATTACCCCCAGCTTTTGGGGTTATCCAATCCTGTGGTCAATGCTATCTTACTAGTGTGCCTCACATTTGATTTAGCTCTATCGCTCCACATGTACAATCAAAACGAAGAGGCCTTTACTAAAAAATCGCGTGAATACGAACGAGCCTTACTGCAATTGGACGTTGATGATATCAATCGCATCGTAATTTCAGAGCAATTAAAACAACTTGAGCTTGGTTATCGCGGAGATAAAGCTAAGCTAGAACAATTTCTTGCTGCAGGTACCGTTATATTGCTCGCATTTTCTTTAATCGCCTCATCGGCATACCCGTTGTTTCTACCCTTGGGAGCCGCGTTATGCGTATTTGGTACTGCACTCTACCTCACGGCAGATAAGCGTGGTGAATACATTAAGGCCCCATCAGATGACAACGATAGTGCCTACAATGCCTACGTTACTTCGCTTATAAAAAACACCATCTGCCCGCTGCTGTTTATGCTCACAGCAGCCAGTGTTGGATGGCCTTTGGCTATACTTCTCGCAGTTCCCGTCATGCTCTACGAGAACAAAGAAGCGATAACAAACCTGGTAGGGCACGACGACGGAACACAACGCCAGGGCCTTCACCTCGCATAACTTATACACATAACATATTGCTTACATAAACTCAATATGTTACATTTTAGGGCTGTTTTTTTCTATGTTTATTTTTTATGCATTCTACTGAGCAGCCCTTGTCGTTTGTACGCATGAAGCAAGTTTTTTTTGCTTCAAACTTGCGTGAGGCTGAAAAAACGCCAGGGTTTCTTATACATAACCAGGAAAAAATCGCTGAAGAACACAGGCATCTCACCGCTGCATTAAAGAATACAAACAACCATGAAACCTATCACGAATTTAATGCGTATTGTGCAGAGCTTATTACCCTTTATGAACGAACCATTCGCGATAATTTTGAGCACAAAATTCGTGATCAGATCATTTATGCGCACGTAGCACGCATTATGCTATCCTCCGCTCGCTTCATTGTTTTGCAAAGTATTGAGCTACTGGATCAAGCTCAATACTTTGGGCCGACCAGCAATCCATCAGTCGCGATTAAACGCTTAATGGCCCCTACACCACTTTTTTCTGTCCTCAGTGTTGCGGTTCCTGGGCTTCGACTACTCACCGATCTTGCCAACGTGGTAAAACACGCCATCTATCCTACTGGAACGACAAGAGCAAACAAAGCACATGAACAAAGCCTCAGTGAGCGTTTAGCCTCTGAACTGTATCGCGCTGGCACGCCACTCATCAATGACTCGGTATGGGTTATGATCAATTTGCTTTCGAGTTACCCCACAGCTTTTGGCTTATCACCTCCCGTAGCCATGGCACTGGTTCTTGTCGCTTTAATGGTTGATATCGGCTGCTTGTTGCATGGCTATCACATCGCACGCAAAGCCTACCTAGAAAAAAAAGGCCAGTATCAAGATGAAATAAACGAAGATAACAGGCACTTGCCTTACCCTGGCATTATCCCCGAGATAAGTGAGCGCCAGCTCCTAGAGCTTGAGCTCAGCTATTGCGGCATACAAAGCGGCTACAACCTATCGCTACTAGCAGGCAGTGCTATTTTATGCGGATTTGCGCTGCTCATGGCCGCCCCTCTCCCTATTCTTGCGCCGGTTGGTGGTTTAATCTGTCTTCTCGGTACATCACTCTACCTAACAGCGGGAGCTTATGCGTATTACGCGCAACAAAATTTTATTTATGAACAGAACAAAACCCTACCGCAAACAACTCCATCACAGCTTGCTACTTCAAAAAAAGCGATACAAGAAGCATGGGACAGCTTTGCACTTCCGCTCATAAGCTATGTATGTTTTCCTGTTATTTTGATGAGTACATTTGCTGCCTCACCACCTGCGGCCCTTTTGCTGTTAATTGGATTTATTACGTATAATATGCCTTTACTTGATGATGAACCTAAGTCTTTACCTGCATTAACTTACTCGCAGTAGCAAATAAATAGCACATCTTGTTTCAGTGTTTTTTTCCAGGCACACTAGCTCAAATCTATTAGAAACGATAGCGTGTGAATTTTCCCAAAAAAAATACTAGCTTGCTCCTGCTTTGCTTGTATTTGATCACGACACCAGCGTGGTCGACCATCAGTAATAACAAATTTTGGATCCCTGTGACGCTCAATGGAAACTACGGCACGTTTCTATATTTTCTTGAGCCACAACTACGCCTCATTGAGCCCCAAGCATCAAGCTCAACTCAAGCCAGCGGTATTTTCAATCAGTTTTTAGGTAATGTTGCCGCAGGATATGAGATATACCCTGAATTCCAATGTTGGTTTGGTCAAACCATAACCACAACGGCACAGGATGCCCGCAGATCCAGTCGAGAAGAATATCGCTCTTGGGAACAATTGATGTGGAATCACACCACAGCACAAAATATCTTGATTAATTCGCGGTTTCGAGCAGAACAACGAAAATCACTTAACTTTCCTGAGTGGGCGTTTCGCTTACGTGAGCGTTTAATTTTTAATATACCATTAAAAAATAATCTATCGTACGAGCTAAGCGATGAGATTTTATACAACCTTAATTCCGTGCCATGGATTGATGCGGCGGCATGGGATCAAAATCGTTTTTATCTTGCGCTAGTTCAACGCTTTTCTAAACATTATGCCTTTGCTCTCGGTTATATGAATCAATATTTATTTCGAGACGCACCACTCGCGCAAGCAAACAATGTTTTATATCTTAATTTTAGATATAACTTACCCACGTAACATCTAGCGCTTTTTTTTAAGATAGCGTATTGTTTTTATAAACAAATAAAAAATAAATATATAAACCGGGAGCTATAAGGATGAGCACGGACAAATTATTAGAAAACTACGCACAGCGCTACACCGAAGACAAAGCAGAAGAAATGAGCCTCGGTGATTATTTAGCGCTGTGCCGTGATGATCCAACGGTTTATGCAAATCCGGCCGAACGCCTGCTCATGGCTATTGGAAAACCAGAGCTCAGTGACACCCGTCACGATCCGGTGCTTTCGCGTTTATTTTCAAATAAAGTCATGCCTCTTTACAAAGTATTTGATGCTTTTTATGGCTTAGAAGAGCCCATTGAGCGCATCGTCGGTTTTTTAAAGCATGCAGCGCAAGGCCTCGAAGAAACCAAACAAGTCCTTTATCTTTTAGGACCCGTCGGTGGTGGTAAATCATCCATTGCGGAAAAACTTAAAGACCTGATGCAAAAAGCACCGTTTTATGCCATCAAAGGTTCACCCGTGCTCGACTCACCGCTCTCGTTGTTTGATCCAGAGGAAGATGGCCCACTGCTTTTAGAGCAATATGGCATTCCCGATCGTGCGCTTCGTCACGTGATGTCGCCTTGGGCCGTTAAACGCTTACAAGAATATAACGGCGATATTAATCAATTCAAAGTCGTTAAACTTCATCCGTCACGCCTCAAGCAAATCGCGATTGCAAAAACCGAACCAGGAGACGAAAACAACCAAGACATTTCTTCTTTAGTCGGAAAAGTTGATATTCGAAAACTTGAAGAATTCTCTCAAGATGATACCGATGCCTACAGTTATTCAGGTGGCCTGTGCCGCGCCAATCGCGGCTTGCTCGAATTTGTCGAAATGTTCAAAGCCCCTATCAAAGTCTTGCATCCGCTGTTAACAGCAACACAAGAAGGTAATTACAATGCGACCGAAGGCCTATCGTCTATACCCTTCGAAGGTATTATTCTCGCTCATTCCAACGAATCAGAATGGAAAACCTTTCGAAATAATAAAAACAACGAAGCATTTATCGATCGCATCAACATCGTTAAAGTACCTTATTGCCTACGTGTATCTGAAGAAATCAAAATTTACGAAAAACTTATTTCGAATAGCTCCCTGAGAAATGCACCGTGTGCACCAGGAACACTTGATATGCTGGCTAAGTTTTCTGTTTTAACACGCCTCAAAGAACCTGAGAACTCGAATATTTATTCAAAATTACGGGTATACAACGGGGAAAGCTTAAAAGACACGGATCCTAAAGCAAAATCGTATCAAGAATACCGTGATTTTGCAGGTGTGGACGAAGGCATGAATGGCATATCCACACGCTTTGCCTTTAAAATTCTATCCAAAGTTTTCAACTTCGATCATACAGAAATTGCCGCAAATCCCGTGCATTTACTCTATGTTCTAGAGCAGCAAATTGAACAAGAACAATTTCCTGAAGAAGTTGGTGAAAAATACTTATCTTTTATTAAAGAATATTTAGCTCCTAAATACGTTGAGTTCATCGGCAAAGAAATTCAAACAGCGTATTTAGAATCGTATTCTGAATACGGTCAGAATATTTTTGACCGTTACATTACCTATGCTGATTTTTGGATTCAAGATCAAGATTATCGCGATCCAGACACCGGGGATATTCTCGATCGTGCTTCGCTGAACACCGATCTCGAAAAAATTGAGAAACCAGCCGGGATTTCAAATCCAAAAGATTTCCGAAACGAGGTGGTTAATTTCGTATTACGCGCCCGTGCGAATAACCACGGTAAAAATCCACGCTGGAATAGCTACGAAAAACTTAAAGCGGTGATTGAAAAGAAAATGTTCACCAATACGGAAGATTTACTCCCTGTGATTTCTTTCAATGCGAAAGCATCTGAAGAAGAAAATAAAAAACACGCTGAATTTATCGCGCGCATGGAAGACAAAGGCTACACAGCTAAACAAGTCCGCCTTTTATGCGAGTGGTATTTACGCGTTCGTAAATCACAATAGGAGTAGCTACTTACCATGAGTCAATTGATTGACCGACGACAGAGCGCTGGCAAAAAAAGCACGGTAAATCGGCAGCGCTTTTTACGTCGTTACAAACATCAAATCAAAGAAGCGGTTTCAAACGCCATTGGTAAGCGTAGCATTACAGGCATTAATCACGAAGAAAAAGTGACTATTCCCGCCAAAGATATCGCCGAGCCGAGATTCACACGGGGGAAAGGCGGCAATGTTGAACGCGTCCTTCCCGGTAACGATGAATTTCTTACCGGCGATCGCATTCAACGCCCAAGCCCACAAGGCCAAGGTGGTGGTGGAGACGGCGAAGCAAGCAAAGACGGAAGCGGTGAGGACGATTTTGTATTTGAACTTTCACGCGACGAATTTCTTGAACTTTATTTTGAAGATCTTGAATTACCCGATCTCATTCGCAAAGAGCTCGCCAAACAAGATACACCTAAAACCGTTCGCGCAGGCATCACCACCAGTGGGATCCCAACGAATATTAATATTGTGCGCTCCATGAGGCAGGCCATTGGCCGACGCATTGCCTTAGCTTCACCTTATAAACGCGAGCTACGCGAGATTAAACAAGCTCTTAAATTACTCAAAAAAGATGCCTCTCCCGATGAAAAAAAAGTTCTCAAGCTCAATAAACGCTTAGACTATCTCAAACGAAAAATTAAAAGCGTCCCGTTCTTAGATACACTTGATCTTCGTTATAATAGCCGCATTAAAATTCAAGCACCGACAACACAAGCGGTGATGTTTTGTATTATGGATGTATCCGGCTCAATGGATGAAACAAAAAAAGACATCGCCAAACGATTTTTTAGTTTATTGTACTTATTTCTTACCAAAAATTATCAAAAAATCGAGCTGGTTTTTATTCGACATCATACATCGGCCAAAGAAGTCTCAGAAGAAGAATTTTTCTACTCTCGAGAAACCGGTGGCACGGTGGTTTCCAGTGCTCTGGAACTACTCGACGAAGTGATTACAAGCCGCTACCCACCTAATGCTTGGAATATTTATGCCGCGCAAGCGTCTGACGGCGATAATTGGAATGCTGACTCACCGCATTGCCTTGATCTGCTTCGTGACCGTGTCATGCCTTTGCTGCAATATTTTGCCTATGTCGAAATTATGCCTCGTCATCATCAAAGTTTATGGGAAGTCTATCAACAGCTGACTCAACTCTATCCGAATTTCTGTATGGAAAACATCGATACAGCTGCCGATATCTACCCGGTCTTTCGCGAGCTCTTCAAAAGGAAGACAGCATGAAAAAACGCACGCCCCTTTCAACAGGCGCCGAATGGACGCCGGAATTAATTCAAGCCTACGACCGTGAAATTGGACGTATCGCGCATGATTTTAAATTAGATACCTACCCTAATCAGATTGAAATCATCACGGCCGAACAAATGATGGATTGCTACGCATCCGTCGGCATGCCTATTGGTTATCATCATTGGTCTTTTGGAAAGCAATATGTCAACGTTGAAAAGCGTTATCAACGCGGTGAAATGGGGCTTGCTTATGAGCTTGTGATTAATTCTAATCCCTGTATTTCGTACCTCATGGAAGAAAACAGCATGGCCATGCAAGCTCTGGTGATTGCCCATGCTTGTTACGGTCATAACTCCTTTTTTAAAAATAATTATTTATTCAAGATGTGGACCGATGCAGATGCCATCATCGACTACCTCGTGTTTGCGCGCCAGTACGTAAGCAGCTGCGAAGAAGCGCACGGCATCGATGCGGTAGAACACATTCTTGATGCCTGCCATGCACTCATGAATTATGGGGTCGATCGTTATAAGCACCCGCCCCCTATTTCGCTCCAAGAAGAAAAATTACGTCAAAAAAATCGTGAAGCCTATCAACAGTCTCAAGTAAACGACCTGTGGCGTACCCTTCCTCCTGAAAAAGATCGTAGTACACACAAAGAAAAATCACGGTATCCTCAAGATTCTCAGGAAAATATTTTATATTTTATCGAAAAAAACGCGCCGTTACTTGAGTCATGGCAGCGTGAATTGATTCGTATCGTAAGAAAAGTTGCGCAATATTTTTACCCTCAAGGCCAAACAAAAGTCATGAACGAAGGCTGGGCGTGTTTTTGGCATTACACACTCACGCACGCGCTGTATGACGAAGGGCTTGTGACCGATGAATTCATGCTGGAAATTATACAAAATCACAGTAACGTGGTTGCACAGCCGGCTTACAACAGTCCGTATTTTAATGGCATCAACCCGTATGCTTTGGGCTATAACATGATGCAAGACATCAAGCGCATCTGTGAAAATCCAACCGATGAAGACAAAAAGTTTGCGCCACTTCTTGCGAATACCGATTGGCTTACCAGCCTGGATAGTGCGATGCGAAATTATAAAGACGAAAGCTTTATTTCGCAATTTCTCTCACCACGTATTATCCGTGAATTAAAATTGTTTTTACTCAGTGATAACGACCAAGAGCCCGAGATGCGCATTCATGCGATTCATGATGAATCAGGGTATAGCACCGTTCGTGAAGCCTTATCTCAGCAATATAATTTAGGAAGCATGGATCCTGATATTCAAGTTTTTTCAGTTGATATTGAAGGCGATCGGTCGCTCACCTTACAGTACACACAACACAACCGCGTACCCCTGGGAAAAACCACCCAAGAAGTCATGAAGCACGTGTATGCGCTCTGGAAGTTTCCTGTGGTACTCAACACGGTGAGTGCCACAGGCGAGACACTGCAAACCCATCATTGTCCCGAAAAAGAGGTCACGAGCCCCCCTAAACCATCAGGACCTCACATGCCACTGGTTCCCACGCGATAACCGAGGCATTAAGATACCGTACATGCAGAAGTACCAAGCTCATAATCTGAATTAGTGTCAGAGTTATAGCCATCGCTATCGTCTGAATCAAAGTCATTGGCCGCATAACCAAACATACTGAGCGAACGTGTTGAACTTCTAGAGCTTGTTGAGCTTGTTTCCCATAATATGGTAAGCGGCGGCGGAATATCAAGTACTGGATCAATAACCTCAGGCTCATCTTGAAGCTCATCTTGAGGATCATCGACGTTCTCAAGCCCTATCACGTCATCTTTCGCTGGCACGCTGCCTATCCAAAAGTTCATACCTAATAAAAACGAAGCGCTGCCAGCCAGAAGAGTCAATGCCACCGATATTACGGTGATAACCGCGACGGGAGGTAAGGTAACACTTGCTGACACCAACAAGGCAGTTAAAAGATCGAGCGACGTATACGCCGCCGCAGCGTTCACAAAAGCATTGACCGACATACATAAAATGCCCGCTAAAGCCCAATCCGTTGCCATCATCGCCTGCCACTTGTCACCAAACTGGCCGCAAAGCGCGGTTAAATAAGGCGCGTAAAAATTATACTCGGTAAAGCCGCCAAAGAAGAAAGACACGGCAGCACCTACGGCAAGCGCCGGTATGGCTGCAACATGGAGCAGAATCAACGTTTCGGCTAAGCTTAAGGTAAACATCAAACTGAAAGCGAGAACATTTCCAACCGCAATGATATAACCACACCACTCACCGAAACGCTGAGGTAATCCAGTTGCAGACCCAATCGTTGGATCCCACGCTGCGAGCCAAGCTTCAAGCTCCTGAATCATTGTAATGCCTGTTACAAAAAGACCGGCCATGAACGATAACATCGCAAGTGGACTTCCCATCGCAAACATAAAAGCCGTCAAACCAAACAACACACCTGTAACAATAACAACCAGGCTACCACCATAATACTTGGCTTGCTCTAACGAAGTTGCATTTTTATAATCAAAATACTTTCTCTTCGTATGAGCTGCTTCTGCTGTAATAACTAAAATGGATTTTTTAAAATCAACATCAGCCAGTTTCCCTGCTAAATTAGTTAAATCGATCTCTTCAGCAAAGCATACTGCTTGTTGCATTCCTTTTACAAAATATGCTTTAGGATTTTCAGATAAATAAACCACACCATCTACTGCTTGTGTTAAATCACCCTCTAACGATGACAGCAATGCGAAGTCATATTCCTTGACTTCCGTTGCATACGCTTCATATGTTTTAAAGTTCCGTCGAGTAGAAAAATCACGCAACAAATCCATGTTCATTTTATAATTGACCATACCGCTGCAAACACTACCCGCACCAAATGCTACGGCGTGCATAGCTCGTGTAGAATATTGCGCTGCAGGAATAATGCTTTTAAGAAACGAATCAACCGCTTGATAATTCTGTAATGCAACCCCAAGCGCGCCTAACGCCGCGAACCCCGTAGACACATAAGCAGAATCAGAATCAGATGCTGTTGTATTATTTCCGCCAGGCATGAAAACCCTCCATCAAATGCAAAAATACTGATATTAAATGCATAAAAATTCAATATAAAAGCAAATAATAATATACATACTCAACCAAAGCAATTAAAATTAATCACTGATTTGAATATTTTTTAACATGACCCAGGATACACTAAGGCCAATAAAAAAACAATCCATCCTTGCTTAGAACACTTAGAGCAGTGAGGTTCATTAGGAAAAATGTCTATCCGCTGATATACTTTGTGTGTTGTTCCCAACCCTTCATGGAGCTTTTATGAGATGTATTCGTATTTTTGCCGCTATTTTACTCTTCAGCGGACATGCTTTTGCACAACCTGATATTCAATTTAAAGGTAATTTCCAGCAAGAAATCACACCGACTTCTGCGCCAAAGCAAAACATCCATAGCCTCACACCACAACGCCCCATGCCTAAATCCGTACCGCTCATGCGCGTGGAACTCTCAGACCATGCCAAACAAAAATTAACCGAACGCTTTAAGCAAACACCTCGCACACCCCACACACTGCGTCTAAACAAAAATAGCTCAGAATTACCCTCGAACATCCAGCTCGGCATGAATCATGTGCCTGTTCTCGATCAAGGACAACACGGTTCCTGTGCGATGTTTGCCAACACCGCCGCCGTCGATGCGGTTTTAAACCGCGGTGACTACATCAGCCAACTTTGCCTGCTTCAACTTGGAAAACATCTTGAAAATTTTGGGTACAATTCCAGTGGATGGAACGGTTCCATTGGGCCCATTATTTTACAGCAGCTGCAAGCCTTCGGCATGATAAGCAAAAGTACACAAACCACCTCAGGTTGCGGTGGATTTACAGAATATCCGGCCTATGACCAACGGCCCGAAACAGATATGTCACTTTCAGAATATCACGCATTAAGTGAACCGTTGACCGTAGAACAATTTGTCTGGTCGCCGTTACTGGATTTTTATCAAGTACTTTTGGATAGAGCCGACGCTGACAACACGTTACGCGCGGTTAAAATTGCACTAACTCACCATGATCGTCTCACCATGGGCATATTGCTCTTTGGCCCGCAATTTGGGGTGTCTGGAGCGACAGGAAAACACCATGCCCCTAACGATACCTGGGTGCTCGCGGCAAACATATTTGACATACTCTTTAACTGGAATATGGTTGGAGGACACGCCATGATCATCACCGGCTATGATGACAACGCCATCGCGATTGATGCCGATGGCCAAGAGCATCATGGTTTACTAACCTTACGAAACTCTTGGGGTGAGCATGTCGGTGACCACGGCGATTTTTATATGTCTTATGACTACTTCAAGACCTTAGCCATCGAGGTGCAGCGCATCCGCTCGCTCAACACGTCGATTGTTTAGCACGTGCTCCGGTGGGTCGTTAGGTGCTTGCTTTGACCCGCCACCGATAAAAGCCTGGCTGAATGCGACACGTTCAGCGACCGATGCCACACCGTGTGCCGCTTCAGCCTCAATGGCCTTATAACGGGTCAGCAGCCCTTCTCGATTCGCAATTTGAATATTGAGCCCAGGACGTGCATTCAACTCCAACATCAACGGCCCGTGCGTTTTATCTAAAACAATATCCACACCTAAATAACCTAAGCCCGTGAGCTCATACCCTCGAGCGGCCATGCTCAAAACTTTATCCCAATACGGCACTTGAAGATTAACCGTTGAATGTAATGTATCGGGATGATAATCAATCGCATCGTTATGCA
The DNA here is from genome assembly GCA_963974485.1 of uncultured Legionella sp. GTDB lineage: Bacteria > Pseudomonadota > Gammaproteobacteria > Legionellales > Legionellaceae > JAALKW01. Next base: position 317,693 of record CAXBBS010000001.1, read on the forward strand.
GCACGCCACCACACGTCAATCCTGTTGCCAAATCGATACCGACACCAATCGCGCCCTGATGTAAATTAGCCTTACCGTTTGAGGCGCGCGTTGGTAAACGCAACATCGCCATTGCAGGATACCCAAGCAAACAAATCACACGAATATCTGGCACGCCTTCATAACTCACGGCTTCAAACACGGGATCAACAATCACACGGCGCTCAATAAGCCCATGATCGGGATGCCCACCTAAACTATAAGCGCCCGAAAGCAAACTGGACAAATGATATTGCAAATCGTCCAACGTCAAAAGCGTGCCGTTGACCTGGCGATAGTGCTTAAACACACGACCCGAGACCACAATGATACCGTCCCCTCCTGCGCCATGAGCCGGCTTGATAACAAAATCTGGGTACGGCTCGAGTAATACGTCCAAGGATTTCAGTTGATGCTCGGCTGTGATGCTTTGATAAAGCGTTGGTACACCAATCCCTGCCTCAATCGCCAATTGTTTCGTTTGTAATTTATCATCAACAAAAGGATAATTTTTTCTCGGGTTGTAACGTAAGACATAATCACCATTACGCCGGTTAATACCAAGAACCCCTTGAGCTTTTAATTCTCGAGCAATCTTCCACATCATGGCATTCCAGCGAGTACTTTAAAACGAAATAACTCCGACAATCGATACCCGCGATATTCACCAAACATAAGAATCAGAGCTAACAAAACAAACAATAATTCAGGAAAAGCAAACATCAAATATTGTAAGGCTGGAAAATTCATCACAGCGTAGGCAATCACGGCTGCAAGCAAGCTTCCACCACCTGATTTGATGGCTTCATAAGCGCCTCGCTCATCCCAGGTAACGCACATCCGTTCAATTGTCATCGTGAGAATAATCATTGGGAACAATGCGACCGATAAACCAGAGCCTAAATTTAAATTCAGACTCATGACACTGATAAACAACATCATCAAAATAACCACGGTCAAGATAACAGCCAATCTAGGCACTAAAAGCAGGCGTAGCTTATCCAAATAAAAACGCACTAAAAGCCCAAACGAGACAATCAACGTAAATAGAATCAAACCCCACACCACATGTGTTTCCCGAAAAGCTAGGGCAATCAGCACCGGCATAAACGTTCCAAACGTCATGAGCCCCACAAAATTACGTAATAACAAAATAATCAACGCACCTATCGGCACCATCAGCAAGACTTTATACGTTTCTTGAACATTCACAGGCAAAGCCAATAATGAAAAGCGTAATAATCTCGAATCGATCTGAAGCCCGCGTGTTTTGGCCGCGCTCAAGGCATTCATCGGTGTAGGCGAAATAGTTAAACCAAATTGAGGTGTTTTACCACCGGTCACAGCAAACAAAGGTTCAAAGCCATATTGCCAAACCAAGAAGTTCTTAGGTAACCCGGCCGCACCGGTATGTGGATTAATATATATCCAACCCTGCTCGTTATACACCGCCAAAAACCATTGTGTTTCTGCCCTTGTATCTTGCTTCAAATGAATGCCTTGTACAGGGCGCGCTTCAATCCGAGCTTGATTAAGCACCGTAATAATCGCTTGAACCAAAGCTCGCTCCCCGGGTGCATCGCCAATTAAAAGCCTGGCATTACCATCATGTTTGTCCAGTTCATGAATCACGCTTTGCGTAAACGTTTGAATATCGGCTGACGACTGACGTGCCTGCATAATCATGGTTTCAACAGCTACGTTTTCGTTATCAGGTAACACACGTCGTTTTTGGAGCAGAGGCTTACCTAACCGCCCTGGTTGATGATCGGTTTCGCGTAAGATAACGCGATAGTATAACGATTGTGGGCCGGATCCTCGGCGCAGCGACCATACAGCCTCACGATTATCCGCATTAAGATTTGTTGTTACTCCGTAATTCTGAGAAACAAAATATTCATCAAGAATCACCAAAGACGGAGGCATGTACGGAATCGTCATATGCGCTTGGACAGGCCTGTTCCGCTCAGCCGTAAAACGCAAATTAGCTTCCACCATCCAGCTATTCACCGTCTCAGTTTCGGTCAACGGGACATCGAGAGCAAGATGCCTGTATAAAAAAATGGCTATTCCAAGAAAGAATAACGTGCCGATTAAAGCATAAAGATGATGTTGACGTGATTTCATAAACGATGCACCGCGTGCTTCAGAGTAAATTTTTGTTTTGGATCCACCAATGCATCAAACGCAACCAAGGCTTCACGCCCAAGCAACAGTGGGTACAAAAAACGTCGCCGATTCGCTAAATTCACACGAATGGTTCGGATCTCACCTCCAAGTTGAAGCGACATGTTCACAACTGGTCGTCGAATAAACGGGTTTTTTAAACGTGTTCCTGCTATTTCCCCCGATCGCGCCTTAATATCTACATCCCCGACATAGACGCATGTAAAGTGCACGTCCCCAGCTTTGGTCGGTACAACAAACTGAAGATAAGGTTTACCATGAATATCGATAGGACGAATACGTTTTGCATACAGCGAGGCTGATTTAGCTCCGGTATCTAATTTGGCTGGCAAGGTTAAGTGCTGTTCGATCAACGTCGCCTCTTCAAGGTAGCCAAACACACGCTTATTGTGCGCAATAGCCTGACCTAAACACAACGTCCACAATAACAAAACAGTTACACTCACACGCACAACGGCACCTCAAATGATGAGAAGAATGAAGTTAATCCTATCAGATCTATGCATTCAGGCACAGCGTAAGATCCATTCAAACAAGCTCCATTTAGAATTGTGTAAAAACCTTATATTATGCTAAGCTCAAATCGTTTATTTAAACACCCTCGCTTGTTCAAATAATACGTTCAAGCGGGTCAATTAGCAGGAATAATAATTATGAGTATATTCACACGATTAGGCCAAGCCCTACGAAGCTGTTTTTCTTCCGGAGGCAAAGGCAAACAAAAAGGCGTTATTAAATTTTTTGACCGAAAAAAACGTTTTGGCTTTATCATCACAGGCGATCAAGAATACTTCTTCCATGCCAGCGCAGCTCGGCCCGAAGATATCAAAGGCTTGCGTGATGGCGCACACGTCCGGTTTATCCTCGTGCAAGGTAAAAAAGGACCACAAGCAGACAGCATCGAGGTACTCTAAAAAATCAGCAAATTAGGAGACGGAATCCCCATGTCCTTAACAAACGACACCCCAACGATAAGAATAAGAAGTGAAGTGCAGGCCTTGCGCGACAATTTGAATACACAAGTACTTGGGCAAGAAGATTTAGTGTCGCGCTTATTGGTGGCTTTGCTGGCCGATGGGCATTTGTTGGTTGAAGGGGCTCCTGGCCTTGCTAAAACACGCGCCGTGAAAGCTTTGGCGTCAGGTATTGAAGGTGATTTTTGTCGCCTTCAATTCACACCCGATTTACTCCCGGGCGATCTTACCGGAACCGATGTCTATCATCCCGACACAGGATCGTTTACCTTTCAACCCGGGCCACTGTTTCATCCTTTAATATTAGCTGACGAAATTAATCGCGCACCCGCTAAAGTCCAGTCAGCCTTACTTGAAGCCATGGGCGAGCATCAAATCACGATTGGCGGTAAAACATACCCACTGCCCGAATTATTTCTTGTCATGGCAACACAAAACCCGATTGAACAAGAAGGCACATACCCACTGCCCGAAGCCCAACTCGACCGTTTTTTAATGTACGTCAAAATCGACTACCCCAAAGCAAGCATCGAGCACGATATTCTCATGCTCGCGCGACGCGAAGCTGCCGGTATACGAACGCCTCAGTCCGTAACATCTCCACCACACAAAATTTTGTCACAGCGTGCCTTATTTGATGCACGCCAACAGGTTTTAAACGTACACACCAGTGATGCCTTGGCATCATATTTAGTAGACCTCATTGTGGCTACACGCGACCCCAGACGTTACAGTGACGATCTAGCTCGCTGGCTTCGCTTTGGTGCAAGCCCGCGTGCAACCCTTGCGCTTGACCGCTGCTCAAAAGCACTTGCATGGCTTGATGGCCGCGATTATGTCACGCCTGAAGACATTCATCTGATTGCACATGATGTGCTCCGTCACCGCGTCTTACTCACCTTCGAGGCCGAAGCTGAAGGTATCAGTGTCGATACGTTCTTAGATGAACTGCTACGTTTGGTCGCCCTGCCTTAAGGAGCTTGCCCGCATGAGTCATGGCGTTATAGCAACCCTTCCTGAACTCATTAAACTCGAGCAATGTGCCCGAGGAAGGCAGCCTCGCACCCTTGCAAAAGCCGCTCGAAGCGGTGATAAATTATCACTTTTACGCGGACGTGGTATGGATTTTACCGACGTCCGTCATTACCACACGGGCGATGAAATTCGCCATATGGAATGGCGCTCAACTGCACGAACCGGCAAACCGCACATCAAGCTTTATCAGGAAGAACGTGAACGCCCGATTGTGTTGCTGGTCGATTTTAATCCCTCCATGTATTTTGGCACTCGTGTTGCATTTAAATCCGTTCTGGCCGCCCGTCTTGCAAGCCTTATTGCTTGGATGTCATCGGCTGAAGGCGATCGCGTGGGTGGTTTTTTATTTTCCGGAAAACATCATCAAGAATTTTTACCGCGTAGTAGAAAAGCAGGCGTTTTACCGTTATTAGCCGGCCTTGCAGAATATACCGATATCTTACATCAACATCACGATCATAAGAGTCAACCTCGACCACTCGTGGATACACTTTCGCAGTTACGACACGTGCTAAAACCAGGCAGTCTACTCGTGCTTATCAGTGATTTTTATACGCTCGATGCCTCATGTGAACCGCTCATCAGCCGCCTGAGGCAACATAACGACCTGCTTGCCTACCACATCAACGATCCCCTTGAGCTGGCTCCACCTGCACCCGGCATCTACCCCGTCACCGATGGCACGCGCCGGTTACGTTTAAATACCCGAGACACACATATCTACCAAGCCTACACAACGTTTGCAGAAACGCATCTTGCTGCGGTAGAACAACGTTTTAAACGTTTTAAAACACCCTGTGTATCGCTCACCGCAGAAAGCGACTGGGTCAACATCATACACAAGACGTTTCCTCGGAGGGGTCATGCCTGATAACAGCGCTCTTACACAATTACGCGATATTCACATGCCCCCACCGGTCAGTGCTTGGCCACCTGGCCCGGGCTATTATGCCGTGTTGGCCTTACTTATCATGCTCGCTTTACTGTGGTTCGTACGCCAACGTCATCTCCAATACACCGCGCCTAAGCGCGAAGCCTTAACCGAACTTGCAGGCCTAAAAGCCCGTTATCTTGAAAAACCTGAGCCCTCGCACACAGCTGCAGCCATCACGTTATTACTGAAGCGCGTGGCCCTGGTGTACCACCCTCGCCTTGATGTGGCGAGCTTACATGGCAACACGTGGCCACCGTTTTTGAAAAAAACAAGCCGTCGATTAGATGCAGCCATCGATGCCGCAGGCCAAATTTTGTGTGAAGCTCCGTTTAACCCCCAAGCAGACCACCATCTTGAACCGCTGTTCCTGATGGCACGACGCTGGATCAAGCAACGGAGAAAAAAATGTTTGAACTAGCCACGCCTTGGGCACTTATTGCCTTACCACTCCCATTGCTCATGTGGCTTATCCTGCCACGTGCGAGCACAACCAGCCAAAGCGCATTAAACATTCCTTTTTTTTCACGTTTATCCTCGATTCAAACAGCGAAAACGCATCACTCGATTTTATCGTTTCTGTGGCTTTTCCTGATCTGGAGTTTGCTGGTTATTGCTCTATCAGGCCCTCGTTGGGTAGGTGAACCACGGCCTCTGACACGTGAGGGCCATAATATTATGCTTATTCTTGATATTTCTGGGAGTATGGAAATACAAGATCATCTATTTAACGGTCGTCCTAGTACACGCCTTTCGTTGGTGAAGCACGCGGCTGAGATGTTTATCAAAAATCGCCCAGGCGATCAACTCGGCTTAGTTTTATTTGGAACGCGGGCCTATTTACAAACACCACTGACGCACGATCATGCAACCATTCTTATGCGTTTAAAAGATGCGACGGTAGGTCTCGCAGGCAAAACCACCTCCATCGGTGACGCCTTAGGCCTTGCCGTTAAGCACATGCAACATATCCCAGCTCAAGGACGCGTGGTGATTTTACTCACCGATGGCGCTAATAACTCAGGTACGCTGCCTCCGCTGAAAGCAGCCAAGCTCGCTCAGACAGACAACATCAAAGTGTACACCATTGGATTGGGTAGCAGTAATACCGCAACGCGACGTTATGGATCTATTCCTGTGATGGCGGATGATTTAGACGAAAATACATTGAAAACCATCGCGTCGATGACCTCCGGTCGTTATTTTCGTGCCACAGATAAACGCTCATTAGATAATATCTATCAACTCATCAACCAACTGGAAACCGTCTCCCAATCCGACGTCACGGTACGTCCAGAAATTAACTATTATCTCTGGCCTCTTGGGCTTGCATTGTTTGGTTTTTTAATTTGGTTTTTACAGATCACCGCTGTTTTTCAACGTAAGCCACGCCTTCAGCGCAGCTTACATCAAGAGGAACCAGCATCATGACCTATCAACTTCACTTTTTACGCCCTGATTGGTTGATAGCACTTATCCCTCTGGCCATGCTTGGGCTCTTCATGTTTCGTCAGAAATCAGCGGGGCGTGCCTGGCAAGCCGCTTGTGACCCGCACCTGCTCCCACATCTTTTAGAAACACACGGCCAAGGGCCCAGGCATCGCGCCTTGCTCTACTTATTAGGGGCAACCGTATGCATGATTTTAAGTCTTGCCGGCCCAAGCGGTAAAAAACTGCCGGTGCCTGTCTATGAATACTTGCACCCGCGTGTTCTGTTGCTCGACGTGTCACCTGAGAGCTTAACCAGCGATCTTAAACCGAACCGTCTCACACGTGCCAAATTTAAACTCCATGACTTGTTTCAACATCAAGATAAAGGCCAGTTTGGTTTGATTGCCTATACCGAAGAACCGTTTGTTGTCTCGCCGATTACCCATGACGCCCAGACGATTGATGCACTGATCGATCCTATTTCACCTGATATCATGCCGATTGATGGCATGAATCTTGAGCGAGCGCTACAAGACGCCGCCCACCTCATCCAACAGACCGGGGCGGGACGTGGTGATTTACTCGTCCTTACAGGCACAGCGCCAAGCCAAGCCGCCATCAAAGCAGCAAAAAAACTTGCCGCACAACATATTTATACCTCGATTTTACCGCTGACCACGGCCAACATCAAAAACACGCATTTTGAAAAATTTGCGCATGCCGGTCATGGGCTTAATCTTGTTTTTAACAACACAACGGCCGATCTCAATACCTGGCTTAATTACAATCCATTTGAACGTTCACTCAAAGCCAAAGATAACGAATCGATACCTGTGTGGCGTGATGATGGACGTTGGCTGATTATTCCTGCACTCTTCTTGCTTCTTATTGCATTTCGTCGAGATTGGCCCCTGAGGTTACGCCCATGAGAACGCTGATTTTTTATAGCTTGCTTATCATCACATCCGTAACGCACGCTGCAGCTTGGGGAGATGTTTGGAAGAATACCAATCAACGTGCAGCCACGCGCCTAGAACAAGCGCAATTTGATGCTGCCGAACAAACGTTTACACGAAAAGATTGGCAAGCCGTTGCCGCCTATCGAAACAAGCACTACGCTGCAGCCGAGAAAGGTTTTCAAACACAAGGAGGCGCCGAAGGCCTGTATAATCAAGGTAATGCTCTCGCGTTCCAAGGCAAATACAAACAGGCGATTGAAGCCTATCAAAAAGCACTCAAGCTTGAGCCCAAGCATCTGGACGCCGAATACAACCTCGCCCTGCTGCAAGAGCTACAAAAAAATAATCCACCCGAATCTGATAAATCTGATAAATCTGACAAATCTGACGAGTCAGATAATAACCAAAACAACACCAACAAAGCCGGTAACGACGAAGGCAATTCAAATCAAGAAAAACCGCCCCAAGATGGAGACAACAAACAAACATCGAACCAAAAACAAGATGGTGCCAACAATACGCCCAGTAAACCCGAATCATCGGAATCGCCCCCTGACTCTGAACAAGCATCAGAACAACCATCTGAGCCATCATCTGAATCCGAGGCAGAAGCAGGCTCTGCATCACAGTCCGAAGAAAAAACACCACCACCTGAGTCATCACAACACGCCAGTGCATCACCGACTGACGCAGATCAACAAGCAAAAGATCAATGGTTACGTCTCATTCCAGATGATCCAGGCGGGCTTTTACGAGAAAAATTTTGGCGTGACCATATGAAGCGATTACAGCAGAGGCGCTCATGAATAACGTACGTTTAACAACCTATTTTTTAATACTGTTACTGTTGTGTGTCATGCCTACGTATGCAGCCACCTTATCCGCCAAAGTTGATCCTGCTCAAGTCATGCCAGGGCAAGCCTTTCATTTGATCTTAGAATTAGATGAAAATGCGCCTGCAGGTTTACCTGACTTTAGCCCGCTCCAATATGATTTCCAAATTAATGGCACGGCCCATCGCGCCTCGTATATGTTTATTGATGGCCAATCCAAAGCTTCTTCGAGCTGGACCGTGACACTCACCCCAAAACACACAGGCAAGCTTACCATCCCCGCCATTCAAGTGGGGAATGCCCGAAGCACGCCAAGCAGCATCGAAGTCACGAACACCCCACAGGTAACCGAGAAAAGCATTAGCACAGCACCGGCAACCGCCTTGTTTATCCAAACCACCGCAAGCGATACCCAACCGTTTATTAATCAACAACTCACGTATACCGTTAAAATTTATCATAACTCGTCTATTTTAGATGCGATGTACCAACCACCCCAGCTCAGTGATGCATTGATGATGCCTTTAGGAGAAAATCGCCAATACCAAGTGATTGAAAACGGACGTCCTTACCTCGTAGAAGAACAAAAATATGCGTTTTTCCCGCAACAAAGCGGCACGCATATGATTTATCCGCCCAGTTTCCAAGCATTAATTTATGATGACATTCCACGACGCGTACGTGCCGACGGCACATCAAAATCACTGGATGTTAAATCAATACCCGAGGATTTTAAAAACAAACCATGGGCGCCTGCAAAATCTCTGGCACTCACCGAGCATTATGATAAGCAAGATACAGCGTTTGACGAAGGCACAACACTCACGCGCACGTTAACGTTAAGAGCCGCAGGGCTTCCTGCAGAATTACTGCCGCCGCTTGATATGTCGAAAAGCAGCGCCTTTAATAGCTACCCCGAACGCCCCGTACTCAAAACAGAAACACAAGGCAGCGATATTATTGGAAAAACAACCGTTAAAATAAGTTATTTATTCAATCAAGCAGGCCAAGTTACGCTACCCGCACAAACCGTTACCTGGTTTAATACCGAGACGGGAAAAACAGAGCACTCAACACTTCCTGAGCGTATTGTGCACATAACCGCGCGCGCAGGTAGCCCAAAACAAGCACCTCCCGTCCTGCAAACGCCTGAATCTAAACCTCAACAAACACCTATAGAATCTTCCGTAAGTAAGCTTACTTTTAAACATGCTGTCGTCTTTCATGCGGGCCTATTATGCTTATTTCTAATCTCTGGTTTATGTGTTTTCTTAAAATATTTAAACCGTAAACACACGCGTTTAATTAAACGTCGAGCATTTAAAAATTTATCTAAAGCTTGCCTGAGTCATCAACCACGGGCCTCACGGGATGCACTGTTTGCATGGGCTAAATTAACCTGGCCTAAACACTCTCTCATAACGTTGGACGACATTGCCCAATGCGCATCCAACCCTGAGCTCGCTCAAGAGCTGAAAATCCTCTCTGCAGCGCTTTATGATGCGACATCACCTGAAGCTTGGAACGGCCATGCTCTGCTTGCAGCATTACGTAAGCTTAATAAAAAACGCGTACGCCAAACAAAAAATTCATCTCAAAAAAATGTGTTACCGCCCATCAATCCTGAACACTAGCTTGTTCAGATTAAACGCATGTATTTCTTGCTAAATAATGCTACTTATGATTATGATGAACAAACAAAGTGTCATATTACGGGATTAATGTGATCAAAATATACTCGCCCATAAACGTATGTTTGTTTTTACTTACATTCAACACCCCCTTATTTGCCGATATTGCAGCTCCTCCATCCGATATGTTTGTGAGGCCTGCATCGAATGGCAAACTGTATGTGCAAGCCGGGGCGTTTAAATCCGCCAAGAATGCTAACAACTATCGCCATAAACTCTCACAGCTCACGAGCCATTCCGTTATTATAGAGCCTGGCGAGACCTATCACCGTGTATGGATTGGCCCCCTAGATTCGATACAGAGTGCCAGAGCACTGCGTATGGCCTTGCTAAATCCTATAGAAACAACAGAAACGCAGCATGCGTCTTCTAAACACAAAAATACCGACCCTTTATCCTATGTCACCACCGTCAGTGCAGGCCCTGCATGGTTCGACAAAGGCAACACACAAACATTCTACGTGCAACCCATGACCGAGCGCTCTTATGTACCGTCAGATACCAATACGCCAGCTATTGTGGAAGTTTTCACAGGCGTTCGGCACCCCATTACGCCCAAGCTAGACAGCCAATGGGGTATTGCTGCGGTCACATCGAGTAATCTTAACTATAAAGGCGGAATTTGGGATGATGCCCTGCCTCAGTTTTATAATTTTAACTATGCTTACGATATTCAACATATTCATATCGGCTTAAAAGGCAAATTATTACGCGATGTTGGCTATCGATTAGCGCCATACGTGAGTGGAAGCGTTGCACTGGCCTTTAACGAAGCTAAAAACTTTACCAATACGCCCCTTATTCCTGAGGCTGTTGTACAGCCTAAATTCCAATCCCACACCACAACAACCTTTGCTTATACGCTGGGAGCCGGCCTCCAAGCAAATATCTATCAACATTGGCACGTTGGGGTTGGGTATGAGTTTGCTGACTGGGGTAAGGCTCGATTAGCACGCTCGTTTGAGCAAACGTTAGGAAGCGGCTTATCCATTGCAAATCTATACATTAACCAGCTTCAGTTTAGCTTAAGCTATTATACGTAAGGCATATCCCATGACTCATAAAACCATACTCAAGCACTTGCTATGTATTCTTGCACTTTTATCCTTCACTGCTCTCGCTGAAGCAGCAAGTCCTGTCTGGACATTCACCCCTCTGACGCCAACAACCGTAACGCCACCCGCGACGGTACAATATCGCGTTACTAACCAATCACCCAAGCCCCATACCCTCGTGTTATCGCCCACAGAAGGCGTCACACAAGTCACAACCACCGGCAATTGCTCAGACGCATTTACGCTCACCTTAAGTAATCCATCGTGCATACTTACGTTGAATATTTCAGAAAAGGCATCCAATTCAACACGTCATAGCGCACCTACGGTTTGTGAACAAGGCCCCAATGGACAAGCCAGTTCATTCCAGTGCTATCGCCCTAGTCCCGCCGATATCATTCAAATCATTCCGCAAACACGCCAACAGATGGCTTACGTGCCCAACTATGGTAATAACACACTCTCTATTTGTCCTGTAGAAACCAATGGGGATTTAGGTGTATGCAGCGTAACGGATGGCAATGGAACCATTTTCGATCCCTTTGCTGCCGCAATAAATACTTCCGGTACGTTTATCTATATTGTCAACTTTGGAAACTGGACACTTTCAACTTGCCCCATTCACACTGATGGCATGCTAGGTACGTGTACTGTATCCAACGGCGATGGAGCCTTTAGTGCCCCTTCGACCATAAGTATTAACCCAGACAGTACGTATGCTTATATCAATAATATAGGCGGTCAAAACTTATCTATATGTCCGCTGAATACCGATGGCTCGCTCGGCACCTGCCAAAATTATAGTAATTTAGGTAATACCGGCTCAACATTTAATATAACAGGCTCCCTTATCTATAGGCTGGGTACTAGCTCACTCGAGTACTGTACATTAAATCCCGACGGCTCTTTAGCAACATGCACGCCATCAGGAAGTGGTATAGTCAATGCCTTTGGTATTAGTCTGAATGCGAGCAATGCGTTTGTATATATAGCGAACCGTACAGATGAAGATATTTTTATATGTCCACTTAATCCTGATGGCTCTCTTGGAGCATGTGTTATTGATGATGCGGGCGGGACGCTAAATTTTTCTCAAGGTCGTGTCGGTCTTTTTATGACAAGCAGCACAGATTACGGTTATATACCCAACCGGGGGAACAATACCGTATCCATCTGCTCAATCTTAGATAACGGCTCACTTAATGCCTGTCATGCGGTTAATGACAGCACCTTTGACGAGCCGGCAGGTGTGGCTTTGTTTCCTGTTTAATTATTTCTTTAAGCCTCGTCGTCGATAACATCCGTGCCTTGATACCATGCTGAAAGAACCTGCATGAGCTCATCTAATCCTTGGCGCTTAAGTGACGAAAAAGTTTGTGCACTAAACAAATCTGGGTACGCACTGTAATATTTACGGACTTGCGCAAGCGTATTTTGCGCTTTACTTCGACCAATTTTATCCGATTTCGTCAACAAAACATGAATAGGTAAGCCGCGATCGAGCGCCCAATCCACCATGGATAAATCCAACGGCATGAGTGGATGACGAATATCCATCATCACCACTAAACCACGTAAACTTTGTCGTACATCAAAATAATGCGCCAAATGCTTCTGCCATTCGTCTTGCATCGCCTTCGACACTTTGGCATAGCCATAACCCGGCAAGTCAATTAACCGATACGCTTCGTCATTAAGAACAAAACAATTCATTAAGCGCGTTCGTCCGGGTGTTTTACTGACTTTAGCTAACTGTTTAATACCGGTTAGACAATTGATGGCACTCGATTTTCCGGCATTTGAGCGTCCGGCAAAGGCAACTTCCGCCCCAATATCTTTCGGAAGCTGATCAACACGGGCGGAGCTTTTTAAAAAAGTGGCTTGGGCATAAGGAATCATGAAAAACTTACCTTGCTGTCATGCATTAATGAATAATTTCAGAGAGTCCGTCCAAAACACGGGTTAACTCATAATCGGTAATACGGCCCAGTTTTTTGCCAAGACGCGCCGTCGATAACGTCCTAATTTGGCTCATTTTAACCCATGCTAATTTTTGTGCAACTTTATCTTGCAATGCAAGCACCAGTGGAAAACCTGCTTTTTGCTTTTGGCTCGTCAATGCCACCGCAATTACGGTCCCAGATTTTTCATTGAACACATCATGACTAATGACAAGTACGGGTCGCCGTCCGGCTTGTTCATGGCCCTGTGTTGGGTTCAAGTCAGCCCAGATAATATCGCCCCTTAAAATTCTGGCCATGCATCAACATCCTCATCCAAACCTTCATCAGCTAATTGCTGTTCAAAAACCACATCTAATTGTGAACATGCTTTCGCTAGGCTCTCATGCTCACTAAGATCAACAATTTTACGAACCGCTACCTGAATTGCCTGACTTCGCGTCTTAAATTCTTTGTTTAAAACCAACCGATCTAATTTTTGCAAAAGTTCATGATCCATCGAAATAGCAATTTTATCCGCATGCATAAAGCATCCCTCCCCATCTCTTAAGTATTACTTTTTTCATACTTGCAGTATAGCAAACCTTTCCATAAAAACACAAACTGGCCTTGCCGCTCAAAATAATGTACGATCGCCCGTCAAATTGCCTCGAGAAAAATCATGAGATCCATCTGGGCTTCACTACTATTATTATTGCTATCATGCTCAGGACACACCATGGGAAGCAATGCCGTGGGCCGCGCTGCAACCGCACCCTGCGCCACCTGCCACGGTCAAGACGGACGCAGCCTAAACCCAGCATGGCCGAACCTTGCCGGTCAGCGTGCTGATTATTTAGTTAAACAACTCCATGATTTAAAAAATAATCGTTCTCGACACGTCGATAGCTCCATGGCCCCGTTTATTCAAACATTAACCGATGAAGACATTCAAAATATCGCTGAGTTTTATTCAAATAAACCACGGCCACCCGGAACACATCGGCTTCGACGAAAAAATACACGCGGCGAAGAAATTTACCGCCAAGGCGACGCAAAACAACATCTTATGGCCTGCGTCACCTGCCACGGCGTGAACGCCCAAGGCAATGGCCTACCAGGCTTTCCATCGCTTGCAGGGCAACACCTGAGCTACACCATCCACCAACTTGAAGCCTTTAAGAGCAACGACCGACAAAACGATCCAGGGCACACCATGTCCATGGTAACAGTAGCCATGACTCCTGAAGATATGTATGCTATTGCGTATTACCTCGCAAGCTTGCCCCAATAAGCTATCAATAGGCTATATAGATATAAATGTGCCAATAGCATACAATATGACACGTTGTTGATTTTATTACAGAGAGTGTCGTGAATTTATCATCCGCGAGGCAAAAATTAAAGCAAATTAACTTTTATGCATCCGACGCAAGACCGTTTAATTACACAAGCACTGCCCTCATTTTTTTAGATATCGCCAAAGATGCTGTCGATACGTTTAAGCCTTATAAAACTCAACAACACCGAGCGCGCGACCTAGAGCAGTTTTATGCTGGCCTAAAACATGCATTAAAAGCCGTTGTATTTATGCTTATCAGCGCGCTATGGCTCATCGTCGGTTTAAGTTATTTCATCGTCGCGCCAATATTGAGCACCATTAAATACTTAAGCAGAATCCCAGACGAAGACTCCGTATCAGTAACACTATTGAGCGAAATAACTAACGCGTATTTAGACTCGATTCAAATGATAAACGCTTCGATAGAAACCTGCGTCGGTTCGTTAGCACAAACACTACGCGGCATAACACAAATGATCACAGCACCGTTAACACTCCTTCGCATACCACTCCGTGATTATTTATTTCAAGAACGACCTGAACAAAAATTTCAAGATCGCAAAAGCATACAACGATTACTCGCAGAAGCCGACAGCATCATGGCGACCGCTCAAAGTAATCCCGATGCTACCGCTCATATGCACCCTATTCTGGAGGAGCTCTACCGTAAGAGCTACAACCAACAGGAGCACAAGAAGCATGCAACTTATGAAAATAAGCCTATTCGTGTATGTGCTGGGCGTCCTCCGCGCAATCAAAGCCCGCTGAAAGCCCCTTATTTTTTTGAGCATGCGCGAACAACGGGCCCTATACCATCAAATGAAATCGCCTCAATCCAAGAGCGTTTAAACGAATTTAGAATACCCTAATAAAACACCTAGCCCTCACCCACACTCAATCCTGAAACTTGTCGTAAGCCTCGCGGCAATAATAAGCCTCGTCTTCCACGTGTACCCATATACACCTTCCAATCCGCAGGCTTTAAAGTAAAGTGACGCTTACCAGCCAGTACCGTCAATGAATCATCTGCGCTAATCACTTGAATATCTGCGATTTTTTCCTCTCCTGGCAACTGCATGAGCTTATTCCCTTTGCCTCGTAATAATTCAGGTAGATCCGCCAAAGAAAAAATAAGTAAATGCCCTGTATTGCTCACGCACACGACATGCTCAGCCGCTTTATTGGTGATTAACCGCGTGACGACGTTCGCATCCGATGCAAGCTTCAAACACGTGCGGCCGTTGCGGTTTTTAACATACAAATCCGAAATTTGTGTAACAAAACCATACCCTGCATCACTGGCGAGAATAATTTTTTGCTGAGGCTCACCGGTCAATAATGCCGTAAAGGTTGCACCGTCCGATGGGTTTAATTTTCCGGTCAGTGGCTCACCTTGCCCACGTGCCGACGGCAACGTATGCCCAGGCAGGCTATATGCACGGCCTTCGCTGTCTAAAAATATAATTTGCTGATTGGTACGTGCCGACGTTTGTGCCTTAAAGCTGTCTCCTGCTTTATAGTTCAATGCCGTACCGTCGGCATCAAATCCTTTGGCTGCACGAATCCAGCCTTTTTCCGATAACACCACAGTAATAGGCTCGTTCGGCAAGATATCCGTTTCTTTCAGTGCTTGAGACTCATCACGCACCACAATCGGTGCACGACGTGCATCGCCAAATTTATCACGATCCGCAATCATTTCGTTTTTAATTAACGTACGTAAACGTCGATCACTTCCTAAAAGCTGCTGTAATTTATCGCGCTCCAAGACCAGCTCGTCACGCTCGGCTTTTAACTTACTTTCTTCAAGTTTAGCTAATTGCCGTAATTTTATTTCTAAGATCGAATCCGCTTGGCGTTCGCTCAGGTCAAAGCGGGTCATCAACGCGGGTTTAGGCTCATCCGCCTCTCGAATAATCGCGATGACTTCATCTAAATTCAAATACGCAACCAATAAACCTTCGAGCACATGCAAGCGATCAAGCACTTGAGCAAGCCGATGTTCGAGACGTTTCGTCACGGTTGCAATACGAAACACCAGCCACTCGTTTAATATAGTTAATAAATTTTTAACCCGCGGCATGCCGTCCAGGCCAATCATATTAAAATTAACGCGGTAGCTTCGTTCCAAATCCGTGGTTGCGAACAAATGCGACATCAAACCATGCAAATCCACACGATTTGAGCGTGGAATAATCACCAGCCGGGTCGGGTGCTCATGGTCTGACTCGTCACGCAAATCATCCACCATCGGTAATTTTTTCTGTTGCATTTGAGCGGCAATTTGCTCAATAATTTTATTACCCGAGACTTGGTAAGGCAAATCAGTGATCACCACTTGATGATCTTCAATCTTATACACCGCACGCATTTTAACCGAGCCCGTGCCTTCGGAATAAAGCTTATGAAGTGCCGCTTTAGGCGTAATAATTTCAGCGTGCGTAGGGAAATCTGGGCCTTCAATAATTTCTAAAATATCATCCAGTGACGCTTTCGGTGTATCCAATAAGTGAATGCAAGCATTGGCTACTTCAACTAAATTATGCGGTATAATATCCGATGACATACCGACAGCAATCCCCGTCGCGCCGTTTAAAAGTACGTTTGGAAGTCGTGCAGGAAGCAACGCCGGTTCTTTTAGCGTCGCATCAAAGTTATCTAACCAATCGACCGTACCT
Organism: uncultured Legionella sp.; assembly: GCA_963974485.1. Lineage (GTDB taxonomy): Bacteria > Pseudomonadota > Gammaproteobacteria > Legionellales > Legionellaceae > JAALKW01. The sequence goes on from CAXBBS010000001.1 coordinate 334,767, forward strand.
TGCCGTAATTCAGCCAATAGAACATCCGCATAAGGTGATAACCGTGCTTCGGTATATCGCATGGCCGCAAACGACTTAGGATCATCAGGTGAACCCCAGTTCCCTTGACCATCCACAAACGGGTATCTATACGAAAACGGTTGAGCCATGAGTACCATCGCTTCATAACACGCCGTATCACCATGCGGATGAAACTTACCTAAAACATCCCCGACTGTTCGTGCCGATTTTTTATGTTTAGATGCCGCTTTCAAACCCAATTCAGACATCGCATAAATAATACGCCGTTGCACCGGCTTAAACCCATCCGCAAGATGAGGTAAGGCTCGATCTAAAATCACATACATCGAATAATCCAAGTACGCTTTTTCAGTAAAATCAGTGAGGGGCTTTTGCTCGGTCGTCATCGGTATCGTCATAAAGGCTCAGGTTGGCTGCAAGAAATAGGCATGAGCCTAGTGTAAACGTTGTAGCTCTTCAATCCAATACGACCGGATTAATTGAACGTATGATTAAAATCAAAATTAAAAATAAACTTTATTAAATAATAAATAAATTAAATTGATTTAATTATAAATATAAGTGATAATTATGTCTTGATTATTTAAAGCAAGAGGTGTTCATGAGTAAAATAATAACTAAATGTCCTTCGTGTGACAGTTCGAAATTACACGTTACGCAAATTGAATGTGCGACATGCGCAACAAAATTTTCAGGTCAGTTTACCGTTCCTGCGCTGCTGAAGCTTTCAGAAGAAGACTTACAGTTTGTCTGTAGCTTCGTAAAATGCTCCGGCAGTCTCAAAGAAATGGCCAAGATCCAAGATATTTCTTATCCAACGTTAAGAAACCGCCTCAACATACTGATTGAAAACATGAATAATTTAGAAATAAAACACCGGGATTCAAAAGCGGAGATTCTGGAGCTGGTTGAAAGCGGGACGATCACCGCACAAGAAGCGGCTGTAATGTTAAACAAATTATGATTTAAGCTAAAATTTATTAAATTAACCAAAAGGCACTCAACATGACAATGCACAAAAACCAAGAGCAACTCACCAACATGCTCAAAGCAAATAAAATTTCACAAGAAGATTATGATATCTTGCTTGGCGCCATGGATAAAAAGTCTTTTTTTTCAAGCAATAACCTTTCGTTGCTGGTTAATCCCTTTCAAAAAATAGCCGGTATTAAAGCACTGCTTTTTGGCTTGCTTATTATGCTGACGGTGAGCGTTTTAAGTGCTATCGGGAATGGTTCACTTTCCATCTCAAGAGCGGGCTTTGTACAGCATCAAACAACGTTTCCTGGCTTCTTTTTACTTACCTGCCAGTTTTTGGCCTTCTGGTTTATATTTTCCTTGGGCTTTGCGCTAACAGCCAAACTTTTCCGGAAAAAAATACGCTTGATTGATTTTTTTGGAACCATCGGATTTGCCTATTATCCGTCCATTTTCTCCGCAGCAATTACGGCGATTACACAAAGTGTCAACCCAAGCTTTTTAGCATCACTTAAGGATATGGCGACACAAACACCTCCTCTTTTTTCACCGAGTATTATCGCCTATATAATCCTGGTCATGATATTTCAAGTCTGGCAAATCGCCACACTGTTTTATGCATTTAAAGAATCGTCTGGGCTCACAAGCAAAAAGCTAGGCTGGGGATTTGCGGTGACGTATCTCCTGGTAAACCTCATCGGAAGTCAACTTATCACACGCTTGATTGCTTAGTGCCTGATGCATATCTAACTGCAACGGCCTGCGCGCGATGAGCAGCAACTCAACACGCGCAGGCCATGCAGATCGCTTATTTAAACAGCTCAGAATGAGAGCCTGTCCTTGCTAACCTCAGTAACTGTATACAGTCTCCTTTAATGACTTTATAAATTAGCAACCAGTCAGGCGTTATATGACACTCTCGATAACCACACCAGTTACCGGTGAGGTTATGATCTTTATGTTTTTGTGGTAGTGGCTGTTCAACTTGCAGTTTCTCAACAATGGAATCTAAAAGCTCTTTGTCTTTATGTTGCTTATTAATTTTTTTTAAATCACGTTTAAATTGTGTGGCTAATTCTAACTCAAGCATCATCTAACGAGTTCCAAACGTCTTCCATTGTTTTGTATCGCTCACCCTTACCAGATTCAAGCATATCCATTGCATCTCGGGTGTCTTTATTCGGTATTTTCACATCAAATGGAAGCCCATTTTGCAAGCAAACTTGACTATAAAAAATTCTTATTGCTTCCGCAGTGGACAAACCAACTTTATGTAAGATTTTTTCAGCTTGCATTTTTAAAGCAGGCTCAATGCGAGCATTAATTGTTGCCGCCTTATTCATAACCATACTCCAACTTATTGTATATACTTATATTGTATAACAAATGCGTTACAAATGCAATTTTCCCTACGTGCAGGTGAAGATAATAGTATGGACCCTGCCACGTTAATCAGGCTTCGTAATGAGCCAAAAAAGAGCCACTAATCACCCGACGCATACGCAGCAAGCATGCGCTTCAGCGGTGAACAACGGTTCAGCGCGCGCATGCCAAGGCCTCGCAACACGCCAATGGGTGCGGGCGAGGCTCCAAACATGGCTTTAATGCTTTGCATCAACGCAATCACCGACCATACCTCAGATTTACGTTCGCGTTGATAAGCGGCCAATACGCGCGCAGACCACGCGCCATCACGCTGCTGGTCTAATAACGCAAGCCACGAGGTTAAATCCGCCAAACCAACGTTTAGACCTAAACCCGCTAACGGATGAATCGTATGTGCTGCGTCGCCCATCAACAACCATTTAGAACCACTGTATTGCTGAACATGACGCATGTGTAACGGGAAAGAAATACGTGTGCTTTGAAGCTTAACTTCACCGAGTTTATGTTCAAACGCCTTTGTTAATGCCGCATCAAAATCTTCGGGCTCTAACGCCATCAAAGCCTGTGTTTTCTCCGGTGGTTGTGACCAGACGATGGAGCATTGATGCGGGTTAGATAAAGGCAAAAATGCCAAGGGGCCGTTGGGTGTAAACACTTGATAAGCGGTTGCTTGATGAGGCTTTGCGGTTTGAACGGTCGCAACCAAGGCCTCATGATCATACGGCCAGGTAGTGATAGAAACACCTAATAGCTCGCGTGTGTTTGAGTTTGCGCCGTCAGCAATCATCAATAAGTTAGCCCGCCAAGAATCGCCTTCTGCACTTGTAATACACATACCAGTGGCTTCTTCCGTGCACGCTGTAACACGTGTGTTTGGAATCAGCTGTACACCTAACGCTTCTGCGCGCTTAAGCAACGCGACACGCAAGGGGTTTTCTTCTAAAATCACACCAAGCTGAGCTTTAGCCGCATCCCGTGCATCAAACGTGATGTCGGCATGATTGGTTGCATCCCAAACATGCATACCTCGATACGGCGAAATAATATTAGGATCAAGCGATTCCCAAACACCTAATTGTGTGAGCAACGCCTGCGATGCCCCGTTGATGGCATACACCCGTGTGTTTTTATTAGCAGGTGATATTTTGAGCGACCCCGCGTCGATTACGGCTGTTTTAAACCCACGCGAAGCCATGCCTGCGGCTGCGGCCAATCCAACCACGCCGCCCCCTACCACTAATACATCAACAGCTTTAAGCATTAACATTCTCCTGCTTCAGTGGAATCCCACACACCAAGTCAGGTACCACGCCACCAAAACCTTTTGCGTGGCGCAACAACATATTTTTTAAAATTTTACTATTATCTAAAGCAACCAAACCAAGCCGGCGTGCGAGCCCTATCCCTGGCAACTGATTATTAAAAAGCGATACTAGCGCATCGGTTGAAGTCATGATCATTTCTTGATCGGACACACGCGCAATCTGATAGCGCGTCTGTGCTTTTACACTCAGGCCATGCTCTGCCGCGCATTGCGCAAGCATCGCAACATCACGCAGGCCTAAATTAAACCCCTGTCCTGCAACAGGATGCAAGGTATGCGCTGCATTCCCCAAAAAAACAACGCGATCATGCACTTGTCGCTGCATCATCACTTGCCTAAGTGGATACGTCATACGTTGGCCAACGGCCGTAAAACGCCCAACACGATAACCAAATGCACGCTGCAATTCTAATAAAAAATTCGCCTCATCCAGCGATTTCAAGCGCGCAGCTTCATCGGCTGAACGCGTCCACACCAGTGCCATATAAGGACCTGGCAGAGGCAATAAAGCCAGTGGGCCGCTTGATGTGAAGCGCTCATACGCAACCTGGCCATGAGGCCGCGCAAGCTTAATATTGGCTGCTAGCGCATGTTCTGGGTAGGTTTTATATTCAGCTTCTGCATGACATAACTTTCGTACAGAAGAGTTGGCGCCATCGGCCGCAATCACCCAACGAGCCCGCAGTTTTTTCTCACCAGCTGATGTCTCAAGCGTAGCTTCACCGGTTGCTGCATCAAGTGCAATTAATCGCGCAGGCATTAAAATATGTTCTGAATTTACATGCGCATGCAGTGCTGCATGGAGTTCATGCATTTCTACGACGGCGCCCAAAGGATCATCATGCGCTGATGCTTTGTTTAAACGCGCTTGTCCAAATCGACCTTGCTCAGACACATGAATCATGTTGATAAAAGCCGCTCGTTTTTTTAAATCAGACCAAACATGCAGCTGCTCTAAAATACGTATGCTGGCGGGTGACAAAGCAACGCTGCGTGTATCAAGCATACCGGGATGTTCTTCGGAACGCACATGCGCTTCGGCCATGCACACACGATAGCCCAGGGGCTTTAAGGCAAGCATGAGCGCCATGCCTATCAAACCGCCCCCGATAATTAAAACATCAACATCATCATGTATAACAGCATCAACCACGTATCAAGTCCTCAAGTGCTTCTGGAGCAACAGCAAGTGCCCCGGTTAAATTATCATGCCCTGCTTGGGTAACTAAAATATCATCTTCTATACGAATACCGATGCCCCACCATTTAGGATCAATACCTTCATAGTTTTCAGGTATATATAGCCCGGGCTCTACCGTCAAAGCCATGCCGGGTTCAAGTAAGCGAGACTTATTATCTACAAAATAAGCACCCACATCATGCACATCTAAACCTAACCAATGCCCTGAAGAATGCATATAAAAAGGCTTATAAGCCCCGTGTTTGATAAGCTCATCAATAGAATCTTTAGAGCCGTTTAATATACCAAGCTCACATAATCCCGATGTAAGTTCATGCACAATTGCGGCTTGCATGCTGTCCCAAGGCATACCTGGTTTAACACAAGCTATACCTGCTTTTTGAGCGCGCCACACCACATCATAAATCAAACGTTGCTCTGAGCTGAATTTTCCGCTGACAGGATATGTTCGGGTGATGTCTGCGGCATAATACCCCACTTCACCCCCGGCATCGACGAGCACGAGCTGACTGGAATCCAGTATTTGATTGTTGTTTATGTAGTGCAAAACGCAGGCATTCGCCCCGCCGGCGACAATACTACTGTACGCAATATTTTGACAACCTTCGCGCCCCAGTGCATATAAAAACTCAGCTTCAAGCTCATATTCATGCTGGGCATGTTTACACGCACGCATCACCGCTTCATGCGCCTTAACCGAAATGCGCGCAGCCTCTCGCATGCAGCGTATTTCTGAATCATCTTTGATGACACGCATTTCGCTTAAGATAGGCATGATATCAGCAAAAACTTCCGGGACATGCTGCCCACGGCGTGCTTGACTTTTCACGCGCGTCCACGCATGCCGCAGCATACGCTCATGCTGTGGGTAACGCCCCATGGGATAATAAATCGCGCGTTTATCCAACAAAATTTCGAGCAACCGTGTTTCTAACTCAACGATTGGATACGCTGCGTCAATACCAAGCCTTGCAGGTGCGTCTGCTTGACCTAAGCGCGGACCCGTCCAACGTTCTTCAAGCTCGCTTTTGGGGCGATTAAATAAGATCGATTCGCCCCGCTCACCCCCTGTGATTAATAAAACCGCATCCGGCTCATCAAAGCCTGTCAGATAATAAAAATCGCTGTCTTGCCGAAATTTATAGTGACTGTCGCCATTACGGAGTTGCTCTGATGCTGCCGGAATCACAACCAATGCATCAGCAGGAAGATGGTTGGCTAAGTGTTGTCTACGCGCTAGATAATCCATGGGAACTAAAACCTCGAATACACGGGAGTTTTATCATAACGGATTTGCTGCACCAACCCAAACTTGCTACCATCAATTTTTTTAGCTTGCTAATTTTTTAGGTACCGTACACCATGCGAACCATGCGTCCAATCGATCGCTTACTCACTGAGTTTGATGCAGCTGTACGAACCGTTTTTACACCCAAAGCACGTGAATGCGAACGTAGCAATCCTGCGGCGTCTCTCCCCAAAGCAACACTCACCCCCTCAGAAAAAAAACATGTCGCAGGCCTTATGCGTGTTAATCATGCCGGTGAAGTATGTGCACAAGCCTTATATCGAGGCCAAGCGCTCACCGCAAAACTCGACACCGTGCGAGAACAAATGCATGAAGCGGCGCTTGAGGAAATTGATCATCTTGCTTGGTGTGAAGCACGTCTTCAAGAACTCGGCAGTCACCCCAGCGTACTCAACGCTTTTTGGTACGCCGGTTCTTGGTGTATTGGCGCGTTCGCAGGCCTTGTTGGCGACCAGTGGAGCCTCGGCTTTGTTGCCGAAACTGAGCGACAAGTTACGTTGCATTTGGAACGTCACCTAGCAAACCTTCCGGCATCCGATAAGCGCTCGGAAGCTATTTTGTCTCAGATGAGAATCGATGAAATGGCACACGCTGAGCTTGCGCATAACGCAGGAGCTGCAAACTTGCCTTTTCTGATACAGCGTCTAATGTATATAGTATCTAACGTATTAACCAAAAGCAGTTATCACCTCTAATCTACTTGAGGATTTGCCCCATGGACCACAGTACCCTGATTATTCTTGGTATTATTGTGTTGGCCTACGCTTTTGATTTTATTAATGGCTTCCATGATGCCGGAAATGCCATTGCCACGATTGTAGCTACGGGCGTTCTAACGCCTCGCCAGGCCGTGATGTGGGCTGCTTTTTTTAATTTTATTGCTTTTGCTTTTTTTAATTTAATGGTCGCGAATACCATTGGTAAGGGCATTGTGGATCCTGGGATTATTACACCTGCGCTTATTTTTTCCGCCCTCATCGGCGCCATCAGTTGGAATCTTATCACCTGGTATTTTGGACTGCCTTCCAGTTCATCCCATGCATTGATTGGCGGACTCGCCGGCGCGGCGATTGTGCGCGGCGGCTTTACGACGTTAAACAGCGCTGGATTTATTAAAGTGGCCTTTGGTATTTTTATCACACCCGTGCTTGGCTTACTTGCTGGGGCACTGATTGGCGCAATACTCACACGCTATTTTAAAACGGGCGAAAATGACCACGTCAATCGCTGGTTTAAAAGCTTGCAACTTGCGTCATCCGCGCTTTTAAGTTTGGCACATGGGGGTAATGACGCTCAAAAAACCATGGGGATTATCACCGCCTTACTCATGTCTTCCGCATGGATCGAAGGGCCTTTCCATGTGCCTTTTTGGGTTGTGATTTCATGTCATCTCATGATAAGTCTCGGCACACTGTGTGGCGGATGGCGCATTGTTCGTACCATGGGGTCGGGTATCACGCATCTTAATCCCATGCGTGGTTGCGCAGCCGAAACGGGCGCCGCGGCGATTATCCTGGCTTCTACCGAGGGCGGCATTCCTGTTTCAACAACACAAACTGTCACCGGCTCCATTGCAGGTGTCGGACTTTCAAATACTCGCGGGGGCACCCGCTGGAGCTTGATTCGCGTTATTTTTATTGCTTGGGTGTTGACCATTCCGGCAGCTGGTTTAGTTTCCGCCGGAATCATGGCGTTATTACATATTTAAATATTTATTTTTTGAGGTGAAAGCCGGCTATTGTTTCGACTAAACATAAAATACACAATCATGCCTATTGCCATCCACACAACAAAGCGCAGCAACGTGACCCATGGCAAATTAACCATAAGATACAAGCAACTCAGAATCCCCAAGAACGGGACCAACGGTGCGCCCGGTGTTTTAAACGGTCGAGGGGTATCAGGATCCGTATAACGCAACACAATCACACCAGTGCATACAATCGCAAAAGCAAATAACGTACCGACGTTGACAAGTTCCGCCAAGTCCCCCAAAGGTACCCAGCCAGCAATCAAGCCCATCAACACGCCGCAACACACAATAATCCGAACAGGTGTATGTGTTTTTGCGTCTACTTTTGCAAAGTAATGGGGTAGTAAACCATCACGAGCCATGGCAAGAAACACACGACTCAAGCCATAAAACAGCACCAGCATCACCGTGCTTAAACCTGCAATCGCGCCAACCCCGACAATACCAGCAACCGCAGGCTGTCCAAGTAAAAGCAGTGCATGACTAATCGGTGAAGCGACGTTCAATAAATGATAAGGCACAGCCCCTGTCAAACAAGCAGCAACGATGATATATATCGCTGTACAAATAAATAACGAGCCGACAATCCCAATCGGCAAGCTTCGCTGAGGGTTGATCACTTCTTCGGCCGTGGTTGCAACGGCGTCAAACCCCACGTAGGCAAAAAAGATAAGTGACGCGCCTTGCACCACACCCGCCCAGCCGAAAGGAGAAAACGGCACCCAATGCTCTTGCTTGAAAGCCATCGCGGTGACGACAATTACCGCCATAATAACACTAAGCTTGATCGCCACCATCGCGTGATTAAAGCGTTTACTCCCTCGCATGCCAAACGTCAAAAGCACCGTCAACAGCATAATAATCACTAAGGCCATGATATTCACAAAACCACCATCTATAGGCCCGTGAAGTAATGTTTTAGGAAAATGCACGGCTAAACTTGAAAAAACGTCGCCAACATAAGCGCTCCACCCCACAGAAACAGCAGACACCGAGACCGTGTATTCTAAAAGTAAATCCCAACCGACAATCCAAGCTAAAAGCTCACCAAAGCCGGCATAAGCATAGCCATAAGCACTACCGCACCCACCAATCATGGCCGCAAGCTCAGCATACGAGAGCGCTGCAAACACACACGCTAAACCGGCCATCATATAAGAAAAAATAATAGCAGGACCCGCTTGCGTTGCCGCAACAACGCCGGTTAGAACAAATACGCCGGCCCCAATAACTGCCCCCATACCGAGTAACGTCAAATCAAATGCTGACAACGTGCGCTTAAGCGCAGGGCCATCTGTTGAAGACTGAGGTGCTTTCTTGCGAAACAGGTCCATGCTAATATGCCTCCGTAGGTCGCAATGCTAAATGATTAAAAAAATAATAATTAGAAACATAAACATAACATTAAAGGGCGCACTTAAAAAAGCCCTTGCGAGCCAAACATACGATGAGACGATATTTCTTATTATTCATCAGCGTGACGATTTCTCAGACTGTATATTCTGACGTCCCTGAGCATTGTAAAGCATGGCCCGAATGGCTTCAGCCCGTATGTCAACGCCCCTACGAAACCTGGAATGAGGGTAATCTTGAGCTCTATGTCCCTGGATACGCCTGGCACAACCGTTACAAATATGACGAAGAAAAAATAAACTCGTACAACGAATGGGCCTTCGGTGGAGGCTTAGGTAAAGGTTTTTATGATGAAAAAGGTGATTGGCACAGTCTGTATGCTTTCGTTTTTCTTGAATCACATGCCAAAGTTGAGCCGATTGCAGGGTATGCTTTTCTTAAAACGTTTCATTTTAATGACACCACCTGTGCAGGTCTTGGTTTTACGGTTTTTCTCACTGCCCGCCCTGACATCCTGAATAACGCGCCGTTTCCAGGCATTCTGCCTTGGGCATCACTCACGTACCGAAAATTTGCATTGATGGGCACCTACATCCCTGGCTCCCAAAATGTAGGTAACGTTTTATTCTTACTTACAAAATACACGTTCTGAGATCCGGGTAAACCCCGAGTAATCTAAAGATTACATAAAAAATCGCAAATATCTTACACGGTAAAAAGTCCATCTCACGTCTGAAATAAGATTTATTATGTTATTATGTGAAATTGGCCCATCGGTTTGTTCACAAAAAAACAAGTTGGGATAATACTTGCACACTGATGCTTTTTTCTTTATAATTCCTTTTAATCTTAGTCATCGCTGAACATTCTCATGCTAACGGAAAGAGCTCGCGAAACAGAAGATTCATCTTATTTAAACCACCTCCTTTTTGACGCCTTCAATCAACTGAGCAACGCCACCTACCAAGGCGCGCATGCAAGCTACGCCTTCTGCAACAAGCAATTCCATGATCTGTGTGACTACGCCGAATATTTAGATAAAAAAAAACATGTCTATTGGCTCTACGGTGGACCGGATGGCTTCGTGCTCGCCTATAGCCTGCTCAAATATATTCCAGACCTAATTTACAACGGCTCAAAAACAGAAACAGCTAAAGCACTCCGTGAGTTTATATGTAATCCCTGGGGTAGCGCCGTTGTACTGACCCTACTCGCCGCATCAACCATCGCATCAACCTTCGCCAATGGCATGAGCCGAGACAAAGAAAACGAAACCGCCCAAGCTAACTACATCAGCTGGCAAGCCTTTCGTGACGGCGCGAAAGGTGCAAGAAACGCAAATCGCGGCATAAGAAGCACGCTTGATGCCATCCGGCTCTGCTCCTTCATCGATTTACGTTACGCTTTAATGCCACTCAGCCTTCTTATCGGAATACCTTCCATGTATAACCGGTGGTGGAGTCGCCACATGGTGAGTGTCCGAAAAAAAACCATGGACAAAAACGACGCTCTAACAAAGGAACTTTTAAATTGGGGGAGGTTTAATCAAGAAATCACCTGGCTACCTCCAACTCAGGCAGAATTAAAAAAGAAACATGCCAACAGTTACCTCCTAATAAACAAAGATAACCTAGCAGAGCGCGCCTTACTTTACGTCGACCGTGACGGCGCCTCAGAAGATCTTGGATTGACCCCTGATCAAATAAACACGTTTATCCAACAAAAAAACAACTTACCGAACATTCGCGATCAAAAACACCCCAACCTGATGCAGTGGCGAGCCCTACTTCCTGAGCACGCTGATCATCATTTCAGGGCCTTCAACGCCCAAGTCACCTTAGAGCTAAACGCAAACTCAGCTGAAGAAAACAAGAACCATGCACACAATAATCGCTTCAGATGCCAGCTTTCTGCCGGTTACGATGGCTTGACCAGTGGGCTTTACTTATTTATAGGCCTCATTTCGCTGGTATCTTTAGCACCTGAAATTCTAACGATCGTCACGGGAATCTCCGCCTTTGCCGCAATTGCTTGTATTTTTACACGCATGCAAGAAGAAACAGAATACCATCGACTACTTCGTATTTCTGAAGTAAAAGCAAACCTCATCTCAAGTATTCGAACACTGCAGGCCGAGCTAGCCGAAGCTGCATGTCTTAGAGAACTCCTCGACATCCCACCAGAGGAGAGCTACGAAGACGCAACACCAGACCAGTCCCGTGCATTGGCCAACTTTACAGAGGTCAGTGCCCTATCAGAAAGTACATTCACAAAGATTAGCCAGGCTCAAAAGAAGCTCCGCAAGATAAGTGAAATATCAACCGACGAAGCCATCCTCATAGGCCTCAAGCATGGCTTGATCGCTCACGGCACAATCGTGTGCGGTATTTTTGCAACCTCGCTTATCAGTAAAGTTTTTTTTGCAACGGTTCTATCCCAAGCGTTTGTTGTTACCTGTGTGTTTCTATCCGTCGCGCTAACCCTAGCATCCATCGCCATATCCTTATCTTACGCAGCCCAGCATCGAGCAAAACAAAAAGACAATGCTGAAAAACAACTTAAGGCCGTTAAAGATATTATCGATATAATTAAAGGCAGCCATGACGCAAGTGTGCTCACCGACATCGACAATGAAACGGCATTTTCCGACCTCTGTCATGGCACACCGCTCATCAACTGGACGTTTTTAAGCTGGCTTGAAATTCTTCGCTCGATGGGCTCAGGTCTTATGAAAGGACCTAAGTCAGTTGACTTTATTTTACTCACATTTTTCGATGTATCCAGCCAACATGACCACGAACATGACAGTCCATGGATAACACTGCTTTTGATAGCAGCAGTTATCATGAGCACCATCATTTGGACCCTGCGCGCCATGGCTAAATACGCGGCAAAACTTAGGGAAGAGCGTACTCATGCCACTCCACCCAACGAAGAAAATGCAGCCTTCGGAGCAGGTGGTCATGGACCAGGTGGCCCTGGAGCAGGTGGTCATAGACCAGGTGGTCCTGGAGCAGGTGGCCCTGGAGCAGGTGGTAATGGAGTAGGTGGTCATGGAGCAGGAGGCCCTGATGATTTAAATTTAGCTCTGAATCACATGATGGAGCTTGATCCCAATCCAGCCGCTTTTGATGATTCCCTCGTACATCATGATCTCGCACATGGCGAATTCCCTCCGAACGATAACTCACCACCCGTCACGCAACACAAAATATCGCTTACCTTCAAAAAAACACGTTCTGTCGAGTCAGGCTTATTAGACCCCAATGCCGACAAGCTCAGTGCCCACACACAACTCGGCTTATACTCTCCCCGCGCCCGTCCTGCGTCAACAAGTACCGTACCGCTAGCAACGATAACGGAAGCAGAAATACCTCGACCTAATTAATACGATGTAAATATTATTGCTCTGACGTACTGTACAGCTCAGGATTCAACGCGGCATCGTTATACATTTTACATTGACGATACGTCCGAAATGTTCGTGTATTCTGCTGAGTCTCCTGCAACAACACATCCAAACAGCTACTTAATTGCTGTTGCTGCATCGCTATAATATAAAGCTTGTTTTGACAGGCATCGCGGTGGGCTGCATCCACATTATCACGCTTAACCTGCTCTTCCATATGGTAATGCTTGAGCGCTAAAATCGACAAACGATCAATCATCATACCGGGTGTTTCCGAATGCACAGGACAATGTTCCGGTGAGGCAGGTGTGAACACGCCGGTCAACCAATCATCCATCGCCTCCATGCAATCATTACGTTGCTGATTAAAACCATCAATCGCGCGTTTTGCGTGATAAACAAATTCATAACCTTTGTCTTCTCGTCGCGCCCTATCTTCGGCATGCCAAAGCTGATAATTAAACGCATGATTTTTTTCGACTAAACCCAGAAAGTCTGTGGCTGTTAAAATTATATCTGATGAAGCTTTCCAGCGTATAATTGCATCAAGCTGTAACTTTACAAGTGCAGGTACATCAATTATCTCATTCACAACAACATCACCCCTATTATATTAAATCAATTAATATTTATGCAGCAATCGTAACATATTATTACTTATGTGGAGCTAATCTAATCTGTGATAAACTTTATATTTAATTTTCAGGAATATTTTATGCGAGCGCTACAAACCGTACGTTTCATATTTATTATTTTAGCTTCTGCATATTTTAATACCGCTTTCGCCGAAGAGCATTCGACCGAAGTTTTTCCTGCGGCATGCAAAGCCTTTGCTCTTCAAGGCGAAGACCTGCATCTTCCTGCGGGTAACCCGCGCGTACTTATGATTCATAATTTATCAGCCTTTGATGTATGGATAACACACCCCGCATCTGATGCAGATTTTGATTCGGGATGGAGCAGCCGGCTTCAAGGCAATCAATGGTCAGCACTGGCGCTGGATAAAACAAACATAAAATTAAACTGCATTGAATCCAAACCCGGGCATGAGCAACAAGTTTCGTGCGATCAAGCATTAGCCGCATGTGAATGGCCTATCACCACACGTCCTAAACATTCTCATGGCATTTTCTGGGCCGGGGAAAACATGACGTTAACGGCTTTAACAGCCTATATTGGACGACATGGTTTTGAATTACCCTCCCAGGCACAATAGATGTTAAACTAAGTTATTGTTCCGTCGACAACGAAGGGCCACCGTGGCTAAAAAATTAAAATCTGCTGAAAAACAAGACCCGTTTCACCAACGAGAGCGTGAAAAATATGACAATCCTATACCAAGCCGTGAGTTTATCTTAGAAACGTTGGTTGATTTTGGGCGTCCTATTTCTAAAAAACAATTGATTTCAGCGCTCAATATATCAAAACCTCCACAAGAAGAAGCTTTGGGTTTTCGACTACGCGCCATGCTACGAGATAGCCAACTCATGCAAGACCGTCGTGGTCGCTATTGCCTACTCGATAAAATTAGCCTGCAACGAGGGACAGTTCAAGGGCATCCGGATGGCTTTGGTTTTTTCATTCCTGACAACGGCGCCGCCGACATGCTGATTTCGCCTCGAGAGATGCGTACCGTGATGCATGGCGATACCGTGCTCGCACATCAGGCAGGCACTGACCGTCGCGGTCGGCCTGAATGTAAGATTCATGAGATTGTTGAGCATGCCAACCCTCGTGTGGTCGGCCGATTTTTCTCCGAGCAAGGCGTTAATTTTGTATCACCGGACAGCAAACGTTTAACACAAGATATCTCCATTCCTCCCGAGTCAACCCATGGCGCGACCGATGGCCAAATTGTTTTGGTCGAAATAGCAAGTTACCCCAACAAGCGCGCTCAAGCCATTGGGCGAGTGATTCAAGTTCTGGGTGAGCACATGGCACCGGGTATGGAAATCGAAGTGGCTATTTTAGCGCACGGCCTTCCAGCCGAGTGGCCAGACGACGTGCATGCATCCCTGAAAGATATTCCTGATACCGTGCAAGAATCCGATCTAATCAAACGCACCGATCTGCGCCACCTCCCGTTTGTTACGATTGACGGAGAAGACGCCAAAGATTTTGATGACGCCGTATATTGTAAGCCAAAACCTAAAGGCGGCTTTCAACTTTACGTGGCCATTGCTGATGTCTGTCATTATGTTGCTGTTGATTCGGCGCTTGATCAAGAAGCTGCACGACGAGGAAATTCCGTCTATTTTCCAGAAAAAGTGATTCCAATGCTACCCGAAGTATTATCCAACGGCATTTGTTCACTCAAGCCCTTAGTGGATAGGCTATGCATGGTTATGGAAATGGCCATCACGGCTGAAGGAAAGATTCAACGCACCCGTGTTTACCGTGCGGCGATTCATTCACATGCCAGGCTCACCTATACACAAGTGAGTGATTGGCTGACCGCAGGGGCTTGTGATCCCAAGCAACCTGAACCGATCTGGCCTGCCCTACAAAATCTTCATGCGCTTTATCAGATTCTTGCTAAAACACGAAAAGTTCGTGGTGCTATGGATTTTAACACCACTGAAACACGTATTGTTTTTGATACAAACCGTAAAATTCAACAAATCATTCCCGTTGTTCGAAACGATGCCCATCGCCTGATCGAAGAGTGCATGTTGGCGGCGAACGTTGCAACTGCAAAATTCCTAGAAAAATCTGAGATTCCAACACTTTACCGTGTTCACCCAGCCCCAGCAGAAGATAAAATTTTAGCGCTCCGCCAATTTTTAGGCGAATTCGGCTTAACGCTCAGTGGCGGCCCAAAACCATCGCCTAAAGATTTTCAAACGACGTTGTTATCCGTTGGTGAACGACCCGAACGACATCTTATCGAAACCGTGATGCTGCGCTCGCTCAAACAAGCACAATACATCGAAGCCAACGATGGGCATTTTGGCCTTGCCTACCCAGCTTACACACACTTTACATCGCCGATTCGACGTTATCCTGACTTACTCATCCATCGCGCGATCGGGCATATCTTAGATAATAATACGTCGAACGATTTTTCATACACAGCGAACGATATGAGCCGCTTTGGCAAGCACTGCTCATCAACCGAGCGGCGTGCTGATGAAGCCACACGTGACGTTGTTTCGTGGCTTAAATGTGAATACATGCAAGATAAAGTTGGGCAAGTGTTCAAAGGCAAAATTGCCGGCGTAACGGGCTTTGGGCTTTTTGTTGAACTCAACGATATTTATGTTGAAGGCCTGGTGCATGTCACGTCCCTCAAAAATGATTATTATACGTTTGATGCCGTCAAGCACCGCTTAAACAGCGAGCGCTCTGGGCACAGCTATCGTTTAGGCGATCCAATGACGGTGCTCGTAGCACGCGTTGATTTAGACGAGCGTAAAATAGACTTTGAACCCGTTTTAGACGAGAAAGAATAACATGGCAGAACATCTTATTTATGGCCTTCACCCGGTCACCGCAGTACTCAACAATCCATTACGGCATGTGTACAAAATTTATGTTAGCAAGCAACGTAACGATCAGCGCTTACAAACCGCATTAGATGCTGCGGCGCGTGCACGTGTGTCGGTTGAAACGCTCACGTCTGATAACATGAGGCAGCGTTTTGGCGATGTATCACACCAGGGTATTGTTGCTGAGGTCGATGCCCTCAAGCCTTATGTAGAAGCTGATCTACCTGATTTATTAGATGCAGCTCAAAAGCCAGCTTTAATTTTAATTTTAGATGGCGTGACCGATCCACATAATTTAGGTGCATGCCTCCGCAGTGCAGATGCTGCGGGTGTTGATTTTGTGATTGCTCCTAAAGATAACAGTGCCGACATCACACCTGTTGTGAGTAAAGTTGCTTCAGGTGCTGCTGAATCGATGCCGTTTGTTCGTGTGACCAACCTTGCCCGCAGTATGAGAACGCTTCAAGAAGCCGGTGTTTGGATTTATGGCGCAGCAGGTGAAGCCGAACAATCGATTTACAGCATGGATTACAGCTCGAGCTCAACAGCGATTGCTATGGGCGCTGAAGGCACGGGTCTTAGGCGCCTCACACGCGACGTATGTGATGGTTTGTTTGCACTGCCGATGCAAGGCCAGGTATCCAGCTTAAACGTATCGGTTGCAACCGGTGTGTGTTTATATGAAGTACTGAGACAACGCCTAAAATTATCTTAACTTATTTTAAGCAATTGCCGATGCGCTTTCCAGTCAGGCATGAACTCCGTCATGAGGGCATAAAATCGCTTGTTGTGGCTTGCCTCCAACAAATGCACGAGTTCATGCACGAGCACATATTCTAAACAAATCCGTGGCTTATGAATTAAATGTAAATTAATCCAGATACGTTTTTTTACGGTATTACAGGAGCCCCAGCGCGTTTTCATCGCCTTAACACCCCATTCATGAGCTTTCACACCAATAATCACCTCCCATTTTTCAAATAATGGAGGCAAGAGATCTTTCATCTGCTGGTGATGCTCTCTTGTTAGACTAGGTGTTGCCGGCTGACTTGCGTGCTCCAACATGATGCTTTGCTGCTTAGCTATCCAAGATTTTTTTTGATCTAAAAAAGTATTTATAACTTTTTCAGAGCATTTCTCAGGCGCGCTAATTTTTATTTGTCCGTCACGGGTTACACGTAAAATTAGATTTTTAATTTTTTTTCGCGTAATAATAATTTCTGTCATGACACATGCACACCATCAACATAAAACCATTGCCCTGCTTTTTTGATAAACTCACTTTTTTCATGCATGGATTGCGTCGTACCGGCATCTACAAACGTTGCAATAAACTCAACATAACCTTTTTGATACTTTTTCAACGAAGTGTTCAGTACGTTGAGCTTTATCCATGTCACACGCTTAGCCCAAACATAAGCATCTAAGGCATGAAAACCTTCAGCGGCCTTGCCGCGCTGAGTTTTTTCAATGTACGCAATATCCGCCATGGTATACGCGGTATAACGCGAGCGCATCAAGGCTTCGGGGGTGGTTGGCGTCGCCTGCCCCATGAGATAGGGCTTGCAACACTGTGCGTAATCGCGCTCGACTCCACAAGGACACGGGGACATGATGCTCTCTAATCAACACATACATTCAAATATTATAAGCTGCTAGGTTACCCCGAAGCTCTTGATGCCACAAGAGAACCAACATCATAATCCGCCGCTTAGGCTCCATTTTTATGCCTCGCCCCAAGGCTTCAGCAAACCATGATCCACATCAAACAAATCTAAAACTCGCCCTACCGTTTCGTTAACCATATCTTCAAGGGTTTGTGGTTTTTGATAAAACGCCGGTACAGGAGGATAAATAATACCTCCCATCTCGGTCACTGCCATCATGTTTTTTAAATGCCCTAAATGCAGCGGCGCTTCACGTGGAATAAGTACCAAGCGCCGGCGCTCTTTGAGCACCACATCGGCCGCACGTGTTAATAGCTGACTGGATACCCCATGCGCAATTTCAGCCAAGCTGTTCATCGAACACGGAGCAACGATCATGCCCAAGGTCTTAAACGAGCCGCTGGCAATGCTTGCGGCAATATTGGTGTTGGCATGATACACATCTGCTAATGCTTTAAGTTCGGCGAGACTAAGATCCGTCTCATAACTACGCGTTAACTGCCCCGCATTCGTAACAACCAAATGTGTTTCTATCGGCAGAGTTTTTAAGATTTCTAATAACCGAATGCCATAAATAATACCCGAAGCACCGGTAATTCCAATAATTAATCGTGAAGCCGTCATAAAATTCCTACGCTCTTTTTACTCGAGTTAAGTTTATTGTATAAGAATAGGGTATAATTTTCCTTTTAAATTAATTTTGTGGATTTATTTGCTCATGACAACACCTCGCCAAATCCCTCGTCAGATGCTCGTAACCAGCGCGCTCCCTTATGCCAACGGCCCCCTACACCTGGGTCATTTACTCGAGCACATTCAAACCAATATTTGGGTGCATACGCATAACATGCTTGGACATAACTGCATCAGTGTATGTGGTGACGACGCGCATGGCACACCGATTATGCTCAAAGCCGAGCAACTAGGCATCACACCGGAAGAGCTGACAGCTCAAATTCGAACCAGCCATGAACAAGATTTTAATGCGTTTGGTGTCCATTATGATTGCTATCACACCACGCATTCTGAAGAAAACAAAACGCTTGCTGAAGAAACCTATCAACGCCTCGAAGCCAACGGCGATATCATCAAAAAAACGATTCTCCAAGCGTATGATCCCATCAAAAACATGTTCTTGGCCGATCGTTATATCAAAGGCAATTGCCCACGATGTGACGCAGCAGACCAATACGGTGATAATTGTGAGGCTTGTGGCGCAACGTATGATCCAACCGATTTAAAAAATCCCATATCTAGCCTATCGGGTGCCGCACCTATCGAAAAAGAATCAGAACATTACTTTTTTGATTTACCTCGTTACGAAGCGTTTCTTACAACATGGACACGCAGCGGCAGCTTACAAAGCGAAGTTGCTAACAAATTAGGCGAGTGGTTCGAAACAGGCCTAAGAGCATGGGATATTTCACGTGACGCGCCTTATTTTGGTTTTGAGATTCCAGGCGCCACCAATAAATATTTTTACGTATGGCTCGATGCGCCGATTGGCTACATGGCAAGTTTCAAAAAATATTGCGACCAAAACAATCTTTCTTTTGATGCCTTTTGGGATAAAAACAGCACGGCTGAGCTGTATCACTTTATTGGCAAAGACATCATGTACTTTCATACGCTGTTTTGGCCGGCCATGCTCAAAGGCAGCGGACGACGTCTACCGACCGCGATTTATACCCATGGGTTCTTGACGGTTAACGGTCAGAAAATGTCAAAATCGCGTGGAACGTTTATTCAAGCCAACACCTATTTAAAGCATTTAAATCCTGAGTATTTGCGCTACTTTTTTGCCGCTAAACTGAACGGCCGCGCCGATGATTTAGATCTAAATCTCGAAGAGTTCATGCAGCGTATTAATTCAGATCTTATCGGTAAAGTGGTAAATATTGCGAGCCGATGTGCGGGCTTTATTAATAAGCGCTTTGATAACCAGCTTTCAGCTACACTCGATAACCCAGAATTATTTAGTACGGTACTTGCTGCACGCGAAGGCATTGTGGATGCCTATGTGAAACGTGATTATGCTCATGCGATTCGGCAAATATTGGAGGCCGCGGCACATATTAATCAATACATCGATGCTGAAAAACCCTGGATACTGGCGAAAGATCCCGATCAACTTGAACGCGTGCAATCCATTTGTAGCCTGGGCCTGAATTTATTTAGATTATTAATCACGTATTTGAAACCCGTATTACCTACAATGGCACATGATTCTGAAGAATTTTTAAACTGTGGGCCACTCACCTGGCAAAATATAGAAACGCCACTACTTAATCACAGTATCAACACATTTAAGCCTTTGATGACACGTATCGAGCAAGCAAGCTTAGACGCGCTAATTGCACCTGAGGCTGCGTAGCATCATGCCTAAGCCAACCGTAGCAGAGCTTGACGCCGTCCTCCCACAAACCCAATGTGGCGAGTGCAGCTACCCCGGCTGCCTCCCATATGCCGAGGCACTGGTTCACGGGCAAGCCAGCATCGACCGCTGCCCACCCGGTGGCGTCACCACACTCAAAGCGCTAGGCAAATTACTTGATGTTGACCCCGAGCCTTATCTTCAAGCCGTTCAAGAAGCGACGCGGCCCCCTCGACGCGCTGTGATTCGTGAAGATGAGTGCATAGGCTGCACCAAATGCATTCCAGCCTGCCCGGTGGACGTTATCATAGGCAGTGCGAAGCAAATGCATACGGTCTTAGAGCATGCGTGTACGGGGTGTGGCTTGTGCGTTGACCCATGCCCTGTGGATTGCATTGATCTGATTGAAGAACCGGCTGAAACCTACGACCGTGACCTTGCACGCGAACGCTTTCAAGCAAAAAATATTCGTCTACTACGTGAACAACAAGAAAAAGAGCGTTTATATCGCGAAAAACGGCAAATCAAACAAGCGACAAACGATCCGGATCAAAAAGATGCGAATGCAAAACGCGCCTATATTTTAGAGGCCATGGTTCGAGCACAAGCGCGTAAAAAATAATTTGACAAATCCTGCTCAACCCATATACTCTGCAAATTCAACACCAGACTTTGAATTTGCAGAGTATAATTGTCATGCCCTTCATTAATCGCACAGCGTTAATCAATCAAATAGAAACTCAATTTCAAGTTCACCCTGTGTGTGCTTTATTGGGTCCACGACAGTGCGGAAAAATCACCTTAGCTAAAGCTTACGCAAATCTCAAGCACATCAACCCTGTTTATCACTTCGACCTCGAAGATCCAAACCATTTAGCGCAATTAGAAAACCCCAAACTGGCCTTAGAGCCATTAGAGGGTTTGGTCGTTATTGATGAAATTCAATTAAGGCCCCATCTCTTTCCATACCTCCGTGTATTGGCCGATAAAAAACCTGACTGCCGTTATCTTATTTTAGGAAGTGCCTCGCGTGACTTAATTCAGCAATCGTCAGAATCACTTGCCGGCCGTATTGGCTACATTGAAATCACACCACTCCAGTTGCAAGAATGTGGATACGAACATTTACGAAAGCTATGGTTTCGCGGCGGCTTTCCACGGTCTTACCTTGCACCACAAGATGAAGCAAGTCTCCTCTGGCGCAAAGCTTATATTCAAACGTTTCTAGAACGCGATTTATCGTTACTTGGATTTAACCAATCACCACAAGCCATGCGCAGATTATGGGTTATTCTCGCGCATTATCATGGAAACATACTTAACTATTCTGATATTGGCCGTTCACTTGCCATATCTGACATGACTGTTCGACGCTATATCGATATTCTACAAGGCGCTTTCATGATCCGCGTATTAAAACCTTGGTTTGAAAATATTCACAAACGACAAGTAAAAACACCTAAAGTATTTATCCGTGACAGCGGCCTCCTACACACACTGCTTGATATCAATTTGACACATATACCTATGCACCCAAAGACTGGCGCATCATGGGAAGGTTTTGCTTTGGAAGAAGTCATTCACCACCATCAGCTGGATGCCGATGAATGTTATTTTTGGTCTTCTACAGGAGAAGCTGAGTTAGACTTACTCTTCACTAAAAATGGCAAAAAACTTGGCTTTGAATTTAAATATACAGACTCACCCCAAATAACTTCTTCCATAAAAAAAGCGATTGAGTGCTTAAAACTTGATTTTTTAACCCTCATCGTGCCTGGCGATATGGATTATTTACTTTCTGAAAACATTCGCGTCTGTGGTTTATCTTCATTGAAAAAAAACCTGGGATTTTTTGACGTGCTTTAGAAACCATGGCTCGGACAAAAGCGCGTAAGCAATAAACGCGCTTTATATTTACAAGCAATATTACTCCACTTTTTTTACTGGGCGCATCCAATCTGATAACGTGTGCTGCTTCGATATCGTAAGCGTTAAGCCACCCGCAGGCACAGACTTGCGAATGCTACTTCCGGCACCAATCGTTGCGTTCTTCCCCACCGTAACCGGAGCAACAAGCTGTGTATCAGACCCAATAAATGCACCGTCTTCTATCACCGTTTGATGTTTATTCACACCGTCATAATTACACGTGATCGTACCGGCACCTATATTCACTTTCTGACCAATCGTTACATCACCTAAATAACTCAAATGGCTCGCTTGACTATCGCTATCAAACACCGCTTTTTTGGTTTCAACAAAATTTCCGATTTTACAGCGATCACCTAAGACAGTACCTGGTCGAATACGTGCAAAAGGTCCAATTTTACAAAATTCTCCAATCACACAATCATCCAGCACAGAATGCGCCTCAATCACGGTGTTGTCACCAAGCGTCACATTGGTTAAAACACAATTGGCTCCAATACGGCAATTTTTACCGATATGTACCTTGCCTTCAAAAATGATATTCGGTTCTAAATAAACATCTTGTCCACAGGTGAGCTCCCCACGAATATCAATCCGTGATTTATCAGCAAGCATCACCCCCGACATTAAAAGCTCCGTTGCGCGTTGTTCTTGCCAAACACGCTCAAGCCCTTCTAATTGCGCACGGTCATTCACACCTTGAATCATCCAGGAAGCAGGTGCATGCACACACGTAATCGGACAGTTTTCTTCTGCAGCCATCCCCATAATATCCGTCAGATAATATTCTTTCTGGACATTACTATCACTTAACTTTGGCAACCAAACTGCCAAATCCGACGCCGCAGCGCAACACGTTCCACTGTAAACCTCTTTGATTGCACGCTGAGCTTCTGTCGCATCTTTTTCTTCAATCACACGACAAATGCGTCCATTGACATCTCGAATGATGCGTCCAAGCCCCGTCGGATTAGGTAGAAACGCGAGTAATAAAGCTAACGGCGCTTGCCTTGATGGAGAAGAAGGTTTGGCTTGTGCCACCATCGCTTGTAATAACTCCAGCTGAATAAGCGGCACATCAGCCGACAACACCAGCACACGGGCATCGTCGGGAATATGTGGTAGCGCTTGCATAACAGCATGCCCTGTACCTAATTGCTCGTTCTGCCATACCCAGTTCACGGGTCTATCTTGAAAAGCCTGCTGAAGACGCTCACCTTCATAACCAATAATGACATGAATCCCATCGGGCTTGAGAGCCTCTGCCGTATCGAGTACCCGCTCGAGCATAGGTTTTCCGGCAAGCTTATGCAGGACTTTGGGTGTGCTTGAACGCATGCGCGTGCCGTTACCTGCGGCCAGAATAACTAAATGCAGTGACATATTTTTAATTCCCTTTTAATAATTTATTTTTTAATATTTTACGTTATGATAAACGCATAACGACTGCAGGAGTAGCGTCTTGATGAATTTTATCAAAAAAAAGAGATGTGGTTATACTACCTAAATTATACACATCACAGATAGCCCGCAGGGACTTGGATAATATTTTTTGTTAGCCATTCGACTTTCTCTGCTTGATTAATGACAACACCCAATGGCAGACAATGCTCTTCTATAAACACGGTCATCGCGCGCAATTGCCGCGACAAAATCGTTGAACCGTATTTGATTTCAATAGGCAAAATGCCAAAATTTCCTTCCAAAATCAAATCAATTTCAACACCACTATAGGTGCGATAGTAATAAGCTTCTACCGGTATTCTAAGATCATTTAAGCCCTTTAAAATTTCTTCAATCACAAAAGCCTCAAAAGAAAAGCCGGCGACGACGCTCGCCCAACATGGTAATAAATCGCCTAAAGGCAATTTTATCCAGTTTCGGAAAAAGTCTTGCTATATCACGATTCACATAGGTGGTTTCGTAATTAACCATCCACTCTTGATAATACCCTTCATCCTGCATACCGCACGGCTCAGGATACCCCCCGTTAAACCAAGCCTCTTGAGTTTGAGCAAAACTTCGAGGCCGAGATTCAATCTTGAAATTTTCTTGACATAGCGGTTGCTTAAATAATTGATAAAAATCACTTAAAGGCTCTTGAAACAGTTCATTGGCTTTCAGCGTACCCAATTCAATAATCGCGATACGCCCCGCTAAACTTTCTGAAACGTTTCGCAATAATTACGCACAACTTGAACCCGTAATAACAAATCGTCCTTTTTTATCTCGTTGTTCATCAATCACTCCTCGCAAAACTGCAAATAACTCTGGGTAAAGCTGAGCCTCATCAAAAATAATATTCGAGGGTGTTTGTTTTAAAAAAAAGTCTGGATCACGTGTCACTCGGTCATAATCGCTTGGCTTTTCCAGATCAATATAAGTAAATCCATGTCCTATCGTCTGTGCTAACGTATCATGACCCTTTTTCTTGGTGTTTTATCGTTTTTGTGCCACAAAAACAAAGGTTTTATTCACCCAATAATTAAAAAAAACACAAGACACATCCGCCATGAATTTCGCTAAAATCGTATAGGGCACGCACGTCAATAACACAAAAAGTAACATGGATGACAACGGTATATTAAGCATGCTTAACATAAAAAATCGACGCGCCTGCGCTGCTTTATCTTTTTTATGATTGGATTTAAACGTAATGTTTCGATGTGCAATAAAAGCAAAAATACCGCCGGCCAACTTCCCAATGATGTTCGCTGCAATAGGATTAAAAACTAAAAATCCTAGCATCAAAAGAAAGCTGCCCATATCAATCACGTATGCTAATAATTGGATGATAATATAACGAAAAAATTTCATATTATTGGATACCGACAAGTTGCATGAATATCGTCATGCTTAAAAAATATAGTGCCACTACTTATCAAGACAACATCTCAGATCTTTAATTCCCTGCTTAAGCGCACAAAAGCCCAACACCCATGATAAAGCTAATTTTTTACTCACATCCATCATGCCAACCATCTATCCCTGTATTGGCAGAAGATTATAGAAATACTGGATTGAAAACAACTCAAACTCAGCTTACTTGCTCAAGCTCAACTCACCGGCAAGATCACGTGCCATTTCGCATTTAACGTGGGTCAAATCACTATGCTTACTCAGTAAATACAGAAGCTTGCAATAAATAGCCTCAGGCGTCATATCATAACCACTGACAAGCCCTGCTTTTATCAATGAATGTCCAGTTGCGTATTGCTCCATTTTAACAAGCCCATGAGAGCATTGGCTACTGTTCACCAGAATCACGCCCCGGGCTGATGCTTCAGCCAGCATCTCTAAAAATCGGGGTGAGTTATTCGGGGCATTACCTGAGCCGTAAGTTTCCAGCACCAGCGCTTGCAGCGGCATTTGAAGCAAGGTTTCTAATACCTCCATCGCTGTACCTGGGCACAATCTAAAATTTGCAATACACTGCGGACGAAGGGGTTGCCAATGAAACGGTGCTTGCGGTGCAGGTAATAACAAACCACTGGCCATATTAATGCTTTGCTCGATTTCGGCCAAATGCGGGAAATTAGGTGAATCAAACGCATCAAACCGCGTCGAGCTTATTTTTTGCGTACGATTGCCGCGTAACAAACTTTGATTAAAATACACACAAACTTCATGTATAGGTCGGTGCGCACACAACCAAAGCGATGTGAGTGCATTATCCAGTGCATCGTTCCGCACTTCAGATAGTGGAATTTGCGAGCCCGTAAGAATCACGGGCTTACTTAAGTTCTCAAGCATAAACGACAAGGCTGAAGCCGTGTACGCCATGGTGTCAGTGCCATGAAAAATAACAAAACCATCAAATTGATCATAATGATGACTAATATCTGCAGCGAGTTGATTCCAATCTTCATAGGTTAAATTAGAAGAATCTAACAGCGGTTTATATTCGAGAACTTGATAATTCGGCATGTCGGCATGTGAAAATGCAGGGTTTGCACGCAGGGCTTTCTCAACATGATTCGCTTTAGGCTGATAACCTTCGTTCGTTTTAACCGAGCTGATGGTGCCCCCGGTGTTTAAAATCAAAATATTTTTTTTCAATGCATGCCCCTAGAACACAAATCAACGCTCTGTGTGTCTTAATTATAAGCAACCAAAGCTAATTGTTCCACTTATTTGGGCATGGATGCAAGTTCATTTGCCAAGACCTTGTCTTTTATGAAAAAATCTCTGAATATCTAAAACAATTGTTGTATCAACCTGGATTAATACTATTATGGTCGTCGACCGCGCTGGATACAGGCTCAACGTAGGGATTATTTTAATCAATGAGTCCGGACGCGCTTTTTGGGGTAAACGCCCAGGGCATGATTCGTGGCAATTTCCACAAGGTGGCCTTGCCACCGGTGAAACCGCTGAAGAAGCCATGCTGCGTGAGCTACGCGAAGAAGTCGGCCTTGCACCTGAAGACATCAGTATTTTAGGGGTTACCCGACGATGGTTGAAATATCGTCTACCTAAACAATACTTGCGCCATGGCAGTATACCGCTAGTGATTGGACAAAAACAAAAATGGTTTCTTTTAAAACTGGAAGCCAACGAACAAAAAATACGTTTAGATCTCTTTGATTCCCCCGAATTCGACAGCTGGCGCTGGATAGACTACTATGAGCCCCAAGATCATGTGATCTTTTTTAAACGTCACGTGTATGTTCAAGCCCTAAAAGAACTGGCGCCTTTAATGAAAAAACGCCCTCTCCACTTAGGAGCGCGACAAACCCGAGGTCACCATGCGCGTCAATAGCCTATGCTGAAATTACTCAAACGTATCGTTCAAGATGTCACCACGGCAAACGATCTGACCGGGGCACTCACTACCTTAGTTCAACGTATTCGCGAGGCCATTCATGTCGATGCCGTATCTGCGTTTCTTATCGATGACAAACGAGGTGAATACGTTTTAATCGCGACCGAAGGCTTAGATAAAAACGCTGAGTTCAAAATTCGTGTTCCTCTTAATAAAGGCCTCATTGGTTTAGTCGGACAGCGCGAAGAACCGATTAACATGAGCAACGCGCGCGAACATAAAGCCTTTATTCATGAACCTCTTTTCGGCGAAGAATTACTCCATGCATTTCTTGGTGTACCTATCCTCCAACACCGTAAGTTATATGGCGTTTTAATCGTACAGCAGGCCGAAAAACGTGAGTTTGACGATGCCGAAGAAGCGTTTCTTATTACGCTCGCCGCCCAACTTGGCGGTATTATTGCGCATGCCGATGCCACCGGTGAGCTTGCTAAGCTCACACAGCCAAAAACATCCAAGACAAAAAAAAACGAAGTCACACAGTTAGCACTTAGTGGCATCGCTTCTGTCCCAGGCGTTGCAATTGGGAGCGCCGTTGTTATTTCTCCTCCCGCAGATATCGATGCGGTTCCTCGGCAACTGATTGAAGATGTTGATCATGAAATTGAACTTTTTCACACCGCTTTAGACGCAGCACGCGAAACCATGCATCAACTCAGTCGGCGCATGCATGCAAGCGTATCCGAAAATGATCACTCACTTTTTGATGTGTATTTGCGTATTTTAGATAAAGAAAACTTAGGTGCCGAAGTCGATCGCAGCATCCGCGACGAGAAACTCTGTGCACAAAGTGCGCTAGCTAGCGTCATCAAACGCCATATTTTTGCCTTCGAAGAAATGGAAGACGACTACCTTCGTGAGCGCGCCAGTGATTTTCGAGACCTTGGACGGCGCGTACTGGCTGAATTACAATCATCACAAGCCGTTGATATAATTTACCCTACCCGTACGATTTTGATTGGCGAAGAAGTGTCTGCAGCAGACCTTGCCGAAGTACCTGAAGGTCAATTGGTCGGTGTTGTCTCAAGTAAAGGAGGCAACAACTCCCACGTCGCGATTTTAGCCCGTGCCTTGGGCATTCCAACCGTTATGGGGGTACGTGGTTTTAAATTAGACGAGGTTTCAAGACGAGCCATCGTGGTGGATGGGTATTACGGTCATGTCTTTATCTCGCCGTCCAAATCACTGGTCGCCGAATATAAACTCTTAGCCCAAGAAGAAGCCGAGCTTAATCAAAGCCTCGTTAAACTCCGTGATAAACCCGCCGAAACCACGGACGGACACCGCATCAAATTACATGTAAACACGGGTCTTGCGCTTGATACGGGCTTATCGATGAGTGTCGGTGCCGAGGGCGTGGGCTTGTATCGCTCCGAAGTGCCGTTCATGACGCGCGACCGTTTTCCGTCCGAAGATGAACAATACGTGATTTATCGACAAATTCTAACCGCGTTTGCACCCCGTAGTGTGACCATGCGCACGCTCGATATCGGCGGCGACAAACCTCTGCCTTATTTTCCTATTGAAGAAGAAAACCCTTCGCTCGGATGGCGCGGCATTCGTGTCACGCTCGATCATCCCGATTTGTTCTTACTTCAAGTACGCGCGATGATGCGCGCAAGCGAGGAACTGAATAACTTACGTATTTTACTTCCTATGGTAACCACGTTAAACGAAGTCGACGAGGCCATAGAACTGATCAATCAAGCGCATGCCGAACTCATCGAAGAAGGCTGCCTTATTGAAAAGCCTGATTTAGGCGTCATGATTGAAGTCCCTGCTGCCGTGTACTTAGCAGAAGCTTTTGCGCGTCGTGTTGATTTTCTTTCGGTCGGCACCAACGATCTGACGCAATATTTATTAGCGGTGGATCGCAATAATGCTCGCGTATCAAGTTTATATGATGCTTTACACCCAGCCATGCTTCAAATTCTCCTTAAAGTTATCGAAGGCGGACACGCCGCCGGTGTTCATATCAGCTTATGTGGTGAAATGGCCAGCGATCCTTACGCCGTGATCTTATTACTTGCCATGGGATTTGATTCACTAAGCATGAACTCTGCAAGTTTGCCTCGCATCAAGTGGATTATCCGAAGCTTTTCGATTGCAAAAGCACGCAAAATTTTAGCCGATGTTTTAAAGCTCGAGCACGCATCAGATATTCGATTGCACCTGCAAAAAGCCCTTGAACACGAAGGCTTGGGTGGCTTGATTCGCGCCGGTAAATTCTAAAAAAAGGACGTATTGCTCTATGCTTACCTACCCCTCCATCAATCCTGTTGCCTTCTCTCTTGGGCCATTAAGCGTGCATTGGTATGGGCTCATGTATTTGCTTGGCTTTGCTGGAGCCTACGGCCTTGCACACTGGCGTGTAAAACATCAAAAACTCAATTGGACTTCAGATCAAATCGGCGACCTCATTTTTTTTCTTGCTTTAGGCGTTATCATCGGCGGGCGATTAGGTTACCTTGTATTTTATCAAACATCCGCGTTTATACATACGCCGTGGATTGTTTTTAGAATCTGGGAAGGTGGTATGTCGTTTCATGGTGGCTTGCTTGGCGTTATCGCTGCACTCGCTTTATTTGCCCACCGACGACATAAAACATTTTGGGAAGTGGCTGATTTTACAGCGCCTCTGGTGCCGTTTGGTCTGGGCGCCGGACGCGCCGGAAATTTTATTAATGGCGAGCTTTGGGGGCGCATCACCGATGCACCTTGGGGTATGGTCTTCCCCTTGGCAGGCCCTGAACCTCGTCATCCCTCACAGCTCTACGAAATGGCTTTAGAAGGCTTGGTGCTTTTACTGCTACTCACATGGTACAGCCGAAAACCTCGACCGGCCGGAACAACATCAGCTGTATTCTTAATGAGTTATGCTGTGTGCCGCTTTATGATAGAATTCTTACGTGAGCCCGACTTACAACTTGGGTTTGTCGCGTTCCGTTGGTTAACCATGGGGCAACTTCTATCGATACCCATGTTTCTTTTTGGTTTTTATTTGTGGTGGACAAAACGTTATGAAAACATACCTAAACCTCGTTGAACACGTTCTAACACATGGCGCGCTCAAAAAAGACCGTACAGGTACCGGCGTGTTATCTGTATTTGGTCACCAAATGCGTTTTGACTTAGCCCAGGGTTTTCCACTGCTGACTACTAAAAAATTACACCTTAAAAGCATTATTCACGAGCTACTTTGGTTCTTACAAGGCGACACCAATATTCAATACCTCAACGACAACGGGGTATCCATCTGGAATGCATGGGCCGATGATGCGGGTAATCTGGGTCCTGTTTATGGGCATCAGTGGCGCAGTTGGGGTAAAAAAGACGGCCAGGTGATTGACCAAATCAGCGAGGTTATCGAGCAAATCAAAACCAATCCTTTATCACGCCGCCTGATCGTATCTGCATGGAACGTTGGTGAGCTCGACGAGATGAAGCTACCGCCATGCCACTTGTTATTCCAGTTCTATGTCGCCAATGGCAAGCTTTCATGCCAGCTCTACCAACGCTCCGCTGATGTGTTTTTAGGTGTACCGTTTAATATTGCTTCCTACGCCTTACTCACGCACATGATCGCACACCAATGCGATTTAGACGTCGGTGAATTTATTTGGACCGGTGGTGACTGTCACCTGTATCAAAATCATTTAGAGCAGGCCCGCACACAGCTCGAACGCACACCACGTGCTTTGCCAACACTCGAAATCCATCGCAAGCCTAATTCAGTGTTTGATTATGTTTTTGATGATTTTTCTTTTGTAAATTACGATCCGTATCCAACCATTAAGGCGCCGATTGCTGTATGAAAGATGTTGTTATTATAGCGAACGGACCGTTTCTTCATCGGGACATTATTTTAGAAGCGATGAACAATAAATTTGTTATTGTACTGGATGGCGCACTCAATCAAATGCGATGGTGTGACTCACACCGCATTGACTGTATTTTAGGCGATTTTGATTCCATCGATCGTGTTGCACAGGATTTTTGGAAAATTTCAGGTGTGTTCGATGACATAACCAACGACTCTGTGCCTTACCGTGGCTTACATGATGTTTTGATTGTACCGACTAAAAATCAAGAATATACGGATTTAGAAAAAGCCATTCAGTTTTGCGATCGCAATAATACGCCGAGCATTACACTTGTCTGCGCATCAGGCGGCCGCTCCGATCATGATGAAGCGGTTAAGCAAGCCATGAGGTATGCCTATAAGCCGGAGAGGCCGATAACACTGCATACAGACCAGCAGTCATTGCGCTATGCCAAAGATGAGATCGTTCATTTTGATGGTCACATCGGTGATGCCTGTGGATTTATCTCCATGGACGCCGGCTCTTGCGCGTCAGATGGTTTGCTATACCCCTGTGACTCACATACAAAAAGCTTTTGCAATCAACTCAACGCCGATACGGCATCACTCACCGTCACAGGTGAAGCCTTACTGTTTTTACCTCCACAACTGCCTTCGCAACGTGCATTTATGGCTAAAAGCGATTCGGAGCGCCTGGCTTTACTGTTACATGATGCAGAAGATAATGCTTCCTACCATTTTAAGATGAATTTTTTTAACTCATTCTCTTAACACAGCATGAGACCCGACACATTGCCTTAATACTGACTTGTTTATTCAATTTAATTCCTGTAGGTTAAGATGGTGTGAGACTGATTAATAGGCATAGGAACGATGACTAAGATACAACACGTATTATGTTTGATAATTCTAATTTCTGTAAATACCACAACCGCACTTCATGCCTCTCATCCCATGAATATCTTTGGCCCAAAAGAGCCGTCACAATTACAAACCAAGTCACCTGAACAGCTTTATCTCCTGCAATTAGGTGCTTTTAAACAACCTGAGAATGCATCTCGGTATAAAGCATACATCGAACGTACCACAAACCGGCCGGTGCACATCACAGAAAAAAAACACGAAACATATACGCTTCATTATGTTTATATGGGCCCCTTAGATAAACAAGCCTTACAAGACGTAAGCCGGGCCTTATTACAGCCTTCACAAAAAATACAACCTTCTCATGCAAACAAAACAACCAAAGCATCGCCATCGTATGGCTTGGCTTTAAAAAAAGGCCATATGCCGCTCCACATCGGTTATTTTAACAAAGAGCAGAGCATTGGTACGCAATCCATTAATATTCAAGGCCTGATAGGTGATCGCTTCAAAGTCACTCATCAAGACAAACAAAATATTTTATTGGGACTGGGTTATTTTTTGGATGGCTCTGAATATAAACACGCGAAACTTGCCTACGGTGTGAATGCATATTATTTAGCACGCACGAAAGTAAGTGGTGACGTATACCAAGAGCATCTCTTTAATAATTTGTCGTATCAATACACGCAAACAAACATCCCCATCTACGCCTCAGCTAAAGCCGGGCTAAAAACTAAATATGAGAAGCTCTCACTGTTATTCAATACAGGCATTGGCCCAAACATCATGCAAACATCAAATTTCAGTGAAGCATCGCGGGATGGAGGAAGAACACTTCCCGATAAGATATTCACGGGAAAAACCAACGTTAATTTTAGTGCCACAGCAGGCATTGGAGCAAGGCTTGATCAGGTGTTCGGCACCGTACCGTTTGAATGCGGTTATCAGTTCTTTTACCTCGGTGACGGAGCGTTTGAGCGACAAACCGACCAGGTTTTAAATACATTAAAAGCAGGAACCAGCTATGCTCAGGCATTGATCTGCTCGGTGACCTTATAGATATCACAAACCTATACATAAACTTATGTATTATTCATGCTCGATGAATCTAGCGTATTGTCTTCGTTGTCGTCGCTGTGCTTGACTGTATTCAAAACACCTCCCCATTTTTTTTGAATGGTCCGCGCGGCTGCATGTAATTTTTCTTCTCTTTTGTGTATAAATTCTTTTCCTTGTGGTATCCATGACAGGTCACATACAGTTCCGGTTTTTTCAGCCGTCATGCTCGATTGAACGACTTCGGCACTTGTTCCTAACCTAAACGATTGCCCCGAATTAAAGTTTTCAAAGAGATGACTGCGATCAAACGATAATTCTTTAAAAGATATCGACGTACGCTCATCATCACTTACCTCTAAAAAAGATAAATCTTGAACAGCTACAGCTAATTGCATGGGGCCACTAAATAAAGTTACCGAACCAATGAGTAATCTCGCTCTTAATCCTGAAGCCTGTGACTGAAGTAACTGATAGCACTCTTCTGGATTATCATTGTTTTTAATCAAGCTATATTGAACATTCAATGCCTCTGCCTGTTGGGGACTAATAGCTAAGAGCGCCGTAACCGATTGCTGCAAACTGGATTTTAAATTACGTAGATATGTTTCTCTTATGACTGCTTGCTCTTCAGGTAAAATTTCATCAGGAAAATCCTCATTACTCATATTTTCTAGCGCTATTTGCATTTTTCTATCTAATGCTTCATCAAGCCCCTGTGTTAATGCTGCTCGATCCTCTGAGCGCATTAGCCTAAATGAACTAAAAATATTTCTCGTTGATTTATCCAGGGTAAGTCTAAAATCAGTCACGTTCATATGAGGCATTTGTTTAAATAATTCATCAAAAAATTTTAATTTAAAGTATTGAGTTAGCATAGAACTTGCCATAAGTGGATTGTCTGACAGCTGACTAAATGTAGCGAGAACATCTTGTCTATACGCCGTTATAACTTTTTGTTGTAGATAATTTATTAACTCTTTCGCGACTGGATTAAATTCACCGTCCTGCATACTGACACCAATAATATCGTTATTGATGAGTGGGACTTCACTGGGGATAATGCCCATCATAAGCTGTTGAACACTTCCAATATCAAGAAGAACAGGTCCATCCACCTCCATAATATCAGGAAGCGATTCGACGGTGATATTCGTATCAAAATCCGAATAAGTACCTCGAGCGAGCAGTGGCGTGATAAGTCTTGTGATATCACTTGCTGCAGCCAAGTTACCACCTTGCTGTGTGACGTATGCGTCTAGCTCTGTTTTAGCTATTTGGTGCAATTCAATATCAGCTTGCTCACAGCATTCAGCTAACAAATCCGTATCAAAATCCAAAGGCGTGAAATTTTGTTTCTCACAAAAAATTTTTAAGTCCTGCACGCTATCTGTACTAAGCATGGATGAACTATATAAAAAGGTCATATTTGCTCTGGGATTTCTTTGCCGAAACTGAACCAAGCGCAACTGATTTTCATCATTTAAGAAAACGTCAGGATTGCCACTGAACCAAATACGCATATGATTTTGAGTGTTAAACAAATACTTTGCCACAATAAACCTCCGTTCAATAATTGCCGAACAAAAAACGCTCTTAATAATAAAATAATAGACCACATCGGTCTTTATTCCCAACGGGCTTGGCTTTATTTTATTATTGGTCCTCACAGGCAATCAGCTCGCTTAGACTCAAATAAGTAATCGTGCCTCTTGATGCAAAAATTAGGGTTATTTACAAGAATTTTAGCGTGGATCTTCAGGGCTATCCTGTTAAAAAAGGAAGGTTATGTTGAATTTATACGCAATGCGGACGTATTTAAATATGCGATGGAAGCACGGAGAGGCTTTTTTCCCTTGGTGAGCTTACGCGTTTAAAATGATGTAACCGATGAGCGAATATACTTGACCTCAGTTACGCTGCTTTTTCAGCAGCGCCCCCAAAAATCCACTTATTGTTGTGGAAAGATGTTTAGCTCAGCAAACACTTCTTCAACAGGCTCTTGATGACCAAAAAGACTGATGGGCTCAATAGCAGGAAGGGGGTTTTGAAGCCAGTGCAGCTTAAGTTGTGCAGATTTCAACGGCTCAGATGTGGGAAGTTCAGCAAGCGCAATCTTCTCACCCCAAATAAAGTCAGCGAGTAGATCTATCTTCTCTTGTACTGTTTGAAGCACTTCAAGTTGTTGAAGCACCTGACGATACGCTTGCATTCTTGCTTCTGGATTGTAAGGCATATGAATAATTTCCTGTGTTTTTAATATGAAATACTAAAAACAGCCATTATGACCAATATGGGATCATAATGCAATAGGAGATTATCTAATACTGGGATTAGACCGTGCAAGCAAAAACTTAAGCCGGCACTTCTGTCTCAAGATAGGTCCGCATTTTTTTCATGGCATTTTTCTCAAGCTGACGTACACGTTCAGCAGAAATCCCATATTTGTCAGCTAAAGCATGCAATGTCATGGCTTTTTCGTCCGTGAACCAACGTTGCTTTAAAATATCTTGGCTTCGCTCGTCCAAGCGCGCAATCGCAAGATGCAATTTTTCGCCGTCTTGAATCTCACCGTCTTCTTGTTCAATCAAATACGCAGGATCAGCTTTTGCATCGCTCAGATAACGCGCAGGAATGGTCCGATAGGTCGCATCATCGTTTGAGTCATCGATATCCCACGAAGCATCCATCGCATTTAAGCGCTCTTCCATCACACGAACATCTTTTGGCGTGACGCCTAAGTCTTTGGCTACCTCATTAATTTCTGCGGCACTACACCACCCAAGGCGTTGCTTCATTTGACGAAGATTAAAAAATAATTTACGTTGAGCTTTGGTCGTTGCGACTTTGACAATACGCCAATTGCGCAATACAAACTCATGAATTTCCGCTTTAATCCAATGCACAGCAAACGAGACTAAACGCACACCCATCGTTTGGTCAAAGCGTTTAACCGCCTTCATCAAGCCAACATTGCCTTCTTGGATTAAGTCATTGAGTGGTAAGCCATAACCTAAATAACCGCGTGCCACACGTACCACATAACGCAGATGTGCAAGCACCAAGCGACGCGCACCTTCGATATCATCTTCATCCCGAAAACGTCGTGCACAATCCAGCTCTTCTTCAGGGGTGAGCATAGGTATTTGATTCGCCTGATGAATATAGGCGTCTAAACTTCCAATCGGAAGATGTGTCGAGCCAAGCTGTAATGGAAAATTCATACTGTCCCTCCCAAAACTAAACTACGGTAAATCGAAATTTCTGACATATTCTACTACAATTTAGTGGCAAGGCTCAATAGATGCTAATTGTCGCTTGAGCGGAAGGTATGCTCCAAGCCACCCTAAGAGCAATCCAAACCCAACAAACCGTAGCGCATCAAGCAACGAAAGTTTAAGTACGAGGGGCACGCCAAAACCCGCAGAGATTAACGTGTGAAGCGCATGCGACAACCCAAACAACACGGCGTGCACCCCCAAAAAAGCGAGTAACGCACCCGCAGCACCTAAACACATACCGGTGTATAAAAAAGGACGAATAATAAAGCTATCGGTAGCCCCTATTAATTTTAACACCTCAATTTCTTCATGATGCTCTTGTGCCGCAAGTCGCAAAAGATTTCTGATAATAAACACGACCATGAGACCAAATAACCCACCCAAAAGCCACGTTAAATACGTCATAAAACCAAGCACCGCATACAAGCGCGTTGACCAATCCCGATTCAACTTCGCCTGCTCAACATGAGGATAATGTTTAAGTTTCTGAAATAATTGCTCTAATTTCAGCGGCGTATCTAAAACACTAGAAGGCATGACATTAATCACGGAAGGCAACGGATTATTCGGCAAATAACGTCGTATATCTTCCATACCTTCTTGCTGCTCAAGTTCTTTAAGACTCGCTTCTGCACTCACAAATGTAGCGTGCCCAACACCTTCGGTTCCACGCACACGCACCAACAAGGCCGTCTCATCAACAGAGCTCAAAGGAGTATCAAGATACAATGCAATCTCGTTTCCTTCACGCCATTCGTTAGTCAGCGGTTTTACATGCCCCATCAAAAGCCAAAATAAAACAGGTAAAATCAATGTAACAGCTAACACGAGCACCGTGACCGCAGTTGCCCAAGGGGTTGCGCGCAGCGTTTTTGCACTATTTTTGATAGCCTGAATATGCCGCTTCACAAATTGACGTCCGCGTATTAACACAAGCGCCCCTCCTTCAACCAAAGCACACGATGCTGCATGCTCGCAATTAAAGAGAGCTCGTGCGTCGCAATTAAAACACCGACGCCAGCCTGATTAAATTGCTCAAATAACTCAATAATATCGGTGGATAACCCAGGATCTAAATTACCGGTCGGTTCATCAGCTAATAACCAGTCCGGCTTATGTACAATCGCACGCGCAATCCCCACACGCTGCTGTTCACCGCCTGACAAATGAAGGGGAATCATGTTTTCTTTGGCTAAAAGCCCAACGCGATCGAGCGCCGCATGCACGCGCTTAGCAAGCTGTGCTCCAGAAATACCTTGGATATATAGGGGTAATGCAACGTTATCAAACACCGTACGATTTTGTAATAAATGCGGTGATTGAAACGTCACACCAATACGCAATCGATGTGCTGCAATATCATTTTTTTTAAATTTAGACAGCGATGCGCCGTTGATCAGAATATCTCCGCCCGAAGGGCGCTCAAGCAGAGCAATGAGTTTAAGCAGGGTACTTTTCCCAGCACCCGAGCAACCCGTCAAAAACGCCATTTCACCTTTTGCTAACGTGAAATTAACGTATTCCAATGCCTGATAACCACCAGGGTAACGCTTACTAACTTGTCTGAACTGAATCATCGTTAAAAATAGCCCGCACAAAGTGTTCTGGCTCAAACAGACGCAAATCATCCACCCCTTCACCTACGCCGATGTAGCGAAAAGGGATCCCTAATTCATGAGCAATGGCAAATAAAATACCACCTTTAGCTGTACCATCCAACTTGGTCATCGTGATGCCGGTTACCCCGAGCGCCTCGTTAAATTTTATTGCCTGACTTAAAGCATTCTGACCAATTCCAGCGTCCAATACCAGCATTGTTTCATGCGGCGCATCTGGATCTATTTTTTGAAGCACACGTTTTATTTTTTTTAGCTCATCCATCAAATGATGTTGTGTTTGCAAACGCCCGGCTGTATCTGCAATAAGAACATCCATCCCGCGCGCTTTGGCTGCTTGAAACGCATCAAAAATAACCGATGCGCTATCCGCCCCCGTATGTTGTGCAATTACAGGGATGTCACTACGCGCACCCCAGACTTGTAACTGCTCAACCGCTGCAGCACGAAAGGTGTCGCCCGCCGCGAGCATCACACGCTTGCCCATCTGCTGATATTGGCGTGCAAGCTTGCCCATGGTTGTGGTCTTTCCGGCACCGTTAATACCCACCATTAAAATAACAAGCGGCGAAGCGTTAGACATTTTCTGCATCAGCGTCGGAGCATCCGAAGATAAAAGCGTTACCATCTGTGCTTGTAGCATATCAAGCACGGCTTCACCGTCGCTCAGTTGGCGGCGCTCCAAACTTTCTGTTAGCTGCGCCAATATTGTCTCGGTTGTTTTAACACCGACATCAGCGGCAACCAACACATGTTCCAATTCCTCGAGCAACGCCGCATCAATTTCTTTTTTACCGTGCAACAAACGCCCAAGGGCACCACCCAAGCCTGCGCGTGTCTTACCTAGCCCCTGTTGAAAACGCGTCCAGACCCCTTGTTTTTCTGCCTTTTCGGCTTGATTTCGCTTAAACCACTTCTTCATACGGTATACAAATCCAGTGAAATATGGAATTCTATCATTTTTACATTGAGATGAGCCATGCGCACTCGCTTTATTCTGCTATTGACATTTATCACGCACGTAGCCTTTGGGCAAGTGCAATCGTATACCCTCGATAACGGCCTCAAAGTTTTAGTCAAAGAAGACCATCGAGCACCGGTGGCCGTCACCATGATCTGGTATAACGTCGGCTCTGCTGATGAACCAGGCGGACTAACCGGCATTTCGCATGCGCTAGAGCACATTATGTTTAAAGGCACAACCAAATATCCGTTAGGGGTTTTCTCAAAGACAATCGCCGGCATCGGTGGACAAGAGAATGCCTTTACCAGCACCGACTATACCGCTTATTTTGAAAAAATAGCGGCCGAGCACCTGCCCACAAGCTTAGCCTTGGAAGCCGATCGCATGCAACATCTCTTGCTCGATGAAACCGAATTTAATAAAGAAATCAAAGTCATTCAAGAAGAACGGCGTATGCGAACCGACGATAACCCGCAAGCTTTAACGTTTGAGCGTTATCTTTCTGCTGCCCATCTCATATCACCGTATCATCATCCGGTGATCGGTTGGATGGATGATATCCAACACCTCAGTATTGCCGATCTAAAAACCTGGTACCAACGTTTTTATGCTCCTAATAACGCAACACTTGTTGTCGTGGGCGATGTGAAGCCGAAAGATGTTTATGCCTTAGCACAGCAACATTTTGGAGCCATACCCAAAAGCGAAACCATCCAGCGCAAACCACAAATCGAACCTCCTGAGCTCGGCAAGAAAACCATCACGGTTAAAGCCCCTGCTGAAATTCCTTTAATCATGCACGGCTATACGGTTCCTACGGTCAAATCAGCCGATAAAGAACACGCCAATGATCCTTATACCCTTGAAGTCATCGCAGGCATACTTGACGCCGGTGGCAGCAGCCGCTTCAGCAAAAATTTAATTCGAGGAACCCAACGAGCAAGCAGTGTTGGCACAGATTATAACCTCTATGCCCGTTACCCATCGTTGTTTACGGTTTACGGTACGCCAAGCACTCAGCATACTCTGGATGATTTAAGTAAAGATATCAATGCCGAGCTTAAGCAATTAAAAACCACACGTGTTACAGCAGCTGAAC
The DNA here is from genome assembly GCA_963974485.1 of uncultured Legionella sp. GTDB lineage: Bacteria > Pseudomonadota > Gammaproteobacteria > Legionellales > Legionellaceae > JAALKW01. The sequence continues at coordinate 374,490 of CAXBBS010000001.1, forward strand.
TCAAACGCGTTCAAACGCAGCTTATCGCACAAAAAACATTTGAGCGTGATTCCGGCTTTGGGCAAGCCATGGAGCTTGGCATGCTTGAAACCGTAGGTTTAGGTTGGAAAACAACCGAGCAATACGAGCAACACATTCGTGCCGTCACACCTGCCGACATCCAGGCCGTTGCCAACCGCTATTTTGATGAAGACCGCCTAACCGAAGCACGCTTGGTACCACAAAAAATATCACACGCCATGCAACAGCCTGCACCACAACCAGGAGCCACCCAATGAAAATCATGTTGACCCTGATAGGCCTTGGGCTTGCTGCCTGCACCACGGCCCATGCAGCAACCAAACCCTTGCATATTGAACGCTGGACAACAAGCCAAGGCACCCCCGTTGTGTTCTACCAAGCCATGGAAATTCCTATGCTCGATATGAGTCTCGCCTTTAGGGCGGGCACCGCCTATGATGGCCCTCGTTTTGGACTCAGCACACTCACCACACGCCTCATGAACCAAGGCAATGGGGGACTTGATGCAACGACAATAGCCACTAGCCTCGAAGATACGGGCGCACAATACAACAACGAAAACAACCGTGACATGGTGCTCTTGCATTTGCGTACACTCACGTCACCTGAGCTACTCAAGCAAGCCGTTGATACGTTTTCTTTAATGGCCTCACGCCCAGACTTTCCCGAAAAAGCTTTCGAGCGTGAAAAAAATCAACAACGTATGGCCATCCGCCACGCCTTAGAGTCACCTGACGACATTGCGAACCAAACGTTTTTTCAAGCACTGTATCAAAACCACCCTTACGCGCACCCTGTCAACGGCGAATTAAAAACGCTCGACGCCATCACGGTCGAAGACGTACGGCGCTTTCACCGCACGTTATTTGTCAGCCAAAATGCGACGATTGTCCTCGTGGGCGCGCTGGATACAGCACAAGCTAAAAAGCTTGCAGAGCAACTAACCGAACAACTTCCAAAAGGCAAAGCAGCACCTCATATCAAAGCAACCAAGGCTTTAACCGAAGCCATGGATATCAACGTGCCGTTTCCTTCATCACAGACCGTATTACGCTTAGGCCAACTGGGTATTACGCATCATGACGCAGAATATTTCCCCTTGGTGGTTGGAAATTACACTTTAGGGGGCGGAAGCTTGGTTTCACGCCTCGCCGAAGAATTACGTGAAAAACGAGGCTTAACCTATGGCGTCAGCAGCCAATTCTTACCACTACCTGAGCGTGGGCCTTTTATCATTGGCCTTGCAACCCAAGGTGCCCAAGCAAAAACGGCTGAAACACTCACACGAGAAACACTTTCACAATTTATAAAAACAGGCCCGAGCGATGAAGAGCTCAAAGCCGCACAAGAATACCTTGTGGGAAGTTTTCCTCTGTCACTTGCAACCAACCAGAGTATGGCAAGCCTGTTGCTCAAAATGAAGTTCTATCAATTACCCGATGATTATTTAGATACATACACCAATAATATTCGCGCGGTTAATATTGAGCAGATTAAAACGGCCTTTAAAAAAAGCATTCAGCCTCATCGCTTGTTGCAAGTCATGGTTGGAAAGGTATGAAACCATGAAGCAGGGTGTTCGCATCATTGGAGGCCATCATCGCGGAAAAAACATTACGTTTCCAGATGAGCTAGGTCTTCGCCCCACACCGAGCCGCATCCGTGAAACATTGTTTAATTGGCTCATGAACACAGTTCGTGGTGCCCGCTGCCTCGACGCATTCGCTGGCAGTGGCGCACTCGGCTTCGAAGCCTGGTCACGCGGCGCATCGGATGTGACCTTGCTCGAACAATCCCGCGTTACAGCCACGCACTTAAAAAAACAAGCCGCCACCTTTAAATCCAGTACGCTCCATGTGGTGCATATGGACGCAATTGTATACCTGAACAATCACACACCTTCATTTGATATTATTTTTCTTGATCCGCCGTTTGGAAAGCCCCAATTATTACTGAATAGCATCACATGCCTTGAACAATCATCGACGCTCTGCCCTGGCGGCTTGCTTTACACCGAGTCATCCGAAGCGCTTACGCTGAACCCTACGCTGTGGGAAACACTTAAATCCAAAAAAGCCGGCACTGTGATTTACGCCCTTCATCAAAAACGAGACAACATTTCATGCGCCTCAACCTCATCGGGCCCGGCCGCCTAGGCAAGGCCCTTGCTGCATCGCTTATATCTACAGGCGAGCACGAGCTACTTAGCGTGTATCATCCTAAGCTTACATCTGCACAGCATGCTGTCTGTGCACTTGGGCATGGCATGGCCATCGACAACTTAAAATTACTTCCCAAGGCTGATATTACGTTCATTACATGCCCTGATGACAAGATGCCTGGGCTTATTAATAAACTATCTGAAGCTATGATTATTCAGCCGAATAGCATCGTGATGCATTTGAGTGGCATCTTAAGCTCAGATATTCTCATGCCTTTAAAACAGCAAGGGGCACATATTGCAAGCTTGCACCCCCTCAAGGCCTTTCGAACAGCCAGCACGCCCGACACCAACGCATTCCAAGGCGTTAACTGCGCCATCGAAGGAGATAATAAGGCTATCCATAAATTAACGCCTCTGTGGCAAGCTATGGGCGCTCATATCTTTAAGTTAGATTCAGAAAAAAAAGCCGCTTATCATGCCGCCGCGGTGATGGCTTCAAATTATTTAGTGACCTTGGCCGCCGAAGCGAGTCAATTATTTGAAATCTCTGGCGTACCTCCAGCAAACGCTCGCGAAATTTGCATACAACTCATGCAAACAAGCTTAGATAATCTCAAGCAAACCGACACACCAAAACAAGCGCTTACAGGACCGTTGGTTAGAGGTGATTTACACACGATTCAAAAACATCTTGATGCTATCAAATTAGAACAAACAAAAAATCTTTATTGCGCGGCCGGGCTTGCAACACTACCGATGACTAATTTAGATAAAGAACGTCACGCCATGATCAAAAAAATGTTAAGATAAACAACAAAATTACCAGCCTTCCGCTGCTCTAATATTATGCCGAGAAATTCATGAGTATTTTATCGTTAAATAAAGTCACGCTACACTTAGCCAATAACACCATATTGAATAACGTTGACTGGCAAATTCACCCCAAAGAACGTATTGCGCTCGTGGGTCGAAACGGTGCCGGAAAATCAACGTTAATCAAACTTCTTCAGGGCGATCTTATACAAGATAGCGGGCAAATTAACAAACAAAGTGGCTTGCGTGTTGCGGGGCTTATGCAGGACGTGCCGATAAGCAAGCACGAAACGGTTTATCATTTTTTAGTACATCATCTCGGAAAACTAGGTGAAGTTTTATCAGAATACCGCGCGACATCGATTGCAGGCGATCTTGACCGCATGGCCGTATGCCAAGAACATATTGAAACGTTCAATGCCTGGGACATGCTCCCGCGTGTTGAAAGCATGGCAAGTCATTTAAGCTTACCGATGGATGCTTCCATGAATAGCCTTTCGGGTGGAATGCGACGTCGGGCACTCTTAGGCGCTGCACTGCTCGCCGATGCCGACTTACTTTTACTCGATGAGCCAACGAACCATCTCGACGTCGATACAATTGAGTGGCTCGAAGGATATTTAACTACCTATCCAGGCAGTGTGTTAGTCGTGACCCATGATCGGCAGTTTTTAGCGAATATCGCCAACTGCATTGTCGAAATTGACCGCGGAGCGCTTTATCGCCACGCCTGCGATTACGAAACCTATCTTGACCGACAAGAAGCGAATCGCGTCACCGAGCAAACGCATAACGCACTGTTTGATAAACGCCTTAAAGAAGAGGAAGCTTGGCTGCGTCAAGGTGTTAAAGCACGCCGCACGCGCAACGAGGGTCGCGTCAGACGACTCGAAGCCATGCGTAATACGCACCGCGATCGACGCAACCAAACCGGTCAAGTTAAAAACGTGCAACTGGATGTAAGCTCATCTGGTAAAATGGTGATTGAGGCAAAAAACATAGATTACCACATAGAACAAAAACACATTATTTCTGATTTTTCATGCGTCCTCATGCGCGGTGATAAACTCGGGATTATTGGGCCCAACGGCTGCGGAAAAACCACCCTTGTTCGTTTACTCTTAGGTGATTTAGAGCCTTCATCAGGAAGCATACGTCTAGGAACCTCGCTTAAAATCGCTTATTTTGACCAACTTCGTCGCGAACTTGACGAAAAACAAACCGTCATGGCTAATGTGGGTGAAGGTCGTGACTTTGTCACCATCAACGGCCAAGAAAAGCATGTTGCCTCCTACCTCCGTGACTTTTTATTCGAGCCCGAACGTTTTAACCAACCCGTGTCATCGCTATCAGGTGGCGAACGTAACCGCTTATTACTTGCCAAACTGTTTGCTAAACCGGTTAATTTATTGGTCATGGATGAGCCGACCAATGATTTGGATATCGAAACACTTGAGTTACTAGAATCCATGCTCGGCGATTACCCCGGAACACTTATTCTTATCAGTCATGACCGTAAATTTATTAATAACATCGTGAGTAGCGTGCTCGTTTATGAAGATAATGGCCATTTTAGTGAGTTTTTTGGTGGATATGACGATTATCGTCGCCATCAAAAACAACAAGAAAGCATCAAAAAGCAAGAGGGCATAAAAAAACCAGCGCCTAAAACTGCAACTCAAATTAAACCAAAACCAACATCATTCTTGAGCCAAGCGGAGCAACGCGAGCTCAAACAGCTCCCAAAACGCATCGAACAATTGGAAGCACGCATTAAAACCATGCACACCGAGATGGGCGCGCCTGAGTTCTACCAACGCCCAGCGGATGAGATAACAAAGCTGACCGAAGCATGTAGCCAAGATGAGGCCACGCTTTCAGAAGTCTATGCGCGTTGGGAATGGCTTGAAGATCATTCAAGCTAAACCAAAACGCACTAGCGCAACGTAATGCTTGTGGGGCCAATTAATGTTGTCGCGCCTGAATCTTTGCAGGTAACAAAATCACCTGATCCTGCCATGAAATGACGGACACCCTGCTAAGAGAGTAAAATCTAAAGCAG
>CAXBBS010000002.1:0-261601 GCA_963974485.1 uncultured Legionella sp.
CAATTGAGTTTGAAAATTCTAAAGTAAATGTGTGCGGTTTAGGTTGACCAGATCATTATTGCTTTGCTCCATTTAAACATCAATCAAGTCCTGATGGATTTGGTGCATTTGATGAGCAAATCAAGCGTGCTAAGTTATTTTGTGATGCTTATGGTTTATCTCATGAGAGTCGGCGCAGTCTACCTTTTGTTATGATAGATCGGCTCAAAGCATTATCAAGCTTTTTGTGTCAAGCAGCTGAAACAGGTGATAAGCAGTATCAACAACATATGCAAGACGGGCATCATCTAAATTATCAAAATGATATGCTATATATAGAGCGACATGAAGAATTTTTATACAGAGTCTATTGTTTGAAAAATAGGGGTGAAAATATGCTTAAGATCACGCCGTATGTCACAATTCCCCTAGCTGAGGTTGAGCTAACAGCTATTCGTGCCCAAGGTGCGGGTGGTCAGTATGTCAATAAAGTTTCTTCGGCGATTCATCTTCGGTTTGATGTTGAGCGGTCATCGTTGCCTGAGATTTATAAATCGAGATTGCGAGGCATTAGTGATTCTAGAATCACGTCAGATGGCGTGATTATTATCAAAGCTCAGCAATACAGAACGCAAGAACAAAATAAAGCAGACGCTTTTGAGCGGCTGGTGCGTTTTATTAAGCACGCAACCACACCGCCTAAGCATCGTAAAAAAACAAAACCCTCCAAAGGTTCTATAAAAAAACGATTGGAGGGGAAGACACAGCGTGGCAAACTCAAAAAACTTCGTCAAACACCCTCTGAGTAAATTTCTGGCTAAAAAGATTGGATCATACATATGAACAGAGTAAGCTAAATATCTTTAGATAATCATCTAAGAAAAAAATTGAATTCATTAAGAAAAGGATTTTAAATTAAATGAAAAAATCATTCGCTTTATTATGTTCTATTGCTTCATTATCTGCCTTTGCTGGTGGTATGGGTGATGTTGATCTTGCGCAGAAGAATACAACCTATGCTTTGATCGGTGGTGGGTATTACGGTAGTAATTTCCAGGCAAATTATACGGGTTATTTATTTGATGATTTATTTGAAAAAAAAAGCTTCAATGATACGAATAACAGTGGTTACGGACAAATTGGTTTAGGTGCAACGGCTCATATTGGTAGCTTGGAATTTGATCATCAACTTGTGCTGAGTAAATTAGGTGAGTCTGTGAAATTTCAAACAGGGTCCAGCAACTGGCGATTTAGTCAAAATATTGATTTTGGTTATGACTGGATGCCAAAAGTTAATTTGTTAGATAAATTAACAGGTTATGGTATATTAGGGGTTCACTACGCACGGTTTACCTATCAAAAAACGACCTCATCTCAAACAGCTACACGATTTAATAACTACAAAGATCAAGTCGGATTTAATTTGGGTGCGGGCTTATTCTATGCTATCTATCATCATTTTGATCTGGGTGTTAAATATCAACATTGGCAATATGGTTCAGCACAAGTGAGTGGTATGAATCTTATTTCGAGCTTGATTGATGTACAAGATATTAAGCCTGCGTTTAATTTAATAGGGGCTGAGTTACGTTATACATTTAGCGCTTAATATTAGTTTGTATTCCAGGTTTCCTGCACGAGATGGACTGAATAGGTGCCATCTCGTGCTTTGCTACGATGTAAAACACTGTAAAGCGCGCGTTCAAATGACGGCGTTTTGATTTGACCTATACTTAAAAAATATTCGCTTTCAAGGGTGACATGATTCACATCGATTGAAAGATTTCTTAGAATACTTCTGACTTGGTTGAGCGATTGAATGCCTTTTTTACCTCGTGCATCGACGAGTGCTTGTACTTGCTTGGCGAGCTCTTCGGGTGAGTTCGCTTCAGCTAAAGCCGTCAAGAGTAATTCAGGTGCTGTATTAATATTTATTTTGGTGGGTGGTGGTAAAACAGTCACGTAGGAAAATAAGGCTTGATATATCTCTGGCGTGACGCCTTGAATCAGCTTAAGCTCAGTTAGGCTCGCCATCGGTTGATGTGCTGTGATATAGGCTGGCTTCTGTTTGGCGTAAAACTTATTATATTTATTGAAGTTGTGATCATTCTTATCGTTGGACACCCAATTGCTGATTGCGTTGACGAGTTGATAAGCCTGTTTTTTTGATTCATCCTCAAGAACTTCGTTGAATAAATGATGGCACGGGGTTTTGAATTTATTGTTATCTAGATTGTTAAGATTAAACACGGCCTGTAAATCAAAGAGTTGAGCGGATAGTTTAATGCCTGGAATTTTAGGCATGGGGCTTTCTTCCTCGGTTAGAATCAGCATCGTCGGATCACGCCCAAAGTCGCGTGTTTTAGGATTAATTAAAACGCCCATGGCCCAATATCTTAAAGCTTCTGCGGTGAGCGTGTCTTGGTCTGTGGTAAGCACAAGTCGTGTTTGCTCGATGGCGTGTTGCAGTTGCACGGTCATGGTTGTCGTTGCAATAGAAACCAAGGTCATAATAAATAAAGCGGATAACAACGCGCTGCCCCGTATTTTTATCATGCTCCTCCTGGAATAACAAAGAGAAGGGGGATACTACCGAAATTCTTGAGTGTTAAATTTAGTTTAATCGCTCGCGGAAACGGTGGTGGTTTGTCTGTGGACTCTTCTGTCGGCGCCATCGGCCATTCAGATACCCACGTACTGTCTTTATCTAAATAAGAAAACTCACAGCTTTCAATGTGATGCATTAAAGCTTGTTCTTGAAAATCATCGGGATTTAACGGGTCAACGCGTGTCCATGTTTTTCGAATCAGTTCGGCGTCACCTCCACATAACAAGGCCACGCGCTTCAGCGTGCTTTTTACTTCGCTCTCATCAGGAATAACAAGACCGCCTCGCACAAACTCAGCGTAGTTTGTTTGTCCAACAAAAGATGAGCTGCCACGCTCAACGATTTGAGCAATATCACGATCCATACGTGCCACAGCAAGTTGAAGCTCTGCTAAAGGGTCTATTTTGGCTTTGAGGCGTGCGCTGGTATCAAATGAGCGACCCAATAAACCAACACTGATGGTGCCCAAAATAGCGAAAATAGCGAGAGCGATGATCACTTCTATAAGCGTGTAGCCTTTATGTTTATTAGATTTTGTAGGTTTTGACATAAATTATAAGCCTCCAAAACCAACAAGAGGATCGCTAAAAGGGCCTGATGCGTGTTGGCTTACGGTAATTTCAATGCGTTGCATGTTAGGAAGTGAAGTTGCAGAGCTCTTTGCTTGCCAAAACCAGGTATTACCAAAGATCGTGATTTTCTCTGTTTTGGTTCGTGTTTTTTGAACAGGGGTTAGTTTGAGTTGAACCATCGCAAGACCTTGCATCGCAACAAGATGAGACAAGGTTTTATTTTTAACACGCTCGGTGCCTTGAATGCTTTGGCTCATGACCAACAAGAGCGCGGTAAGTGCTATAGATATAATGGCAAGTGCGATAAGCACTTCTAGCAGCGTAAAAGCTTGGGTGCGTTTGGTCATCATAAATCTGGGCCTAATTTTAAATGCGTTGTCCCGTTATCATCTGCCACAACATGTGCGATATTGGGGTGTTTATTAAGACCAAAATTAATTCGAAACGGCGTGATTTCACCCGAGGCTTGAAACACCACCCAGTTTTTATTGCTGGCGCTGCTTGTTGGGTTTGTGGGATTAATATTTAAATACAGTGTAATTTTTTTAGGGAATTGATAGGGCTTGAGCAGTGTGGAGGTGACCGGCGTCCATGTATTGGGTGGAGAAAAACGAAATATCTGATAGGAGCTGGGCGTGATTTTCATGCCATAGGTGATGGCTTCTAGAATAGCTTGATGGCGAATAAGACGTACTTTATGAATGAACCGCTGGGCCTCTGCTTGAGCTCGGCGGCTTTCTCCAAAGTCACCGAAAGCAAGCAAGGCGACACTTGCGGTGATCCCAAGAATAACGAGCACCACAAGTATCTCAATCAGGGTAAATCCGGACTTAGTGGTCCGCATTCCAATTCCCGACTTCAGCATTCGTCCCTTCACCACCTGGTTGTCCGCTTGCACCAAACGTAAAGATATCAATTTCACCGTGTTGGCCTGGGTTTAAATAAATATAATCCCGGCCCCATGGATCTTTAGGCAATGATTTAAGGTAGAGAGTCCAGTTTCGTGGCGCGGGGTTTGTTGTTGGTTTTTCGACTAGTGCTAACAAGCCTTGGTCTGTACTTGGGTAAAACCCGTTATCCAGTCGGTAGAGATCAAGTGCATTTTGAATGCCAAGCACATCATGTTTTGCTTTAACAATCCGTGCATCATTCGGCCGATCGATAATTTTAGGGACGATGAGTGAAGCTAGAATTCCGAGGATCACGACAACGACCATGATCTCAATGAGTGAAAAACCACGTTGTTGCTGCATACTTACCATCTCCTAAAAATAATAATAAAATTTTAACTTACGAGTTGTTCCATCGAAAATATGGGTAATAACGTCGCAAGCACAATGAACATAATGATAGCGCCCATAAAGAGAATGACCAAAGGTTCAAGTAAGGTCAAGGCTGTATCGATTAAGCGACGAATTTCACGATCAAGATAAACCGCGGTTCGTTCCATTAACTCCGCAATTTTACCACTTTTCTCACCGCTGGCCATCAAATGCGTGGCCATGGGGGTAAAAAAAGTTGTTTTCTCTAAGGCTTGACTGATAGGCATGCCTTCTTTGACGTGTGTGGCTGCAAGAGCAAAACTTTCTCGCATAATCAGATTAGTGATAAGGCTTGTTCCTACCCGCATGGCTTCCAATACGCTCACGCCTGCGGCAAATAGAATCGCAAAGGTATGGCTGTAACGTGCGACGTTTGTGGTGATAATCAAATGCTTGATACCTGGAGTTTGCAATAAGCACTGATGCCAGCGCAGTTTAATTTGCGTGTTATTTAATGCCTTCTTAAACATAACAATGCAAATAATAATACCAACAATGGCATACAAGCCCCAAGATTGAATACCTTCGCTGAATGCAATTAAAATGCGCGTTGCAGCAGGTAATTCTTGACCACTGTTTGCAAAAACAGCAATAATTTTGGGAACAACAAACGCCAATAAAAAACCGATGATAGTGATAGATACCACAAGCATCAAGGTTGGGTAAATAAGCGCTTGTTGTATTTTTTGTTGTGTTTCTTGCTGATGTTCCGTGTAATCAGCGAGTTTATTTAAGACATCGTCTAAGCTTCCTGTTTGTTCGCCAGCAGAAACGGTCGCCCGATATAGTTCAGGAAATGCATGCGGGTATTCACCGAGCGCTTGTGCTAAACCGTAGCCTTCAAGCACTTTTGCACGCACACCAATCACGAGTTGTTGGACATGTGATTTTTGAGATTGATCACTCACACCACGCAGTGCCTCATCCAAAGGAATAGCTGCCGATAAAAGTGTTGCGAGTTGACGCGTGAACAGCGTTAAATCTTTAGCTTTAAATTGGGATTTACCATGGGCACCACGTTTTTTTGAGACAACGTTGACATGGGTTGGAATTAAGCCTTGCTGCCGAAGTAGCTGCCTTGCATGTGAGGGCGAATCGGCTTCAATAACACCTTTCGAAGTGTTACCCGAATGCTTAAGTGCCGAATATTGATAAGCGCCCATGATACTTTAATTATTTTATTTATATTGTGTTTAGTCTAATGGATTATGGCGGGGATGTCATATGAGATATTATTATAGATATTATTATAGATATTATTTAATCAATCGTTCGTGTAGACTTTGTTTGGATACCGTTAGTCACATAATAAAAATAGCTCATCCATCTTTAGGAGAAAGATAATGTCGGTCAATCAGGTGCGTGATGCAATTGCACGCCATGAAGCAAAATTTATTGATTTACGCTTTACAGATATGCGAGGCAAAGAACAACACATCACTATTCCAGTGGGTGCGTTGGACGAAACATTGCTTGAACATGGTAAGCCGATTGATGGTTCATCTTTTGGGGGATGGCAGCAGATACACGAGTCTGACTTAACGCTTTTACCCGATCTTTCTAGTATATTGCTGGATCCTTTTTATCAAGAAGCAACGTTGTTTATACGTTGTAATGTTGTTGATCCAAAAACATTGGCAGGGTATAGCCGTGATCCGCGTTCGATTGCGACGCGTGCTGAAGCTTATTTACGCTCAACAGGTATTGCAGATGAAGTCTTTTTTGGTCCAGAGCCTGAATTTTTCTTATTTGATGATGTACGTTGGGAAACGGGAATCAGTGGCGCGTTTTATAAAATCGATTCTGAGGAGGCGCAATGGAATTCTGGAACAGTTGTTGCTGGCGGTAATGTCGGTCATCGGCCACGAATTAAAGGCGGATATTTTCCTGTACCTCCGGTTGATTCATCACAAGATATTCGTTCAGCAATCTCTGAAACGCTAGAAAGTCTAAATATTATGGTTGAGGCGCATCACCATGAAGTAGCAACGGCGAACCAGTGTGAAGTTGCAACCCGCTATAAAACCTTGGTTGAAAAAGCGGATGATATGCAAATTTTAAAATATGTTGTTCATAATGTTGCGCACATTCATGGGAAAACAGCGACGTTTATGGCTAAACCATTGGTTGGGGATAATGGCAGTGGTATGCATTGTCATCAATCATTAGCAAAAGACGGCGTTAATATATTTGCCGGTGATGAATACGGTGGTTTGTCTGAAATGGCGATCCATTACATTGGCGGTATTATTCATCATGCCCGCGCTTTGAATGCTTTTACAAATCCTACGATTAATAGTTATAAGCGCTTATTGCCAGGCTTTGAAGCACCTGTTTTATTAGCTTATTCGGAACGTAATCGCTCGGCTTCTATTCGTATTCCTGTGATTTCCTCACCGAAAGGACGCCGTATCGAAGTGCGTTTTCCTGATCCTACGGCAAATCCGTATTTAGCTTTTTCTGCGATGATGATGGCTGGTCTTGATGGCATTAAAAATAAAATTCATCCTGGAGCTCCTATGGATAAAAATCTTTATGATTTACCTCCTGAAGAGCTTATGGATATTCCACATGTTGCGGGATCTTTAGATGAAGCGATCAGTGCATTGCAACGTGATCATCAGTTTTTGTTAGAAGGTGATGTGTTCAGTAAAGAATTAATTGAAGCACATATTGCACTTTGTCAGGCCGACATTGATTATTTAAGAACCATGGTTCATCCTGCTGAGTTTGATTTGTATTATAGTAATTAAGTCTCAATCCTCATACGCCCTACGGGCATCTTCTCCTGCACTTTGTAGGAGAAGACTATCTTAATAAAGCTCAAATTTAAAGCATTGTCAATACCTGCCGTTAACTAGACTAAGTTGCTTGTTCGTTGTTTTAGTTATTGAGCTTTTAGCTCAAAGGGGAGGAGCATGGAAATTATTTTTGATGGTCGTCACGATGGCCTAGAAGCCTCGGATAGTTTGATTAGCGTGATTAAATTATTCAAAGAGCGTTATCAAATCGGACAATTTAGAGAGATTCATTTATCTTTGACGCTTGTGGATGATGCGGGCGAAGATGTTGAGCTTATCGACAGTAAAACAAATCAGCCTTACCGTGTATTTGAAGTGTATCGTGATCAAAAAGCCTATCATTTTTCTCAAGGTCGAAAACAAACCAGTTTAAAACTTGTGGTTGACAATACCGATAAGACCGGTTGATATAAGTGTACGCTTTTTGTATTTATGGATGAATGCATCATGGGTAAAGAAGAGGATGAAGCGACTGAGCTGGCTTTACAAGCAGCCTTTTTGCGTGATCGTGAGGATGGAGAGCCATTAGACTTAAAAAATATTCAGAAGGATGCACAAAATTACCGTAAGCAATTCTCCAGTTCGGGTAATTTAAGGCGCGTTCTATCGGATGTATCTGATTCACAATCGCTACAAGAAGCTGCGATAAAAACGGCCTTCAAAGGTTTGCAATACGTGTTTGATCGTGTCTCAGATAAAATCCAGATAGCCCAAGATAAAAATAATGATTTAGATTACGAAATCGATGCAGAGTTTGCTTCTTTTAGCGTACCTAGGCTAGGGGATCTATCAGGCGAAGAACGAAGTATGAAAGCTTTTTATGAGCTTGCAAATAACGCTGAAGCCTCTTGGTTAATACGCTATTTAGGATTGACGAAACAAGAAACGAAAAACATCAAAGACAAAACGTATTACCGTGTACTTCCTTTATATATCGTAAGTAAAGATGCAACGCCATCTCTGGCAAACCCCAGCATGCTTGATGAAGTGCGTACAGACATTAATTTATTTGTAAGTGTTGAGTTGCCGGAAGTTTTAGGTGTTATTAACACACGGTTTAGGAGAAGTAGTGCCGGCTTGATACCTTTTCAAGCAACGCCTGAAAAAACGCGCTTAGCCCGTATTTTTATATTAGCATTAGGTCGTTTGCTGTGGAGTTTATCGCATCAAGTAGACTTAGAGAGTGGCAAGCCATCCACAACAAAAGATTGTTTTGAACGGTGCTCACGTGCCCAGATATATATAAACTCAATTTTGAATGTCAGTAAACCCCCTTGTTTATCGAATGAAACGAAGGAAGAAAAGTGCCTGATTGGCTTTATTCGTTCAACGGATGATCTAATCAAGGATTTAAGGTGTGCGTATGCTACAGAGCAGTTGTGTGAACTGAATGTGGAGAGTTTGACGAACAGCGTTTATAAAAGTTTAGATATTCTGACAAAAGGTATTTTTACTTTATTATATCGACGGCATGATGCAGGTGAACAAAAATACCTTCCGGATGAAACAGCAGCGGCGTCGATTAAGAAAGATCTCGCTGCATTAACGCGTTTATTAAAAGCAGATGATTCGCGTTTGGAGCCTTTTCGCCGTCGTGCCACACTCGTGCCTGAGGTAAATTTTCTTAATAAAACAGCTACAACGCTTATTGATGTGCTCATCATTTTTTGTCATCTATCACATGCTCATCGAAAAAAACTAATGGATGAATTAAATGCATTTCGTAATGAAGAGGGGCATGAAGTCGAATGGTCGAGTCAGCTTGCTCGAAGATTAAAAATTTTTGAAAAACATTTTATTACGCCGGTTGAATATCAAGGCGAAGTGTACAGCGATTCTCCTCAACCGTTTAATCCCCATACGTTTTTTAAGAACTTACGTGCTACAGAACATGGTGCACAAGAAAAAGCGGTATTAGCAGGTCGGAGACTGATCCCTTTTTTAACGCTGTTAATGGCGACGCGATACCCAACGTCGTATGTGTTGAGTGGTGAAGACTTAATGCGACTGGATAATACCGAGGAACTGTATTTAAATGCAGGTATTGATATGCCGCGTAGTGGATGGCAGCAAATTCAAGCCATTAATGAACAAGCAAAGAATCAAGCCCAAAAAGATAGAGTGCCAGGTAATACAGAAGAAAAAGCTTATTTTACGTGTTGTATGTCCCTTTTTATGTATGGGTCGGCGGATATGAATCCCCAGCTAGATATATTACCAACGTTGCATGATCGCATGAGGGACCTGGCTCAGCTTCTTGATCTGGTTTTTAAAATGCATAAACAATTGTCTAAAAGTAAAGTGTTCTATATTTTCTTTATCGATTGCTTGGATTGGGTTAGGGATGAGCAAATTTTGTTAAACCAGGAGATAGCTCCTTTCAAAATTGAGAGTCAGCATGGTGTAAATCGCTATATTCAAGAAATTTTATTACCGATGGAGCTTGATTTAATTAAAAACTTCAAAGAAATTCAACGGGCGGTCAAAGATTCTAAACGTACGGTAACCGATTCAAAGTTTATTGAAAAAATCGAAGAAAACTCTGAAAAAGACATTCAGAATATTCATAAATTAGTTCATAAATTATTTAATAAAGACAGTAATCTTTTACAATTAATCTATCGACGCAACAGACAGGATTTAACGAGTCGTAATTTTCTGCCATCACTGACATCGAGTGTATTGAGTCGAAGTAGTTCCGAAGGTAATCGAGCCTTACAGAAATACGCTTTACAAGAATTAATGGAGAATGCATACCAATCCATGAGTTACGTTAGTCGATTTTATAGTAGAAAAGGGCCTTTATTAAGTGCGCTGATAGCTGAGGTTAGTCGTAAGCCTGCGCTTAGCGATCAAGAACTTCAAGTCTATCTTGAGAAAGTCATACGTATCGCGTCAAGTTATCGAAAAACATGGTTTTTTCCGTTTGCTGAAGCAGGGTATGGCTTAACAGAAACCATGAAAGTTGCTATTCTTCCCGCCATGAAAAACACGAGAATGAATATTCACTTGCCTTTTTCCGCCGTTCTTTTTAATGGAGATCACGTTGATTTTACACGGATGAGCAACGAAAAAATTATTAAAGCTTTAGATGTACAGAGTTTAAAGCATGGCTGGGAACGTTCTGAAGATCAGCTTTTGGATGCGAATTTTTTGGGAACGTCTAACGCAAGCTCACCGACGAATAGTTTTCAATCAAATCAAGGAAATAGCAAAAAAGCATCCGACGACTCACTGGCAGCCAATACAGGCTCGAGCAATTCTGATGAATTAAATCATGGAGTCGTGCATATATAACGAATTGCGTATTAAGTTTAAATCGGTTAAGATTGGCCGCTTTTAAACCCCTTGCTTTACGTAATATGTGAATTACGAAGGCTTTAACCACAAGGAAATCACATGCGACACTATGAAATCGTGTTCATGATTCACCCCGATCGGAGTGAACAAGTTCCAACCATGCTCGAGCGTTATATTGAAATCATTACGAAAAATGGCGGCGTGATTCATCGAAACGAAGACTGGGGCCGACGACAATTGGCTTATCCTATTAATGATCTGCATAAAGCACATTATATTTTATTAAATATTGAATGTGATCAAACTGCACTGGATGAATTGAAATCAACGTTGAAATTTAACGACGCTGTGCTGCGGCATTTGATTCTCAACCGTAAAGACGCTGTCTCAACTGAATCAGTGATGGTCAGAAAAGACAGAGAAACACGTGATGCTTAAGGGGAGAAACTAATATGTCAATGTATTATCGTCGTAAAAAAATGGCTCGTCCAACGACAGATGCTATTACCGGTATTGATTATAAAGATACGAATTTGCTCAAAGGTTATGTGAGTGAGAGTGGGAAAATTGTTCCTAGTCGAATCACAGGTACGCCTGCGGGTACACAACGTTTAATTACAAAAGCTATTAAAATAGCACGTTATTTAGCGTTGATACCTTACTGCGACAGTCATAAGTAGGTAAGTCAGTGCAAAGGGTACGGGAAGGCCTTTTTCAGCGCCAAGCAAGACGCGTTCTTGATGAAGATCGATACGCACTTGCTTCGGTGGCTATTCTTAGTGTGTTACCTTACATGGGCTGGCTTGCGTTAGCTTTGATTGCTTTGGTGGCCCTTAGAAAAGGATGGCACTCAGCTGGCGTGTTAGTGTTGCCTGCTCTGGTAGGCCACATGCTGCTGGCGTTGAAAAATGTTCCGATTTCAGGGGCTGTATTCAGTGCTGTACTGAATGTTGTTCCTTGTTATTTGGCGGGAATCGTCTTGGGAGTAACCTCCAGTTGGCGAGCAGTCGCAGCGGTATTGTTTGGGGTCATGATGAGTGGCGCATTATTTATTCAGGTTGTTTCGCCTGATTTTATTGTGAGCCAGTATGACCACCTTCAAACACTTATGCGCAGTTTGGCTTCAGGGGACGTGAATGTTTTAGATTTTTGGGAGTCACACGAGGTATCACCTCTGGTGCTTGCTCATTATCTTTTAGGTGTTCAGGCAGCATCCCTTGCTTTCTCAGCCATGGTCCCGTTGCTTTTTGCGCGTTCGATACAATCACAACTTTTTTATCCTGGTGGTTTTCAGCAGGAGCTTCTAAATTTTAGGGGCGATAAACTAAGTTTAGCTGTGTTTATATTGATATGTACGAGCGCCTATTCAGACCTTTTTTTAGCCATAAATGGCTTACCTTTGGTCTTGTTTTATTTTATACTGGCCGGTTTGAGCCTTGCAGCTAGTCTTCTTTCACGAATACGGCCGCTTGGGGTACTGGTGCTTTTGTTGGTGCCAACGGTACTACTACCTTGGGTTATGTTACCCCTGTATGTACTGTTAGGGGCTTTTGATAGTTTATTTAATGTTCGCTTATACCTGTCATCAAAGACAGAGAAAGTGGGATAAAGGGGCAATAAGATGCAAGTCATTTTGTTAGAGAAAGTTAAAAATTTAGGAAGCCTCGGTGACGTGGTTGATGTTAAAGCTGGTTACGGCCGTAATTTTTTAATTCCAGAAAACAAAGCTGTGTTTGCAACAGAAGCAAACAAAACAGTGTTTGAAGGACGTCGTGCTGAGCTTGAGAAAAAAGCACAACAAGATTTTGCAAAGGCAGAGCAGCGCGCAGCTCAATTAAACGATGTTACATTAACCATCAGCGCGCAAGCGACTGACGAAGGTAAATTGTACGGATCGGTTGCTGTTGTTGAGATTTATGATGCACTTGCGGCACGTTCGATTGCAGTTGATAAGCGTGAAATTGTTATGCCAAATGGTCCCTTGCAAGAAATTGGTGCCTACGTAGTTGAGTTACACGTGCATAGTGAAGTGATTGCTAATCTTCAAGTTGAAATTATTGCTGCTTAGTTATTGCGTATAAATCAAACCTTCTTCGGTTAGTGGGAGAAGGTTTGATTAAATTTAAGCTTAAATTTCATGATGTTGGTTGTAAAAATATAGTCGGTTCCGGGCTATTTTCTTTTTTCCATTTTATATTACAGCCAATGCTTGCTTTCTGATTGTCTGGTACAGGTTCCCCTCTGAGTATGTTATCCAGTGCTTCGCGTATGGATGAGCCATCAGCAGGTATACCATTGCCTGGACGTGATGCGTCAAATTGACCGCGATAAGCTAATAATAAATCCTGATCAAAAACAAAAAAATCAGGGGTGCAGGTTGCTTGATAGGCTTTGGCAACTTCTTGTGTCTCATCAAAAACATAGGGAAACGGGTAGCCTTGTTCTGTAGCCGTGTTTCTCATGTTTTCGGGAGAGTCATCGGGATAGGCTTCAGCATTATTTGCATTTATAGCAATAAACCCAACATTTTTATTGAGATAATCATGTGCCAGTTGTGTAATGGCTTGATTCAAATGTTTTACATACGGACAATGATTACAAATAAACATAATGACGGTTGCTGCGTCAGGTTCATCTGATCGTTGTAACGTTACAGAAGTTCCAGTTACCACATCTACCAGTGAAAAATCAGGAGCTTGTGTTCCAAGTGGAAGCATGGAGGAGGCTGTTTTGACCATGGTTCATCCTTATGTTATTTAAATAAGTGGTTATTTTAGTTTTTTTAGGTTACCAGCGTAATAAAATACCTTTACGCGTAGAGTCATGGATAATTTTTTGCTGTGGTTTATTGGTCGAAACCCAGTACGTTCCTTTGTTACTTAAAGCAAATTTGGCTCTTGGATACTGGCAAACGGTTAATGCTTGGCGACAATTAATCAGTGTGGGTGTGCCATGAGTACGTGCAAAGCATTGGAAATGAACATTACTCATATCCGATGCGAATGCCGACCATCGTGCTGGGTTGAGTTTACTTTCTAGTTTGGGACTCATAAACGTGTCTTCGGTTTCAACACGTTGGAGCTCTATGGGTAGAACCGAGTGATTTTCAATGAGAAAATAGGTTTGTTGATCTGTATCGTTAAAAATGACATAAGGATCGTCAAAACCAAAGCCACTGGATTCGCAACCTCGTGGAAAGTTTGCTAGTGCTGAAGTGGGTAGTAATAATGCGGTACTTAAGGTAATTATTTTTTTTAGCTTATTGAGCGTGGCGTTGGATAAAATCATCATAATTTAGGAGATAAAAAAGGCTTATTCATGCATAATAGCACAAGATTTTAGTTTTTTAATTTTGTTATGGCATTCAATATGATTCAAACCATTAATCCGGCGACTGAAGCGCCTATTCAATCGTACACGTTGCTAACTCAGCAGGAGAGTGAAGTCTGCATTGAGCATGCGTTTACGCGTTACCAATCTTGGCGAAACACATCATGGCATGAACGCAAACAAGGTTTACTTAACCTTGCGATGTGCCTTCGAAAAGACTGTGAGCGTTATGCAGCACTTATGGCGCGTGAAATGGGTAAGCCACTTGCAGCAGGACGAAGTGAGATCGAAAAATGTGCTTGGGTGTGTGAGCATTACGCAGAATATGGTGAGGCATATCTTGCAACAGAATATGTTGATACCAACATGAAAAAAAGTAAAATATGTTATCAGCCTATGGGGGTTGTGTTTGCTATCATGCCTTGGAACTTTCCTTTTTGGCAGGTTTTTCGATATGCGGCACCGACTATTTTTGCCGGAAATACAACGTTACTCAAACATGCTCCTATTTCATCGGGCACGGCTGAGGCAATTACGGCATTATTTCTAGAGGCAGGTTTCCCTCCGCATGTATTTCAACACGTTATTGTTGATAACGATGTGGCTGCAGCGATCATTGCGCATGATGCAGTGATTGGTGTGACGTTTACAGGAAGTGCGTATGCCGGTTCTCAAATTGCCGCATGTGCCGGGAAATATTTAAAACGCGTGGTGCTTGAGTTAGGTGGAAGCGATCCAGCGGTTGTGTTGGAGGATGCCAATCTAGATTTAGCTGCGCGTGTTATTGTTGATTCTCGTTTAAATAATACTGGGCAAGTGTGCATCGCAGCGAAACGTATTATTGCGGTCAAATCTGTGATGAAGCCGCTTCTTCAAGCTATTCGTACACGTATTGATGATTATTTGGTGGGTGATCCCTTGGATGAGACAACGGTACTTGGCCCTATGGCGAGATCAGACCTTCGGGATGTATTACATCAGCAAGTGCTTCTATCTATTGAAAAAGGCGCGACATGTTTATTGGGTGGTGTGTTGCCAGAGCAACCCGGTTTTTATTACCCACCTACGGTTTTAACGGATGTTGTACCGGGTATGCCAGCATTTGACGAAGAACTATTTGGTCCCGTGATTGCACTTATTGAAGCTAAAGATGAGTCGGATGCTATTCGTCTAGCCAATCAAACGGAGTATGGTTTGGGTGCATCCGTATTTACACGTGATGAGGCACATGGTGAAATGATTGCTACCGATAAATTAGAAGCAGGCACGTGCTTTGTCAACGGTCGCGTCTCGTCTGATCCACGTCTACCTTTTGGTGGAATTAAACACTCGGGAGTTGGGCGTGAACTTGCTCGAGAAGGTATTCTTGCGTTTGTGAATATGAAAACAGTGGGTATTGCTTATGCTTAAGCGACATATTGAAGTAAATAGCAAGCACCAGCAGATGTTATGCTACGAAAATGATTTGTTATCCTATACTTATTCTATATCGACCGGTAAAAATGGCTTAGGAGAACAGCAGGGTAGTGAATGTACACCTCGAGGTTTACATCAAATTCATAGTATTATTGGAGCCGAACATGCGATAAACAGTGTGTTTGTTGCTCGCGTTTGGACCGGGGAATTATATAGCCCTGAGTTAGCGCAAAATTTTCCCGAGCGCGATTGGATTTTGACGCGAATTTTACGTCTAGAAGGTCTTGAAAATGGACGTAATCAAGGTGGCGATGTCGATACGTTGGAGCGTTATATTTATATTCATGGAACACCTCATACGACGGTATTAGGTGTTCCGGGTTCTCATGGGTGTGTGCGGATGAGCAATCAAGATATTGTGGCACTAGCCGATTGGGTTGATGTAGGTACACACGTATTTATTAAATAATTTAGATAATTATCTAGCCTTAGGGGTTGAGGGTATGACATATACATTTGAAGCGGGTAAAGAACGATTGATTGACGATGTGATTAAATGCGTCAAACGTGAAATGCCAAAGAATAAATCGGAGCTTTGTTCTGAGTTTGTCCGTCAATTTTATAACACAGTTGGCCTTGAAGATTTGCAATGCTGGAGTATAAACGACTTATGTCATGCAGCCATTCATTTTTGGTCAACCATTCAAACTAGGCCCTATGATGAACCATGCATTGATATATACAAGCCTTGTATTAAACGTAATGGTTGGAAGAGCCCATATACCGTATTAGAAGTGGTTGCTGATGATGCGCCGTTCTTAGTTGATTCAATACGTATGACCGTAAATCGTTTGGGTTTTTCATCACATCTCATTATGTACATTGGTGGTATGCGTGTGGAGCGGGGTGCGGATCGCGTCGTGAGTGGAATTTACCCACTTCGTGGAGAAGCACGCCCTGATGTTATTTTAGAAGCCGCGATTCTAATGGAAATTCATCAAGATGTAGATGAGACGACGTTACATGAATTAAAAACTCAGCTTGAGCGTGTTTTAAAAGATAACCAAGCGGTTGTTGATGATTGGTCTTTAATGCGTGAGAAAGTCCATGAAAGCATCAAAGAACTAGAATCTGCTCCAGCTTCACTGGATAGGTTTGAAGTAGAAGAAACGCAATTGTTTTTAAAATGGATAGAAGACCACCATTTTACATTTCTAGGGGTGCGTGATTATGATTTATCGCAAACGAAGAAAGATCTTACATTAAAGGCTCTACCGAATACAGGGCTTGGCGTGTTACGAGAAAGCTTACACCCATCAATTGAGCGTAATATTACGAATTTAACACCTGAAGCACGTGAATCGACCTTGTCTTCACGTATTTTAGTGATGTCAAAAACAAATACTTTGGCAACCGTTCATCGCGATGCGTATACGGATTATATCGGTATTAAGCGATTTAACGCTCAAGGCAAAGTGATTGGTGAGCGTCGTATTTTGGGCTTGTATACCTCGGCGGCTTATAATACAAACCCTAAGCATATACCTTTTTTACGTCACAAAGTAACACAAGTGATGCAAAATTCGTTGATGGGTCCACGTAGTCATGCAGGAAAAGTTTTACTTAATATTCTAGAAACATTACCCCGTGATGATTTGATTCAAGGCTCAGAAGACGAACTGCTTCAAATGTGTCTTGGTATTTTTCATATGCAAGAACGTCGTCGTATTCGCTTGTTTGGCCGTATGGATCTGTACCGCCGATTTGCATCGTGTCTTTTGTATATTCCAAGAGAGCGATTTAATACAGATCTACGTAAAACCATGCAAAACGTTTTAAGTGAGACGTTTAAGACGAATACGATTACTTTTTCAACGTATTTCTCTGAGTCGGTTTTGGCCAGAATTCATTTTATTATTCGATTGAACCCGAATGACACAACTGATTATGATTTTAAAGCGCTCGAAGCCAAAATGATTGAAGTTGGGCGTTCATGGACGGATGACTTACAATATTTTCTTTTGAAAGATTTAGGCGAAGAAAAAGCCAATTCGTTATTTATGCGTTATAAAGACGCGTTCCCCCCTACGTATGTTAATAATTTTTCACCTAAAACAGCGCTGTTAGATCTTCAGCAAGTGGAAAGTTTGTCTGAGTCAAATCCATTAAGTATGCGTTTTTATCAGTCCGATGATGATTCAACCGAACGATTTAGATTGAAAATATATCAGCATGATTTCACACTTGTGTTATCAGATGTTCTACCTATTCTAGAAAAGCTTGGAATGCGTGCTATTAGCGAGCGACCTTATCGGTTAAATTTAGCGGGTAACAGTGTTGTTTGGGTCAATGAATTTGTTATGCAATACACACGTGCATGTAAGTTCGATGTCGAGGTGTTGGAATCTTGTTTTCAAGAAGCGTTTAAACGTATTTGGTTTGAAGATGCTGAAAGTGACGGCTTTAATGAGCTCGTGCTTGCTGCCGGTATGGGCTGGCGTCAAATCGTCATGATACGAACCTATGCAAAATATTTTAAACAAATTGGATATGGTTTTAGTCAAGATTATATCGAATCTGCTTTGGTCAAACACGCGGGGATTACGAGCAAAATCGTTCAGCTATTTGAAACGCGCTTTCGCCCTGATCCTATTGCTCAACGTGATAAAAAAGAGAATGCTATAAAAAAAGCAATCGAAGCTGATTTGGAGCATGTAACAAAGTTAGATGAAGATAAAATCATTAGGCAGTTTGTTCATACAATTATGAATACGTTGCGAACGAATTATTATCAGCAAAGTGCTGATGACAAGCTTAAAAATTATATTGCGATTAAGCTTGATAGCAAAGCTATACCTGGTATGCCAAAGCCTTATCCATTGTATGAGATTTTTGTTTATTCCCCAGCATTTGAAGGGGTGCATTTACGCTGTTCTAAAGTTGCACGTGGTGGGCTACGTTGGTCAGATCGACACGAAGATTTTAGAACAGAAGTCCTTGGCCTCATGAAAGCACAGCAAGTTAAAAATGCGGTGATTGTACCGAGTGGTGCGAAAGGTGGTTTTGTTGTTAAACGTATATTTCTCGATGGATCACGTGAAGCGATACAAGCAGAAGGGATTGCATGTTATAAGCAATTTATTCGCGCACTGTTGGATATCACAGATAATTATAAAGAAAGTGAGGTGATTAAACCCAGCGCCGTTATTTGTCATGATGATGATGACCCATATCTCGTGGTCGCTGCAGATAAAGGCACCGCAACGTTTTCGGATATTGCGAACAGCATTTCAAATGAATACGGCTTTTGGCTAGGTGACGCATTTGCGTCGGGTGGTTCGATTGGCTATGACCATAAAAAAATGGGGATTACAGCTCGGGGGGCTTGGGAGTCTGTTAAACGGCATTTTTATGAAGTGGGTATGGATATCATGACCACTGATTTCACGGTGGTGGGTGTGGGAGACATGGCCGGGGATGTTTTTGGAAATGGCATGTTGCTATCTAAGCATATTAAGCTTGTGGGTGCATTCAACCACATGCATATTTTTGTGGATCCGTTACCCAATTCTGCTGAAAGTTTTAAAGAGCGTGAGCGCTTATTTAATTTACCACGTTCAAGCTGGGATGATTATAATAAACATCTGATATCAAAAGGCGGAGGTGTTTTTAGCCGAACAGCGAAATCGATTGCTGTCAGTAAAGAAATGAAGCGTGTATTTAAGATCGAGCAGAATACGATTGAGCCTAATGAATTAATTCGTGTGATGCTGCAAGCCGAAGTTGATTTGCTTTGGAGTGGCGGGGTAGGTACGTTTGTTAAAGCCACATCAGAATCCGCATTTGAAGTAGGTGATAGAACCAATGATGCGATTCGGATTAATGCAACAGCGTTACGTTGCCGTGTGGTTGGCGAAGGTGGCAATTTAGGTTTTACTCAACTTGCACGTATTGAATATGCTCTTCATGGAGGATTAATTTACACCGACTTTATTGACAACTCAGCAGGTGTTAATTGCTCGGATAAAGAAGTTAATATTAAAATTTTGTTAAACCGTTTGGTTGCAGCTAAAAAATTAACACTGCCTAAACGTAACGAATTACTCGCTTCGATGACCGATGAAGTTGCGCATTTAGTGTTGCGTGATAATATTTTACAAACTCAAGCTATTAGTCTTTTAGTCAACTTATCTGTAGGTGCATTTGATTTGCATACGCGGTATTTGAGTGCTTTAGAGGACTCAGGAAGACTTGATCGAGCTCTTGAATTTATACCCGATGAAAAAATATTAAACGAGCGAAAATTAAGTGGGAAAGGCTTGGCTAGCCCAGAAATTAGTGTTGTTCTTTGTTACAGTAAAATTCAGCTGAAAGAAGCTATCTTAGCTTCAGATGTGCCAGAAGAACCGTGTTTATTGCCCTATTTGCTTAAATCTTTTCCTGAACCGTTGCAAGTACGTTTTAAATCAGCAATTCAAGAGCA
The DNA here is from genome assembly GCA_963974485.1 of uncultured Legionella sp. Classification (GTDB taxonomy): domain Bacteria; phylum Pseudomonadota; class Gammaproteobacteria; order Legionellales; family Legionellaceae; genus JAALKW01. Next base: position 19,812 of record CAXBBS010000002.1, read on the forward strand.
TCCTTTGAAGCGTGAAATTATTGCTACAAAATTAAGCAATATTATTGTTAATGAAATGGGCTTTAGTTTTGTCTTTCGATTACAAAATGAAACAGGAGCTCCAGCTTCCGCCGTTGTTCGTGCCTACATGATCGCCCGAAATATATTTAACATGTGTTCTATTTGGCAGGAAATTGAAGATTTAAGTTCCTCGATTAAAGCCGAACATCAAACCGAAGTGATCATCAGCTGTGTGCGCTTGTTACGGCGAACAACGCGTTGGTTCTTGCGGTGCAAACGTATGCATCTTGAAATGGAAGAGACCATTAATCGTTATGCGAAGAGTCTCGAGACGTTGAAAAAATCGCTTCCTGCATCGCTCGGTGATAACGGTCAAGAAGCGTATATTAAAGAAGCTGAGCATTATCGTAGTCTAGGTGTTCCAGAACGTATGGCTTATGAGATTACGTCAAATGGCGCGCTCTTTTTTGCGATGGATATTATTGAAATATCACATGAGCAAAATATACCGGTGGATCACGTGGGTAAAATGTATTTTGCAATCGGTACTTTTTTAGATTTGACTTGGGTGCGTAAGCATTTAATCGAGCATCCTGTTGAAAATCAATGGGATGCCTTGTCACGAGAAGCCCTACGCGATGATTTAGATTTGCAACAACGTGAATTAACCGCGGCTATTCTTCAACTTGATGCTAATAATCAGGCGAATCAACATGGCCTTCAGGCTTGGTCTTTGCTCCATGAAGCTTTGATTGCGCGTTGGCATCAAATGGTAGCGGAGCTACGCTCAAGTAGCGTGCTCAATTACACCATGTTTTTTGTGGCTATTCGAGAGTTGGTTGATCTAACTCAGACCACCGTACAGCGCTCAGATGAAACCAAAAAATGCAACACGGATAATTAACAAGGAGATCAACCATGGTGGTTCAGAACAAGGATGTTCTTGCGTATTCACAGGGATTTAAATACCTGCATTGGTTGGTTGCTTTACTTGTTTTTGGCATGCTGTTTGTTGGTTTTCTCTTGGGTTATATACCCAGCGCAATAAAACCAACGGCCTACATGCTCCATAAATCAGTAGGGCTTACTTTGCTTTGTTTGATGATTTTAAGATTAATATGGACTGTGTTGTTAAAAAAGCCCGAGTTACCTGAATCTATGCCACGTTGGGAATATTTTTTGGCGCGATTTGTACAGCATAGCTTGTACTTTTTTTTGTTCGCCATGCCACTTTCTGGTTGGTTAATGGCAACAGCGTCTAATAAAATACCTGTCTATTTTGGTTGGTTACGTGTACCATTCCCAGGTATTTTACCTGATAAAGCGTTGGCCCACTGGATGAGTGAGGCTCATTATTTCATTGCTTATATTTTGCTGGGGCTTATCGCTTTACACACAGTAGGGGCATTGAAGCATCGATTTATCGATAAAGATGATGTTTTAAACAGCATGATGCCATGAATATAGAGGAATGTAATGAGTAACCCGTGTACGATCGCTTTAAAAAATGTAGGTATGACCTATGGTAGAAAACTTCTTTTTTTAGATGTAAACCTCCACATGAACACAGGTAATTCGTATGCTTTAGTCGGCGCGAATGGCTGCGGTAAGTCAACGTTTTTTAGATTACTCACCGGAGAAGAAGAGCTAACTTCCGGTAACATAATGATTCCTAAAGATGCAAGCGTAGGCTGGCTCAAACAAGATCAATTTCGTTATGAAGACGTGGTTATTCGCGATATTGTACTACAAGGCAAAGCCGAGCTTTGGGATGCTTTTCAAGAACGAGAAGCATTATTTGCTAGCGAAGTCTGGGATGATAAAGCCGGATTTAGGCTTGCTGAACTCGAAGAAATTGTTGCTCACCATGATGGTTATACTGCCGAGTCAGATGCTGAAAGTATTCTCGAAGGGCTTGGTATCGAACGTAAATATTTTGATAAGCCTCTTAAAGCTTTATCAGGCGGTTATAAACTACGCGTTTTACTTGCTAAAACTTTATTCCAAAAACCTTCACTGTTGCTGCTTGATGAGCCCACAAACCATTTAGATATTTTATCGATTCGTTGGCTTGAAAAGTTTTTAAAGAATGAATTCAAAGGCTTGTTGGTCTTTATTTCACATGATGTTGATTTTATTAATAATTTATCTGATTATATTCTTGATATTGATTTTGGTGAAGTTCGTTCATACAAAGGTAATTATGCGCAGTTTTTGAAAGAAAAAGCGTTGATTCAAGAACAAAAATCGGTTGAGAAAAAATCAGCGGAAGCTAAAATTGCAGATATGCAGCGTTTTGTTGATAAATTTGGTGCCAAAGCTTCAAAAGCAGCTCAAGCGCGATCACGCATGAAGATGATTGAAAAAATTGAAATTCCTGATCTTAAAAATTCTTCGCGTATTGCTCCTAATTTTAAATTTGTACCCGCACGTCCGTCAGGTAAAGAATTACTGAATGTTGTCGGCTTAAAGAAAAGCTTTAAAGATAAAACATTATTTGAAAAACTTAGCTTTCGCATTACTCGCGGTGAAAAAGTTGGCATCATGGGTGTCAACGGAATTGGTAAATCAACGGTGATGAGAATTATTGCAGGGCATTTGGAACAAGACACAGGTGAAGTAAACTGGGGGCATGAAGCACGTGTTAGCTACTTTTCTCAGGACCATCATGAGCTTCTCAATCGTAATATCAGCGCGATAGATTGGCTAACAGAAGTCACGCGAGGGGCTGATGATCAACAAATTAGAAAAACACTTGGGAACATGCTGTTTACCAAAGATGAAGTGCATAAAGATATTTTGTCTTTAAGTGGTGGCGAAGCCGCGCGCTTATTACTGGCAAAAGTTATGCTTGAATCACCCAACGTGATAATTTTAGATGAGCCGACCAATCATATGGACCTTGAGAGTATTGAAGCGCTCGCCGAAGCTTTGGTAAGCTACACAGGTACGGTTATTTTTGTGAGTCATAGTCGTTATTTTCTTCATAAAATCGCGCGACGTATTTTATATTTCAAACCAGGCGGCTTTGTGCTTGATCACAAAGGTCGGTACGCTGAGTTTGCAGCGAGTTTAGAATAATGACGAAGCGGGTGATGGCTATGCTAAATTTAAGGTGAGAATCTATTGTTTTCATCCTCATCCTCACCCTCATCATCCAATAAACCTAAATCAAGCATGGGAGGTGAGCTACGGCTGCTGCTGGGGCTCTCATTCGTCGTAGCCTCTGACCCTGAAGGGCTTGGTGTCGCGTTTACACGCATATCCGCGTGTAGCTGTTCTTTTATTTTTGATGCTTTCCAGACTAATTCTTCTTGAGGTTCGATGGACGTTGTCACGGTGATTTGCGCACCCTGGACATGGCCGCTTGTATCGATGATGTTATCAAATTCAATGGATGAAACCTCAGGTTTTGTAAAACGATGGATACGCTTACCTGAGCGTTCGAGCACGTCACCATCTTCAGCAGCAATTAAAATGCGTAATCCTCGGCCTTGCCCACCAAATAATGGAGGTCTATCCATTTGCTTTTGTTTTTGTGAGCCGCGTGACGTATTAACATACGTATCTCGGTTTTGTTGTGTGTTTACTTTACTCAAAAAACTATCGGGAAAACCACGACCAGCGTCTGTGATTTGTATTAAAACTTGATCGGGGTTACTTGTATTATCAACATCAAGACCAAGTTGCATCATCGGTTTTACGCTGTGGTTGCTGTCGTAATATCTTGAGACGCATTCATCCATACTATTTTTGATAATTTCAATAAAACTGTTGTCCATCATTCGAGCGGCAGGCGATTGTGCAATATCATCTTTCTGTGATTGCTCTAAATTTTGAGTTGCTAGGTCAAGTGCATCGATCCAATGGATTTGGCCTAAAACACCTTCAAGTTGCCCATACATTTCAATGGTGAGTCGCTCAAATTGTGTGATGGCATCATCTTGCTCAGGCCCAACGGGCCGGCTTAGTCCGTAAGCCTTTTCATAGGTTTCTATATACAAACTTAGATCTAGGGTGATGTTGACGTGTCCCGACGCATTGGCTTTCATACGAATGAAATTAGACATACTTATCTCTTTTTGATGTGTATGTCTTAAATATAGTTCAGGCGCGAGTTTACGCAAGTATGATGATTTTCATATTAATTATCTTGCTGGAGGAAAAGTGTTTGTGTGGGGTATGCACATTCGGCCTGGTTGTTTTTGATAATATCTAAGGCTTTTAGAAAAATATCTTGACGTACGACCTGATACTCAATGCGTTTGGTTGTTTTGGTAAATGCATCTAATTGAATATCAAGTGACGACGGTCCAAATTCAAGAAAGCTTGCCATAAAGGGTTGTTTTTTATCGACACCAGGATGTTCACTCAACATTTTTTGCATCTGCTCGGCGATCATCGCAATTTTAGACGCGTCTTCGTAACGTACACCAATCATGGTTTTTATACGCCGATTAAGCATACGCGAAGCATTTTCAACACTAATATTTAAGAAAAAGCTATTAGGGACATAGAGTGGTCTTTTATCAAATGTACGGATACGTGTGACACGCCAACCGATATGCTCCACCATACCTTCGATATTTTTGTCAGGTGATCGGATCCAGTTTCCTACTTTAAACGGTTTATCTGTGTAAACCACAAGTCCGCCAAAAAAATTCGCGAGTAAGTCTTTTGAAGCAAATGCGATCCCGGCACCACCAATACCCCCGAAGGCTAATAAGCCAGAAATAGGGAGACCAAATAATTGCATGATGCCCATACCGCTAATTGCAACAACGGTAATTGTAAAAAGCAAGGCCAAGGCGTGAACCATGGTTTCATCAACATCTGAATTTTGTGTCGGAGCACTTTCAATCGTGAGTGTTTCAACTTTACGGATAAAGCGTAACGTCGCCCAAGTAATTGCGAAAATAATGCCGGATTTCTTGACGGGGACAAGATAGGCCGCAAGCACGGCATTTGGATGGCTTGAAAAGATAATCGCGAGAGCAATGGATACTCCAAGTAGCCAAATAAGAAATGCGGTCGGCTTGTACAGTGCTTTTAATAACGCTTCAGGGTAAAGCAGCTGTTTTTGTTCTGCTTTGGTTGCTAATTTCCGTATGATGCGTGAAGAAAATAAGTGAACGGCTGTCGTGCAAACAAGTGTCAAAACGACATTGAGGGTCCATAAATGTTCAGATAGAAATTTTTCAATAGGTATCATCGGTATCATCGGTATGTTAGCTCTATTTTAGTGCAAGTTGAAAGTATAAGGGATTGCTTATGGGAACACAAATATGGAACGCTTCTTCATGTATTTTATTGGAATTTCATTATATTTTTGTGGTAGCGTTAGATTCATACAAGGTGGTTGTCTCACATTATTTCTTTATCTCTAAAGCGGAGCTATCATGTTATTTGCTCAATACAGGCCATACTCGGTTATTATAATATTATTAGTAACCATGTTAAGTTTTATATGGAGAAAATGGCCTTTTCATGTTACGGCTATCTTAGCTTTAGCCATTGCGACGATGCTTGGTCTGGTTCCTTTAGATCAAGTATTTTCTGGCGTATATAATCCTGCGGTTATTACCGTTGCAAGCATTATGATCATCACCAGTGTTATCTCTGACTCGAAAGTGCTCGAAATTTTGATTAGTAGGCTTGACGTTTTTACGCGCACGCGATCATTACATGTTTTTTCTTTTAGTTTAGTTACAGCATTTCTATCATCATTTATGAATAATATTGGGGCGCTTGGGCTGATGATGCCGGTAAGTATAGCGACCGCAGTCAATAATAACCGTTCACCCTCCTATCTTTTAATGCCTATCGCCATGGCGTCAGCACTGGGCGGTATGATTACATTAATTGGCACACCGTCGAATTTAATCGTTGCGAATTTTCGTGCTCAAGCATTAGGGCAGTCTTTTAGTATATTTGATTTTACCTATGTGGGTTTGCCAACGGCAATCTTAGGTGTCATCTTTATTGGCCTCATCGGTTGGCGTTTTTTACCCCGGCAAAAAAATAAAAGCAGAACCACCAAAGTACCTTATGCCTGTGAAATACTGATCCATTCAAAATCAAAATGGGTTGGTGCATCACTTAAAGATATTAGAAATAATTTCGAGCAAATGATTGAAATTAAAGGTTTGGTGAGAAAAAACAGAAAAGTTAAATTATCTTCCGAGTTAGTTATTAAATCTGGCGATCATTTTATTATTGAAGCAACGATCGATGAATTACTTAATTTATTTGACAACCGTGAGGTTGTTGTCGTTAATTCGATCGGAAAACGAGGTAAAACGCGTCTGCATCGAGAGTATTTAATTGAAGCTGTTATTCCGGCCCAGTCTAATATAAAAGGCAAGGTATTTGATTGTGAAAGCTTCAAACGACTTTATAAATTTACAATTATTGCGATATCCAAATCAAGTAAAACAGAAGTGAAGCATATTAAAAATATGGCATTACAGCCAGGAGATTTAGTTGTTATACAATATAAAAAACCTAGCATCATAGACAAACTCGACACGCTTGGTTTGATTCCTTTAAAACATACCACAACCCAAGTGAGAGCAGGTATAACTGCATTTTTTCCATTAATGATTTTTTCTGCCATGATCTTACTCGTAACATTTTCTATTTTACCTGTTGAAATTGGCTTTACAGCGGCAGCTATCTTAATGATGCTGTTCGATAGTAGTGTCGTAAGAAATATTCAGGAGCGGTTTGATTGGCCCATGATTATTTTTTTAGCAGCGATGATCCCAATAGGTAATGCATTTACCCAGACAGGTGGGGCAGCACTGATTACGGATTTTATTCTAGGGCTTTCTCATCAGCTTCCTACTGCATTAGTTATTGGCTTGTTAATGTTCATCACCATGGTTTTATCTGATTTCATTAATAATGCAGCCACAGCGATTATCATGTCGCCCATCGCAATTAGTTTAGGTCAAGCCATGAATATATCCGTTGACGCACTGCTTATGGCTGTTGCTTTAGGTGCTTCGTGTGCGTTTTTAACGCCGATTGGGCATCAGAATAATTTACTCGTCATGGGGCCAGGAAAGTATCAGTTTTTTGATTACGGACGTATCGGTTTGCCGCTTGAGTTAATTATTTTAGTTGTCGCCACGCCGCTTATCTACTGGATTTGGTAAATTTAAGCCAGCCTAACGTACTGCTTTCGTAGTTACGTTATATCATCATGCCACCTTGCAAAGATCAACCACGCTCTATGCATCTGTTTTATTTGCGCCACAATACCCGCTACAGCGGGTAGCCGCAGGTTTTTTTGATGTTTTTGTGATTGTTATAAATAGTTTGCATAGGGAGAGCGTACATGAAGTGATAAATTTGACTTAATTAAGTCTGTGTGTATAATTAAGGCCCATTTCTTGGCTTGTTGAGAATCTATATTATGCAGTTAGAAAATAATGTCTTAGTACGTATTGATAATAACGATATCGTGAACGGCCAACTTATTATCCCTGGGCATGCGACAACGATTGGTGAAGAGGCATGTGTAAAATGCACGGATCTAACGCATCTTAGTATTCCTGATGATGTCATGATTCATGATGTTGCGTTTGCGTGTTGTATTAATTTAAAGGCTCTTGTTATCCCAGAAGGAATCGTTATCGGTAAGCATGCATTTGAAGGCTGCGTCAGCTTGACACAACTTAACATTTCTTCTGGGATAACATTAGAGAAATGTGCCTTTTGGCGCTGCAGTGGTCTAACTCAGGTCATCATACACGAAGATGTAAATTTTGATGCGTCTGCATTTATGGGCTGTGTAAATTTAAAAAATATTTTTGTATACAGCAATGATACAACTGAAATTGAGAGAGTAAAAAATTCACTGCCACAGAATCTTCGAGAGATATGTGTAGCGCACCCGCTATATCAGGAAATAGAAAGTATCAGACAAGAAGCTTTAGGTCTGTTTAGTTATAAACCAGATGTTGCACATGATCACGTGACGTTTTTTTCCAGCTTACCAGGGGCGTCGAGTTTAGAGCGAGATAGTCGTTACTATCATGAAGCAAAGAATAAAATGCGTCGTCAGGTAATGCCTGAATATTCAGAGGATTTAGCATCTTACAAATCTGGATTAGATGTTATTGCTCTTACCTATCTACACAAATGCAAGCATGACTTTGTTTCTAACGATGAAAAAGCACATGATGATAAAAGTCAGGTTTGTAACATCTCCTAGGTGTAGTAACGCTCACAGCATACCCCAGTTTCCACACAGTCTTATCCCCAGAATTTGTGGATAAGCAGAAGAAAAGCCCTGAAGTCATCAGGGTTTATCTTGTTAGTTTCCTGTTGTTTGACTGGTAGGCCTTATTTACCTTGGTTTTTGTCTGTGATTATTTACTATCCACAGGCTCGGTGATTTGAGGGGGCTGGTTATACTGCCCAAATAGATGGCGTGGTTATATTCATGGGCTATGGATTAAATGATATACTTCTATTTTATGTACAAGCGTAAATATTAGGAAAACATCATGCAGCACAAAGGTACAGTTATACGATTTAACAAAATCAAAGGGTATGGGTTTATAAAATCAGAGACAGATAGCCAAGAAATCTTTGTTCATTTTTCTGAAGTTCAAGCATCAGGTTACAAAGAACTCAAAGTAGGGCAACACATTAGCTACACACTAAAACAAGGTGAAAAAGGCGTGTTTGCAACAGATGTTCAAGTGATCTAAGAGCATGACCTATGATCGAAATTAATCATGAGTTATTAAGTAAAGAAGCCCTAGATAACCTTATTATGGAGGTTATTACACGCGATGGAACCGATTATGGTGAGCATGAAACGGCTATAGAAACAAAGAAGCAACAGCTCATAGCCCAGCTGAAAAGCGGGCTTGCACTTATCGCTTATTCGGGCAACGAAAATGTCTGTGATATTATCAATGTACATGATTTTAAAAAAATCCAATCACTCGAACCTATGTGCTAGCCATGGGCCTCGATAAAGTCAAAGACTAGACTGTTCACGTTTGCAATCAAAGTAAATAAAAAGTAAATATAATGATCACTATGTTGGGCCTTATTATTGCGTAAGGTCTTTTGACTGCGTGTGGTGTTTTATTTTTGATCTGATGGGGCGTGATGGATTTTATCAAGAAATTTAGTAATACCGTGGGAATGATTGCTTTAACCGGGATGGGGTATGCTATGGCGAACCCAAGTGAAACAGCTTGTTCTGATGATGATTGTGACCGAGATTATTCGTATAAAAATTATTTGTATCCAGCGTTAGCCATAGGTGGTGTTGCATCTATGCTGTTCTTATGTGTTACCTGTCGTCCTTTGTTATCTTATGATAGCGCGAGTGATTATCGTTTGTTGAATCATGATGGAGAGAGAGAGGCGTCTGAAATAGAGGTTGCTCGCCACAGTAACGTATAACATAAATTTATGTTTCGGGGTATTGCATTAATGCAGCTGTGGTTCGTAATAGCAACGCTCACAGCATACCCCAGTTTCCACACAGTCTTATCCCCAGAATTTGTGGATAAACACAAGAAAACGCCTGAAACCAACAGGGTTTTTCTTGTTAATTTCCTGTTACCTGCGGGGTAAGTATGATTATTCTTGATTTTTACCTGTGGTAAACACTTATCAACAGGCATGATTGGTCTCATGATTAGTCTATAGTATAAGTAATTAAGTAATGCATAGATTGAAAGGTTTTTATGCTTAAGTATCGAGCAGTTACTGCGAATTGTGGCAATGGCACTTTAGGTATGCATGCAAGCAAGCGTATTGCCGAGCTGCTTTGTCGTGATGGTAACGGTAAAGCAGGTCTTGATTTTTGTGCTATTAATTGCCAAGAAGTCCATTTTAGTAAGGCTAAGAAAGAACTCGAACAGGCATTAATAGATGCGAATTTAGGGCAGTATTCCGTTACGCTCGTGGGACAAATGGCAACACCAACGAAAGCAGAAAGCTTTGATGATATCCAAAATGCCGTATTTGGAAATACGGGTATGGCCAGTTTTATTATCCATAAAAATGATATAAAAGTTAATACTGACTCAGTCCAAGAAGCGAGACGAAACCCATGGGCAAAAGCAGGCACCGCCTATAATAAAGGGGGGCTTGTAAGCCGCTGTACCATGACCAAACAATCTGAAGTTATGGATATTGAACTGGTGAGCGGTCATTTGGATTCAAATAAAATGATGGAGCGGGCTCAAGACTGGGGCGTTATTCAAAGTAAGCTTGCTCTACCATCGAATAAAATCAAAGATTTTACAGCCCTGAGTAAAGCAATCGCTCATCTTAGGCTAAGTGGTTATGATGCCAATACACGTAATAAGATTGCTAAAGGAAAACTGGTCAATCTTTGGAAAGAAGACGTTTTTGAGTTAGAAGGACTGAAGCAAGTAGCGCTGGGTGGCAAGCGGTTTAGTGCTGATTCTACGTATAAAACAGAAGATAAAACATGCGCGACTGCTCCAAGTCCTGTAAAAAAACGTCACGGTTACACGAAAGGAGGTATGCTCGACTTTGTTGATATTCTTGATGGCACGCATAAATCTAACCATGCTATTGAAACAAAAGAGGTGGTTATTATTGGGTCAGACGACAGCTCTACGAAGAGAGATCATGCTGTTGTGATTAGTTCTGAACAAGTTTACATCGTATCCTCACCTTTCGAGCATACGCGAGACCAAATGGCCGCAATGCTCGAGCAATCGGCACCTATTTTAGCTAAAAACATTCGCAGCCTAAAAGAGAATGAAACAAACGAAAAGAAACTGTATGAGGTATACACGCTGTATTTAAGTCAAGAAGGCTTATTAAACCAAGCGTTTTCACTTTTTAAAGAAAAACTTAGTGTTATACAACGTGTTAACAAAAAAAATATATCGGATAGTGAAGTTCAAAAGCAACTTTTTCCTTTAGAGCAAGCCGGGCCTTGGTTTCAGTCGGTCACCTTAAATAATTTCAAACAAGAAGCAAAAGCAATTCTACAAAATCAAGCGATAATACGAGGTAAAATTAAAGTTTTGGCTGAAGAATACCCCACCCGATTCACCTCAATGAAAGCAAAGCTGTGGAATACCATTAATCCAACTGCGGCGGTTGAAAAATCTCCTCCGGCTCAGCCTATTGCCCCAGGCGTTAAAGCAGTGATTAAAGGAGAAGGCTGGGATTTGGAGCAAGCCTCTGACTTATACACAAAAAAATTCAGTCAAGAATCCTGGTATCAAGCTCCTAATAAGACGGATGATGGCGATTTAAACGTCCCTTTTCCTGACGAAAAAACAGCCATGGCGTTTAGTGAGGATATAGCAAAAAATGGACTTAGCTTTATTGTTGTTGATGACGCAACGGGTACTGTACTTGCTTATTCCAAAGGGGATGGCGTGCTTAATTATAACGATGAGCACCGAACGCTGGAGGACATTAGGTTAGATTTTCACGTAAGAAACAATACCTTGTGAGAAATTGTGTATGATTCAAACAAATTGCTGACCTAAATGCTTTTGGTTAAATTGATATCATATGGGATTTATTGTACACTTAGTGATTTCTTTTTATTGATGTGTTTTAGGGTATGAATCAAACACGATTTAATCACTTAGTTTCTGCCGCAAAAAAAGCTTTTGAAGCTTTTTTGATTTATAACGAAACGCAAGACGATCTTAACCCTGAACATCAGGCATTTGTTGAAACAGAAGAGTTAACTGATTTTAATTGTGTTCAGCATTATTCTCAAGAAAATTCAGCATTTAGTGATTATCGAAAGCAGTTTAAGCTGATGTTTTTTTATGCGATTGGTCCAGCATACAGGGAGGCTTTGCATGAAGCTAAAAAGGTTATCGCAATATTAAGGACAGATAAAAATCCACGAATCGTATTTGAAGAAACGTTTCTAAAACGAGCTAATCGAGATTTTGGGACGTCTTTTATTTATACAGGTGATGATGCGAAGCGCTTTGATGGGCTTGATCATTTCCAATGGGCTTGGTATGACCGTGGTACATATAACAATATTTTTCGTAATATAAGTGATGGATCATGGGTCTTAAGAGTGCCGTTGTCACCCCTAGAGCTTATGAGTCATCCTGAACGGGCATTTTCAAACTGGATTCAAATTAACCCAAATTATCACGCGTTTAAAGGAAATTATGGTGTAATTATTCCCTTTCTAGGTGATGAAACACCACAATCTAAGCTTGTTGTTCAAGAGTTGGTAGATATTTATCGGCGAACGAGAATCATTATTGCTGATGCATGGATTAAAGGAAACTTCAGGTTACATCAGGGTAAAGCTATTTGTGTTGATATTGATTTGGCTTTACGCCGAGGGGATAGTATCAGTGATGATTATATGCGACACGTCATTCTTGGTGCGCGTTTTGATGCATGGTGTCGTCGAGCGTATGATAATAAAGACGTTATTATGTCTACAGTGTGTGCACTTATTTATTTAGAGCAGCATCTGTCTGCAGATGAGATTCAAGATGCTTATATTACGCCAGAAATTTTAGCTAAAATTCATGTGTTTGCAGTGGAAAAGCGACCGATGAGTGTTTTTACTATGGAGGCGCTTGTTGGTCTTTCGAATATTGCGCATCAAGTTGGCACCCTAGACGTTACTATAAAAAATAAGCCATTATTTGAAATCATCGAGTCAGGAAGTTTAGCGGAAATTCAAGTGCTGATTTCGCATAACAAGACACTTCTTAATCAACGAGATCCTGACGGATATACACCGTTACACTTGAGTGCTTTATATGGTGAGCATGAAATCATGCATTATTTGATTTCAGAAGGTGCTGATTTGAATATAAGAACACCGAAAGCTATGGGCAATTACGCCTACATTAGTTATCCCGATATGACGGCATTAGATATTCTTTTTGAGCTTAGGCAGCCTGATTCAATGAGTCTGTTGCTCATGAAGATGGGTGCTGAAATATCACCTGCTGTGAACGGTCGATATCAAGCCATTCATGTTGCAGCTAGACACGGTCTCTTAAGTCTAGTTACAAAGCTGGTTGAGTGCGATTTAAACTTAGTTTATATCAAAGATGATTGCAATCAAACGGCTTTGCTATGGGCTGCATCACGAGGCTATCAATGCATCGTTGCATTTTTAATTGGCAAGGGAGCTGATGTGAATATATGCACGCAATTACCTGATGGAGAATCGTATGTAAACAACCATAAATCACCGTTGGATTGGGCCATCCAAGGAGGCTATACGGATACAATATTGATACTTAAGAAGGCGGGTGCTATTTCAAATATTTTAGGCCGTGCTGAATTAGACATGTCTCATGTGTCAACGCTATCCGTGTTTAAAATAAACTCATCCGGTCATGGTGAAATTCACGATGATATTACAGACGAGCATAGGGTTGATAGTGCTTGTGAGCGAGGTCCAGATAAAGCAAGGCTGGGCTTAAACTAAAATAAAGGCTGTCGCTATACCAGCGAGTAATCCAAATAAATGACCCTCCCATGAAACGCCGCGTTTACTCGGGAAAATACCAAAGAAAATACCTGCAAAATAATAAAGGCTCACAACGCCGAGTAATATGGCTGTGGCCGATCCATTTTGATAGATGTCGGCGACAAGAAGCCCCCAATAACCAGTAACAACACCACTTGCACCCACGTGTAAACCAGGTTTTGCAAAAAGCCAAATAAGCACACCGCTTATAATAGTAATCAAAAGCGTAGCCATCAAAAAATAATGCAATCCATTGACTAAAATAAACGCGCTAAGCACAATCAAGGGAATGGTATTAAAAAATAAATGATTAAAATTAGCATGCAAGAACGGTGCTAAAAGAATGCCAAATAAGCCATAGCTTTTACGGGGAATAATACCCAAAAATAAAAGGCGTTGACCTAAGGCTTGGTTAATAAAATAGATCCCCCAAAGAATCAGCGTGATCCAGCCTAGAGTTTCTAGATTAAGTTGAATTTGATCGGTAATAAAAAGTACGCTGGCACTGAGATCATTCATCATAGTTTAAAACCTCGCAGGTTAAGGCGCCTTCAGCAAGTTGAAGGTTTAATTGTGATCCTATAGGTACATCTTGGCTACGACGTAGTACATGCTTACCTTGTTTTGCAATAGCGTAACCTCGGTTCAGCGTAGCCAAGGGGCTTAGGGCATGCAATGTAAGGGCGAGTTGCTGTAAAATTTGTTTTTTTTCATCGAGATGTCTTGGAACTAAGCTGTGTAGTTGTCGGGTGAGGTAATCGAGCGTCTGACTGTGTGATTGGAGTAGATATTTCGGTGCACGTACGTGCTTTGATGCATAGGCTAGGTGTTGTTGTTGCTGTTCTAAGAACCGAGTCATAGCAATACGCAAGCGTTGATGGAGGCGCGTGCAATGTGCATGTAATTGTACTTGATCGGGCGTCACGGCTTCAGCAGCTGCGGTGGGTGTTGCTGCACGATGGTCGGCAATAAAGTCGGCGATAGTGAAATCGGTTTCATGTCCCACGCCTGAGATAATAGGAAGAACACTTTCAGCAATCGCGTAAGCAAGGGCTTCGTCGTTGAACGACCATAAATCTTCGAGGCTTCCACCACCACGTACGAGTAGAAGTACATCGCAACTGGCATCAAGGTTCGCGCGTTTAATGGCGTGAACTAACTGGGGGGCAGCTTGCTTACCTTGAACATCACAGGGGTATATGCGTACGTCCGCTAGAGGAAAGCGTCGCTCGAGCGTAATCAAAACATCACGTATGGCAGCACCTGTGGGGGATGTGATGACGCCAATACGGTTGGGGTAGGCTGGCCATGTTTTTTTGCGAACGGGGTCGAATAGACCTAAGGCGGTTAATTTAGTTTTCAGCTCTTCATATTTTCGGTATAAATCACCTTCGCCTGCAGCTTCGACCGACTCGACAATCAGTTGGTAATCACCACGCGCCTCATACACACTAAGTGTACCGCGTAAAATAAGTTGTTGGCCGTGTAGTAAAACTTGCTTTGAGATGGCGGTGTGGCGATTTTTAAAAAAAACACAGCGTAATTGGGCGCCTGCATCTTTCAGCGAAAAATAGCAATGTCCGGACGCGGGTTTACTTAAATTAGACACTTCACCCTGGACAAAAACCAGGCCAATGTCTTCTTCAAGCGTGCGACGCACGTGACGGTTTAGTTGGCTCACCGTGAGCGTTTTTGAGTAATTAGTCATAAGGTGTATTATAGTAATGGAATGGGCTGGTAATTCAAACTTAAATTAGGCAAAATAAATCTCGATAGCGTCGTGGGCGTGACCACGTAAATTAAAAAATAAAGAGGATGTTATTTATGAATAAAAAATGGATCGCGGGCGCACTCGGCGTAGTGGTGTCTGTGCCTTTATTTGCTGCTTCAAATGCAATGGAGTTAAAAACTACCGAAGATAAAGTTTCGTACAGTATCGGTTCTGATTTAGGCGCTAATTTAAAAAAACAAGGGATTGCAATTAATCCAAATGTTTTTGCAAAAGGTGTTGCTGATGGCATGAGTGGCGGTAAATTACTGATGACAGAGGCCGAAATGAAAAAAGTATTAGGCGATTTCGAGAAAGAACTGATGGATAAACGCAGCAATGAATTAAATAAGCAAGCCGAAGAAAATAAGAAAAAAGGCGAAGCTTTTTTAAAAACAAATGCAACAAAAGAAGGTGTAGTCGCCTTACCAAGTGGCTTGCAATATAAAATTATTAAAGCAGGTACAGGCGTTAAACCAACGACAGCAGATACAGTAACGGTTGAGTACACAGGACGTTTATTAAACGGTGAAGTGTTTGATAGCACCGAAAAAGCAGGTAAACCTGTAAGCTTCAAATTAACACAAGTGATTCCAGGTTGGACCGAAGCGCTTCAATTGATGCCTAAAGGCTCTACATGGGAAGTTTATATTCCAGCTAACTTAGCTTACGGCTCACGTAATGTTGGTGGCGCGATTGGCCCTAACGAAACCTTGGTTTTTAATGTTCATTTGGTTGACGTAAAGCCCGAAGCTAAAAAATAAGATGGGTTTATTCTGAAGATGAATAAACGTCTCTTCGTTGTATTCTTGCTTGGATTTTCTTCGGGATTGCCTCTGGCTCTTCTCGGAGGAACCTTGCAAGCTTGGTTTGCCTCTGCCGGTGCGTCGGTTATGACTACCGGCATGTTGAGTTTAATTGGTTTACCTTATATTTATCGATTTATCTGGAGTCCAATTCTTGATCGCTTCACGCTCTTTTCACTGGGAAAGCGACGCAGTTGGATTCTTGTCATGCAAGTGCTTCTTTTACTTGGATTTAATGCCCTAGCTTGGTTATCACCTTTAACTTCACCTGGATTAATGGCGATTGTTGGCCTGCTTTTAGCGTTTTGTTCGGCAACGCAAGATATTGGTATTGATGCACACCGAACGGAATATTTACGACCCGAAGAGCATGGTTTGGGCGCGTCGTTTGCTGTGTGTGGATATCAAGCGGCTTTATTGCTCTCCGGTGGGTTAGGTTTGATTATGGCGCATCATCTTGGATGGGCTGCAACCTACCGTATTATGGGTTTCTTTATGCTGTTGGGTATGCTTACTATTTTATGGAGTCCCGAGCCGTCAAGTGGTCAATTAGAGCAAACCACAGGGTTTTGGGAGTCGTTTGTTGCGCCGACCAAGGCGCTGTTGATTAGACCCGGTCTTGTTCCCATTTTAGGTTTTATTCTTTTTTTTAAATTAGCGGAAGCGTTTACCACGACAAACAGCGGGATCGTCATGCCCTTTTTGATTCAGGGTATGGGCTTTTCATTGGATGTGATTGGTTACGTGAATAAAGTCATGGGTATGGTTGCTGTTATTTCTGGTGGTCTTGCTGCAGGGCTACTGCTTACCCGCTATTCACTGTATAAAGCGCTTTGGATCTTTGGATTTTTTCAGGCGATGAGTCATTTATTGTTTGTTGCGTTAGCAATGACAGGTCAAAATATCATGCTTTTTTCCGTGGCTGTGGTTTGTAATAACCTAGCAGCCGGTATGGGGACTACTGCATTGGTTGCTTTTTTTATGCGTTGGGTCGATCGTCGATTTACTGCGACACAATTTTCACTGCTGGTGGGTGCTGCGTCGTTACCTCGTATTTTATCTGGTCCAATTGGCGCTGGCCTAGAGCAAAATTTAGGATGGGTAGGGCTCTATGAAGTCACGTTTTTATTAACGTTTGGTTTTATCCCGTTTTTGATACTTATGCGTCGATACGATGTTTTCTCGGAAATGGATAAAAAGAGTTTAGATAATACTGAATCTTAGGTTTCTAACGGAATATTAGGAAACGATATGAATCTCTTATCTAAATTAGTAGTATCTGGATTACTTTGCGGATTAATAGGTGCGCATATAGGACTATCGCGAAAGTGTACACAACCTGATCCAAAGCTTGCAAAACATATAGCTGAGCTACGTGCAAAGCATGCTGATATATTAAATAGCCTGGGTTTGCCTGCGTTCGGAGACGGCATCAAGGTTGTTCCGCGATCTCAACTTGGATTACCGGATGACATCTTGGAAATCGGTGCTGAAGAAGCTCGACAGCAAGCCGAATTGGGTTACGTTAAGAAAGAAACGACAAGCCCCGGTGAACTTTTAGATATGAAAGTGATGGCCCCAATCGATATACGACAGTATGCAGCGAACAATAATGAGAAGGGCACACATCTAAGGCAAAGTACTCGTCAGTTAAAGCTTGCTTTTAAGTTTAGAGGCGTTGAAGGTGATGACTTTTTATTACATGAAAATAACAATATAAAAGTTTTAGGTGCAGCTCCTCAGGGCGCATTTCATGATGAGTTAGACGGATGGTCAGGTGCGGCACAGTTCTTTTCTATGAAAAACCTAGGTGTGTGCTCTTATGCTGTTATGAACGTTAAGGCTTCAGGAACGTCAGCCATGCTTGCAATGGAAGATGTCACGTACGATATTAACAGTAAAGCTACACTTATACATACTGAAGGCAGTAAAAACTCAGGGTTTCTTTATAAGGTTGAATGGTTTGATGATGGAAACTTTCATGAGTTAGAATGTGCAAATGATCAATATTCTAAACAAATAAAACATGAGGTTATTGAATTAGCTCGAATGATCGATAAATCTTAAAATCAAAGTCATTTAGGTTTTATATGCTATCAGCATGCAAGCTCTTTAAGTTATAAGCAATAAAATTGCTGAGGCTTATTGTTTATTGTCTTGGCTTAGGTATAATAGCGCTCTTAGGCCGTGGTGGCGGAATTGGTAGACGCGCCGGATTCAAAATCCGGTGATGGTGACATCGTGTGGGTTCGATTCCCACCCTCGGTACCATTAAGTTACTTTAAACAGTTCTTAATGGTACAAAACGGCCCGTAACCTCATGATTTAAATATAAAACAATACCCCTTCACATATTACACGACGACCACTTAACGCTATATAATAGCTAACCCGACAGACGCTATGTTTTTGGTGACCATTGTTGCGTGAAAAAATCTAATAATTTTCTTGTTCTTTGCGGTAAAGTTCGGTGAGGAAATACAGCAAATAAATTGTATTCACCTAAATTTATCGCAGGTAGGATTTGGACAAGAGTTTTGGCCTGAATTTCATTTTGAACGTTAATTGCTGCAACTCTTACGATCCCATGACCCTCACAAGCCATTTTAATCGTCGTATCAATATCATTGCACGAAAATTGTTTTCCAAGTTTTAATTTTATAATTTTATTATTATCCTGTATTTCCCATAAGATACTGGACGTAGGCGTCTCTGTCTCAGTGGGATTAAACTCAATACCCAGTAGGCCTTGGATGTCTTGTGAGGCATGAGCGACAGGATGTCGGCGAATAAAATCTTGGCTGGCACATAAAATAATGGGCGAGTTTAATAATTTTTTCGCGATTAAATTATTTTCAATAAGAGATCCATGATTAATGTAGCCTGCACCACGAATGACTAAATCAAATTTCTCATCAATCATGTCAATAGGCTTGTTAGATAGGATGAGTTCAATATTAATTTCTGGATATATTTTCATAAATTCACATAATGCAGAAGTAACATACTGCCTCCCAAAATTCATGGGTGCGCCAATTTTTAAAAATCCCTTAGGTTTTGATGATAATGTTTCGATTGCAAGTAGGGTGGTTTGCTTATCTAGTATCATCTTTTTTGCATGCTGATATAAAACAACGCCCTCAGCCGTTAATTCAAATCTTCGCGTTGATCGCGTTAATAAAGTTACGTTCAATTGTTTCTCTAGAGCTCGGATACGACGACTCACGAGTGCTGGAGATATACCTATATATTCTGCTGCATGACTAAATCCTTTACGATCTACTACTGTTGCAAAAATTTCGGTGTCTTCATGGAAATGATGTGACATCAGTTATTACCTCTAAAATGTAAAAAGTATTGTTATATCATGTCTATTGTTTATACATAAAGCATAGTTCAGTATGTACGTTATGTAAAATAATGAACTAGTTGGGTGTATATATGATTGATAATATTTCTCTTGCAAATGAATGCGGTACCGCCGTCATGCCTACAATACATCAAAGGTATGATGTATCTTGTGGTGTTTTTCCTAATAACTCAGATTCTTATTTTAGAAAAAACTATGCAAAAAAAATCTATCCTGATTTATCCGAGATGGAATACGAGGCAGCATATTTTTATCAAGTATTTTGGGATTCTAGGCATGATCCCGAGCAATTAAACGCGTCTGGCCTCATCGAAATGCTCGTCTTTTTAAATCAGCTTTTGCTTATGCATTATGAGTCGTATCAGAAATTACAGAAAGTAACGCACTACAAAGAAAAGCTGGCCGTGCTTAAAGCGTTTTTATCGGATAATAAACTTGAAGAACCAGAAACAAGTCATTTGGAATCTCTTTATGCCTGGATAGCTCATGAGGCTGGGGAAAAATATGAGCTCTTAATAGATTTAATGTGCCAGCCAAGTCTTCTTCGCGATCAATTGGGTTGGGCTAATTTAACGCGTATTTTGTGGGTTTTTTATCACTTTAGTTTGAATGAGATGATGCTTATCGTAAAAAATGCTCCTTTTCTTGATACGCTAGGTCAAATATTAGGTCGGCCCATTGATTTAGACGCTATTTCAAAAGTTCTTAATATGCCCAATGGTATTCTTAATGTATTAAGCGTGGTTATTTTGGTTACGCGATTCGTTATCGATGTCTTCATGCTGGCTAAGCACACGTATTATGATGAGGGCTTAGACGTTGATTTTAATACAACATCTTGGCAGCGATTGCGCATGGAGCTCGATAAACGTGGGTGTAGTATAACCAGTAACATGGTTTGGGCTGTTGTAAATGCTGTAACTAATTATTCTAAAGTATTTGGTATTCCTAGCGAACTGGGTATGCCTATTGTTGCTGGTGCGCTTGTGATTGACTTTGGATTATCGTTAGTACGTTGGTATCAAGAGTACCTCTTGACCAATAAATCTATGCATGCACTGGATACGAAAATTAATGAATTAAAAGAAAAGAAAGGGGCTTTAACACCAAAAGATTTACTTTATTTAAAAGCCTTAACTAAAATGCTGGATGCACATATTCAAACGTGGTCTATTAATAAGGGTACGTATCAATTAAACAGTACAGCTGCGTTAATATTGATGACGTCGTTTATGACATCACTTATTGTGGTAAATCCACTTTTGATTTTAACGTGCTATTTGGTCTGTTGTTTCAGTCTTTCACTTTATTCAAGCGCTGCGTCGGATGGTGAATACGCTAAATATTTAGCAGCAAGCCACCGGCTAGCTTATGCGGGTACTCAACGTCTATCAGCAACGGAATTTTCTCAATTAGAAGAAGAAAAATCAAAGGCATGGGCGACGTTGGTCTCTGTCTTATTTGAGCGGGCTTTCGTGCCTTTGGGTTTGCTCATATTAACAGCTATTAATCCAGCGCTTGGCTTAACAACTATGATGGGATATTTGGGATATAAACTATACGTGGGTTACGATAACGCGGTCGCAGAAAATAAAAAAACGCCTGTTATTTTGAATCAATTTAGCATATTCAAAGATAAGTTTGATTCAAGTGAATCTGATATGTTTGAAAGTAACTATACTTGTACTGCATTTTAACTAAATATTAAGGGTCTTATTATGAAAGTTATTGTGATTGGTGCAACGGGTAAAATTGGTGAAGCTATCGTTAACGAGCTAAGTCCAAGGCATGACATTATTTCTGCCGGATACACGCATGGAGATATTCAAGTTGATATTACAGATATCAGATCAATTGAATCTATGTATAGAAAAATTAAAAATATTGATGCCGTCATTATGGCTACAGGCAAAGTGCATTTTGGTAAATTAACTGAAATGATGGATGCTGATTATCAAGTTGGTTTGGCAAATAAATTAATGGGTCAGGTGAATGTGGTATTGACTGGATTAAAACATATCAATGAACAAGGATCGTTTACTTTAACAAGTGGGATATTAAATCGTGATCCCATTCCATTGGGTAGTTCAGCAGCTATGGTTAATGGTGCGATCGATGGATTCGTTAAAGCTGCTGCGATAGAAATGCCCAAAGGAATCAGAATCAACAGCATTAGTCCTACCGTAGTAACTGAATCAATGGGCAAGTACGCCTCTTACTTCAGGGGGTATGAATCCATACCAGCTTCGCGCGTAGCACTTAAGTATAGTAAGAGTGTTGAAGGGTTACAGACGGGAGAGATTTATTTGTTATAACAGGATATAGGTAAAAACAAAGGTTATTTCGCTATCTTCTTTCGTTTGTTTTTACTACAATTCTATTTCTAATTGATTTATCAGGCCCTGCTGAACCATGTTCAAGCCGCTCGCTCTTTATGTGGGACTACGTTATACGCGTTCCCGAAAAAAAACACATTTTGTTTCGTTTATATCACTGACTTCCATGTTAGGCATAGGTATGGGTGTGATGGTGTTGATTACGGTGCTATCGGTGATGAATGGTTTTGATGAAGAGATTCATAAACGTTTTTTTGGTATGGCGCCCGAAATTACCGTGACAGGGGCCGATGATGTTATTCAAGACTGGCAAGATCTTACCAGCAAATTACAATCACTGCCTGGGGTGAAAGCTGCCGCGCCATTTGTTGGTGGGCAAGGGTTGTTGACTTACGATGGTCAAGTGTCGCCCGTGATGTTGTCGGGTATTTTGCCTGAACAAGAGAATAAATTAATACACCTACAAGATAAGCTTTTATTGGGTGATATGAACCAGCTGCCCCATTTTGGTATGTTACTCGGCCGCGGGCTTGCGGATAGTTTAGGCGTGATGGTCGGTGACAAAGTCACGGTGATGGTGCCTAAAGCAACCGTTACGCCTGCAGGTATGGAGCCACGATTTAAGCGTTTTACAGTTATAGGTATTTTTTCAGCAGGTTCTGGGTTTAATTTTGATAGTAAACTCGCGTTTATTTATTTGAACGATGCACAAAAACTGTTGCAATTAGGTGATGCGGTCACCGGTGTTAAATTACGTACAGATGATGCTTATGCGGCACTGCCTCTGTCAGAAACAATTGAACGTGATTTGGGTGAAGACTATCGTGTGAGTAATTGGTCCCAGCAATTTGGCGCGTTTTTTCAAGCGGTTAAAATGGAAAAGACCATGATGTTTTTAATTTTATTATTAATTATTGCGGTTGCTGCATTTAATTTAGTTTCATCGCTGGTGATGTTGGTTAATGATAAGCAATCTGATATTGCTATCTTGCGAACGATGGGAGCGACGCCCCGTTTTATTTTAAGCGTGTTTGTTGTTCAAGGCATGTTGGTCGGTATGCTCGGGACATTAATCGGATTGGTCGCGGGTTTGTTGTTGGCTTATAACGCAACGGATATAGTGAATGCTTTGCAGGCGCTATTCGATGTCCAAGTTTTATCGTCTAATATCTATTTTGTGGATTATTTACCTTCAAAAATATTATTTTCTGATGTTGTTAAAGTATGTTCCATTGCGCTTGCCATGAGCTTTACCGCGACGATTTATCCTGCTTGGCGCGCATCAAAAACTGTGATTACCGAGGCCTTGCATCATGACTGAATGTTTGATTGAGTGTCGTAACTTAAGTAAATCGTACCATGATGGTGACATGACGCTTCCCGTACTCCATGCCCTTGATTTGTCGATTCATCGAGGTGAGCGTTTAGCGATTATTGGCCCATCAGGCTCAGGAAAAAGTACGTTATTGCAATTATTAGGTGGTTTAGATAAACCGACCAGTGGCGAAGTTTTAGTTGATGGGCACAATTGGCAAGGTTTTACTGAAAAAGATCGTTGTCGCTGGAGAAACCAACGTTTTGGTTTTGTGTATCAGTTTCATCACTTGTTGCCAGAGTTTTCAGCATTAGAAAACGTAGCCATGCCGCTCGTGTTAGCAGGGCGTGATGTGCAAGATGCACGCGAAGAGGCGTATAATATGTTAACTCGTGTGGGTCTTACGTCACGTGTTGATCATAAACCATCACAATTATCCGGCGGCGAGCGACAACGCGTGGCCATTGCCAGAGCCTTGGCGCCACGTCCGCTATGTGTTTTGGCCGATGAGCCAACAGGCAATTTAGATAGAGCAACTGCGGCACATGTATTCGAGGTGATGTTGGCGTTAAACGAATCAATGAACACAGCTTTGATTGTGGTCACACATGATCAAAGCTTAGCAAATGCTCTTGGAAATGTATTTGCTCTTGATGAGGCTCACACAAAGCTAAATAAAAAATCGACGGAGACGTAAAAGACGGTCGATTTTCCTTTTAATTTGAGTTAAAGTTTGTAGCACATGAAAATAAGGTTGTGACGACTATGTTTAGGAAGTTAAGAGGGGTCTTTTCAAACGATTTATCCATTGATTTAGGGACAGCAAATACCTTAATTTATGTCAGAGATGCTGGAATCGTACTTAATGAGCCGTCCGTAGTTGCTTTACGCAATGAAGCGGGTCAAAAACGTGTAGCCGCTGTTGGTATCGAAGCTAAACGCATGCTTGGTCGTACGCCTGGTAATATTAACGC
Organism: uncultured Legionella sp.; assembly: GCA_963974485.1. GTDB lineage: Bacteria > Pseudomonadota > Gammaproteobacteria > Legionellales > Legionellaceae > JAALKW01. The sequence goes on from CAXBBS010000002.1 coordinate 43,876, forward strand.
AATTCGACCGATGAAAGACGGCGTTATCGCTGACTTTTTTGTGACGGAAAAAATGTTACAACACTTTATTCATAAAGTGCATGAAAATAAATTTTTACGGCCTAGTCCTCGGGTGCTTGTTTGTGTGCCTTGTGGCTCAACTCAAGTTGAGCGACGTGCTATTCGTGAATCAGCGATGGGTGCAGGTGCTCGAGAAGTGTTTCTTATTGAAGAGCCGATGGCCGCGGCGCTGGGTTCAGGTATGCCTGTTGAAGAAGCCAGCGGTTCGATGGTGGTTGATATTGGTGGCGGAACAACCGAAGTCGCTATTATTTCGTTAAGCGGTATTGTGTATCATCAGTCTGTTCGTATTGGTGGTGATAAATTTGATGATGCGATTATTTCCTATGTTCGCCGTAATTACGGTACGTTGATTGGTGAAACAACAGCTGAGCGCATTAAGCACGAAATCGGATCAGCTTTTCCAAGTCGAGATTTGTTCGAAATTGAAGTTCGAGGACGTAACCTCGCGGAAGGTATCCCACGTAGCTTTACGTTGAGCAGCGCTGAAATTCTGGAAGCGCTCCAAGAACCGTTATCAGGCATTGTTGGTGCAGTACGTGCAGCACTTGAGCTTGCACCACCTGAGCTTGCCGCTGATATTGCTGAGCGTGGCATGGTGCTGACCGGTGGTGGAGCCTTACTTAAAAATTTAGATATTTTACTGATGGAAGAAACCGGCTTACCTGTACTGGTTGCGGAAGACCCTTTAACGTGTGTAGCACGTGGTGGCGGTAAAGCATTAGAAACCATGGATTTGAGAGGCGGTGATTTTCTTTCAACAGAATAAACAACGCGGTAGACTTTTTCAGCAAGCACAACAACGGGGAGGGAGGTTTTCTCTTGCGATTTTGCTTGCTGTGATGTTTATGTTTGCCGATCATCATTACGGAACTATGCCGATTCACCGTGTGTTTGCGTCATTTATTTTTCCATTTCAGTATGCTACGGATGCACCTATTCGCTTGATTAATTGGACGCGCTTAACGTGGACGAGTAAGCAAGATCTTCTTGCTGAGAATGAACGGTTACGGCATCAACAGCTTTATCTTCAAAGTCAAAACATGCAGAGCTTAATGCTCCAAGATGAAAACGCATCGCTTAAAGCGTTACTGGCTTTATCCCAAACAGCAAAGCATCGCTCAATGGCCGCGGATGTTTTAGCTGTCAATACAGGCCATGCACGCCAAGTAGTGATTATAAACAAAGGTAAGCAAGCAGGCGTTGTGTTAGGTCAGTTGGTTCTTGATACCGAAGGGGTGATGGGGCAAGTGATTGATGTAGGCTTGAGAACCAGCACGGTTCTACTCGTTTCTGATGTAAACAGCGCTGTTCCTGTACGTAACCAACGTACAGGTGAAAAAGCTATATTGAACGGTACAAATAACACGCGACACTTATCATTGATACACTTACCGAAAACTGTATCTGTACAACAAGGTGATGTTTTACTTACTTCTGGCCTTGGGCAGCAATATCCAGCAGGATATCCAGTAGGTGTGGTTGAAACCGTGACGATACACCCTGGAGAGGAATTCATCCGCGTAAGTGTGCGTCCGTTAACATCGCCTGATCGTAACCATCTGGTGTTGTTGGTTTGGCCTGATGAGAAAAAGCTAGCGTTAAATCAAGAGGTGGATTCGCGATTACAAAAGCAAAAGGTCAAATTATGACGGTTTCACCTATGCGTTTGTTCATGGCATTATGTTTTATGCTGATGTTAAGTATTATGCCTCTGCCACAACCCATTGATTTATTTCGGCCGCTTTGGGGGCTTACGTTAGTCCTTTATTTACAATGGAGTGTGCCTAAAGGATGCAGTGTGGTTTTTATTCTTTTGTCAGGCTTGGCTCTGGATGCGTTGGGTGCTGGACTTATGGGGCAACATGCATGTGCATTATTAATTACGGCATGGATGGCATCAAGTAATGCACAACGCTTTCGCCTGCTGACCATCGGCCATCAAATGCTTGGGCTTGGAATTTTTTGTTTAATTTACCAAGTTGTATTATTCATAACGGGGTTGTTATTGGGTTATCATGCTCCATTTTCATCCAGTTTATTTTCGATTGTAACCACGGTTCTTTTTTGGCCGTGGGTGCAGTTGATTGCCGATCGCATGTTTTTAACGCTTTCGATTAAATCTCGACTTTCATCTTAAGCTGACTATTATATGAATAGAAAAATAATTCATATTGATATGGATTGCTTTTATGCTGCGATCGAAATGCGTGATTATCCCGAGCTCGCTTCAAAAGCGATAGCCGTCGGTGGTGCACCTGATAAACGTGGGGTCATATCCACCTGTAATTATCAAGCTCGAAAATTTGGTGTGCGTTCGGCCATGGCAACCGCGCATGCATTAAAACTTTGTCCCGATCTTGTGATACAACCTGGCCGAATGGATGTGTATCGAGAGGAAAGTACGTATATACGAGAAATTTTTTCTGAGTTTACAGATAAAATTGAACCGTTGTCGCTTGATGAAGCGTACCTTGATGTTACAGGAAGTACGCATCATCAAGGGAGTGCTTCGTGGATAGCACAAGCTATACGTGAGCGTATTTATACAACACGGCAACTCACTGCAAGTGCAGGAATAGCACCTAATAAATCATTAGCAAAAATAGCGAGCGATTGGCGAAAACCCAATGGCCAAATGCTGATTGCACCTGAATGTATTTCCAAATTTATGCATGCTCTACCGGTCCGTAAATTATTTGGTGTAGGTCCTGTGATGGAAGACCGCCTAGCGCAATTAAATATAAAAACCTGTGGCGAGTTACAAGCTTTATCTAAAATTCAACTCACACAGCACTTCAGTTCAATGGGTGAGAGGCTTTACGAGCTCTCGCGAGGCCATGATGATCGCGAAGTTAAAAGCGAACGTATTCGAAAATCTATCAGCGTAGAGGAGACCTATCTTATCGATTTGAAAACATTGGATGCGTGTATGTATGAACTTCCTACGCTGATCAGACGCTTAGATGATCGTATTGATAAAGCAGGAAAAATCACAGGCATACATCATATGTTTATAAAATTAAAATTTAATAATTTTGAACAAACAACGGTAGAGCGTTTAGCTGATTGCGTAGAACTTGAAACACTGAAGGTATTGTTAAAGGAGGGGTGGAATCGTGGTTTGGAAAAACCGGTACGATTACTAGGGGTCGGTGTTCGGCTTACTCAGGATCGTGCAGGGGATAACATGCAGTTAATACTTCCATGCATTAAGTTCTCTCGTTAGCTTTGTTTGCCTGTTATTGCTGCTGCTGTTGCTGTTGTGTTTGATGTTTTTCTTGATATGTTTTAATTCGGGCAAACTCTTTGAGTAAAGCAGCGCGTTGAAGATGTTCTTTTTTTTCCTTTCTTCTGTATTCGTCGCGTTCTTCTTTCTCAATCACGTGTATGACTCCTTTATTTGAGTTCGATTTTTATGACGTTTTATTTAAAGCATAGGAACTTTTTGAGTATATTTAAAGTTAATTAGTGTAAGATTTATGAAAATTATCAAATGATTAAACGTATAGATAGGTCGAGTCTGATTGTAGATATAGCATTTGATCTTAAAATATGACATACTTACTGCCATGAAAAATTCTAAAATTAAAATATGTGACACAACGATTCATCCTGGAGAGGTGGCAAATCTTGCTTTGCCTTTGCCTGAACAATATTCATGTTCGCCTCTGTATATGCCTATCAAAGTCATTCACAGTAAAATAAAAGGCCCGTGTCTGTTATTATTTTCAGTCTTGAAAGGTACTGAATTAAACGGCTTAGATATTGTTAATCGCATTACTAAATTGATTACGCCTGATAATATACGAGGTACGATCATTGCTATTCCCGTGGTGAATATTTATGGGTTAACGCATTATCCAGCGATGTTGCCCGTAGGGCATGATATTGCCGATTGCTTCCCAGGCGATGAGCATGGAACCTTTGGTGAGCGTATTGCTCATATCTTAACGCAAGAAATTCTTACTAAAGCCGATTATTGCATTGAGTTACAAACAGGCGGACTCAATCATAATATTCTTCCCCAGGTTTACTGTAATTTTGATAATAAGTTGGCGCGTAATCTGGCCAAGGCTTTTCAGGCTCCTGTCGTCACAAATGTTGAGATAGAAGGTAATAGCTTACGTCAAATTACCGAAGAACTTCAAATTCCACTCTTGGTCTATCAAGGTGGTGAAGCCATGCGGTTTGATGAAAACGCGATTGTTTTAGGTGTTGATGGGGTAAAAAACGTCATGCGTTCCATCGATATACTGGATAAATCAGCAACCAAAGAAATTAATCCTATTTTTTCACGTGACGAAGCATGGATTGTCGCCCATAAAGGCGGAATCTTACGTCCTGAAGTATCGCTTGGCCAAATTGTTCAAAAAGGTGAGTTGCTTGGTACCATTAGTGATCCATTCGGTGCTGAAATATTAGAGCCAGTCGAGGCGCTTCAAGAAGCTATCGTTGTCGGTATTAATACAACACCGTTGATTCATGAAGGGCTACCAATCTTTAAAATGGCTTCTTTTCTTGATCATGAAAAAGCTGAAAGCGTTATTGAAGCATGGGATCAAAAACAACCTGATAGCTACATAAGCTGATTGAGTAAATTATGCTGAAAGAAACGCAATTTACGATCAAAGGCTTTGTCGTCTGGAGTGTTTGTGTTCTCTTTTTTCTGTACGAATTTTTTCTTCGTGTGTCTTTAGGGAGTTTCCAGCATCCCTTGATGCATGATTTGCACTTATCTGCCTTTGAATATTCGCTTCTAAGCAGTACCTTGTTTTTTGTTATTTACGGTATCATGCAAATTCCCGTCGGTCTTATTATTGATAAAATCGGCCTCAAAAAATCGCTCATGATAGGCGCTGCTATCTGTGCGCTTGCGTCGTTTTCTTTCGCTTTTGCATCTACTTTTTGGCTTGCAGTTGTCGCACGTGTCTTGATGGGGCTAGGTGCGTCCTTTGGTTTCTTATCGCTATTGGTTGCTGTCAATGATTGGATGCCACACAGGCATAACGCGCTTTTTATCGGGTTGTCTCAATTCATAGGTACCATGGGGCCTATGTTTGCGGCTGGACCTTTGGAAAGCTATACATCGTCAGGTCATATCGCATGGCAATTAGTATTTAAAGTTTTAGGTTTTATAGGTATCGCTCTTTTTGTCATGATTATATTATTTGTAGACAATCGACATGAAACGGCTGAAAAATACTCCATTCTCAAGCGACCTGAATCAACCAAACGCTCGTTACTCAAGCTTTTTTCACGTGCACAAGCGTGGTACATCGCTTTATTTTCAGCGAGTGTCTATCTTATTATTGAGTATCTGTCGGAGAATGAAGGCCGTGTTTTTATTGTGTTAAAAGGGTTTAGCGAAAATTTTGCTTCCTACATGATAACACTTTCATGGTTAGGGTATGCTTTGGGCTGTCCTTTGCTGGGATTTTTGTCAGATTATACACAACGTCGAAAGCCTGTGCTGGTTGCTGCTGCTGCGATGAGCGTGATTTCTATGCTTCTTATCATTTTTTCAAATCATAGATACGGGTTAATCATCGGCTTTTTTATGCTTGGTTTTTCTGCGAGTGGGCAAAGTGTAGGGTTTGCTATTATTTCAGAGCAGTTTAAACAGCAATTCATCGGTATTGGACTTGCCTTAAATAATGCATTAATTATGGTTTTATCAGCGATTAATGCGCCGCTGATTGGTTGGATAATTGACCGTTCACGAAGTGCTGCTAATTTCGGATTACATACGTATCAATATGCATTTTTAATTTTGTTGTTTATTGCAATGATATCTTTTATATTCTCGTTTTTCTTTATCAAAGAAACGTTTTGTAAATCTGCCGTAGATTTCAGCGTCCTGGATTCACGTAAACGCTCAACCTAAATTATGCTTTAAAACTATCTTTTGCCTGTCTTAAATAAGCAAAGCATGCCTCATCAGTTTCAGTTGCTGTACTCCCGTTGTGTTGATAAATAAAAGCACGAACATCTGGCTTGCCCAGTCTTAAAAATGGATTTATTTTCTTCTCAAGGTGTATTGTCGAAGGTAAAGAGTTTTGATTGGGATAGGTTTCAAGATAATTTAGGTGCGTTTGTATGGCTTGATTATTAGGTTCGACGGCACGCGCAAATTTCAAGTTTTGGCGTGTGTACTCATGCGCGCAATAGATTTTTGTATCATCCGGTAGTTGCTTGAGTCGCTGAAGTGATGCGTGTAGCTCAGTCATGGTGCCATCAAATACACGCCCACAGCCAGCTGAAAACAGCGTATCGCCACAAAAAAGCCAGTGTTGATAGGGCTCAAAATAACACACGTGTGTTCGGGTATGCCCCGGTGTATTTAATACATTGAATCTGTATTGGCCTAACTGGATAAACTCAGGTTTTTCGGTTAACTCAAATATATTATGTACAACAACAGCAGGAAAATAGTGCTCTAACTCACGCACGCCACCGATATGATCGGCGTGGTGATGGGTTAATAAAATATGACTTAAACGTAAATTTTCTTGCTGTGCAAAAGTAATCACGGGTGCGGCATCGCCCGGATCAACGCAAATAAAATCATCATGATTTTTAATAACCCAAATGTAGTTGTCTTGGAATGCAGAAAGAGCAATAATGGTCATGAAGGCGCTTTATTTTTTAAGAACTATACTCATAAGTATACCCCTTGAAAGAATGGAGTCTAGCATGAATCGAATTGAACAACGTGACACAGCAGCGTCCCCTGAATATTTCGAAGAAACGGATGATGGCGAAAGCCTCGAACATAAGCGCGAAGTCAAGCGTATGCTTGAGGAGCGGCTTGAGAAAAGGCGTCTTAAAGAAGAGTTAGAAGACTTTGATGGTGAGCTTGAGGGAGACTTTGATTGGGACCGATTCGATTCTTAATGTGACTGTGCGTCAACCTGTTCTTTCAGGTGGGTGAGATGTAACGTTGCAACGTATTTTCCATCGAGAAGAGAAGCTGTCATTCTGGTGCGTCATATTGTTTTTTGAAAACGTAATGACCATACCAAAATCTTAAATTAATAGTGCTTAATCTTGAATCAACAACCCAAAAGGAGCTAAGGCTATGAAGTTTTTTCATCGAGTCCCGTTGGTTTTGTTACCAGGTACAGGTTGTAATCAATTATTATGGCGCCAAGTTTTGCCCTTGTTATCCAAGCACATGATGCCCGTTATGCCCGATTTACTTGCATGCTCCTCACAACAGGCCATGCTTCAGAAAGTCAATGAACTTCCTTTTAAAAAATTTATGCTTATGGGATTTTCAATGGGCGGGTATATCGCACAGCGTTTTTATGCAATGCATCCCGAGCGCGTATCGCATCTCATGTTGCTGTGTACCTCAGGTGAAAAAAAGAACGTAGATGCATCCGTGATTGAGCAAAACTTGAAGCGATTGAAAGATAAGTCGTACCTTTCACACATGATTCATCCCATAAATTCCAAGCACAAAGAGGAACTTTACGCAAAAATCACCACCATGCTGGATGAAGCGGGTCCTGAGGCGGTAGGGAAGCAAATGCACGCAACCGCGCATCGAAGTGCTGTTTTAGACCAGTTTCCAGCCAACCCTGTACCAACGCTTGTGATAGGTGCCCGCCAAGATAAAGTGATTTCTAAAAAACACATGGAAAATGTAGCCTTAGCGCTAAAAACTGAGGTTGATTGGCTTGACAGTGGGCATATGCTACCTTTGGAGTCGCCTGATGAGCTGAGTCTAATTATTAATGCTTGGTTTGCAAGTCAGAATTTAATGCCTGAACATGAAAAAAAGGTGTCTGAAACGCAAGCGCAAGGCCTTGCAGAGGAGGCATCATCTAAATTTACAGTATAAATATATATTTTTAATCGTGCTTCAGGTTGCTTATCCTGGACAAATACAGGTGCCTATTATACATTGCCTGTTTGAAAATTAACGTGGCATATTGGGGTATAATCATTCTCTGATGCTTCAATCTGGATTTATACAATGCCGATAGCCTTGATTATTGAATACGATGGAAGCCAATATCATGGCTGGCAGTCACAACCAGGGCTTCGTACGGTTCAAGGTGTTTTGGAAAAAGCACTAACACAAGTAGCTGATCATCCTGTGCGTGTAACGTATTCAGGACGTACAGACACAGGCGTGCATGCAACGCATCAAGTGGTAAATTTTGATCCTGAAAGTTCGCGAAATATTCGTGCTTGGGTTCATGGAACCAATGCTTTATTGCCCAAAGATGTGTCGGTAAAATGGGGGCAAGAAATTGGGGATGATTTTCATGCGCGATATTCTGCTGGTTCCAGGCGATATCGCTATGTTATTTATAATGCTTCGATACGACCTGCTTTATTACAAGGCAATGTAACGTGGCAGTACCGGCGCTTGGATCATGCCTTGATGCAAAAAGCCGCTCAGACCTTGTTAGGTCAGCATGACTTTACTTCGTTTCGAGCGGTAGAGTGCAGTGCAAAATCACCGGTTCGAGATATTCAAGCCATTGAAGTTTTTCGACGAGGCGATTTAGTGGTGTTAGATGTTACAGCGAATGGTTTTTTACATCATATGGTGCGAAACATTGCGGGGGTTCTCATGGCTGTTGGGTCAGGTCGGCAAGAGGTTGCGTGGGTTGAAGAGGTATTGCTTGCTAAAGACCGACGCCAAGGTGCAGAAACAGCGCCGCCTTATGGACTTTACTTGGTTGATGTAAGCTATCCCAAAAAATTTAATTTAGCGTCGTTGACCTTAGGGCCCTGGTTTTTAGGGCAATTAGACGCATGAGTTTTAACGTGTTGTTAGGAATTAATCATAATGAATCAGCTTAAACAAGAAGAAACGCCAGGGCATTTTATATTACAAAAGATCCAAGCGGATTTAGCCTCAGGAAAACATGAACATATTGTGGTTCGTTTTCCACCTGAGCCGAATGGATATTTGCATATTGGGCATGCCAAAGCCATTTGTTTGAGCTTTGGTCTTGCTAAGCGCTTTGATGGCACATGTTATTTACGTTTTGATGACACCAATCCAATTAAAGAAGAGGATAAGTTTGCACATGCAATTATGGATGACGTGCGTTGGCTTGGCTTTGAATGGTCTGAGACAACGCATGCCTCTGATTATTACCAAGCGTTTTATGATTTTGCTCTGCAGCTGATTGAGCAAGGCTTGGCGTACGTTGATAGTTTAACAGCCGACGAGATGCGAGCTTATCGTGGAACGTTAAAAGAAGGTGGCCGCGAGAGCCCTTATCGTGCGCGTTCAGTCGATGAAAATTTAGCTTTATTTAAAGCAATGAAAGCCGGTGAGTTCGAAGACGGTGCACATGTGCTGCGTGCGCGCATTGACATGAGTGCGGGTAATCTTAATATGCGAGATCCTGTTTTGTATCGCATACGACATGTGTCTCATCAGCGGACGGGGGATACGTGGTGCATTTATCCTATGTATGATTTTGCACATCCGCTGTCTGATGCGCTTGAAAAAATCACGCATTCGTTATGTACACTCGAGTTTCAAGATCATAGACCGTTGTATGAATGGTTTATTGAGCATTTACCGGTGCCTGCAACACCTGTTCAGACTGAGTTTTCACGCCTGAATTTATCGCATACTGTAACAAGTAAGCGTAAACTACGAGAGCTTGTTGAACAAAATGTTGTGGATGGCTGGGACGATCCACGTATGCCAACGTTGTGTGGTATGCGTAAACGTGGGTATCCACCGGCAGCGATTCGACAGTTTTGTGAAACGATCGGTATTTCAAAAAATGATTCTGTGACGGATGTCGGCGTTTTAGAAGCCGCGGTACGTGACGAATTAAATCGAACAGCCAACCGCGCGTTGTGCGTATTGGACCCTTTGAAAATTGTGATTGAAAATTATCCTGAAGATCAGGTTGAGTCACTCGAAGCTTCGTTTAATCCTAAAGATCCTGATGCGGGCACACGTGTTTTACCTTTTTCGCGTGAAATTTATATTGAACGCAGTGACTTTATGCTTGAGCCGGTTAAAGGCTATTTTCGCTTAGCGCTTGGTACAGAGGTGCGATTACGGCAAGCGTATGTGATTCGTTGTACGGATGTAATTTATGATGAACAGGGAGGCATTCAAGAGCTTCGTTGCACGTATGATGATCAAACCTTGGGTAAAAATCCTGAAGGACGAAAAGTTAAAGGTGTGATTCACTGGGTTGCCGTGAATACGGCGCATCCGATTGAAATTTATCAATACGATCGTTTGTTTCATGATGAAAATCCGGGTCGTGAAGAAGATTTCATGCAGTTTATGAACCATGACTCAAAGCGCGTCCAATCAGCTTATGTGGAGCCTGCTATGGCATCTCAGGCGCTTGGCGAGGTCTTTCAGTTCGAACGGCTTGGGTATTACTGTGTTAACACGGTATGTGATGACGCGGTGCAAGTGTTTCATCGTGTAGTTGGATTAAAAGATACCTGGGGAAAACTTACGTCTTCAGATATACAGCAATAATATAATCGGGGTGTGCGTGCATGTTAGAACTTTATTTGTATAATTCGCTTACGCGAAAAAAAGAGCGTTTTGAGCCCATTAAGCCGGGTGAAATAAGTTTATACGTGTGCGGTATGACCGTGTATGACATGTGCCATTTGGGCCATGCACGCTCCATGGTTTCGTTTGATGTTATTGTGCGATTTTTACGTGCCTCAGGGTATAAAGTAACGTTTGTTCGAAATATTACGGATATCGATGACAAAATCATTAAGCGTGCGATTGAACGCGATGTAACGATGGATGCATTGACGTCGAAATATATAGACGCCATGCATCAAGACACGGATACGTTGGGCTGTTTGAATCCCACGGTTGAACCTCGAGCGACGCAGTATGTTCCTGCAATTATAAAATTGATTGAGCGCTTAATTGCAAACAAACATGCGTACATCAGCGGTGATGGCGATGTGTGTTACGAAGTCACACGATTTTCGCAATACGGTAAATTATCCAATAAGAAAGTTGAAGACTTGCATGCTGGGTCACGCGTTGAAATTGCTGAAGGTAAGCGTTCACCGCTTGATTTTGTGTTGTGGAAACGCGCTAAACCGGGTGAGCCTAACTGGGCATCGCCGTGGGGTGACGGACGTCCTGGCTGGCATATCGAATGCTCAGCGATGGCGATGGATGTGCTCGGTGAGCAATTTGATATTCATGGTGGGGGACTGGATTTACAATTTCCGCATCATGAAAATGAGATAGCCCAAAGTGAAGGCGCAACAGGCAAGTCGTTTGCAAATTATTGGTTACATGTAGGCATGCTGCAGGTTAATCACGAAAAAATGTCGAAATCACTCGGTAATTTTTTTACGATTGAAGATATGCTAGAAAAATATCCGGCTGAAGTTTTACGCTATTTTTTACTGAGCAGTCATTATCGCAGCCCTTTGAATTATACTGAAAATAATTTAGATCTTGCCACCAAGGCACTTAACCGGCTTTATCAGTCGATACGAGAAGTTGTTTGTGATGAAGAGCATACTGAGATAGATGCTACGTGGGTTGCGTTGTTTCAGCAAGCCATGTGCGATGATTTTAATACGCCTGAAGCATTGTCGGTCTTATTTCAATTAAGTCATGAACTTAATAAAACTGGCTCATCGATATTAGCCGTCACGTTGAAGCATTTGGCCGGTATGCTGGGATTGTTACAAGATAATCCGGATGTATATCTAAAATCTGGAATTAAAGATATAAATGCTCAGGCCATTGAGGCATTAATAGAGGCGCGTCAAAATGCGCGAAATAGACGCGATTTCAACGAAGCAGATAGGATTCGAGCACAGCTTTTAGCCGATGGTATTGAGCTTGAAGATAATTCTTTAAAAACAACGTGGCGACAGGCTTGACATCGAGCTCAGAAAAGTACAAAATCGCCGCGTGTTTTAGGCTATGTAGCTCAGTTGGTTAGAGCGCGGCACTCATAATGCTGAGGTCGGTGGTTCGAGTCCACCCATAGCCACCATTCATTGTGGTATTTGATATAATCAGTTATAATCCATTGACTTTATTACGTGCTGTGATGGATAGATGCGTTCTCTTAGATTTACCGGTCTTCTTATTTCTATATTATGTTCTTCTCGTGTTTTTTCAACCTCAGAAGGCTTACTTAATGTCGATCAAGCAAAACACTATTTTGGAAGTGCATCGCCTCATCAATCATCTGCAGTATCATCGTCATCAGTACCCACAACACCCGTTGAGCCAGAACTTAAATCATCACTCACAGAAATCTCTATACCTTCCGAGCCACCTGTTAGCGAAATAAATCCAGAAGCTTTAACACGCTCTAGCCCTGAAACAAAGCTTTGGAACTTACGAGATGCTGATATTCGCGCAGTTATAGCCGAGGTATCACGAGTTACTCATAAGAATTTTTTAATCGACCCACGTGTTCAAGGTAAAATTTCAATTTATTCCAGTGAAGAGATTACAGATAAAGAACTTTACCAAGTGTTTCTTTCAGCTTTACAAGTATCGGGTTACGCAGCGGTGCCTAGCGGCCATGTCATTAAAATATTACCTAACATGGATGCGCGCACACAGTCAGTAGATAGCTCTGGCATGCCCCCTGGCACACCAACAAACGGGGACGATCTTGTTGTCCAAGTAATTCCCGTTAAGTATGCCGCAGCCGACCAATTAGTACCTATTTTGCGACCACTCATGCCGCAATGGAGTATGGTTTCGTCTTATCCCGCAACCAATATGCTCATTTTATCGGGACGAGCCAGTAATATTAAACAAATGACCGATATCATACGACAAGTGGATACTTCATCCGCTGATGGTATTGATATGATTCCTCTTCGACATGCGTTGGCCATGGATGTTGTTAATACATTGAAAGACCTGGTAAGAACCAAACCTAATACACCTTCAAGCCAAGCTATCACACTTGCTGCTGACGATCGCAGCAACTCTATTTTACTTAGTGGTAGCAAAACAGAACGTCTTCGCTTGCGCTTGTTGATTGCAAGACTTGATCGCGAACGTCCTAATTCAGGCGATGAAAACACCAAAGTCGTTTATTTAAATTACATGCGAGCAGAAGATTTGGTGCCTATTTTAGCCGGTATTGCACAAGCAAGTTTTAGTGGTGTTGTAGGTACAACCATTGGTACCGTTACACGCCCAACGTTAGATAGCACCAATCCAGAGGCGGGTGTGGTTAATATTTCATCGGCAAATGCTTCAGGGGACACCGTTGGTTTAGGGGCGGCTGGGGGAAGTGTCATTTCATCTCAATTGGAAGGAGGTAGCAAACCAACCGTACAGATTATTGCCGAGCCTAATACCAACTCGGTTATTATTAACGCACCGCCAATGTTAATTAAAACATTAAGAGCGGTAATTACTCAATTAGATATTAAGCCAGCTCAACTTTTGGTTGAAGCAATGGTGACCGAAATTAACGAAACGGACTTTAAGAGCTTAGGTCTTGAATGGGGAAGTCTCAATCAGGATGGACAGAGCTCAAGTAGCTTTCGTCCTGGATTTGCTGTTTTAAACTCACAATCATCGATTAAAGATTTCCAGGCTCAGATTTATGCATTAGCAAGAGAGCGTAAAGCGAATATTCTTTCAACACCATCCGTGGTGGTACTTGATAACCGGCAGGCTAAAATTGTGATCGGAAAGCAGGTGTCGGTTGCGACATCGCAATATCCTAACAATGCAGGCGGTACAACGACAGCCAGTCCATTTACAACGTTCGATCGTATGAATGTTGCCTTACATTTATATGTAAGGCCTCAAATTACACGTGGTCAAGGTATTCAAATGCAAATCGACCAAGGTAATGACACGCTGGATCCTCTTGCAACGACTGACTCAAATACAACGCCAACGTTTAATATCAGTGCCATCGTCACTTCGGTTCACGTCGAAAGTGGTGACATGGTTGTTCTGGGAGGGTTAACACAAGATTCGCTCGGAAGTGATAAACTTGGTGTGCCTATTATAGGTGAGATTCCTGGAATAGGTCGTTTTTTTCAACATAATATCACCAACCGCGAAAAGAAAATTTTAATGGTATTTATTCGACCGGTTATTTTACGAACCGAAGCCAATACATTGCAGGTTTCTGGAGCGAAATATAACGATGCACGCTTGGAGCAACTTGAAATTTCACGAGCTCAAGAAAGCTTTGAGCAGCATGATAAAAACACAGTACTACCGGCACTGAATAACGCTGTCTTACCTAGGCCTTTTGATAAACGTTCACCTACTTCTTATAAAAAGATGAAATAGGGCATGGATACACACGAAAAAATTCCTCGTCTCCCTTATGCCTTTGCTAAGAAACAAGGGATTGCGGTGACGGGATTCAATGAAGAAGGTTATGCAGAAGCTGTGCATCTTCTTGATATTGATTTCCAAGTATTTGTTGAGGTGCGTCGATTTGTCGAAACGGAATTATTATTAACACAAGTGACGCCATCAGAATTTCAACGCCATCTTGCGGCTGTATATGAGTCAAAATCATCTATTTTAGATGCGACAGAAGGCATGGAAGAAGACTGGGACTTAATGCAACTTGCTGAACAGCTCCCCGCCGGCGAAGATTTATTAGATAATCGAGACGATGCGCCGATCATTCGATTATTAAACGCGTTATTAACCCAAGCGATTAAGCAAAAGGCATCTGATATTCATATTGAAACCTACGAGCATCGCGTGGTGGTCAGAAATCGTGTTGATGGCGTACTTCAAGAAATTTTAGAGATTCAACGCGGTATCGCACCTTTGGTTATTTCACGTGTTAAAGTTATGGCCAAACTTGATATTGCGGAAAAACGTGTACCACAAGATGGACGAATTTCTCTTAAAATAGGTGGCCATGCCATTGATGTGCGTGTATCGACACTGCCATCCAATCATGGCGAACGTATTGTATTACGTCTTTTAGATAAAGAGTCTGCTCAGCTGGATTTGGCTTTACTTGGTATGAAGCCCGATACGTTAGGTACCATAAAAAATATGCTTACCGAGCCTCATGGTATTATTTTGGTCACGGGTCCTACGGGCTCAGGAAAAACGACTTCGTTGTATGCCATGCTCACGGACTTAAACCAAGTCAGTCGTAATATTCTTACAATTGAAGATCCGATTGAATATGATTTACCAGGTATTGGTCAAACACAAGTTAACCCTAAAGTTGATATGACCTTTGCACGAGGGCTCCGAGCTATTCTCCGACAAGATCCCGATGTTGTGATGATTGGAGAAATTCGTGATTTGGAAACAGCTGAAATTGCAATTCAGTCTAGCTTGACAGGGCATTTGGTGCTGTCAACATTACACACAAACAGTGCTTTGGGCGCTCTTTCGCGTCTTCATGATATGGGTGTTGAGTCGTTTTTACTTTCATCGAGCATGGTGGGTTTAATTGCGCAGCGCTTGGTTCGAAAATTATGTCCAGATTGTAAAAAGCCACATAAACTGCGAGACGATGAACGTGAGCTGATGCATCTTGAAGTAGGTATTGATACCTCTATGATTTGCGAACCGGTTGGGTGCGATTCGTGTAACCAACTGGGATATCGAGGACGAACGGGTATTTATGAGTTAATACCTATAGATGAAACATTGCGGGGTTTCATCCATCGAAATGAAAGCGTTCAAACCATGGAGGCCTATCTTAGACCCGCGGTTCCAAGTATCCGAGATGATGGCTTTAAACGTGTATTAGCAGGGGACACATCGCTTGCTGAAATTTTACGTGTGACAAGTTAGCATCATTCGGGATTAGAAGCTTTCTTAGTTATAAATGCTAAAAAATCAACAGAACTAAGCGGTTGGCTAAATAAATAACCCTGGATTATATCGCAATTTAACTCCTTGAGTATGTTTAACTGTTGAGTTGTTTCCACACCTTCCGCAAGAACCAATAAATTTAAACTGTGAGCTAACGATATAATAGCTTTAACAATAAAGTAATCCTCGGAATTTTCCGCTAGGTCGTCTATAAATGATTTATCAATTTTGAGTAATTCAACGGGTAATTTTTTTAATCGCTCAAGTGAGGAATAGCCTGTTCCAAAATCATCAATGCTTAGCCTATAACCAGCATGTTTAAGATCACGTAAAAAATTATTGACGACGATTCCTTCTTGCATGATGGATGTTTCTGTAATTTCGAACTCAATACATTCACGCATTATTCCTGAGTTCGCAACAATTTTATTTATATCTTCAATAAGGTTGGCTTTATTAAGTTGTGTTGATGATAAATTAATTGCCAATTTAGGTAATTGAACCCCTTGATTGGCCCAATCAGCCCACTGTTCACAGGATTTTTGTATAATCCATTTTCCAATAGCAGCGATTTGCCCACCGTGTTCTGCGACAGGAATAAATTTATCAGGTGAAATAAAGCCTTTAATTGGATGGTTCCACCGAATAAGCACCTCTGCTCCGACAACGGTCATGTGAGTAAGCGATACCTGAGGTTGATAGACTAAACTAAATTGATTATATTCTAAAGCTAGGCTTAAATCATGCTCTAGTAAGAGCAAACTTGTATGCTCTTTATATAATTCTTTTGTGTAATATTGAGAAGAGTTTCGTCCGGCGTGTTTTGCTTTTTTTAAGGCTGCTTCAGAAAAACTAAATAAATGATGACTCGGTTGTTTAATAAATGGATACATGGAAATACCCGCACTCAATGTAATATTGAGTTCATCATTTCCAAGTAAAAAAGGGCTTCCAATATCTTTTCGTAAATGCTGGTATATTAATCCAGCATCATGAAAATCATTAATGCCCTCTAAAATAATAGAAAATTTATCACCATCGATACGTGAAATAGAGCTTTTATTTATTATTTTGGGAATAATATCATCTTTTTTTAAGCATATTTTTAAACGTTCAGCAATCAGACGTAATAATTGATCTCCTTTTTTTCGTCCAAAATTATCATTAATGAATCGAAAATTATTAATATCTAAAATCATTAGTGCGAATTTATGCTTGTATTGTTTTGATGATGCAACCGCTTGATTAAGTAAATTTTCCGCTTGCTGTCTATTAGGCAAGTCAGTTAATTGATCGTGATAAACAAGGTATTCCATTTTTTTTATGACTTGGTTGCGTTTTTTTTCTAAATAAATACTTGCAGAAACAGTAGCTAATAATAAGCAAATCCAAAATGACAGGGTAAGAAGCTGTAGGCGAAATTGTCTTTCCATGGCATGGTTTATAATTTTGTCTAATATATGCTTTGCAAACCTTATATCTGCTAAAATTTCAGTAAAATGCTGATTATATTGAACATCATATTCAGGGGCACTTGATTTTATTGATCGTTTACCACGCGATAGTTTATTGGTTTTTGTTTCCAATTGAGTTATTTTTTTGTTTATGTTTAATAATAAGTTAATGGGTATGTGTGTATTAGTTGTTTTGACGAAGGAGACTCGGTTGAAACGATTTAATATTGCTATAAGCTGATTGATTGATGTTTGAGCGCTTTCAAAATTTAACCACACCTGTGATGCGGCTATTTCATCTGCGCCATGTAGTTTTTTTTCAAGCATTAAATGGCCTTGAGTTAAATTCAACTGCGCTGCATAGATATGTTTATTTATATCAAGGCTGGTTGCGTAAAGAACTTTCCATGTCATGGCTGATAATATTAAGGCTAAGCCTAGTAAGGCAAAAAGAGCGAAATAAAGACCGGATAAGCTCAATAAATATTGTCTCTTTGATTTACTCATCAGGCAAATGCCTCTTGAAAATCATTATGAGCTTCTATGACGTTGGTTGTTAATTGTTATTATAGATTAAATATTTTTCTTTTGTGGTTGGTTTAGCATTTGAGTTGGGAGCTAGCTATCAAAAAAAAAACCGCCGGTATCAATATCACGGCGGTTTTTTGTTTTTAGATCTTGGTTTCTGTCTTATTCATCATCCCAGCTCAAGGTTCCACCGGCTTGATATTCTATCACTCGCGTTTCAAAAAAGTTTTTCTCTTTTTTAAGATCCAGCATTTCACTCATCCATGGGAATGGATTTTCAGCACCAGGGTACATATCAGCTAAGCCAATTTGATTGAGTCTTCGGTTTGCAATAAAATGCAAATATTCTTCAAACATTTCAGCATTCATGCCCAAAATACCACGTGGCATGGTATCTTTAGCATATTGATATTCCATTTCAACGCCGTCTTTAACAAGTTGATTGATTTCTTGTTTAAAGCTTTCAGTCCAAAGTTCTGGATTTTCAATTTTGATTTGATTAATGACGTCAATACCAAAATTCATGTGCATCGATTCATCACGTAAAATATATTGGAATTGCTCTGACGTTCCAACCATTTTGTTACGTCGACCCATAGACAAAATTTGAGTAAAGCCAACGTAGAAGAAGATGCCTTCGAATACAACATAAAAAGCAATCAAGTCACGTAACAAGCGTTGGTTTGCTTCGGGTGTTCCGGTTAAGAACGCTGGATCGCCTAGGCTTTCTGTGAAAGGTAGGGCCCAAGCAGCTTTGGTTGAAACGGATGGAACTTCACGGTACATATTAAAAACTTCAGCTTCATCCATGCCCAAACTTTCAATAATGTATTGATAAGCATGTGTGTGCAACGCTTCTTCGAATGCTTGGCGCAACAAATACTGACGGCATTCAGGATTGGTAATATGACGATAAACAGCTAATACGAGGTTATTTGCAACCAGCGAATCCGCTGTCGAGAAAAAACCTAAGTTACGTTTAATAATGAGTCGCTCGTCTTCGGTCAGACCGTTTGGGTCATTCCAAAGCGCTAAATCGGCACTCATGCTGATTTCGTTTGGCATCCAATGATTAGCGCATGCGGTTAGGTATTTATCCCAAGCCCATGTATATTTGAACGGGACCAATTGATTCAAATCAGCGCGGCAGTTGATTATTTTTTTGTCATCAACTTGAACGCGCGCAGCACCCATTTCTAAGGCTTCTAAACCGGTGGCGCCCATAGCTTTGACAAGTGGAGGTGGGGTCAATGTTGTCGTCATATAAATTCTCCTTAGTTAGTATTATTGGCACGCATCACAATCAGGGTCTAGAATCGAACACGCTTGGGGTGTTGATTCTTCGAGCTTGACTGCATTTAACGAACTGTCAGATATGGTTGATTTTTCAGCATTACTTGCACCTAAACTGCGTAAGTAATACGTTGTTTTTAAACCATAAACCCAAGCAGAACGGTACAGCTCATCTAGTTTTTTACCCGATGGTTTGGCCATGTAAATGTTCAGTGACTGTGCTTGGTCAAGCCATTTTTGACGTCGCGATGCCGCTTTAATTAGCCACAAGGGAGCAATTTCAAACGCCGTTGCATAACGTGCTTTCAATGCAGCAGGGATGCGATTAATCGATTGAATGCTTCCGTTGAAATATTTTAAATCATTGGCCATCACTTCATCCCATAAATTTAACGCTTTTAATTCAGCGATTAAATATGGATTAACAACGGTAAATTCACCCGAGAGGTTGGATTTCACAAACAAGTTTTGATACGTTGGCTCAATCGATTGTGATACACCACAAATATTTGAAATCGTAGCTGTTGGCGCAATAGCCATCAAATTTGAATTTCGCATGCCTTGTGTGCGTACTTTAATGCGAAGCGCTTCCCAATCAAGGCGTTGTGTTCTATCTTGTGTTAAATGACCATCGCGTGCTTGCTCTAATAGCTTGATTGAGTCAATGGGAAGGACACCTTGACTCCAAAGCGAGCCTTCATAGCTTTGGTAAGAACCGCGTTTTTTAGCTAAGTCTGACGATGCGTTAATTGCATAATAACTTACCAGCTCCATCGACATATCTGCAAATTCAACCGCTTCATCTGAAGCATAATCAAGACCAAGCATATATAAGGCATCTTGGAATCCCATCATGCCTAAGCCTATAGGACGATGTTTTAAATTTGAGTTACGTGCCTGAGGTACCGAGTAATAATTAATGTCGATAACATTATCAAGCATATGAATCGCGGTCTTAACGGTTTGTTTTAGTTTGGTTTTATCTAATTTTCCGTTAATAATATGGGCTGGCAAATTAATGCTGCCTAAATTGCAGACCGCAATCTCATCTTCAGATGTATTAAGCGTAATCTCTGTACACAGGTTTGAGCTATGAATTACGCCGGTATGTTGCTGTGGAGAGCGTAGGTTACATGGATCTTTAAACGTAAGCCATGGATGCCCTGTTTCAAAAAGCATGGAGAGCATTTTTCGCCAAAGTTTAACGGCTGGAATGGTTTTAGCACTTGGAATTTTGCCTTCGGAAGCGTCTTTTTCATAGCCGATATATAATGCTTCAAACGCTTTACCGTAGCTATCATGCAGTTCGGGTGCTTCGTTCGGTGAAAATAATGTCCAGTCACCGTTTTCATGCATGCGTTGCATAAACAGATCGGGAATCCAAAGTGCTGTGTTCATATCGTGTGTACGACGACGATCATCACCGGTGTTCTTACGGAGCTCTAAAAATTCTTCAACATCTTTATGCCAGCATTCTAAATATGCACACACGGCACCTTTGCGTTTTCCGCCTTGATTAACGGCTACAGCAGTTGCATCAGCTACGTTTAGGAAAGGAACCACACCTTGTGAACGTCCGTTGGTACCTTTGATGTGTGCACCCATAGCACGAACCGGTGTCCAGTCATTACCCAGACCGCCTGCAAATTTCGAAAGTAAAGCATTATCTTTCATTGCGCTATAAATACCATCCAAATGATCAGGTATCGTCGTTAAGTAACAGCTAGACAATTGAGGACGTACCGTACCTGCATTAAATAACGTAGGTGTCGATGACATGTAATCAAATGAAGAAAGCAGCGTATAAAATTCAATCGCTTTTTGTTCACGATTAGATTCTCGCATTGCAAGCCCCATGGAAACGCGCATGAAAAAGGCTTGAGGTAATTCGTAACGGGTGTTGTGCTCATGGATAAAATAGCGATCATAAAGCGTTTGTAAGCCGAGGTAAGTAAATTGCTTATCGCGGTCAGGTAATAAAGCTTGGCTTAGTTTATCTAAATCAAACTCACTTAAGCTCGGATCAAGAATGCCTTGCTCTATACCTTGTGCAATGTATTTTTTAAAGTAAGCAGGGTATAAGCTAGCCATTTCTGAACACGTTGTTTCTTGTTGCATGCCAAGTTTGCTAAGCGCTTCGGTGCGTAAGCTATTGAGCAAAAGTCTTGAACTTACATAGGTATAATTAGGTTCTTTTTCAACCATGGCGCGAGCGGCCATAATCAGTGATTTATGAACATCTTCAAGGTTAGCTTTGCTGTATAAATTACGAAGTGCATCTTTAAGAATAGGTGCAGATTCAACATCGGATAGATCAGCACATGCTTCATCAACCAAGGTTTGAAGGCGATCGAGATCAAGCGGTTTAACGTCACCGTCAGGCATGGTAATTAAGGGTGCGTTAGGATGTTTAGCAGCATTCGCTTCTAAGCTTGCTTCACGTGCTTTGCGGCGTTCTTCACGATATAAAACATAAGCGCGAGCAACTTTGTATTCACCACTTCGCATTAAAGCTAGTTCAACTTGGTCTTGAATATCTTCAATATGAATGGTGCCTCCACTTGGAAGACGACGTTTAAATGCAGAAGTAATTTGCTGTGTTAATTGCTCGAGATTAATATGCACACGATCTGAGCTTGCCGCACGGCCACCTTCAACGGCAATAAACGCCTTGGTGAGGGCAATTTTAATTTTATTTGCATCGTAAGGGGCTACTTTACCATTGCGTTTGATGGTTTTAATTGTACCTGGAGCATGTACAGTGAACTCAACAGAACTCTCATCAGATAGCACGTGTTCGGGTTCAAGTAATTGGGCCATAGTTCCTCCAAAGAAGGTAAGTTTGTGTGATAAATAAGGGAAAGCTTTTTTTTGCCGAAACACAACATGTAGTTGTTTTTCGAGTCGAGAGTTACAATATAATGTGTTTCGTCTAAAATAACAAGGGCATAACTCTGGGTATAGCCTGTGGATAACATGTAGATTTATTCTCGTGGTTTAACAACCACAGCATCACTGACATTAGATAGCCCATGCGCATGAATATTCAGCAAGCCAAGTTGAGCATAGATTTGACTCGAGCTTCCACCATCGAGATTTAAGGCTTGATCACACGATAGGGGCGCGTGTTTCATCAGATCTGAAAGCGTGGCTGTGTTCATGGGGGAACGCTCGGTCACCAATAAAATAACTTCGCTTTTTTCAGTAATGCCCAACGCTGTCCGTTCAGCAAGCCCAGGTTTTAATTTAGGTGATTTGCCATCGATTAATAAGCGAGGACCACTTTGAATAGCAAAATCAATATGTTTGCGATGAGATCTAAAATAAGAGTAATTCGATAAATGGGCTTGATTATCTGCAATATAAAAAACACCCCACCAACTAATCGATTTTAATTTTGAATATTGATGCTCGTGCCCAATACGTAATCCAAGTGGTTTATATTGCGTATCGAAAAAACCACCGTTAATCGCAATCACGGCTTTACTATGCATTGCAAAGTCTTTCACCGATGCATTTTCTTTGGATAAATCATGTGCTGTGACGATATCTAGTGCTTGTTTTTTTAGGTTAATTTTAAAAACATGTATGTGAGACCAGGGAACTAAATTTCTATCCGCCATATCGATGTAATCAATACCAGGGGCAACGTTTTTCCACGTGTGCGCCATGGAGATATTTATCCATGAGAATAAAAGAAAGCAAATATAAGCGTGTATCTTGGTTTGCCTCAGCATGGTTATCTTGTATCCTTAGTTGCAGACGCTTACCTCTTAAGTATTAGGACTATCATGCGAAATTTAACGCCACAGATCAACCAAGTTCAAACAAAACGCAAAGAATCTTTAAATAATCTTATGGATGATGTTTTAAAACGTGCGCATAACAAAGGAGCAACAGATGCGGTTGTTTCTGTGAATCACGATCAAGGCTTTGGTGTTGATGTACGCATGGGAGCTGTTGAGACCGTTGCGTTTAGTGAAGAAAAAGGGGTAAGTGTTGCCATATATATAGGCCAGAAAAAGGGCAGTGCTACCAGCAGTGATACTTCGCCAGCAGCCTTGGATGCGATGGTAAATGCAGCTTATGAGATTGCTAAAGTTAGCGCCGAAGATCCTTGCTCGGGCTTGCCTGATGCCGAGCTTATTTCTGTGGATTATCCTGAATTAGACTTATTGCATCCTTGGACGATTACGCCAGAAGATGCGGGTAGGTTAGCCCAAACCTGTGAGTCATATGCTCGCGATTTAGATAGACGTATTCATAACTCAGATGGTGTTAATTTTTCAACGTATAATTTTTGTAATGGCTTTGCAAATTCACGAGGGTTTTCAGGTATCGTGGAAAGCAGCCGTCATGGCATGAGTTGTTCGTTGTTGGCACAAGAAGGAGCTAAAAACGATGGGGCGATGCAGCGCGACTATGCCTATACAACAGCGCGTCATCCTGATGGCTTGATGCCGATTGATGAACTGGCGGCGTTAGCGGTTAAGCGAACAACGGATAGATTATCTCCTAGGAAAATAAAAACTCAAAAAACACCGGTTATTTTTTCGTCTCGTGTATCCAGTAGTTTACTTTCTTCGCTTATACAGGCGATCAGTGGCGCAAGCTTGTATCGCAAAAATTCGTTTTTATTGGATAGCGTAGGTCAAACTATTTTTCCTGATAATATTAATATTTATGAAGCTCCTCATTTATTAGGTGCATTAGGAAGCACGCCTTTTGATGGTGAAGGGATTATCACGCGTTCTAATCGCTTGGTTGAAGCGGGTATATTGCAACAATATGTATTGAGCAGTTATTCAGCACGCAAGCTTGGTTTGAAAACAACGGCTAATTGTGGCGGTGTTGCTAACCTCACGATTGATCCAACAGCAGGCGACTTAACCGAATTACTCAAAACCATGGATCGAGGCTTATTGGTCACCGAACTTATGGGGCAGGGCGTTAATGGTATTACCGGTGATTATTCACGAGGTGCGTCAGGTTTTTGGGTTGAGCATGGTCAAATCCAATATCCTGTCGATGAAATTACGATTGCTGGTAATCTTAAAGATATGTTTTTGAATATTCTTGCAGTAGGCACGGATATTAACCCATCAACAGCAACGCGTTGTGGATCTATTCTAATTGAAGAAATGACGGTGGCTGGGGGGTAATCATCGCACCGTCATTCCTGGCCGCAATAGGCCTCAGATCTTGGGGCTTAGTTCTTATCGCGGAAGATAATACGACCTTTTGTTAAATCATAAGGCGTTAATTCAACTTTAACTTTATCACCGGTTAAAATTCTGATGTAGTTTTTACGCATGCGACCTGAGATGTGTGCTGTAACAATGTGACCATTTGCAAGTTCAACGCGAAACATGGTGTTAGGAAGCGTATCAATCACGACGCCATCCATTTCAATATTATCTTCTTTTGCCATTAGGGTAAATTCTCAATATACAAATATATAAAGTCGAGTATCGTGCACGAAAATGAAATAAATCGCAAGGTTATCGCGTATAAAAGTCGAACATGCGCCATGTATCAGCATCTCGACGTAGGGATTGACAAGTAATTTCGTATTAAGGTGTAATGCTTGTTTGTAAATTTAGCTGGGAGATGTCTTGAATACAGATAACACAATACCTCAGACACACCATAAACTCATGCCTTACTTTGTTTTTTTGCTTGCTACAGCATTTTACTTATATGAATTTATTTTACAGGTTTCACCGAGTGTTATGGCCGCTCCTATGATGAAAACCTTTGGGGTATCCGCCAGTGGTTTTGGTTTTATTTCAGCATTTTATTTTTATGCTTATGCACCGATGCAGGTACCTGCAGGCTTGCTTTTTGATCGCTATGGGCCAAGAAAATTAATGACCTGTGCCATTATTTTATGCGCGTTGGGCTCCGTTTTTTTTGCAGCAACAACTAATATTATGGCGGCTGCAGCCGGTCGTTTTTTGATGGGATTTGGCTCAGCCTTTTCGTTTATAGGCGCCTTGGTCTTGCTATCACGTTGGTTTGAACCCACGAAATTTGCTTTATTTGCTGGTATAGCTCAGTTTATGAGCTCGCTGGGCGCCATGTTTGGTGAACGCCCTCTGGCCATACTGATTAATGCCTACGGTTGGCGAACGGCAAGTTTTATTCTAGGTGGTATTGGATTTATTTTAGCGCTGCTATTTTGGATTTTTATTCGTGATTATCCTAATCAAGCAACCCAAACAGCCCCTAAGCATTCACTGGGTGAAGAATGGAAGCGGTTATGTGCCGTCACCGGACGTGGTTATACGTGGATAACCGGTCTTTATGCTTGTACCATTTGGACGCCAATTGCGGTATTTGCAGGCTTATGGGGCATACCTTATCTTCAAGTCAAATATAATACCAGTTTACTTGTTGCCTCGGGTATGTGCAGCATGATTTGGCTTGCTATCGGTCTTGGTAGTCCATTGATGGGTTGGTGGAGCGATCGGTTACAAACACGACGTTTAGCGCTAGGTCTAAGTGCCTGCTTAGGTTTATTAGCAACATCAATTATTTTATATATGCCTGATATACCGATGTCTTGGATGTATTTGGTCTTATTTATTTTTGGTCTGGGTGCCGCGGGTCAAACGGTTAGTTTTGCCGTAGTCAAAGATAATAACCATCCGAATCTTGTAGGTACTGCCTGCGGTTTTAATAACTTATCGGTTGTGATCGGCGCCGCTTTTTTTCAACCTATGGTAGGGGTTGTATTGCATCATATCGGAGATGTTCGTGTAGTAGATGGCATTTCTTTATATGGCTTGACTGGATATCAGCAAGCCTTGCTTATCATGCCTGTGAGTTATATTACCAGCTTGGTTCTTGTTCTTTTCTTTATGAAAGAATCACATCCAGATAATATACACGTCAATAAGCAATAAAAAGGATAGCTGAGTGACCATTATTTTAGGGATTGATCCAGGGTCAAGAATTACAGGCTATGGCCTTATTCGTTTAATGGGAAACCACGTGTCGTATTTAGACAGTGGCTGTATTCGAACGACCACTCAAGATACTTTAGGCGGTAGATTACTCGAAATATTCAACGGGATAAAGCAGTTATCAGAAGCATTTAAGCCTGATGAAGTGGCAATAGAGCAAGTCTTTATGCATCAAAATGCAAATACGGCACTTAAATTAGGGCATGCTCGAGGGGCTGCGATGGTTGCTTGTGCTGCCCAAGCACGCACCATTGCTGAATATGCTCCTAGGCAGATTAAACTCGCCGTTGCAGGCTATGGCGCTGCTGATAAAGAACAAGTTAAGCAGATGGTGATGCGTTTGCTTGTGTTATCACGTGCACCTCAGGAAGATGCTTCGGATGCATTAGCGGTGGCACTGTGTCATAGCCATGTTCGACGTGAACATTTATTAAGGAGCAAGATATTATGATCGGTTGGTTAAAAGGACATGTTATTGATAAGCGGGTACCTGGAAAAATTGTACTGGATGTACAAGGCGTGGGTTACGATGTGGAAACCTCGCTACCTACATTTTTCCAGCTTGAAACCATGAATGCGCCTACAAGCTTGCATATTCATACGTTGGTACGAGAGGACGCACTGATTTTATACGGTTTTTTGGCGTTGGATGAAAGGCATTTATTTCGAGCCTTGATTCGTGTTAACGGCGTGGGAGCTAAGCTCGCCATTGCTATTTTGTCGAGCATTAAACCGGATGAGTTTGTGCGCTGTATTCGGCAAGAAAATGCGGCGTTGCTTACCAAACTACCAGGCATAGGTAAAAAAACAGCAGAGCGCTTGGTTGTTGAAATGAAAGATAGGCTCCAAGATGCTGATTATTTATCAAGTCATACTTCAGTAGATACAGCACCGTTACAATCGGATGAAGCGGTGAAAGCATTAGAAGCTTTAGGCTATAAGCCTCAAGAAGCAAACAAAGTGATTCAAAAACTCGATGATGGCAAAAAAACATGCGAACAATTAATTCGGGAAGCGTTACAAAGTTTAGCTGTTCGATAACATAGTGCCGCTATGCCGAGGGCAACAAGGAAAATATACGCTCACGATCAAGCCGCTGTTTTTCTGAGGTGCGAAAAGCTTAATGTGGGCATGGTGCAATTCGCATATTTGCTTGACGATTGCGAGCCCAAGCCCACTACCTGAGCTCTTGTTTCCAAGCACACGAAAAAAACGCTCGAACACGCGCGTGTGTAATTCTTTAGGAATACCCGGACCATTGTCTTCGACTTCTAACATGACGTGGCCATCATCAGGCCGAACACGCACAGAAATTAATCCATGCTCACCGGTATAACGAATGGCATTATCAATTAAGTTTCTAATCAAAATACAGATAGCTGTTGTATTGCCTTGGAAATTAGGTGTTTTTTGATCCGCTTGAAATTCAAGTTCAACATGTTTATCAATAGCTACAGGTGCCATGATAGCAAGCATGTCACGTGTAACACGGATTAAGTCAATCGACTCAAAGCCGGTTATGTTGGGTGTATCTGGGACCAATCGGCTCATGGTTAAAAGCTGTTGAACAATATGTGTACTTCGATTTACACTGGTGATTAATTTTGTGATGGCAGTGTTTTTTTCGTCTATAATCGGGGTGTTAAGCGCAACTTGAGCTTGTGTTTTGATTGCGGCGAGGGGTGTTTTGAGTTCGTGAGCAGCATCTGAAGCAAATCGTTTTTCACGCTCAAAGCCTTCTTGTAGTCGAAAAAAGAGTTTATTGAGCTCATCAACCATCGGTTTGATATCTTCAGGAATTGCATCTAAACTCACCGGTTCGAGATGAGTTGGAGCACGATGCGCTACTTCTTTTGCTACGCGATCGATACTTAATAACCCACGCCCAATAATAATCCAAATTAACAGGCCTGATAAAGGAAAGGTAAGTAACATGATGTATATATCATCATGTGTTATGCGCCGCGCTAATTCATTTCGGATCTGATAGCGCTCGGCTAATATTAATTGCGCTCCTGATGGCTTATTTAATCGGCTAAAAATTAAAGTGTCTAAATGCTCTTCGATATCTTTTTGATCCAGATAATAATTTCCAATAGCTGTAAGAAACGTGGTTAGGCTTATCGCTAATAATAGGTTAATCAAAAGAAATTTTCGGATGGATGTTTTCAAGCGTATACCTCGTTAAGAAGCGTTAGACTCTTTCTCGGCGATGTATCCAATGCCACGAATGGTTCGAATAAAATCAGCTTGTAATTTTTTTCTTAAGTTATGTATATGCACTTCGAGCACATTGCTGTCTAAATCATCATCCCAGCCGTACATGCTTTGCATGAGCTGCTCGCGTGATAGGGCGTGCCCCGTATTTTCAAGTAATTTTTGTAGTAGAGAAAACTCTCTACGAGAAATGTTGACTTCCGCATTATTGAGTAAAACTGTATGCGCAGAGGGATCCATTGTGATGTTTTTATATTTAATAAGCGTATCCGCGCGGCCTTGAGAGCGTCGAATAAGCGCTCTAATACGTGCGGAAAGTTCGTTTAAATCAAACGGCTTAAACATATAATCATCTGCCCCTGCATCTAAGCCTTCAATGCGATCTTCAACGGATTCACGGGCTGTTAATATAATAACGGGGGTTTTGTTGCCAACCTGGCGGATATTTTTTAATAAACTAAGCCCAGGTAGTTTAGGCAAACTTAAATCCAAAATAACCAACTCAAATGACTCATTTTTTAGGGCAAGACGCGCAGACTCACCATCTTTAAGCCAATCAACCACGTAGCCAAATTGGGTAAGTCCGGTTTTAACGGCATCACCCAGTAACTCATCATCCTCTATCAGCAATAGCCGCATGGCAATCCTTTGCTTTAGCGCTTATGAACGACTTTGAGCGCGTTTTTTTATTGTATGTTTCGGTGTGACAGGTTCTTTAACATGTTTTGCTAAATATAAAGCTTGAAGCAAAACAAAGATAAACGTAAAGCCAGCGCCACCAAATAATTTGAAATTAACCCATGTTTCTGTGTCGTAGTGATAGGCAATATATATATTGGTGGCGCCCATGGTCAAAAAGAAAACGGTCCATGCATAACTTAGGCGACGCCAAATTTCAAGAGGTAGGGAAATGTTATGCTCCATGATTTTTTGAATCACTGGTTTTTTTCCAATGAAAACAGAACCCAAAAATATGACGGCGGAAAGCCAGTAAATCACGGTTGGTTTCCATTTTATAAACCACGGATCATGAAAAATGAGGGTTGCACCACCTAAAACACAAATAAGCACCAAGCTTATCAAATGCAATTTTTCGTAACGTTGGTATTTTAGTCTAAAAAAAACGACCTGAACAACAGAAAGAACCATGGCCGCAGCAGTTGCTGTGTATATTCCAAACCACTTGAAACATAAGAAAAAAACTAAAATAGGAAAAAAATCAAACAATAATTTCATAGATTTATAATTCATCTCGAGGTTGATATTTTGAGTATATCACAGTTGCAGTTGATTCCTTGTTAAGATAAAAATATGTCTAAACTTAAGGTGATTGATTTTATTATTAAAAGTAGCGCTGAAATATTTGCTCAAGAACTATATAGCCAGGAAACCTCCAGTTATGCTGTTCAAGAATTGAATGGTCGGGCAGGGCATTACTTAAGTGTCTTACAAAAAAATGAACGACTTCACGAAGCCTTGCGTCAGGCTCATTCAGAGGCGCCGAGTGCAAATTTAACTTTGAATTCAATATTTTCTACCCGTGCCTGTTCTGGTAAAGATGATGAAGAAGTAAATAAAGCACAAAACAGTTTGAATACGTAATTTAAGATGGGCTTTATTTGTGTTTATTGGTTTAATTAAAGGCATTCATGTGTTGTTATAACGCATGCCCTTAATTTATGGAATTCGCTATGCCTATAAACATCGATACAACAAGTTCTGAAATTACATCAAAAATTGATGCGTTACTTCCTCTATTGAGGGCGAAATACAAACAATCCACAGATTCTATACCAGCAGTATTTGGGAGTCTAGAAGCGCTTACAAGGTCTGTAGATTTGATGAGGGCCCTCTCACCCGTTAATGCAATTCGATCTTCAGCAGAAGGCAACGTGTCATCTATCAACCCAAAGCCCTTGGATCTGACAGAGCTCAATGCATCTAAACATCAACTGCTCAATAGGTTGTTTTTTGATGAGTCAAAGTTACAGCCAGATGATTTTCCTGAATCTCAGCGAGAAGCTTATCGATCTACTTCTCAAGTAAGGGGTTGGTTGCGCCCGCTCGATTACATGCTAAGTTTCGTGACAAAATATCGCATTCTAGATTATTATTTCAAGCTACCCAAAACTACCATAGCGTTGGCTTGGGATGCATTGGAAGCTTCAGTTCATGAGTACAATGATACATTAAATCTACTCAATAATGACGAAAAACTAAAATTCAAGCATACATTGGTGCATCAATATATCGTCAAAGGTAAAACAATTACAGCTGAAGTACCTACAGAGATATTATCGTCTATATTAAGTTACCTTGAGCCTGAGCAACTTGTCGAAATTTCGCATGATCATGCATTGAGTCGATCTTTTGATACGAAAACAATTTTAAATGATGTACTGCCTCAACTGAAAGTTAACGGGTTTAAAGAAAGTGTATTCATCTACATCAATCCATTGGCTCTTTTCTGGAACAAGACATTGCAACATGCTTTAACAGAAGTTTTGGCTGAGGGGTATCACGTAAGCCTGTTTAAAACAATTAATCCTGAGCGATTGTTTCAAACGCCTCGGTTTGATGTGCCTAACATGCCAGAGATAGCTGAAGAGGGCGCTGTGAATAATTTTAATACTAAAGCGTGGTGGCTACGAAGAGGAGATTATATTGATTACCTAACGCCTGATATTTTTCCTGATTCATGTAGAGCTATTCGCGGCATGGATGGAGCGCGACGGCCTTTTATCAGTGTGCTCAATGGTAAGAATAACGTAGTCACATTTTTTCAACGTTATTCTAATGACAAACATACATGGGTGACAGGAAGTAACCATGGGGAAGGTGAATTGCAGAATTCTGGACACTTAAATCTTGAGAAAACAAAAGAAAGTGTTGAGCAGATAGAGTACTATTTTCCTAATTCCAAGGAAACGGTCCATGCCTCATATACAAAATATCAAGAATGGAAGAGTCTTTTTCTTGCTTATATGAATATCTCATGTCCACAACAAGATGGTCAGCCATGCAATCTTGATATGTTAAAAAGCATAAGTAATTCACTTATGTACATCATAGAGGATGAGTATCGACTGGTTGATCGAGCAGAATATCCAGATCTGGATTTACCACGCGAGAGGCCGGATTCTATGATCTAGCTTCTCCAACACCTCTACTAATGGTGATAACTCCCATTATCACCATTAGTGGAAATGGCTATGATTGTAGTGGATGACCTCATATTTCCCCAAATTATCGGTTCTAGCTATCTGTACATCGTCTTTGCTTGAAACGCATTTCCAGGTCTGTTGGTTATACGTGTAGCTTCCGTTTGTTTGACAAAAAACATCGATATCAAAAATCCCAATATTTTTTTCAGCATGTTTAGTTCGCGCTGAGTAAAAAACAAAAGCTGCTATGTTATTTTCTCTCATATCAGATCCAAGTAACTGACTTGATGTGTATGACGTTTGGGATGAAATATCAGTTTGATATTGTAAAAACGGAAATTTTGTCAAATCTATACCGTGCTTTGTTTTAATGCACACATTAAATGCTGTGAGTAACGTATCAACATAACCCAACTCAGCTTCTGTGTCTTGATTAAATTTCAGCCTATAATAAGCCACTTCTGTAAGTGCTGTTTTCATGTCCAGTGAACCATACCAAAGCGAAGGTTCAAATAAACGTCCAAATCGTGATCCGTATTTAAGTGGCGGATAACGAAACGGCGTAAATATTAACGGATCTAAAATATGTGTATGGATTGCAGGTTTGGAGTCATTTAATAGCTCTTCGAGTATGTCGTATTCGTCTAAACTATCAACAAGATCTCGAGAATTTAAAATATGCTGTGCTTCAACCACCCTCCAAGGCTCCAGCTTAAGCTCGCAAATATGCTTGCCACCCTCACCAGCATCCCAAATACTCACAGCTTGCCTCGCATGGCATCTAAATAATTAAGCACAAGAACCAGGCCTTGAACATTTTTTAGCTCATCGATGGGTCTTTGGTGATTAAAATAGGCATTTTTGCTTTGGAGCCATGCACGTGCTTTGTCATGATGGTTGCCAACTAAAGCATTCAAGCTCCTATAGATACGCAAAAGTAAAAGTGCTAACTCCCCTTCTTTACTGCTTGGAGATATGAGCTTTTTACCTTGATGTAGGCGTGTTGCACTCGACTCACTGATGCCAATGATTTCACTTAAATCCTTGCCTGATAACTTTAAAAACGACGCCATATTAAGCAGTGCTTTACTTAAAACACGTTCTTTTTCAGTTGAAATAGCTAATATTTTACTCACACTAGGCCTCGAATAATATTGTTTTATATTAAATTATAGGTTTGTTATATTTAATATGCAATTCTTTGTTATATCAGTTGCACTCACTACCTAAATTTAGGAAGATAAGAAATTCACACACCTAAAGCCTTTATTTATGAGTAACACCAGTACACCACAGCCTCTTTTCGATACACTCGAGCACCTTCAAGAGCAATCAGAAGGTGTGTGTTTTTGGAGTTACCTCAAAGCGCCCTATCCTATTGATGATATTGTAATAGCTGCTCGATTCTTGCAGGCTTACAAAGGCAGTCAAGGCACGTTTAATGCTTACAGGCGTGAGGTCGAACGCTTTTTGCATTGGGTTGTATTAGTTGCTGAGAAAAGTTTAAATAATTTAGGACGCGAAGACATTGAAGCGTTTATTGAGTTTTGCCAAGAACCACCCAAAAATTGGATTGGCGTTTCAAAGCCTGCGCGTTTTATTTTAAAAGATGGGCAACGTGTGCCCAATCCTGCTTGGCGCCCTTTTGTAGCTACCGTATCAAAAGCGGCACATCGACGCGGTCAAGCACCTAATATTAAAACCTTTGAGCTCTCTCAGGCGTCGCTCAATGATTTATTTGCGATATTAAGTAGCTTTTATCAATACCTTGTCCAGGAAGAGCATGCACGTGCTAACCCTTTTGCTTTGGTCCGTCAAAAAAGCCGTTTTATTCGAAAAATCCAAGGTGCCAGTAAGATCCGGCGGCTGTCTGAGCTGCAATGGCAATACATTGTTGAGAATACACAAAAACTTGCTGAAAAATTTCCTGATGAGCACGAGCGAACGTTGTTTATTTTATCCGCTCTTTATGCCATGTATCTTCGAATCTCTGAGTTGACAGCCAATCCACGTTGGGCACCGCAAATGAATCATTTTACACGGGATGGTGATGGTAATTGGTGGTTTACCACCGTAGGAAAAGGCAATAAAGAGCGCCAAATAGCGGTAAGTGAGGCCATGTTGGAGGCGCTTAAGCGCTGGCGAAAATATTTAGCGTATTCTCCCCTGCCATCCCCAGCGGATTATGCCCCTTTGATACCTAAAAATCGTGGACGCGGTCCTATTACAAGCACGAATCAAATTCGAATCTTAGTTCAATATGCATTTGATGCGGCTATCGAGCAATTACATCATGATAAATTATCAGAAGAAGCTGAAACGCTCTATGAAGCAACGGTCCATTGGTTACGGCATACGGGTATTTCTGATGATGTTAAAATTCGACCTCGCGAGCATGTGCGCGATGATGCCGGACATAGCTCGAGTGCTA
Organism: uncultured Legionella sp.; assembly: GCA_963974485.1. Taxonomy (GTDB): domain Bacteria; phylum Pseudomonadota; class Gammaproteobacteria; order Legionellales; family Legionellaceae; genus JAALKW01. The sequence continues at coordinate 77,781 of CAXBBS010000002.1, forward strand.
TAACCGATAAATATATCGATATTGAATTACGTGAGCGCCATGAATCAGCACGTAAAAAACGTATTGTTGATGATGAAGTTATATAAAGAGGCTTAGGTTAGCACTGGTCCATTAAGCTATGTATGGCGGGAATTACGTCTGACGCAAGAAGTCCAGGCCCACCTTGATTATTAAGTGTGACATCACCCGCTTTGGCATGTAAAAGGACGCCCATTTGAGCAGCGTGCCACGGGGTTAAGCCTTGCGCCATAAGACCCGCAATCACGCCACTTAATACATCCCCCATGCCTGCTGAAGCCATGCCAGGGTTACCTGCGCGACATATTCGAGGTGCTTTATTGTTGGTGCATACCAAGCTCCCGGAACCTTTTAAAACAAATACGCCACCGAAGCGTGTTTGGAGTGACTGTATGGATTTGGTGCGGTCTGCTTGAATAGAATTAACGTTTGTGTTTAATAAGCGTGCAGCCTCACCGGGGTGTGGGGTAAATACGCAATGAGCGCGTGACTTCCAGCTTGCTTGTTTTTTAGCAAGCCAATTGAGCCCGTCCGCATCGATTAATAAAGGCACTGTAGATGCTGTAGGTTGCTCACATACAGCATCGTACATACTTTCTGACCAGCTACTATTCCCGAGTCCCGGTCCTAAAACCAGCATAGTTGCACGGGCGAGGCATAATGCGAGTGTTGTATCTTGAGGAGAGTTTAAGCCATAACATAAAAGTTCAGGACGGCCACTGACTACTGTGGCTACATGCTCAGGGCGCGTGACAACGGTTACAAGCCCTGCCCCAACACGTAACGCCGCTTCAGCTGCAAGCCGCACAGCACCGGGCATACCATAGTCACCTCCAATGATGAGCACATGGCCAAATGAACCTTTGTTTGCGTCGTTGTCTCGAGGCTTAAGCCAGCCTTTCATGTCAGTAAATGATAATGCCTGTGATGTCATGATTGATGAACTCCCTATGCATTTTTTATTTATCTACCATGAAGTATGAGTAATATGCTTTCTTCTAAAGCTTTTGCTCGACGTATAGGTTGATTTACGCCATTAATAATAATTGAAAAAATAAGCTTGCTTCCTTCGGCATCAATCATATAGCCCGACAATGAAGACATATCATGCATTGTGCCAGTTTTGGCGAGAACATGCTTATCGAGCGCTGTTTTTTGCATGCGCTCTTGCAAATTTCCTGATACGCCAGCCTTAGGTAATGCCGTAAAAAAAATAGGCCTTAAAGTATTATCATGATAAATTGCGGTGAGTAAATCGGTCATGTGCTTGGGTGTCACTAAATTATAGCGAGTTCCCATGCCATCGGCTAAATCAACCTGTGTCATATCAAGTTTAGTATGTTGCAGTATGATTTTTGTTATAGCAAAAGCGCCTTGCTTATGATTTCCTTCATGCATAACAGCAAAACCTAATTGCTTGGTGAGTGCATTCGCATAAAGATTATCTGATTTTTTGAGCATATGACCAACCAAATCACTTAATACTGGAGAAAGTACATGGGCTATATGTTTAGTATTTGAAGGTGTATGTCCTGTGATAATTTTACCATCAAGTCTTATATTATTTTGTTTAAGCGCTTGCTGTATACGTTGTGTTGCCAATAAATTTGGATCAGGTACGGATAAATAGATGAGCCGAGGTTGTTCGTTGATCGCCAAACAGCCATATAATCGTAATGTATTATGAGATTTAATTTCGATATCTAGATTGCAATGCTTGTTCGCTTGTTCATGTGAAACCGTGACGACTTGGTTGATAAGCGTTAAAGCCGGCTGTGTGTTTTTAGGTTTAATCTGAATTAAATCACCACGCTTTTTGGCATGAACAATATACGTTTCTGTATTTTCATCAAGCATAACTGCCGTATCGGGCGCTGCGTAATACCATCCTAAATCTTCATATGAAATTCCATTAGGGTAATACGGAGCTTTAAAGCGTGAAGTGTCGAGAACAAAATTACCTCTGATGTGCGTAATATTATGATTTTTAAGCTCTGCAATCAAAGCCGTTAAATCACGCTTGCTTAATGACGGATCTCCTCCAAACGTAAGGTAGATATTTTGGTTTTTTTCTGAGAGTTTGGTTTCGAACTGATGCTTTGGGCCAAAATAATAAAGTGCTGCAGCAGCCGTGAACAACTTCATACCACTTGCAGGAACTAAAAGTTTATTCGAGTACTTGCTATAGATAACAGCGTTAGATTCCGCATCTTTAACGTGTATGCCTACAGTTGCATGGGGTAATTGTTCATGAATCAGCGCATTAATTTTCTCTGAAACATCGCCAGCAAAAACAGTATGGTTAAACAAGCATGCTACAAGAAGCCACCGTCTAAGATGAACTTGCATAGGAATAGTGCTAAGCCGTTGACGCATGAAATGGGCTGCATAAATTATCAGTATATTCATCAACGTTTTTAGCCGAACTACAAAAAATACTGCATCCGATAGCGGTAGTCACAAGACCAAATCCTGCAAGCGCCACGCCTGGCATAGCAAGTCCCGCAAGATTAAGCGTAGCAAAGGCAATGGCGACCGCGGTAATACCTAAGGCCGTTATAAAGCCAGCTAAAATTGACATATTAAGGGCTGATTGAGCGGGATTTACTAAGCTCTCTTCGCTAATGGTGTTGCCTTTATCCGTACGGGTGCTGGTGCTGTGAAGATCATGTATGTTTTGAGTTATTTGAATCAGTTTTTCTTCAAGTTCGATTTTATGTGTTTCAGCTAATTGAATGGCTGCCAGCCGTTTAATCTCTTTCGCTTGCTGCTCTGCTTGAGGTGCGTTTTGCTCACGCTTATGGGTTATATCATTCAAAAGATCCATGAGTTCAGTTGATATATCATTGTGTTTTTTTAGCGTTGCTTGATGCTCATTGATGCGATCTAGCTGAGGTATATATATACGGGATGTAAGTTGATTTAGCGTTTTTGTGCGCACTGTATAATGATTAAGGGCGTTATCAAATTTCTCTTGTGCCCCCACATAATCTTCTTTTGTTAAACATGCTTCTCCTTGCTGTTTTTGAGTGGTCAAGTGCTCGATTAATGCATGGATATAGTCCGCTAGGTCTGGGACTTTTTTTTGACTTTGTTCTTTCGATATCATGATTCACTCCAATGATTAACACCTGATTTTTTTGATAAAAGTTGAATAAAAGCATCATGTTCAGCAAGCTCTTGAGCTGTAGCATGTAAAATCGATGACTTACTTGATAAAACCGGAGCTTGCTGGTTAAGTCCCTGATTTTTTCCGGCACGACTACTATCTTCATTTTCACCAAACAACGTGGCTTGACCGCCGGTCATGGCTAGGTATACATAACCCAGGAGTTCAGAGTCAAGTAATGCGCCATGGAGCTTTCGGTGGCTATTGCCCACGTCGTAACGTTTGCATAACGCATCCAAATTATTGCGTTGACCTGGATGTTTTTTCTTGGCTAAAACAAGGGTATCTAAGATAGAGCAGTGCGATTCAAGAGGCTTACCCCAGGATGCACGTTTTAATTCAGCATTTAAAAAACCAACATCAAATGGTGCGTTATGAATAATCAGTTCGGCACCATCAACGAAGCTCATAAAATCCTCCATGACTTCGTTGAAACGAGGTTTGTCTTGCAAGAACTCATTTCGAATGCCATGAACTTTAGCAGCACCTTCATCAATCGCTCGGTCAGGGTTTAAATACACATGAAACTGCTCACCGGTTAGCTGCCGATCTATGAGCTCTAAACAACCAATTTCAATGATTCGATGACCTGCGGCATGACCAATCCCTGTTGTTTCTGTGTCTAAAATAACTTGACGTAACATCTTAAGCCTCTTTTGCTAGAAATGCATCAATTGCACCGGTTGCCAGTTCGTCGGCTATTTCATTTTCGGGATGTCCTGAGTGACCTTTGACCCAGTGCCAGCGTATCTCATGTTGTGTTGCGAGTTGATCTAATGCCTGCCAAAGATCGGCGTTTTTTACCGGTTCTTTTTTGGAGTTGCGCCAGCCCTTTTTTTTCCACTGAGCCATCCAGCTCAGCATACCTTGGCGAAGGTATTGGGAGTCGGTATATAAATCTACGGTGCAGGTTTGCGTTAAGGCGGTTAAGCCTTCAATGGCGGCTTGTAGTTCCATGCGGTTATTCGTGGTGTGCGGCATACTGCCTGAAATTTTTTTTTCTTTACCGTTATAACGAAGCAATGCGCCCCAGCCACCTGGGCCTGGGTTTCCTCGGCACGCACCATCTGTAAAAATTTCAACAGTCATAGTTTTTCCTAAACGCTGTTTTGAATACTGTGGTCGCAATTGTACCACAGCATTCTGTTAGAGCCTCGTTATTTGGTGATAATTATGTTAGGATTTCTGGTAAATTATAATTAATAACAGGTATTGTGTGGAAGTAACTAAACACCAACATCCCCCAGCTCTTCGTGTATTTTTTGCCACTGAAATGTGGGAAAGGTACGGTTTTTATGTTATTCAAACGTTACTTGCGCTTTATTTAGCCCTCTACTTTTCCTGGCCTGACAAGCGTATTTATGCTCTCATCGGCTCATTTACAGCACTCACTTATATTTCTCCTGTTTTGGGTGGCTGGATTGCTGATCATTTAATTGGGCAAAAACGAGCAACCCTGCTTGGGGCAGTTTTTTTATTATTAAGTTATTTATTTTTAGGGCTTTACGCATCTGATTGCAGCTTACCTTTTGCGCTAGCCGGCATGGCTGTAGGAACCGGCTTATTAAAATCCAATATTTCATCGTTACTCGGTAACCAATACCCTGAAAATTCAGCAAGCCGTGAACGTGGTTTTACTATTTTTTATATGGGTATTACCAGTGGTATTATTTTAGGAACAACCCTTCCCAGTTATTTGAATCGGCATTTTGGTTGGTCCGTATCTTTTATGAGTGCGGCGATAGGTATTTCATTGGGTATCATCATTTTTTCGCTAGGTATTCGATGTTACCGAATCAAAGATTATAAGCCGTATCAGTACAGTTTTAAACGCACACTTCAGGCCTTCAGTATGATTGTGCTTGTATGGAGCGTTGCGGTTTTAATTATGCGCTTACCTGCCCTCGCAGACAGTGTCTTTTTAGCCGTGACGGTGGGTTCTTTAGGCTACTTGGTGTATTGCACACGGCAAGAAGAATCATCGCAAGCCCGAAAAACTATGGTCATTTTGTTGCTCTGCGTCATATCAGCCATGTTTTGGGCTTTCTATTTTCAAATGTTTCTCTCTCTTACGCTGTTTATTTCACGCGTGATTCAACCGAGTCTTATTGGATTTCCTTTTCCTCCGCCTTATTACGTTGCGATTCAAAGCGTTGGTATGCTTGTGATTGGATTATTTTTATCGCGTAAAAAAATAAAAGCGTACGCATTTCAAAACACAATTCGAGCGGGAAATAAGTTTTTATTCGCGATGTTTGTCATGACTTGTGCTTATGCATTGATTGTTCTTGTGGCTCATATGAGCACACAAACACAAGGTTTATTGTCACCGTTATGGATTATTCCAGCCTATCTCATGATTTCTTTAGCTGAATTGCTGCTATCGCCTGTTGGCTTGTGTGCCATCACTGTACTTGCTAATCGAAGTCGTGTGAGCACCATGATGGGGATCTTCTTTGTATCTTTGGGCATTGGAGGTTTCTTGTCAGGAAAATTAGCAACGATAACCGCTGTTCCACCAGGTGATTTATCTTTATTTTCGATTAAGCAACATTATGAAGCTTCGTTTGTGATTATCTTAGAAATTCTGGCCAGTCTTACCGTGATGTGTGTGGGAGTGAATGCTATCATCAAGCGCTTAATGAATAGCTGCTCGATTCCACAAGACGCATAACGTTGGGCATGGCTTCGGGGAAGTTAAACGTATCAAATGCTTGACGTGTAACCCAACGTAAATCAAGTTGGGATTCATGACAACCCGCTTGGCCCGAGTATTGAGTTACCTTAAAAACATGTAAACATACATCTTTTTTAGGATAGCTATGCTTTACTTCGCCAAGATAGCTATATTTTTCAATAACAAGACCCACTTCTTCAAGTACTTCACGTTTGAGTGCGTCAGATGCAGCTTCTTCTGGCTCAAGTTTCCCACCGGGTACTTCCCACATGCCACCATGATCAACATCTAACGAACGCCTCGTAATCAAAATGCGATCGGAGGCGTCTGTAATAAAAGCAAGTGCGACATGCATCATGTTAAACGACCATGACATAGTTTGTATTTAGTATTCGAACCGCATGGGCAAGGATCATTTCGTCCAACTTTTTGAGGGTCGCGTCGGAATGTTGTTGTTGCCGATGCATCGTCTGATTCCAATAGATTTTCATCGGCAGGATGAGTGAGTTTAAGCGGTACGATATGCTCAGCTCGGCGCTGTTCTTCAACAGCGTCTACATCTTCAGGCAACGATACTTCAACCGAAAGTAAAAGCTTAACGATATCAAACTTTAGATTTTGTAAAAATGTCGTGAAAAGCTCAAATGCTTCGCGTTTATATTCTTGTTTTGGATCTTTTTGTGCATAGCCTCTTAAATGAATACCTTGTCTTAAGTAATCCATGGCAGACAAATGCTCTCGCCAGTGGTGATCCATGCTTTGTAATAAAATAGATTTTTCAAATTGCACCAGCATTTCTCGACCCAAAGTATCCTCTTTCTGTTGATAATGGGCTTTTACTAACGCATTAAGACGCGTGTTGATTTGCTCAGGCTGAATGCTATGATCTTCTTCAAGCCAATGATTCAGTGACACATCAAGCTTGAATTCGTCGGTCAGTAGCGTTTGTAGGCTTTCAATATCCCATTGATCTTCTAAACTATTGGATGGAAAATATTGCTCGACTAACGTATCAATCACCGTTGTCATCATGTTAAGAACGGTCTCGTGAGAGTCCTCCATATTCATGATTTCTGCACGCTGCGAATACATGACTTTTCGCTGGTCATTCGCAACATTATCATAACCAAGCAATTGCTTTCTTACATCAAAATGATGACCTTCAAGTTTGCGCTGAGCATTTTCAATGGCTTTGCTCACAAGCTTATGTTCAATTGGTTCACCTGGTTTCATCCCCAAACGCCGCATCATGGATGTTACACGTTCTGAGGCAAAAATGCGCATCAAGTTGTCATCAAGCGATAAGTAAAAACGACTGCTTCCAGGATCGCCTTGTCGACCAGAGCGTCCTCGCAACTGATTATCAATACGTCGGGACTCATGCCGCTCAGAAGCAATAATACGTAAGCCCCCTGCTTTTAATACGTCGTCATGCAACACTTGCCACTCAGCCCTTAAGGCATCTCGCTCGGCATCCGTTGCATCATCCGGTAGTGCCGATAATTGCGCTTTTAAACTTCCACCTAAGACGATATCCGTTCCTCGTCCCGCCATATTCGTTGCAATAGTCACCACTCCTGGACGGCCGGCTTCGGCAATAATATGTGCTTCTTTTTCATGAAATTTAGCGTTAAGCACTTGATGAGGTACTTTTGCTTTTTTTAATAGTTTATGAAGGTGTTCAGAGGCCTCAATTGACGCAGTACCGACTAACACAGGCTGTTTGCGTTTAATACAATCACGAATATCTTCAATTACAGCTTGGTATTTATCTTCTTGTGTGAGATAAACCAAATCAGCTTCATCTTTTCGATTCATGCCTTTGTTCGTTGGAATGACGACCACTTCTAAATTATAAATTTCTTGAAATTCAAAGGCTTCGGTATCTGCTGTACCTGTCATGCCTGATAATTTATCGTAGAGTCTAAAAAAATTCTGAAATGTAATGGATGCGAGGGTTTGATTTTCATTTTCAATCGACACATTTTCTTTGGCTTCAACTGCTTGATGTAAACCTTCAGACCAACGTCGTCCGGGCATGGTACGCCCTGTATGCTCATCAACAATTACGACTTTATTATTCTGGACAATATAGTCCACATCACGAGAGAACATAAGATGTGCGCGAAGCGCCGCATTCACATGGTGCATGAGCATGATATTACTTGCATGATAAAGGCTATCACCCGAGCCAAGAAGGCCTGCCTGATTCAGTAAGTGTTCAATATTTTGATGACCTGTTTCAGTCAAGTGTACTTGTTTTTGTTTTTCATCCAGCGTGTAATCACCGGCCTCTTCTTCGGTTTCAACTTCATCTGTTTTTTGAAGGATAAGTTTAGGAATAAGTTTATTAATTTTAATATATAGAGCCGAACTGTCTTCGGCTGCGCCCGAGATAATCAACGGCGTACGTGCTTCGTCAATCAAAATCGAATCAACCTCATCCACCACGGCAAAATTAAGTTCACGTTGAACTTTTTCCTCGGGGCTGAACGCCATATTGTCCCGAAGATAGTCAAATCCGAATTCATTATTGGTACCGTAAAGAATATCTTTGCTGTATGCGTCTTGCTTTTCGGAATGGGTCATATCACCATGAATGACACCAACGCTCAGGCCCAAAAACTCAAAAACAGGTTCCATCCACTGGCTATCACGCTTAGCTAAATAATCATTGACGGTCACAACATGCACGCCACGCCCTGAGATAGCATTTAAATAAGACGGTAGTGTTGCGACCAACGTTTTACCTTCACCTGTTCGCATTTCAGCAATGTTGCCCTCATGCAACACCATACCGCCAATCATTTGCACATCAAAGTGACGTAATTTCAACGTTCGAACTGAGGCTTCTCGAACCACGGCAAATGCTTCAGGAAGCAGAGCATCGATACCTTCGTCCGCAGAAAGACGCGTTTTAAACTCGGCTGTTTTAGCCGTAAGTTCAGCATCGGTTAAGGCTTGCATGCTGGGTTCTAATGCATTGATGATTTGAACCGTTTTTTGCATGCGTTTTAAAGTTCGTTCGTTGCGACTTCCTAATACACTTTTTATCAACGTCGTTAACATAGCCCCAATAATCCTTGTGTTTGCTCGCAGTATGAGAGAGGCCTAATTTACTAGATTTTAAACGATAAATCCATTCGAAGATTAAGATTAAGGTTGTTCCATTTGCTTTAATCGCTCGACTAAGGCGTTTAAATCTTGTTTCTCATGAATGCTTTGGATGTTTAATAGCTCCCCTTTCCATGCACGTGCGCCGGGTAAACCATGCACAAGATTAAGTATCGGTTTAAATAAACGATGTATGGTTTCATCCTGTGCATGCACAGAATGCGCATAGGCAATATAGTTCTGAAGCACGTCTGTTCTCGAAGGCAGAGCAATAGCTGGATATAATTCATGATGAATTTTAGCAATCGCATAAGGATCGCGACAGGCTAATCTTCCGATCATCACACCATCCACATGTTTAAGATGCGCTTGTATCGCTTCAATACTTTCGATATGCCCGTTGATCACTACAGGTATATTTTGAGGTAAGTTGGTTTTTATACGATAAACATAATCGTGTTGAATCGGCGGAACGGTTCGGTTTTGTTTGGGATTTAAGCCCGTTAACCATGCTTTTCGTGCATGAACAACTAATTTATCACAGCCGGCTTGGATTAAATAAGCTATAAATTTCTCAAAAAACTCATAGCTATCATCATGATCAATACCGATGCGTGTTTTCGCTGTTACTGGGATGCATACAGCCGCTTTCATGGCTGATATGCACTCAGCGACTAAATCAGGCGACCGCATCATGCAAGCGCCAAAATTACCTGATACAACGCGATCGCTAGGGCAACCTAAATTTAAATTAATTTCCGAAAAACCCGCATTTTCAGCTTGTTTGGCTGCAACAGCAAGTGCTTGGGGATCAGAACCACCCAACTGCATCGCTACCGGTGTTTCTGCTGGATGAAAATCCAGTGCTCGTTTTGGGTTATGCAAAATAGCGTTCGTTGTTTGCATTTCGGTATAAAGCAAGGCTTCGGGCGCGAGCAGACGCATCAATATACGAAACGGAACGTTTGTCCAATCAATCATGGGAGCAATCGATAGTGGTGAAAATAGCGGTGAAGATGAAAAAGCCATAACTTACCTATTAATTAAATAAAATAAAATAAAATAAAAATCAAAAAATACTCATAATTGTACTTTACCAAACTTCAGCTTAAAATATGCTTGATTTCTCACTTTGTATGGAAAAAATGCATGAATACTCTTCCCTTGCCTATGAATGCCGTCGATCAGATTCGAACGTATCTTTTAAATTTACAAGCTCATATCTGCTCAGAGCTTGAGATACTCGATGGGCAAGCTGTTTTTATTTCAGACTCATGGGCACGTGAAGCCGGTGGCGGCGGATGCTCCAAAGTTTTAGAGAAAGGCGCTGTATTTGAAAAAGCAGGGGTTAATTTTTCAGAAGTCCATGGCGGACAATTACCTGCGTCTGCAACGGCTAATCGCCCAGAACTCGCGGGTTGCAGTTTTCGAGCGTTAGGTGTTTCTTTGGTGATTCATCCAGATAATCCTTATATACCGACCTCACATGCGAACGTACGATTTTTTATTGCTGAACGAGATGGGCAGCCTGTTCAATGGTGGTTTGGTGGTGGTTTTGATTTGACGCCATACTATGGCTTTAAAGAAGATTGTATCAGTTGGCATGAAACAGCCAAGCGAGCGTGTGATCCGTTTGGTGATAAAATTTATCTTGAATTTAAAGCATGGTGCGACCGCTATTTTTATCTTAAGCATCGTCATGAAGCACGCGGTATAGGCGGATTGTTTTTTGATGATTATTGTGAGCAAAGTTTTGAGCACAGCTTTATGCTCATGCAAAGCATCGGCAATGCATTTATTGACGCTTATGCGCCCATTGTAGCACGACGTAAAGCCATCTCGTTTGGTGAACGAGAGAAAAACTTTCAACGCTATCGTCGAGGTCGTTATGTTGAATTTAACTTAATATACGACCGTGGAACGTTGTTTGGCTTACAATCCGGGGGACGTACAGAATCCATTCTGATGTCCTTGCCACCTGAAGTCAACTGGACTTATCAATGGGCGCCAGATAGCAATACGCTTGAAGAAGCACTTTACAGCACTTATTTACCGGCCCAAGATTGGATACCAGCGTCGCGTATTATTTAAGCTTCTTCAACTTCGGCATTGGCTTCAAGGTGCATGACTTCATGCGCCTTAAGACCTTTAGGGCCGCGGTCAAGCACATAGCTGACTTCTTCTTTTTCTTGTAATGTTTTAAAACCAACACCTTGGATATCTTTGTAATGCACAAAAACATCTTCACCGGCTTGGTTAATAATAAATCCAAATCCTTTTTTTTCATTGAACCATTTTACATGGCCTATTTCTCGATCTGACATACCATCGTCCCTTAGTATTTAAAACAGATATTTATTGATTAAAAGGGTTGGCACACAAACCCTCTTTCGTTAGCATACCAGCTTTTTAACGTTTGTTAACTGTTTTATAAGGATTTTCTAAATTATGAAGACATCCATCCAATTATCCAAAGAAAATTTTATAGAATTCATCATTGAAAACAAAGTACTTACCTGGGGTGAATTTACATTGAAATCTGGCCGTATTAGCCCTTACTTTTTTAATGCGGGATTGTTTTATCAAGGCAATGCTTTACTACGCTTAGGCGAGTTTTATGCAGCTACGCTTATCAACCATAAGGCACGCATAGATCATCTTTTTGGACCGGCTTACAAAGGCCTTCCACTAGCCACAGCAACAGCGATAGCACTTGCCCGTCAAGGCTATGATGTTGATGTTACGTTTAACCGTAAAGAAATCAAAAAACACGGTGAAGGCGGTCAACTTATGGGCGCGTCTTTGGATAAAAAAAATCCCATGATGATTGATGATGTGATTACTGCCGGTACTGCATTTCGTGAATCAAAAGCGATGATAGAGCATGCAGGAGGTAAGCTTAGTGGTGTGATTATAGCTTTAGATCGGCAAGAACGCGGTCTTGACAACACTTCTGCAATTGCCGATATACAAGCCGAAGGCATGGATGTGTTTTCTATTATTACCTTGACCGATCTTATAACTTACTTAGAAAAACATGATGAACGCGAGCTTTTAAATCGCATGAAGTCGTATCAAAAACAGTACGGTGTAATTTAAACGATCGCGTTTAAAAAAATAACTGTAAGCCCTTGCATTTAAATTTTAAACAGTGGTAACCTGATAGTCTTCCCTTGAAAAAAAGGGATAGGTTGTCAATAAATATGTTGTTGTATTTGTAGATGTAGATGTAGCTTTTCCAAGTTGTACTCAATAACTAAATGATGAGAGTTACTTGCTAGGAGCGCCATAATGCAACAATGTCAACGTGAAATCATATTTCTTAAGCCCACATCGGCCTTACTTTCTTTTTTAGCCGAACAATTACCTAACGTAACATTGCCTGATTTGAATGCAATTCAGAGCGATACCACTGCCTATACTATTCCAGTGCATCAAACAGATGATGCCCTACTCGATACCATCGAACGTCATTTTTCTTACATGTTTCAGTATGAAATTGAGCGCTGGTTGGGTGCGGAAGCAACGTTAGATATTAAAGCCACGTTTCTTGATTTTCTATGCTGTTTTAAATTTGAGATTCATTCTAATATCGTGCTGCTTGAGCCGTCCATGCAAGATGGGAAGCAATTGTTACGTGTAAAACCACGTGCCCTGTTACTTAAAAAAATGCAAGAAATGTTAGAAAGCAACCTCGGTGATCATGACGATGATGATCAAGATGTACTGGTGATTGATCAAATAAAATTAGCTCATCTTACAGAAAATGCGACGGTGGTGATTAAAAACTTTCAACAAGTGGATGAAATCAAGCCTTTTGTTCAGCAGTTCTATCGTCCTATTTTTAAACTTGAAATGATGCGTATGTGTGAGCAACGTGAGCAATGGCCTGAAATGCTTTCGTTTGATGATTTCAGTCGCTATTTTTTAGTGGATGTTCATTCCAATATTATTCATCTAGGATAAATTGAACCTAATATCACGGGCTTATTAGACCCTGTTATTTGGGTTAAATCTACAGCCTTGTTTTGGATGGTTTGTTGAGCAAACCATCCAAACATGATGGCTTCGAGATAATCGGGGTCGACCCCATATGTTTGGGTGCTCTCTATCGAGCATAGAGGTAAAATTTGTTTTAATTGCTGAAATAAAAAGTGATTGTGAGCACCACCACCGCATAAAGCAATACGTGTGCATTCAGGAGCATCAGCTTGAATTGCATGGGCTATGGATATTGCGGTTACGCTTGCGAGTGTTGCCTGCACATCTTCTGGTAAATAGCCTAATTCAAGATGTGCTGATAACCAGGCTTCAGAAAAATATTCTGTTCCGATGCTTTTCGGAGATGCTTGCTTGAAATAAGCATCATGAAGAAGGCGATCGCGCAGCGGCTCGATTATTTTACCCGTTGATGCCCAGTCACCATTCGTATCATAAGCAAGATTACGGTGTTTTTTTATCCACGCATCCATGAGCGTATTACCAGGGCCTGTATCATACCCTAGCGGCGGTTGATGTTTTCTTAAAATGGTAATATTGGCAATTCCACCGATATTAACCAGGACGAGAGGCATCTCATGTTTTTCAAATAATATATGATGATAGCAGGGCGCAAAAGGCGCACCTTGTCCTCCTAAGACTAAATCTCGAGTTCTAAAATCAGCAACGGTCGTGATGCCCGTTTGTGCAGCAATCGTATGGGCACATCCTAATTGTAGCGTCGTTGGAATCGAAGCAAGGGGATCATGATACAGTGTTTGTCCATGGCTCCCAATAGCAATAATATCTTCTGGTTTGCAATGCGCTTTATGTAAAACATCAAACACGGCTTTCGTAAAGTCTTGGCCAATTAAAGTATGAAGTTGCATGAGATGACTAGGTGATATGAGCCCTGCTTGATTAAAACGAGATAGTCGGGCTTGTACTTCTTGCGAATAAGGCCTAGTGATACCCGCTATAAGCGTATTGCTCGATAAATCTACCAAAGCCGCATCCATACCATCCATGCTGGTACCAGACATTAAACCAATATATAAACTCATGATCGCTTCCTGTTAAAGCAACGGTAAAAGTTCTGGGTGGTTTCTTTTGCAATCGTTTCGTAGCTGACATTACGTAATTCACTGATTGCTTTTGCAACATGCTGAACCCATGCGGGATGATTGGGTTTGCCCCGGTTTGGAACCGGCGCTAAATACGGTGAGTCTGTTTCGATTAACATTTTATCCAACGGAACTTTTTGAGCAACTTCATGTAAAAGCTTGGCATTTTTAAACGTGACGATACCAGAAAACGAGATATAAAAATTTAGCTCTAAAGCACGTTGCGCAATATCCCAATTCTCTGAAAAACAATGCATAACGCCACCGATCTCATCAGCGCCCTCTTCTTTCATAATTCTCAACGTATCTTCTGCTGCCTGGCGTGTATGAATAATCAGAGGCTTTTTTAATTCACGTGCCACACGTATATGCTCACGAAAGCGTTGACGTTGTAGCTCACACGCCTCTTCTAATTCTGTGCGAAAATAATCGAGTCCTGTTTCACCTATGGCAACACAGGCCTCAACGCTTGCAAGATCACGCAATGTTTCATAAGTCATGGGATCGGTTGCCACTTCGTTGGGATGTACGCCAATGGACATGCTTACATCCGGATAGCGTGTGGTTAACTCATGCAATACAGGCACATCATCAGATGTAATGCATACGCATAAACAATGCTCAACACCCACCGCACGTGCTTCAATCATGACGTTATCTAGGTTGCCATCAAATGCTGTTAAATCAAGCTGGTTCAAATGACAATGTGAGTCAACTATAGGGGATATCAAACCTGCTCCTTGATTTTATACATAGCCCATAAGCAACGTTTCAAGTGCTAACGTTGGGTTTAGGGGAATGTCTAGGTTAATTTTTTTTGTCAGCTCTTGAATAATATCCAATTGATTAAAGAAATGCACGGGTGCATGAGCATGCGTTAGTGCTTGCACTCGTGCATCCACAAAAACAGGTTCATCGGGTTGTAGTTGATGTTTTAATAAACTCGCTGTAAATAATTGAAAAAACCATAACCAATCGTTTAGGCCATGATTTCCCCAAGTAGCTGCCAGTTGGCAAACCGATATTTTTCTTTCTGATAAATCACATATTTGATGAATAACTTCTTGTTGTTTCTGCATTAAAAGCCCTCTAGGGCTTTCGTCAGAATAATATTGACCAAAATTCAAATATCCAGGTAGTTCTATACTAGATGTAAAATTTAAATCAGGTACATGATAACGTTGACAGCGACTCAAGATAGTTGCTGGCAACGTATTTAAATGCTCTGCAAGTAAAATAAAAATAGCATGCTTCGGCGGCTCTTCCAGTATTTTCAACAACGCATTGGCTGCAGCACGATTTAACTCATTGGCTGGATGAATTATGATTATGCGATGCGTGGCACATAAAGGCGTTTGATAAATATGATGTTGAAGACTTCTTATCTGATCAATCTTAATCGCTGAAGTAGGTTTTTCTTGCGTTATAGATAAAACATCAGGATGTGTGTTTTGTATTAAAAAATTACAAGAGCGGCATTGTCCACAAGGCTTTGCTGCTGATAAGCACAATAAATGCTTGATTAGCTGCTGGGTTAGGTTAAGCGTATGGTCGACGTTTGGCCCTAAAAACAAAATAGATTGGGGGAAATCTAATGCTGAAAGTTGCGTGAGCTTGTCCCACTGTAACGCTGTTTTATCAGATGAAATTAAGCTCATAAAGCACGCAAATAACGTTCTAACGATGTGCGAATTAAGTGCTGTACCATGGCAAGTGGTTTACTGGCATCAATAAGTACGGCTTGCTCCATGGTTTGCAGCTGTTGATGATAAGCATGATAAACACGATGAAAAAAATCAATGGCTTCTTGCTCAATACGATCGGCTTTACCCCGTTCTAGAACACGCTGTAAACCAAGCTCAGGTAGAATATCAAGGTAAATCACCAGATCAGGTTTAAGATCTTGCACAGAAAACGCAGATAAATGCTCAATCATCGCTTGATCTAGGCCCCGACCTCCGCCTTGATAAGCCCACGTTGAAAGTTCAAATCTATCGGCTAAAACCCAGGCCCCACGTGCCAAGGCAGGACGAATGACTTGTTCAATAAGCTGTATGCGTGCGGCATAAAATAAGAGTAGCTCAGAACGGGTTTCGAGAGGTTCGTTTTCAGGGGCTTCTTTAATTAAATCACGAACAACTTCACCGACATGTGTGCCACCCGGTTCGCGTGTCGTAATAAGTTCTGGAACAAGAGGTGTTAGAAAACGTTTGATGGTTGTCAGGGCTGTTGATTTCCCAGCCCCTTCGAGTCCCTCGAGGACAATAAACCGCCCTTGTTCAATCACAGGCATTTATTCCTCAAATTTTTTGAACAATAAACTTCCGTTGGTTCCACCAAAACCTAAAGAATTACTTAAAACATAATTAATTTTGCGTTTTTGGGGGGTATGCGGCACATAATTTAAATCACATCCTTCATCAGGATTATCTAAATTTATGGTCGGTGGAGCAATTTGATCCCGAATCGCTAAAATACTAAAAATCGCTTCAACAGCACCAGCAGCCCCTAAAAGATGACCTGTCATCGATTTAGTTGAGCTCACTGCTAATTGGTAAGCATGATCTTTAAATAAACGCTTGATAGCTATCGTCTCGTTCTTATCGTTAAGATAGGTCGATGTACCATGTGCATTAATATAATCAACTTGTTCAGGTTCGATATTAGCATCCCGAAGTGTTGCTGCCATCGACTCGGTAGCACCTTCGGCATCTTCATCAGGAGATGTGATGTGATACGCATCTCCCGACATACCAAAGCCGGCTAATTCAGCGTAAATTTTAGCACCACGTGCTTTTGCATGCTCGTAGTCTTCAAGCACTAAAATACCAGCACCTTCGCCCATCACAAAACCATCACGATCTTTATCCCACGGACGTGATGCTGTTTTAGGATCATCATTACGACGTGATAATGCCCGAACAGCTGAAAAGCCAGCAAGACACAATGGATTCAACGTCATCTCAGAGCCACCGCATACCATCACATCAGCATCGCCATAGGCAATCATTCTGCCGGCGACACCAATGCTGTGTGTACCTGTGGTGCATGCGGTCACAATGGATAGGTTAGGACCTTTGAGATTATGCTTTATCGAAATTTGTCCAGCTACCATATTTATAATGCCAGCTGGAATAAAAAACGGCGATACTTTACGCGGACCCGACTGAACCAAACGATCTTGGTTGTTGGTTATCGTCTGAATTCCACCAATGCCTGCTCCAACACACACACCCGCTCGACGAGATAATTTATCATCAATAACAAGGTTTGCATCACGCAATGCTTCGGTGGCAGCAACAACACCATATTGGGTGAATGGATCCATCTTTCGAGCATCTTTCATCGGCATATGATCTTCTGGATTAAAGCCTTTGAGTTTTGCCCAAATTTTACACGGGAAATCGGTCGTGTCAAAATCCTCAACAGGACCTACACCACTTACCCCAGACAGAATATTCTTCCAAGTCTCTTCCACATTAAGCCCAACAGGCGTTAACATACCAAGACCCGTTATTACCACACGTCGTTTTGTCATAGATTAATCTTAAGCTTTTGTATTAGAGTCGATGTAATCAATCGCACCTTGAACCGTTGTGATTTGCTCAGCTTTTTCATCAGGAATTTCTGTTTCGAATTCTTCTTCCAAAGCCATAACAAGCTCAACAGTATCTAACGAATCCGCACCCAAATCATCAACAAAAGAAGCATCGTTTTTCAACTCTTCTTCTTTTACACCTAATTGTTCAACAACAATTTTGCGAACGCGTTCTGTTACCGTGCCAACTGTGCTCATAACCTATACTTCCTCTTTTCGGTTGATAAAATAATTTATAACGATTTAGAACTTATGGGTAGTTTATTCGATTATTGAAATAACGCAAGCCTATCGCGTGCGTATTGTCTCAATAATTCAATTCATATACATACCACCATTTACATGAATTGTATCACCTGTAATATAATTTGCCAAACCCGAAGCTAAAAAAGTTACGGCTGCGGCAACATCTTCAGGTGTTCCAAAACGTTTTGCAGGAATACGTTTAAGCATTTCTGACTTGACTAAATCAGGTAAAGCATCGGTCATATCGGTGCTAATAAACCCTGGTGATACGGTATTGACTGTGATACCTCGACTGCCAATTTCTTGTGCAAGTGATTTTGAAAATCCTATAACGCCTGCTTTGGCAGCTGTATAATTAGCTTGTCCTGGGTTACCACTTGAGCCCACAACAGAGCCAATATTAATAATACGTCCCCAACGAGCACGAAACATAGGCTTAAGACAAGCGCGTGTCATACGAAAAACAGCGCTTAAATTGGTTGTGATCACTCGGTCCCATTCATCATCCGTCATGCGAAGCAATAAATTATCAGCTGTAATACCGGCATTATTCACAAGAATCGATGGTGTTTTATCAGCTTCACTCAAAGAAGCTAGTAATTCATCAACACTGTCATTATCTGTGACATTGAGTACAGCGCCATGCCCTGCCAACTTATCGTGTTCTAAATAAGTGGTAATGCTTGCAGCGCCGTCGGGCGTTGTTGCTGTCCCAATGACGTAGGCGCCTTGCTCTGCTAATTTTTTTGCAATGGCCATACCAATACCACGGCTCGCGCCAGTAACTAAGGCTACTTTTTCGTTAAGATCAATCATGGGGTTATTCCTTTAAGGCTAAAACTTTTGAAAGATGCGCGGGATTATTCACGCTCATGGCCGGAATCGTTCGGTCTATTCGCTTTGTAAGCCCTGCTAACACGCTTCCTGGACCGCATTCTATAATTTGAGTTACACCAGCTTGCTTCATTGCCTGAACAGTCTCAACCCAACGCACGGGCTTATACAGCTGCTCTGCGAGTAAGCGACGCATATTTTCAGATGTGGTATGCGTGCTTAAATCCACGTTGCTTATGACAGCTCGTTTAGGCGCTCTAAACGTTGTTTTTTCTAAAATTTCTTGAAATTTTGTTGCCGCATCACGTAATAATGCACAATGACAAGGTACACTTACAGGAATTTCTTTTGCTAGTCGGGCTTGCTTCGCTTCGGCAAGTATCATGGCTTGTCTGACAGCATCCGTATGACCTGCAATAACCACTTGCCCAATGGCATTATAATTTGCAGGGCTTACCACGTGTGTATCGGTGGATGCTTCTTGACATAATTCCTGTACTTGTTCGTCCGTAAGCCCAACGATGGCAGCCATAGCGCCGGCTCCTAACGGAACGGTTTGCTGCATGATCTGTCCACGCGCTTGAACCAAGCGTGACGCATCAGCTAAATCAAGTGCATCAGCACAGACCAAAGCTGCATACTCGCCGAGGCTATGTCCCGCTGAAATATCTGCATGGATATGATGGGCTTGCAACACACGATAAATAGCGACATCAGCGGCTAACATCGCCACTTGTGTGAATTCGGTTTGATTTAATTGTTGCTCTGCATCCGTTTGTATTAATGCCCATACATCATAATTTACGGCACCAGATACCGTAGAAAAAGCATCCAGCACTAGAGGATGCTGCTCAGCTAAATCACGTAACATACCCAGTGATTGAGAACCTTGGCCAGGAAATACAAATGCGGTGTTCCGTGAGCTCATAGTGAAAGTCCTTGATCAATAAACGTTGCCATTTGCGCGCGCACTAAATCAACCACACGATTTTCAACTTGTAAGAAAGCTTGCTCAATAGCAAATTCAAAAGCTAATTCAGTAGCACCACCATGGCTTTTGACGACAATACCATTGAGGCCTAAAATAGTTGCTCCGTTGTAACGAGCGGGATCCATACGTTTTTTAAGGTGAGCTAAAACAGGACGAGCCATCAAACCAATCATGCGTGTCCACCATGCTCGCATAAACGATTCTTTAAGTACCGTAAACATAAGTTTCGCGATACCTTCACTTGCTTTGAGCGCAACATTGCCAACGAATCCATCACAAACAATCAGATCAACATCACCGGAATAAAAATGGTCACCTTCGACAAACCCTACATAATTCATGACACTGCACTTAGACAGTATCTGTGCTATGCGTTTTACTTGCTCGTTGCCTTTGATTTCTTCAACGCCAACGTTGAGCACACCAATTTTAGGTCTGTCTTTGTGATCTAAGGCTTTAATTAAGGCAGAACCCATCACCGCAAACTGAAACAAATGCTCAGCACTTGAATCAACATTAGCACCTAAATCAATCACGCGCGTTCGACCATTAGGATTTTTGGTGGGAACATCAGCAATAATTGCGGGTTTATCAATACCCGAAAGCATTTTGAGAACAAAACGTGCGGTCCCCATTAAGGCACCTGTATTTCCTGCGCTCACACAAGCTTCAGCACGCCCTTCTTTTACCAAATTAACGGCAATTCGCATCGACGATTGTTTTTTGTTTCGAAGTGCGTGTGAAGGAAGCTCATCCATCGCCACAACCTCTGGGGCATGAACAATGCTGAGTTGAGGATGACTTAACATATTTTTTTGTAAAAGATGCTCAGTGATTTGTTGCTCATCACCCACTAACAGCAAATTTAACTTTTTATTCTTTTTCACCGCTGCGATGCATGCGGGGATCACAACACAAAGGCCGTGATCACCACCCATGGCATCGACTGAAACCGTTACTGTTTTCAAGTGCGATTACTCTTGATCTTCTTCGTAAACCGTTTCTGTCACAAGCACACGACGTTCGCCACGACAATCATAGCCGTCTGGTGTGATGTGATGACGAAGATGTGTTTCGCCAGTTGTTGCATTCACTGAAAGTTCAGGTTTTTTTAAGCCATCATGTTGACGACGCATACCACGGGTTGAACGTGTTCTTCGATTTTGCTGGACTGCCATTGCATTACTCCTAACCAACTTGATTTCATTGGGCCTGGATTCTACCGAGTTTTTTGACTAAATCCAAGTTTTCTTACACATCTCTTACACATAATCTCCCGTTTTCTCATGTTTTTTGCTAAAATACGCTTTTTAAAAGCAGAAATAATCATATTTTATGAGAAACTATGAGTAAAAAAAATAAAAAAATTATCATCGGCATGTCAGGAGGCGTTGACTCCTCTGTTGCCGCTTGGATTCTTATTGAACAAGGCTATGAGGTCGAAGGTCTTTTCATGAAAAACTGGGAGCAGGATGACAAACCGGGTTATTGTGCCGCAGCAGACGATCTCGCTGATGCACAAGCCGTGTGTAATCAACTTAAAATTCCATTGCATCAAGTTAATTTTTCAGAAGCTTACTGGAATAATGTATTTGAACACGTGCTATCAGAATACGAAGCCGGTCGAACCCCTAATCCAGATGTGCTCTGCAATAAAGAAATTAAATTTAAATTATTTTTAGAGCATGCCTTAAGTTTAGGCGCCGATGGCATCGCAACAGGTCATTACGCACGCGTAGATTCTAAAAACGGTGAGTTTAGATTATGCAAAGCCAAAGACCGTAATAAAGACCAAACTTATTTTTTACATGCGATTACATCTGAGGCGCTCGCAAAAGCACACTTTCCTATTGGTGATTATTTAAAACCCGATATTCGTGTGATGGCAGAAAAACTGAACTTAGTGAATGCTGCAAAAAAAGACTCCACAGGACTTTGCTTTATTGGTGAACGACCGTTTAAAAGCTTCCTCAACGAATTTATGCTTGCCACACCTGGTCCTATGGAATCAACCGACGGTGAGACATTAGGGCAGCATGATGGGCTTATGTTTTATACCATGGGGCAACGTCAAGGCCTTAACATCGGTGGCGTGCGTAACGCACCTGATGCACCGTGGTATGTGGTCGACAAAAGTCTTGCTACCAATACCCTACTCGTTGCTCAAGGCACCGATCATCCCATGCTCTACAGTAACGGTTTAATTTGTGGCCCGATCCATTGGTTAAATCCCATGCCTGATGATACATTCCCTAAAACATGCATGGCTAAAACACGCTACCGACAAGCAGAACAAGCGTGTCTAATATCTCCCGAAGATCAAAACCAGCATGTCATCATGTTTTCAGCACCACAACGCGCGATTACCGTAGGTCAGTATATCGTATTTTATGAACAAAATATTTGTTTGGGCGGTGCCGTAATTGAGCAGATCATTCGTTAATCATGTATACTATTTTAATATTAATTTTTAATCTAATCGAGAAAAGCTATGACACCCACATCAGGTATTAATTTTTCAGTCAGTGCTGCTGACAAAGTGGCTTCGCTTATTCAGGAAGAAGGCAATCCTGAGCTTAAACTCAGAATTTATATCACCGGAGGTGGTTGTTCAGGCTTTCAATACGGCTTTACGTTTGATGAAAAACAAAACGTAGACGACACCGTGATTGAACAAGATTGCTCAACCAGCAGCGAACGCGTCAAGCTACTGATTGACTCCATGAGTATTCAGTATTTAAAACAAGCCGAAATTGATTACATTCAAGAAATACAAGGCGAACGTTTTGTGATTCGTAACCCAAACGCTAAAACTACGTGTGGTTGTGGTTCTTCATTTAGCATGGGTGATGATGACGAGTAAGCAAATCCATACGTTCTGGATGCCAGCCTTCGCTGACTGGCATCTAAATCTAAGCTTTAATAATCTAATGCAATATATTCAAACACATCACGTTCTTCTTCCCGCAGGGTCAACACATCAACGCCTGTAGGTGTTACTAGTAATGTATGCTCCCATTGAGCAGAAAGTTTTCTATCTTTCGTAAGAGCAATCGGCCATTTACCTTTTCGAGGTGGCTCGCCAATCGTGAATTCTTTTTCAAGATGCTTGAGTTCCGCACGACCTTGATTAATCATCGGCTCAATCGTAAACGTCATGCCCTCTTTTAAGATATCACCCACACCAGGACGACCATAGTGCACGACTTGTGGATCTTCATGCATTTTTTCACCAATGCCGTGACCACAATACTCTCGAACAATAGAATAGCCATGTTTAACCGCTAAACTTTGTATGGCATGGCCAATATCGCCCAAAGTACATCCCGGCTTGACCACAGATATGCCCGCATACAAACATTGTTGCGTAACATCAACCAAGCGCTTAGCAAATACAGGTACTTCGCCAATGCAAAACATCTTACTGCTATCACCATAAAATCCGTCGTGAATCACAGTAATATCTACATTAACAATATCGCCTTTCTTAAGTACTTGCGTGGCTGAAGGCATGCCATGGCATACCACATGATTAAGGGATGTATTCACCGAGTACGGATAGCCGTATTGACCTTTACTGCCCGGGATCGCATGTAGCGTATTTCGAATATAATCTTCACAGAATGTATCTACTTCTAACGTTGTCATGCCGGCTTTAATTACGGCAGTCAATGCTTCTAATACTTTGGAGGTCAAACGACCTGCGATACGCATTTTTTCAATTTGTTCCGGAGTTTTAATCGTAATCATAATAACGTGCTTCAGCCAAAATCAATAAGAATATTTTGATTTTAACATGAAAGCACGTCTTAGCACGATCAGTATGATTTAATAATTACTTTTGTACCGATACGTATAAAATTATTATATAACCACTTTGCATCGTTAGGTTTGATACGAACACAACCATGACTCGCATTGTGATTAGGTACGTGATAAGACCCATGAACGGCGTAATATTTACTAAAAAACATACAATAAGGCATCGGTGAACCACCTTTACCTATAGGATACTTACTGGAACGACAATTCGCCCCGCGTTTACTAATAATACTGAACGTTCCTGTTGGAGTTAAGCAGGAACGCCGCGTATCTTTACAATAGCTCTTGCCGCCCGACCCTTTCCCGGTTCGTACCACTTTGCCATTGTCATTAATCGCTTTCCACCGTAACGTACGCGGACTAAACACAAACGTGTTTCTTGCGAGTACGGTAAAAGGCTTCGCTGTGTTGGTTGTCGTGGCTTCGACTAGTTTAATACTAGAGCTAGAAGTGGCTGATGACACACCCGCTATGGTTAATAAAGCTAAACTAAACCCAAGTGACGCCAATACCTGACGTGTTTTTCTATAATATTGTAACGCTTCCATGATTAATCCTTAAACAACGATGGACTTCATTGTTAATATAGCACAAAAAACCAATTAGCGCAAAAAAAGACCAGGAAGGAAAGCAAAACACTTCACTTCCCCATTAAATATGTGCATAATAAGCCCAGCGTAAACGTCAAAGAACCTTCATAATGAGAAAAATTAAAAGAAATGAATTCCTCGTCGAGTATTTAGTTATTAAAAATTTTCCATTTGCACGATCGTTTTATGAGCGCTTTTATCCGAAGGAAAACTTACAATTAAAAGGATATAGCAAGTATTTTCCTTCTTATAGGAAGCCTTGGGAGCCCAACTTTCCTTTTAATCAGATACCTGGTGGTTTAGAGCCGGTTCTAGGCATGATCAAGGATTTTGTTGATACATTTAAACCGTATAAATCATGGCATTATGTTGGTCGAGATATCATTCAACCCCTCAAGGGCATTGGAAACATTGCGAAAGGCCTGGCAAATATAATAGGTTCTATATTACTTTTTTTTAGTAATACGATTCGATATGCTTTGATTTCTGGAAATTATTATCATTTTAAAAAAAATATGTTTCTAAATTTCAATCGAACTACTTCTTGGTTATTAGATGGTATTTCGAGCTTAGTTCGTGGTATTACACAGGTTATTGCAACGCCATTAACCTGGTTGATTAAAATACCCCTTCGAGGTCTTATCACAGCTATAGAAGGTGTGCGTACGCTAGAGGAAGACCCAAGCATACAACGTCTTGTGACGGAGGGGAAAGAAGCTATTCAAGACAGTAAAATCGCACAAATCGATTGCATACGCCACGAGCTGCATCGAAAATTTATAAAAGCCATGGATAATGGACGAAGTACAAGCATTTCTTCTCATATAGAACAATCTAAGTTTCAAAACCAATATTTTAAATATGGTACACGTTATGAATACCCGCTAAGAGCTGATAGAAAAGAAGCTGCATTGCAATACCTTGGAATATTTAGTGCGAACGTTACAGAGCGGCAGGAAAGTTCGCAATTAAAATCCATAGAAAGCTGCGGTGATACCTTAGCGCCTATCCATAAAGAAATTTACTAGCAAATTTTCTTTGTAACGCAGGCACAGCAGCAATAAGCTTAAATAATTTTAAGACTAAAAAATGCTTCCATGGGCTTGTTGTACCTAATAGTTTTCGTAGCATTTCAGAGCCTGCAATAATTTTATTACCTTCGGCATAACGTGATGCTGTGTACTCATCCCCTTTTCCAGATACTAGTTTTCCTGCTAAATCTGCGGCGTCAGCAATTCCAAGATTCATGCCGCGCCCTCCAACAGGAGAATGCGCATGAGCTGCGTCACCGGCTAAAAATACCCGTCCTTTTTGATAGCTTTTGACTTGGCCAATTTTTATTTTAAATTCAGCCTCTCGCCGAATGTTTATAATATTTAAATCTGTGGGAATAATTTTGAGCGCCTGTTTTGTATTCGAAACAAGGCGAAAACGATGCTCACCTATCGGTGCTATAAACACCATTGTTCCAGGTTCTAGCAAATACATACTTACACCGTCCGCTAAATCATCACGATCGGCGTCGACATCAGCAATCGACCATATTTCTGGAAGCTCGGTGTATTCGCATTCAATGCCCATCAGTTGACGCGTTATGCTATGAACACCATCAGCGCCTATGAGATAATTACACGAAAACTCTTGCCCGTCACATGTTTTGGCAACAACACCCTCTTCATCTTGCGTAATATTCTCTAGTTTCGTGTCATAGTGGACTATTCCACCCAAACTTTTAAATATTTCACATAAAATAGCTTCGGTTCTATCCTGAGGAAGACCCAACATATAATTATAACCGTATTGCACAGGAGAAGCTGCGTTGAGTTGTAACGTTACCCAAGGTTTATTTTTATGATAAAAATGCGCCGCCTCATATTTAATGCCTTCGGCAAGTAATTTTTCTGTAACGCCAGACGCTTCTAAAATTTTCAAACTATGTGGATCAATGCCAATCGCACGAGACAGCATTGACCCTGCTTTTTCTCTTTCTATAATCTCAACGTGCGCGCCAAGCCTGGCTAATTCAACTCCGGCTGTAAGCCCGACAGGCCCTGCACCTATAATAAGAACGTTCATTTATACCTTCCTTCGAGCATATGCTTATATATAAAGATATAGATGATTTTTATGAAAATAGCAGGTTTATATAAGTATATCGTGGCTCAAGATTGATACTAGATACGTTACAGGCTACACTGATTTAGTAAAAGTGGCAGATAATACTTTGAGATAAATTACGTTGATTATCATTGAGGAGATTAAAACATGTTTAATCCAGTGCACCCAGGTGAGGTTATTCGTGAACTTTGTATCGAGCCATTAGAATTAACCGTAACGGAAACTGCGGCAGCTTTAGGCGTTTCGCGCAAGGCGTTATCTGAGCTATTAAACGGTCACTCTCGTATAAGTCCAGAAATGGCCATTAGATTAAGCATTGCTTTTAATACTTCGGCAGAAAGCTGGATCAATCAGCAAGCAAAATATGATTTATGGATTGCCGAGAAAAATCGCTCTAATTTAAACGTAATTAATCTTATTGAAAAACGCGCGGCTTAAAGCGAACGCGAGGCGCATATTCAACAATGCACCTCATGGCTAAGAATCTACAAATTTAAACTACTTGAACTTGATTGAGATAAAATCAAATCAGGCTTAATAGAAGCTTCAATATGCTTTAAGAACTCAAGCGCGCCTTCGCAAGCACTCAATGCACCGTCAATTAATTCATTTTGAGTCGTATCATAAGTCGCCATAACGCCAGGTGATGTGAATTTTTCTTGCTCTAATCGCAATTTATCTTTAAATTCATCAAACGTACTCCAGCAGCCTTGTTCATAAAATTCCCGACCAAAGTTGCGTTTAATTTTTCTATCTACTTTGTCCGTGCGATTAAGCACAACTCCTTCGGAACTCTGTAATAGAGCAACCCATACATGCATAATTTCAGAGCCTTTTTTTGCAATAATCTCTTGCTCAGCGTGCTCTATTAAGTGGATTAATAACGCACGATCGCGACCTGTATGCTCTTTTATATCTGCTCCGTGCTCTTCTTGTGCTTCATGAAGCGCTGCTTCTAAGGCGTTTTCAATGAATAATCTAAAGCCATTATCTTCCAATGCCGTAGCAATCGCTTGATAGGCTTCATTTCTAAATAATGTACCTATAAAAGGCGTTAAAGCCTCACATGACACATCAGGAAACGGTTTACCTAGTTCTAATCTAATTTCATGCCCATCTTTTATGGCAATCACATCTCGAGCACCTGCAGGAAAACTCATTAACGTGGGACCAACACGGTTGGATTCAACGCATCCCCAAACAATTTGACCGGCATCGTTAAGATAACACGGTAAAACACCACAACGTTCTTTGTACATGGGATAAACGCCATCACTTTTCTTCTCCAATGGCGTCATTGGATACGTTTCTTTTATTTCAGGTTGAAAGAAAAACATGATTGTACCTTCCTTGGTTGTGGTTATTAAAATTATTTATTTACTTGCATTCAGCGCATCTAAATCGCCGCTCGATATAGCATCCAGATTATCTACGATTTTATCCATAGGCCAATTCCACCACGCGAGCTGCGTTAAAAACGCAACCATTTTATCATCAAACCGCTTTCGAATCATTTTTGCAGGATTACCACCAACGATGGTATAGGGTTCAACATTTTGGGTGACTAGCGCATTGGTTCCAATAATTGCGCCATCACCAATATGAACGCCTTGCATAATGGTCGCAGAGTTACCAATCCAAACGTCATTCCCAATCACAATCACAATATCACCTTTGCATTTGATGTTTAAAGCAGTTGAACCCCAAGATTCTCCAAAAACCTTAATTTAAATGGATACGTGGATACACTTGTTCATGGTCAGTTACCTTTTGATGCATTAGATACTAAGAGCTTCCAGAGCACGTGCGCGATGACTCAGTGTATTTTTTATTGTCGCAGGCAATT
This sequence comes from uncultured Legionella sp., assembly GCA_963974485.1. Classification (GTDB taxonomy): domain Bacteria; phylum Pseudomonadota; class Gammaproteobacteria; order Legionellales; family Legionellaceae; genus JAALKW01. The sequence continues at coordinate 105,906 of CAXBBS010000002.1, forward strand.
CAGCCAAGGTGCAATCATATTCAGAAAGATAAAAAATAGGATCATAACCAAACCCATGCGTTCCTGTTGGATTCGTCACAATATGGCCATCCAAGCGCCCGGTTCCAAATAAAGGCGTTGGATCATCTGCATGCTGTATAAACACAATCACGCAATAGAAATAAGCTTTAATTGGCGTGGTTTGCGTTTGTAATAATTTAAGAAGATGTTTGATATTTTCTTGATCGGTTGCATGTTCTCCCGCAAATCGTGAAGAATAAATACCTGGCCGGCCTTGAAGTGCAGGAACAACTAAGCCTGAGTCGTCAGCAATTGCCGGCATATTTGAGATGCGACTCGCATGGCGAGCTTTAATTAATGCGTTTTCAATAAACGTAAGGCCCGTCTCATCTGCATCATTAATGCCTAAATCTCCCTGAGGAATACAATGCTTCGATGATAACAGTGCTTTAAATTCGTTTATTTTTCCTGAGTTGCCTGTGGCAAGAATAATAGAATTATTTATCATGATAATTTTTTACTGTAGTTATGAAAACTCAAACAAACAATATCGATTAAATAATTGAGCATTCTTGTTGCAATAATACCCAGCGCACCTAAAATTAAAAGAGGCCACTCGGGTACGTGGCTCATCAAGCCTTGTTTTTCCAGACGCTGTAAGCTCCGCTGCTTGTCATGGTATGCTTGACGTGCTGTTGCGTTAGCTTGGGTTTGAGGATGTATGAGCTGCGTTTCTAAAAGTTCAAGTTGATTTTTTAGTTTTTGTTTACTGGCTTCATAATTATTTTTATTTTCATAATATCCATCCACTTCATAGCGAAATGTAAATATCATGGCGAACAGGACTAACATCAGCATCGTTAATCCTAACCCTATAAAAAAACTTTTTTTAAGCATCATGCGCCCTCTGCTGACTATCGTATTATATTATACCGATAAGCTTAACACGAGCATGGATTAAAAATGATAATTTATTCCAAGCCTGAGCACATTGCTTGCAAAAGCTGAGTCAACCGCATAATAATCTGTCTCGATCGATTGATTGCCTAAATCTAAGTATAAATACTCAAGTTTATAGCTCATATGATTGCTCACCGCGTATTCTAATCCAGCACCTGCTACCCAGCTGGTCATAAATACCGAGTTGTCATACGTGTTTTCTAATAGCGGATGATCTATGTAGGCTATGGTTTGCGCATAGGTCAGTTGAGTATTCGCAAATGAAACACCCGCAGTTACATAAGGGAGCAGTACGTTGGATACAACTTTCCCGAGTCTCCCTCTTACTGTTGCCAAGGCATTCAGTTGTTGAGTTACTGAGTTATTAATTAAATACGGATAAGGTACGAATGTAATGCTATTGGTACCACCAATCGCCGCATAATCAATATCAGACTCAACACCCCACAGAACGTTGTTTTTAGTCCAGTTATAACCTATTTGGCCACCGCCTAAAAAACCAGATGATTGAAGGTGCACCAAACGAGGCGAGAAGAACGCAAGATCGTCCGGTGTGGATTGAAACGGTAGAATCGATGCATTATTTGGGTTCATACCGTAACCTACGTTTGCACCAAGAAAGAAACCATCCCAATGTACTGGAGCGTTATTTATATCATTAAATCTGTATTTAGATTGGATAATCAGACCATAATTTTGTTGTGTGGTATCTATGCGTTGTGGTCGCCCCTCGACAGCGGATTCTTCAAAATGCGCGTAGCCTTCTGTGTTCACATTCCACCAGCGTGCACCAACGCCCATGGATAGATTGGGTGTTGCGAGCCAATTAAGCGCGAGATCAACTTGAGCGCCATCACCCACACCGTCGAAAAACTCACCACGAATATCTGATCTTAAATTATGGAAATCATGCCCTAAAAGATAAGCATGGATATAAGCTGCATCGACAGCTAAATTTAAATTATCTAAAAGCCGTATTTCTCCATTCAAGCCAAGCCGTAAAGAGTTCCAGGTAGCTGTATCATTGAGTGTGTCGGTTGCATTAGAAAATGCTAAGCTTGTGCAGGCATCTGGGTTATCAGCTGTTTGGGTACAGCCGAAAGCATTATAATGTGTGAGCCAATAATGATAACCAATAAACGGACTTATTTTATAGCGGTCGTGTTGAATAAGATCATAACCTAAATCAATACTTAGATAATTTAGACGACCATGGTTTTGATCACTTTTTGTGCGTGAATACACATCAAGCGCAGGTGGAAAATCTTCATCAATAAACTCACCTCCGATATTAGAACCCGCTCCCACGTATCCTTTAAGAAAGACGCCATCTTGATGGCCTAGGCGCCAGAACCCTTCTGCTGTGTTGGTTGTAACATTTTGGTCGGTGAGGCGTGAAAGATGCTCAGTGCCTATATAATCGTATAAATTAAACTCGAAATCGCTTTTTCCCAGCCAATATCGTATGCCCGTATCAAGATACCATGGTGATATGGCTTGCTCTGTATTTTGTGCATAGGTAACACTGCATAAACACACTAAAAAAAGTGATTTTACGATTTTTGAAAAAGACATGAATTTTCTCTTGAGTTGAAGGCCAATAAATCAAAATCTAAAGCTATTAAAAGGCTTGATGAGCACATATAATACATAATATTTTATGCATGGCGAGTTTAACCAAGCTTTTTTATGAAGTAAAGACATCTTTTGAACAGCTGGCTGTTGTGATTATTTCATGCAATCAAACATCAACCTAGACTCCAATACAAAACACGATGTGTTTCAATATTGAACACTGTGTGGTATGCTATTCTACCTACTGAAATTGTGAGATGTCTGCATGCCCAACATGATCGCTTGTTTCGCTAACAGCCAACAAGCAACACGAGAAGATTATGATCGTGCTGTTGATTTAGCGCCTGTTTTTGCGGCAGCGATTTCAGAAACCGTCCCATACGATGCATACAACTTACTATATACAAAAATTCAAACGACGTACTCCAAAGCTACCAGCTTAAAATTTACGGTAGAGAGTTTCAAGCATCATCATGGCTTAGATAACTTGCTCGATGAATATGAAGCGCTGGCTAAAGTTGTTCAGGCCATAATCGATATCATGAAACATCGAAAAGTCTTGGTTGAATTATCAGAACCCACCGCCGTTAATACAATATATGACGCATTACAACATGTGCTCATTACCAAAAATAAGAAGTTTGGACCCGTAAGGCTTACCGATCCCCTGGGGCCAGCCACCCCTTTTGTTCATCCATTTGAAGCTTATTTTTTAGGAAAAACAACGTCCAGCCCTCATGACCGCTCCGTTTTAACGTGGGTTTTTTCGCCGTCCGTCAATACAGGTGATTTAAAACAAGCCATAACGCATATATCCGAACCACTCGTTCTGGTTTTTATTGGCAGCCAATATGATGATGCCCATGTTAGGACACAGGTGTTCAATCAAACGTTAGATTTGATTCAAAAAAACAAGCATCAACACATGATTGACGTGTTGCTTATCACCGATGCTGCCACGCCGAAAAGTATTTTAGAATTAGCTCCCAAGATGATAGCAGCAGAAGAAGATTACACGCTTTTACCCGATAATATCGGGTATTATTTATCGCACCCAAGTATACAAGCAGCAATTTATCGTAATTATCAAGTAATCCCAATTAACCTTACGATAGATGATGAAAGCAACGTACATAAAGCGCCCAAAGGCTATATTATCAAGCATGAAGCCACGGATTTATTGCGTCCATCAAAAAAATTAACATCACAAGACTTAAAATCGACACTAACGTTAGACATTAATCATCAATTAACCTTGGATCATGATCTGACGGAACAGCATGAGCTTCAAGAAGAAGTCACCATGGATCAAGAAGTTTCAAGTCAACAACAACTGAGATCGCAAGTACAAAACAACACAGAAAGTGCAAGTTGGCTTTGGGACTCTAAGTGGTCTAAAAATATCTTTATAGATCGATTAAAAAAGCGTGCACAAAAGAACCTAAACACGAAAGATCTGAATCAATTTTATATAACAAGCCATCATCGTCAAACAAATGTGTGGCAAACCATCGTCAATGATTCTGACGATCATCTTGTAGATAGTATTGCCAATACAATTTTTAGCCTTGCGGGTCGCGCAACGCTGCACGGTCGTTCGATTGGATTTATTCTACATCAAGTTGGCGTAACCATACTGAATCATTTGGAGTATTTTTTAGATGGGCTAGACGCGAACGAATCGTGCTTGTCATCGTTTAAAGAGCAAGCCTGGGCTGAGCAATACTTAAAACCAACAATAGCCTCCATATATGGAGCAGCGACGGCACAAGGTCTTCAACTAACACTGCTACCCAATGAGTCTCTTGGTATAGCCGCTATCGGTATACTCGCCGCAATTACCCAAGCATCACTTGGCGTAATGTTGCATGCAGGTCTTTCAAAAGAACTAAAATCCCGCAGTTTAACACGCTTAACGTTTGAAACACACGACACGTACGAACCTAAAACGACATTACCGATGTCAATATTCCATGACTACCCATGTAGATATGAAGTATTACTGCGTTCTGAGGATATAGTGGTGTTAGATACAGGCGTGCGACAAGACTTAATTGATGCGGCTCAAAATCTTTTAGATGTATTTTCTAAAGCGCCTGAAACGTTTATCACAGAGGACTTCTCGGTCTTATCTGATACCTATCTTCAATTGGTCGCATTCCATTGCCCATCAAAAGAAAAAGAGTGCGCTATTTTAAAGCAATTCTTAATGACTATTTTTTTGAATCGTTATGAAATAGAGAGTGGTGTTGATGTTATCAAAATCTTACTCGGCGTGATACTGCAAGGCTATCGTAAAGGCTTAGAACAATTTTTAGATGATGTATTATTTTTACATGATCGCGCGTTACTCGATCACTTTCATCAAATTTATTTTAAATATGCACACGATATTTTTTCTGTAGCCAATTTTAGCAAGCCCACTAAAAGAGCGTCTCTTAACGTTGAAGCCTTACATAGGACGGTACACACGGCTATAGGTCATGCAACACAGACGCGCCCTCTTTTCCTTGAGGCGGCATTAGAAACACCACCATCTACATCAACAAAAGCATGGCCCCCTTTTCAAACATTTGTGCATCATTTTATTTTGTTTGCGTCGAGTAACAATATGCCCATCACACATCTCAGCTTATCTGACATGCGTACGTTCTGGGACCGTTTATATGCAAAATTTAATGCCTACACAGAACATGATTTTGAAGAAACACGCGTATTAATACAAACAACGTTAGAGCATTTAGTTACGAAAACAGGCTTTAGTTTAGCCCCGCTTGCGTGTGCGAAGACATTTTTTTTGGGGTTTGAACAACTGATTGATCATGCCATTGCACACCGTACATTATCAGAACAGATGAGGTTACTTCGAGGCTTATCGTTCGGTTACAACGATGTTCCCTACGCCTTAAGTCATGATGAATTTCACGTGGTTAGCGCAGACATGGCGCTTACGTTATCTTGTCTTAAGCTAACGCCCACGAACAAGAACGAGATAGATATATTTAAAACTTCTAGCGATATGGGATATGGCATCACCCAGGAAGATTTAAAAGAGATTCTGAACAATGCTCATGCTGAAATGCACCTGATAGGTATTCTTAGATATTTAGGCAAAGAGTCATTACGAGAAAGTATTGCCTTTTATCAAAATATGCTAGGGCATAATAATCTCCAAGCAGACATTAAATCTTACTATAAAATTTTATTGCTAGGCTATTATGTTTTAAACCATACGGGATTAAATTATAAACAACAGATTGATCGAAACGCATTCAAGATAAAATTTATTAGCTTTATGTGTGGGAAAATAAATAAGGTTTCCGATATTAAAATTTCAAGTCATATATCTTTCGATTCTAAAATAGACCTGATTCAAACCTGTTTAAATGAATTTTTTGATTACCTCGATGAAGCCAAGCTCTCTCACCAAACTTCAGGAGCCCGCACAATATTCGAATACTGCGATTTAAACCGCATAAAAAAGATACCACCTGTGTTTAAACTTAACTTTGAAACGCGTCAATTTGAACGTTTTTTTATATTCAATCAAGCTGATTTAAAACAAGAACAACATCTTTTTGAACAAGATGAAGATTTGCTAAAACGATTGATGGCTGACCAATGGAAAATCATGCATGAAGACGTTCCTGCAGAGCGTTATAAACTCACCTGGATCTTGTTTAAAATTATCTATCCTGATTTAACACTTGATATTTTGCTGACTGATGGCCTCAAAATAAAACTATTGATGGACAAAAGCAACGCGCTTTTATTGCAAACACACGCGACAAAATCCTACGTCATATTAAATAGATTAATTCACAAAAACCCATCAGTAGATGTGGTCTTATTTTTATTTGATTTATTAAATCACGCTGACGGGATCTCCTTTTTAAAATTATTAGATACCTATGCACCGGACGTGTTATCTGTATTATCAACAAAAAAATATTTAATAGAACAAACATATGCGATTTGGTTGGAAACTCCCCTAGATCCAAACATTGAAAAACTACTGTTTTTATGTGAAAAACTCATCGATACCGAAGAGCAACAAGCGGTCATGATCTTTGACACGTTGATACAACAGCTTTACTTACCCAATCAAATGCTTTTGTTAGATCGCTGTTTAAACTTATCTGATGAATATCTAAATCAATTATGTAGCCTCATGAATGCACACCAACTACCGTTGGATTGTGTTGATTATCTACTTGCACATCACGTCGATCTTCAAGCACTTCATGATGGTTTGAATGAGATAAATCAAGATACACGAGCTTATGTAATAACCGTGATAATCAGCCTATTAAAACAAAATATAGCTTTAGCTGATGCCTTGAAGATATTGGCTCGGTGCTCGGTGAGTCAATTACAGCAACTAGCACTTTTTGTTCATATTTATCAATGCGATGCTGAAGTAATTGAAACCATATTAAAAGCGCCTGATCTATCCATAGCATTGGCTTTATATGAAAAAGAACGGTTCATGACGCGTTTAGAACGCTTTACGTATGATAAGGCGTTGGTTATACACAAAATTTCCCAGGTAAAACAAAAATCATGGCAAGAAGAAGATGATGATCATATTTTTGATCGTGATGTTCAGTATACCTTGATGAAAGACTTTGAAACCATGATGGCTTATATGCTCACAACACCGGTGCTTGATCAAGATACGGTTCATCAATTGAGCATGCAACAGATGCAACTCGTAGTCCAAAAAATAAAAACCGAATTAAATAACTTAGAGCTTTCAGATACTCAACAACAAGCCTACCGCCTCATGCTATTAGCATTATGCTGCGAGGCAATATACCGAACTACAGGTTATTTTCCACGAGATATACAAATCATCTGCGTGTTGAATACGTTGCGTCGTACCGAGCATATGATTAACGAAGTACAAACCGGTGAAGGTAAAAGTATGATTACGGCGATGCTTGGCGTTGTAGGTAGTCTTGACCAAACCGTTGACTTTGCTACAGAAAATGAGCAATTAGTACGCGATGGTTTACATGCATTTCAACCCCTGTATTTATATCTTGGTATTGCGTGTGGTGGCGAGATGATTCAAGCCAAGAGCCCTAAAGAAGCTTATGTTGAACACGGTATTAATGCATCTACACCGGCTGACTTTTCATTTTTTCGCGTTTTTAAAGCGCTACGTCATGAAGATTTACCTAAAAAGACATTATTACTTTGCGATGAGATCCACGTCGCACTCACCACCAGTGTTCAGTATCGTTTAGCCGCTATATTAAACAATATCTATCTGGATATTGATTCATGGCGTATTGTTTATGCCGATCTTTTGGCCTTTGTTCAAGAAAAAGAACTGTATCTCGATAATGCATGTGATGAGGCTGATGATGTAGAAAACTTTAAATATTACCTTGAGCTACAAGGCAGGCCGAAAAAGTTGTTAGATTTTGTTAAAAAAATTCCTTATGACGTGCTCACCATGCTTCTCGACAGTGCTCGTATGCCTGATATTTTAGAAGAAAACGTGGATTTTTTACCGATTGTGAAAGCGCGTTCATCGTATGCGGCACCGATACTTGATTCAGGCACAAAACGACCGCAACCTAATATTAGTTATGGCCGTTTTGTCCAATGGTTATTGCATGAGCATTTAAATACACAGGCAAAAACAGAATCTCCGTATCCCATTCAGCCTCATGCTGACACCATTATGACGCTCAGTGCAAAAAATTTCTTTGATTATTATATTAAGAACGGTGGTCGAATAGTAGGATTAACAGGTACTGCTGGCGGGCCGATTGAACTTAAAGAATTTTATCATCAATTTGGTTTGAGAGCCTATACATACCCCACGTTTTACACGCACCGTATTCAAGATTTAGGTCTATTGGCTACACCTGGAATTTTGGAACAGCAACAGGCTGTAATCAACTTTATTAAAACTCATAAAAACACAGCGCCAACACAACCTATTTTGATCTTAACCGACTCCCCCAAAGAAATGCTGGCACTTGCCGCGGAGTTAAAACAGCATTGGCCTGTACGTGAATATACGGGATACGCATCAGGGCATCTGAACGAGCAAGCGATTGTTAAAGCTGCGGGGCAAGCCGCTCAAATCACCGTAACAACTCCGAGCTTAGGGATTGGTACAGATATTCAACCAGCAGGCGAAGAAACGTTGTTAGTGATCAATTGCGCAACAAATATCACAGCGGATGAATTAAGACAATTTCGTGGGCGTACAGGTCGGAATGGAAAACCCGGGCAATTTATCTCGATTATTGATCAAGATGCATTGCAACCTGCAGACACAAATAATATCAACCTTCGTTATGCCCAGCACCAAAAACACGTTGCACTAACCCAACAGCAAGCGCGTTTAAAATCGAGAACATGGGAAATCACGCATCATTTGGCTATTCAAAAACTGATGGCTCTCAAATCATCTGCTGAGCGTTTATTAGAACCTCAATATGGCATGGGATACAGCTTAATTGACCAGACATGTTTTTATAAAACCATTCACGCGCTCTCTGAGTCTTCAGAAAAGCAATATGCTGAACTTAATAACGCTCAATATTTAACCGCACTTGTTCAAGGGTATCAAGACATACTCGACTCCTGGTTACCAAGTGATCACGAAAAGCATACCCAACCGGTTGAAATGCTTGTTGAATTACAGCATTTTGAGGTATTTCGTGATAACCATACCTTACAAGCCTCTGAATTAACCGCGCTTAGTGATGTTTTATCTTTGCTCTGGAAAACGGTCGGTAATAAAGACATGCGGCAGCATATAATCATGGCCGATCAATGGTCAGCAGAATTTGAGCCTTATTTAAATAAACAACAGCCTTTCATGACATCCGTTTTAAATTTATTATCTATTCACCGTATGTTTGATAATTTAGACGCCTATCACCTTGAAGCACAGAACAGTCTGCACGCATGCACAACCTTGTTAAAAGACATTCCTTACAGTCATTGGTTTCTACAAACCGAAGACCTTAATAGTTATGCACTCGAATACCTTTCTAACATAAAATCTGTATTTAAAGATAAGCGATGGGATGATTTAACGTTGCCTGATCTTGAAGACGCAAGAATTAAAGCATGCATCACAAAATTTAATCGACTCATGACGTTTTTATCGGTCACGAAGCAGGCCAATCGTTACGGTGGTTACCTTGTTTTAGGCCCTGTTCAAATTGTAATTAATATCATGATTATGCCTGCGATTAAAGCCGTCATGCTCAAGGCTGCCAAAACAACATGTGCTCATTCCAACTCAGATTATTTACAATTTGTAGCCTGTGTTGATGACATCATGGCGATACTGAGCTGGTTTGTTGAGAACCTCTTCAATCAAGGCTTTGAACACATGACCATTGGCCAATGCTTAGAAAAATTTGAACCTCTTATTGATAACGCTGGCCTCATAAAATTGCTTGAAAAATGCAGTCAAGATGAAGCGTCGTTTACTCAAAGCATGGCGTCTATTAAGCTCTTTATTAACATCTTACAGCCGCACCGAGATAAGCCGTTATCATCGGTCATGCAGTCCGATATTATCGTTGATTTTCTCATGCTGTTTATGCAGGGTGACGGCATCAAATCACTGTTACCACAGGTTGATCTTGTGCTTTTCCGTGAAAAAATAAGCAAATTATCCCCACGTTTAATTAATACATTCAAAACATTCAATATTCAAAGCATCTACGGTTTAATCAAATGCCTCGCGCATCCTGAGAGTTTTAAATTTTTATCTCAATTACCTGATGATATTAGTTGTTCAGAAATTTTAAGCTTGCTTGATGAAAAACAACACCCTGCCGTCATTATATTAACTAATTTTCAACTCAACTATGAGCGCAAAGCCGCGCGTCAAGCAGAGGCTTACAAGCAGTTAAAAACTGTTTTTACTATAACCACCAGCCAATTAGAGCATGAAGTGATATCTTCAACACAGATGCAACCGAAAGATTCATTTCGTGCAGAAGTGGCCCCAAGCTTCTGGATAACCCACGCATCCGCATTAGAGTACGCACAAAAACTTATCACGGGATTTATTGGGCTCTTGCTCCTAAACCTAATATTCTTTCACATGGCAATGACAACCGTCTTGTTAGGCTTTACAACCGTTGTGGCATGCGAACTCGCCAATAAAGCTTATTATAGCTATCAGAATAATACTACATCAGCTGAAACACCTGCTGTTTCAGAACATCAGCTTACGTTCTTTACTGCGCCGAATGCTGAACTGGTCGGGACGGAAGGATTTGAACCTTCGACCCCTAGCACCCCATGCTAGTGCGCTACCAAGCTGCGCCACGCCCCGACTTTCATGAATCATACCGGTTTCACTCAAAACTAATCAAGAGCTAAATGCATTTATTCCTGTGATATGACGGCCTAGCGTTAATAAATGCACGTTATCCGTTCCCTCATAGGTAAACACCGACTCAAGGTTTAACATATGACGAATCACATAGTATTCCAGGCTGACGCCATTCGCTCCCAATAAATTCCGACACATACGCGCAATTTTAAGTGCTTCGCGACATGAGTTGCCTTTAATTAAAGAAATCATGGCTGGGTTCTCGCGTTCTTTTTCTTTTAATCGTCCTATATACAGATTCATGCAATCAGCTTTCATAATTTCGGTATACATCAGACTTAAATCTTTTTGAATGAGCTGGAAGCCTGCCAGCGGTTGATTAAATTGCTTACGTTCAATTAAATAATCACGCGTTAGATCAAAACACGCTTTCGCAGCGCCCATGGCACCCCAAGCAATCCCGTAACGTGCCTGACTCAAGCAACTCAAGGCCGCACCTAAACCACGCTTGCTTCCGGGTAACAAATTTTCTTCTGGAATAAATACATCATCAAAAAATAACTCACCCGTAAGTGACGCACGTAATGACATTTTTAATTTCATTTCTTTCGAAGTAAAGCCTTTAAAACCTTTTTCAACTAAAAAACCTCGAATACCTTCATCGGTTTTGGCCCAAACAACGGCAACATCTGCTATGTTACCGTTTGTAATCCATATTTTTGACCCGTTGAGACAATACCCACCTTTTACTTTTTTAGCATAGGTATGCATGCCCGAAGGATCTGAACCGGCATTGGGCTCTGTTAGACCAAAACAACCAATAAGCTCACCTTTTGCCATTTTAGGTAAAAATCGCATTTTTTGTTCTTCGCTGCCATAACGAAATATCGGGTACATGCATAATGAACTTTGAACAGAAACAAAACTTCTCAAGCCGCTGTCACCGCGTTCGAGCTCTTGGCACACCAAGCCATAAGCAACATAAGACGCACCCGAACCACCGTATTGCTCAGGTAAGGTAAGACCTAACAGTCCTAGATCAGCTGTTTGTTGTATTAATTTTTCAGGAAAAACGGCTTTTTCAAACGCTTCGGTAATATGAGGCATCACATCGTTTGTAACAAAGCGCGCAACGTTATCACGTATCATGCGTTCGTCATCATGTAGTTGAGCGTCAATACATAACAAATCATCCATACAAACAATCCTTCTTATTAAATATCAAAAATTAATTACTTTTGCTTTAATAAAGCGTAGGTCCTCTCGTTTCGTAAAAACCCGGAGATGTTGTATTCTCACGGGCCGTACAACCTCCATCAAACCCACCTGTGGAGGTCATGGTACATTGCCATATGTTTGTTGATAAATCACCTATGTAAGAAGACGTAACACCATTAATCGTATTAAACGTAGCATTAATCGTCCGCTTAAATGCCGGCGAAGTCGTATTGGTTAATGCCGTGCAGTCATCAGCAAAGGTTCCCGCCGCATTCATGGGGCATTGCCATAAAATATTTGAATGATCAGCAACATAAGCATATGTCGTTCCGGAAAATGTATGAAAAGTGGCATTAATCGTTTGATTAAAAGCAGCTGGGTTCTTATTGGTTAATGCCGTGCATTCACCAGCAAAGTCCCCCGTTTCACTCATAGGGCACTGCCACAGCGTATCTGACAAATCCGATATATAGGCATACAGAACACCAGAAAATGTTTTAAACGTTAGAGTTTGTGTTCTATAAAATGGCGACGTATTCGTTAATGCAGTACAACTCCCAACAAATTCACCGCTTGAGCTCATTGTACATTGCCACACGATATCAGAATAATTAGTGATATAGGCATACGTCGTACCTGAAAATACTTTGAAGGTTGCCTGTAATGCAAAGCCAGTAAAATTGGGTGTGATTGTATCTACTAATGCTACACAGGCCTCATCAAATTCGCCGCTTGAGTTGATTTGGCATTGCCATACTTCATTTCTAAATGTTGTAACATAAAGATAAGTATTCTCCAAAAATGTATAAGGTGTCGCAAATATTGTTCGTATAAAACCCGGTGCTGTTGAGTTGGTGTGTGCAGTACAATCTCCACTAAAATCGCCATTTGAACCTATGGGACATTGCCATAAAGTATTACTTCCATCACCCACATAAGCGCGCGTTACAGGTAGCGTGGTCACATGTAACATATCCTCCGGCGATGGTTGATAACATTGTAATATTGAACCCTGTTCGCACACACGTGGGCCGTTACTTATCGACGATGTAAGTTCACTACCGCTTACATGTAATGAAAGCGTACATGAGGCATTCCCGGTGAGTGTAAACGGATTGCTGCAGGCACCCACTCCTGTTGTTAATTGGGTCACACCAGGTAAGCTTCGCATATTAAGAACGTGTGTTTTGGGTGATTGATTCGTAATTTTATATTGCACGGTCGCCGTGCCCGTAATCGGAACAGATACCGTCGTTGCGGTTAATGGCGTAAATGACCATACAGGCGTGCCTGCTGATACTGTATGAACAAAACTTAAAATTAGAAAAAAGCTGAGTATGCGGCCCACTCGTAATTTTTCGAGCATAAAAAAATCCTTTTTTTAATCACTAACTATAATAACTAAAATTGTGCCAAATACACAAGCTTACGATTGGTAAAGCTGCTTTAAATCCTATAAACTTTTTCTAATTGCTTAATTGAGCTCTAAGAAGGATACAACATGAAATGGATGGTGTTTTTATTCAGTGGATTGGCTCTTACTGGTTGTTTTAACGATAGTTTGGATGAACTCTCTTCGCATCAAATCATTGCGGCCCCTGCAAACCGCTGGGCTCACTGGGGGCAACAAAATCCGGTGGATGTGTCTGCGACAGATGATAGCTCACACAAAGCATGTCAAAAAAAACCGGTGGCTTAAGACTTAATCCACACAAGCTAAATCAGCAGCTATTTCTGGGCGCAATGCTTTGATTTGATTATTCTCATCAACAAACACAATGCTTTGTTTAAAGGCTCGGCATTCAGCATTAGGAATATCAATAAACGACGCGATAATAATCAAATCACCAGGCGCGACCAAACGTGCTGCAGCACCGTTAACACAAACAGCACTGGAGCCGGACTTGCCTTCTATTGTATAGGTCTCAAAACGCGTTCCTGCCGTCACATTCCATATATGAACCGCTTCGCTGGGTAATAAATCAGCTGCTTCGAGTAATTCGGGTGATAAAGTAATGCTGCCTTCGTAATTTAAATCGGCATGCGTGACGCGCGCACGATGAATTTTAGACTTTAACATACGTCTGGTGTACATCTTGTAACTCCGAGTGTTTTTGATTAAAAACCGCCTCCCAAGGCAGGGAGACGGTGCCCGATAGGGCATATAAAGATAAAATGAAGTGTATTATTCTTCCACTTTCTCGATAAAATCACAGCCTTCTTTAGGGCACAGAATTTGCTTACCCGAGCGCTTGGTTTCTTTCATGGTGAGCAAAGGCCACGCACATCGAGGACAAGGTTTATCGATAGGCTCATTCCATAATGCATAGTCGCATTTAGGATATTTAGCGCACGAATAAAATACTTTTCCTCGTCGTGATTTACGCTTCAGCAATGTTGATGCATCACATTTCGGGCAAAGCACACCTGTATCAGCCGGTTTTTCAAGTGGCTCAATAAACTTACAGTTAGGATAACCACCACAACCAATAAACCGGCCATATCGACCTGTTTTAATATGGAGCGGATTGGCGCATTGCGGGCACTCACGTCCTTCAACCACTTCAGGCTCGGGTGATGTTTCACCACCTTTCATATCTTGGGTGTAATCACAGTCAGGATACCCGGTACATCCGATAAAACGACCACGTTTTCCTAGACGAATAGCCAAAGGCTTTTCACATTTAGGACACTTGTCGTCGGTCTCTTCTGTTGTTACATCTTTACGTTGAACTTGCTCATCAATGGCATGAATTTGTTCAACAAAAGGCTTCCAAAAGTTTTCGAGCACGGGAATCCATTCGTTTTCACCCCGGGCGACCGCGTCTAACGTATCTTCAAGTTGTGCTGTAAACTGATAGTCCACATAACGCGTGAAATATTTGGTTAAAAAATTACTGACAACGCGACCAACATCCGTCGGTGTAAAACGTTTTTTAAGCACGGTAACGTATTCGCGCTGTTGCAATGTATGAATAATCGATGCGTACGTTGATGGGCGTCCTATATCAAATTCTTCGAGCGCTTTAACCAAGCTAGCTTCTGAATACCGTGGTGGTGGCTCGGTAAAATGCTGATCTGGACGAATATCTAATAACGTAACCGATTCTCCGACTTCAAACGCGGGAAGTTTTGTATCACCACCTTGGTCATCAGCCTTGGCATCATCCTTTCCTTCTTCATAAACCGAAAGAAATCCAGGAAAAACAAGGGTTGAACCATTGGCACGAAAACGATGGCCTTCACCACATACAAAATCGACGGCAACGGTATCTAATATTGCATCGACCATTTGAGAAGCTAAGGTACGCTTCCAAATAAGCCCGTACAGTTTAAATTGATCGGGCGTTAATGCTGCTTGCACGGCTTCGGGAGCACGCTGAATATCAGTCGGACGAATGGCTTCATGCGCCTCTTGTGCATTTTTAGATTTTGTTTTATAAACTCGTATATCTTTAGGGCAATTATCAGCACCATAGCGCTCTTGGATATAAGCACGAATTTCGGTTAACGCTTCGGATGCTAAGTGTACGGAGTCTGTACGCATATAACTAATCAAACCCACGGTACCCGAAGAGCCCACATCAATCCCTTCATATAACTGCTGTGCCACGGTCATGGTTTTACGGGCTGTAAAGCCTAATTTTCGAGCGGCCTCTTGTTGCAGTGTTGAGGTAATAAACGGAGCTGCTGGTTTTCGTTTACGTTGTTTTTTATCCACACTTTCAACACGCAAAGCGCCTTTGGCTTCTGCCAATAAAACATCTCGCATACTATGTGCTTGTTCGGTGTTATTTACGGTAAACTGCTGTAACTTTTCTGTTTTATAATGCGTAAGACGTGCTTCAAACGGCACGCCTTTGCTTTCAGAAAGTGCTTGAAGACGCCAATACTCTTGAGTTTCAAAACGCTCAATCTCTTCTTCACGCTCGACAATCAAGCGTAATGCTGGACTTTGAACACGTCCTGCGGATAAACCAGGGCGTACTTTTTTCCACAATAACGGTGATAAATTAAAACCTACTAAATAATCTAATGCGCGTCGAGCTTGTTGCGCATTGACCATATCCATTAAGACATCACGTGGTTTTTTTATCGCATCTTGAATCGCTGATTTTGTGATTTCATTAAAAACAATGCGCTGAACTGTTTTTCCCTCTAATAAATTTTGTTCTTTCATTAATTCATGTACGTGCCATGAAATAGCTTCACCTTCGCGATCAGGGTCAGTCGCGAGCAAAAGTGAGTCTGCACGTTTCATTGCTTTTGCAATACGTTCGACATGCTTCGCATTTCGCTCAATCGGCGTATACTTCATTGCAAAATTTGCGTCTGGATTCACCGAACCTTTTTTAGCTGGCAAATCACGAACATGACCGTATGAGGCCAATACATGGTAATCTTTACCTAAATATTTTTCGATCGTTTTGGCTTTTGCTGGTGACTCAACGATAACTAAGTGTTTGCTCATGCAGATTAAACCTTTTTTTAATTAATGCAGCGGTAAACCGTCTTCTTTTTGATATAAAACGAGATCTAAAAAAGCCAATTGTGAAGAAGGTAAATTCTCCGCCAGCGTATTCCGCACAGCCCATTTAGTTTCTTGTAAATTAATAAAGCGAGATTCGGAAAACATCAAGCGATTGATAACAAATTCCATCGCATCAGAAGAAAGTACACCCAATCGGTCTAATTTTTTCAATAATTGATGGCTCGCACGGGTGAATCTTATCTGTTCTTCATGCGTGAAAATACGCTCACTTTGATTGCTTGCTGAACGAAACCAAAGCATTTCAAGCGTCGTTTTTTTACCTGTAGTTGAAGAAACTTCAACATTGGCTTGTCGCTTTAGTACGTGCGCTGTATCTAACTCTGAGTCTTTAGCCGCTTCTGGAGTAGACGCTTCTTTTAAGTGTGTTAATGTTTGTTCAAACAAGGTAAGCAACATCTCGAGTAAATTATCTTTCATCGTTTACACCTTATGTAGCCTCCAGGGACGGCATTGACGTGCCCCAGAAGTTCTAATTCTGCCAGATCATTAATCACATCCTCAACCGGTAAACTGCTTCGATCCACAATTTTATCTACGGTGGTAACATCAAAACCAATATACGCGATCAGGGAACCCGATTCCCCTTCTAAGGGACGAACATCTTTACTCATTTCCTCAAACCTGCGTTCAACACAGAGTTCTTCTAAAACCTCTTGCGTCGAGGTAACCAATGCAGCGCCTTGCCGCAGTAAAGCATGACATCCTTTTGCCTCGGGGTTATGAATCGACCCGGGTAATGCCATGACATTACGATTTTGCTCCAAAGCCAAATGTGCTGTAATCAAAGAACCACTTTTAAGCGAGCACTCGATAACAAGTGTTGCATCAGACAAACCGCTAATAATGCGGTTTCTGCGTGGAAAATGTCCAGCTGCAGGAGGTGTTCCCAGAGGGAACTCACTCAAAAGAAGCCCTTTTGCTTTAATCTCTTCCGTTAATTTTGCATGTTGCCGAGGATAAATGCAATCAATTCCGGTTCCTAATACGGCAACGGTCTGTCCTTGACCGGCAAGACAACCCTTATGTGCCTCGCCATCAACGCCTCGTGCAAGCCCACTAACAATTGTCACGCCTTGCCCTCCCAGGTCTCGCGCAAATTGCCAGGCTGTTTCAGCCCCACCAATCGAGGGCGTACGTGTACCGACCATCGCAAGTTTTGGCCCTTCAAGGCAGCCTATATCACCCCAAGCATACAGTACCGGTGGTGCGTCAGGTATTTCTTTTAATAAAGCTGGATACGCTGTATCAAGCCAGGTTAATATATGCTGGTTATGCGCTTCTTGCCAACGCAAATCGGCCTCAATGATATGTGGTTTTGCACTCACCAGTACGCCAGCAAGACGCTCAGGAACACCGGCATGAAGCAGATCTTTTTTAGATAAATTAAAGATGGTTCGAGCATCAGGCCAACGTCGCAAAAGTTTTGCAATGGTTCGCGGCCCAACATTGGGTAGGCGATTTAACACCAATAGAGCATGTTTATTATTCATATTTAATCCGTTATGTCATCCGTGTAATATCCAATAAAGGCTGGTACTAGCTAATTCATTGCTGTGAAGCAACGATTTATTGTATAATTAGCGTATTCTATTGTCATCTATTATTTACATATTTTGAGGCTTTGCTTTATATGGCTATACATAAAATCATTTACCTCCCTGATGCACGCTTACGGCAAAAAAATGCTCCAATAGAAGTATTTGATGAAAAACTTGAGATTTTAATCAACGACATGTTTGAAACCATGTATCACGCCAACGGCGTGGGGCTCGCTGCACCTCAAATCGGTCTTAACATCATGCTCACGGTGATTGACGTGATCGGTGATAAAAGTCAACAGCTGGTGCTCGCTAATCCAGAGATTATCGCATCTGACGGATCGGTCAAATCACAAGAAGGTTGCCTATCCGTTCCTGGTGCTTTTGATACGGTGACGCGCTCCGAAACGGTGACTGTCCGAGCGCAAGATCGCTTTGGAAAAACATTTGAAATGACAGGTCATGGCTTGCTTAGCCACTGTTTTCAGCATGAGATAGATCACCTCAACGGTAAGTTATTTGTTGATCACTTGTCGCCACTTAAGCGCGCCATGGCGAAGAAAAAGCTCGATAAATTTAAACGTCAGCATTAAATATAAGCCTATCTATGACCCCTTCAACATCATTAAATATTGTTTTTGCAGGAACGCCCGAGTTTACCTGCCCTGCTTTGGATGCACTTGCTGCATCCAAGCATCATCTATCAGCTATTTACACACAACCAGACCGTCCTGCGGGTCGTGGTCGTCGCATGAAAGCGTCTCCAGTAAAACAATGGGCTGAAGAACATCAAATTCCCGTATATCAGCCGCTAAATTTTAAACATCAAGAAGCCCAAGACGAGCTTCGAGCGCTTAAGCCGGATGTATTCGTCGTGATTGCTTACGGTTTAATTTTACCCCAAGCGGTACTTGATATTCCACGGCTTGGCTGCATCAACGTACATGCTTCTCTTTTGCCAAATTGGCGTGGCGCATCCCCTATTCAAGCGAGTTTACTGCACGGTGACGCCGAAACAGGAGTCACCATCATGCAATTAGATGCAGGTATGGATACAGGGCCTATGCTCACGCATGCGACGTGCCAGATACCTGGCGATGCCACTGCAAGTAGTTTACATGATACGTTAGCTCAATTAGCACCCGCAGCGTTACTCGAAACGTTAAATGCTCTCGCCGAAAACCGCGCTCATCCAATTGCTCAAAATCATGAACTTGCAACTTATGCACCTAAAATTACAAAGCAGGATGCCATTATTAATTGGCTGAAACCCGCCATTGATATTGAGCGCCAAGTTCGTGCGTTTAATCCCTGGCCCATTGCTCGAACTGAAGCCGGTGAACAAACACTGCGTGTTCATCAAGCACGCGCGCTACCTCAATCAACCGATGCCGAACCTGGCAGTATACTGTCTCTTGATGCCTCAGGCATGCTCGTTGCAACCGGCGAAGGTGTATTATGTGTTAAAACCATTCAATTTGCTGGCGGAAAAGCCCTCTCAGTTTCTAATTGGCTAAATGCCAGAAAGAATACACTTTACCCAGGTCTCAAGCTTCAATGACAAATCTAACAACAAAAAAACAAAAACAAAATAAAAATCAGAATCAGAATCTAAACGAGCGTCAATTAGCACTGGCCGCTTTGCAAGAAGTACTAGCTGACGGCCACTCGTTGTCGCACCTCCAAACCGAACTCACACCGTTTGCTAAAGTACTATGCTTTGGCGTATGTCGGCATTATTTTCGCCTCGATGCGTTAGCTAAACAATTACTTACAAAACCACCTAAAAATCTTAATATTTGGATCACGCTGCTCATGGGTTTATATCAACTTCGTGAATTAGATCTTCCTGATTATGCTGTGGTTCACGAGACCGTAGCGCTACTCAATACAAAAAAAACAACCTGGGCCAAAAGCCTCATCAACGCTGTGTTACGTCGTTATTGTCGAGAAAAAGAAGCGCTCGATAAACAAGCCGAAAATAATGCTGATTATCGCTACAACTATCCTGCCTGGTTACTCGGTCGCTTGAAAAAAGTTTGGCCTGATCATTGGGAAGCGATTATTCGTGAAGGTGATGCGCATCCTCCGATGAGCTTACGAGTCAATATCCAACGTACGAGTCTTAAAAATTATCAAGAACAACTTGCACATATAAATATTACTGCAGCACCGATTAAACATACCACGCATGGACTCATCCTCGATAAGCCCTGCGATGTTTACGATCTTCCAGGATTTAAAACCGGTGATGTTTCAGTACAAGATGGTGCTGCTCAACTTGCAGCGCACTTACTTGATCTTAAACCGGGGTTGCGCGTTCTTGATGCCTGCTGCGCCCCAGGGGGTAAAACCTGCCATATTCTTGAAAAAGAACCTGAACTTCTTGCTTGTACTGCCTTAGATATTGAGCCGAAACGCCTGACACGTACGCGTGAAAATTTAGCGCGCCTGGGTTTTGATTCGCGCGCTGAGATTATCGCTGGTGACGCCGAAAATACGGCCTCATGGTGGGATGGCATCTTGTTTGACCGTATCTTACTCGATGCTCCGTGTTCTGCTACAGGCGTTATTCGTCGCCATCCAGATATTAAATTTTTACGTACGCCCGAAGACATTCAAGCGATTACAAAAACTCAAGCAGCGCTACTCGAAGCATTATGGCCCCTTCTGGCTCCAGGTGGTGTGTTTGTTTATGCCACGTGCAGCATTCTTCCTGAAGAGAACGAGCGTCAAATTGCGCATTTTGTTACAAACCACGCAGATTGCAAGCCATCATCAATACAGCAACCCTGGGGACATGCCACAGGGTCTGGCTGGCAAATTTTTCCAGGGGAAGCCTCGATGGATGGATTTTTTTACAGCGTGCTACACAAATCCGCGAGCTAACGCACACGATTAATCCAGCGCTGTTGGTATGTCTGGTTTAGAGCAAGCACATTTTGAATTAGCTTCGGGAGGCAATGGAACACCCGAAAAACTTTTGGGATAACAAGCGCTTACATTCACCGCAGTGGTCTTTCCTTCAATTGCATCAGGTAAATGCCAGTACCGCTTCGCATAATAAATTTTATTTTCTTCTGACTTCCAAAATGCTGGTTTAAACGTAGCTTTAAGTATCAGATGTTGCTTTGCTTTTGCCTCAAATCGAGCTCTCGACCAAGACTCGCCTTTAGGAATCACGACCTTCGCTAGAATATTATTGTTTTCCACATCCATCACATCAACCATGACCGTATAATTTGTCCAGCAACTGTCTTTGGCAATTGTAATAAAGCACGGAAATGCCATCGCTCCCGGAGCAAATAATAAAGCACTTAAAGCCAAACCCCATACCCAACGTTGTTTTAACATATCAATATACCCCTACATCTACATCAACTAGTTATAGTATAGCTGATTTTTAGTTGATTATTTTTACATAATATTATACCCTTGCCATCGATGTACCGGAGAGGTGGCCGAGCGGCTGAAGGCGCACGCCTGGAAAGTGTGTATACGTTAATCCGTATCGAGGGTTCGAATCCCTCTCTCTCCGCCAAATCATTTGCCTGAGGGAGCCAGCTTATGAGCTATTCAGAAATCACCTTAACAGCGCATGATTCAGTTGAACTGCATGATCATGATTTTAGCTATGACGTAGAGCTTAAAATCGAAATGGCATTTGAAGCGTTCTTAGATAATCTTAGTATCGATGAGCTTTTCGATGATGTTTGTGGTTCTCTTGACTGGGATACGTTCCAAATTGAATTAGCACGCGCTTTAGACGAAGATGTGTTGCAACAGCAGTTAAAACATTTATCTTTAAATTCAAATGAGCCCATTACTTTTTTTATACAAAAAAACGAGGCTAACCATGTGATAACTTTTGGCTTACAACAAACTGACGACTTTGTCGTTAATCTACAAGCATTAATGCCCCAATCATATATCCACTCAACTTCAGGCGTTGATGATAGCATTAAGCCGGTGGAGGCAACGTTCAGCCGAAGCTATGACATGGCTGGCGGATTTTTTAGTAAGAATAACATGCTGACCTGTGCCGCAGGCGTAGCCGCTGTTGTCGCTGTAGCCACAACCCTCTATGCGGCCTCTAAATAATTAACAACCAAAAGAAAGAATTATTCCCGAACGGGAACATACCAACAGAAATCAATACATTATACTAATTTATTCCCGATCGGGATTTTTTATTGCTTTAATCAAAAAACATACCTAAAATTACCGTACGGGAATAAAAGAGCAGGTTTATGATTACGTTAATCCAATCCACACAAGACATAGGCCACACGATTCGGAGCACACGAAAACAGCTCGGTGTAACGCAAAGTGATCTAGCACTCGCTGCCGGTACAGGCTTGCGCTTTATTATTGAATTAGAGCAAGGCAAAACTACCTGCCAGATAGGCAAAATATTAGATATTTTGCAAGTTTTGAATATCCAATGCACCCTCGCAAGCCCGGAGGTTAATTCCCGTGGATCGTAAACTTGATGTGTACTTACACCAAACCCTGATTGGATGCTTATCGATTGATTCACAGGGTGATATGGCCTTTACTTATACCCCCGCCTACGCCAGCAATAAACAAAATCTCGTGTTATCCCAATCACTCCCGTTACAAGCGGACGCTTTCGACGCAAAACAATGCCGTCCTTATTTTAGCGGTATCTTACCCGAGGCGCATTTGCGTGCATCCATTGCCCGGCAACTTGGCATCAGTGAAAAAAACGATTTTGCATTATTATCAGCCATAGGCGGCGAATGTGCTGGCGCTGTGAGTTTATTACCATCCTCTGTAACACCAAGCAATTTACATCCAGAATACCGCGCGCTCGATGAGCGGGCCCTGGCCAATATTTTAGATACCATGCATCAAAAACCCATGCTCGTAGGTGAAGACGGTATTCGTTTATCACTTGCAGGCGCGCAAGATAAGCTCGCCGTAGCCCTCGTCAACCATCAGATTTCCATACCCATCAACGGCGCACCCAGCACGCACATACTTAAACCGATGAATAAAGATTTTCTTTCTCTGATAGAAAACGAATGTTTTTGTTTGAATTTAGCACGAAAAATAGGCTTGAATACAGCCGAAGCGGCACTACATTACGCGAACAAGCAACCTTACTTACTCATTAAGCGCTATGATCGCATCAACAATCATCATGAGATCCAGCGCTTACATCAAGAAGATTTTTGCCAAGCGCTGGGTATTATCCCCGAAATGAAATACCAGCGTGAAGGTGGGCCTGATTTAGCCTCATGTTTTCGGCTTATTCGAAACGTATCAACACTACCTGTCTTAGATATTAAAGCTTTATTACAGGGGGTATTATTTAATTTAATCATCGGCAATAACGATGCACATGGCAAAAACTTTTCAATCTTATATGACCAGCACAACACGCGTTTAGCACCTTTTTATGACATGATCTCAACTGTTTACTATCCAGAACTTGCTACAAAAATGGCCATGAAAATAGGCAGTAAATATAATTTTGATGTCTTGTATCCACGACATATCATGCAAATGGCCGAAGCAGCGCGTTTATCTAAAGCCCTTGTTCGAAAAGAAACGATGAGCATGATAGAAAAAATTCAGTCAAATCTAACCGATAGCCCTTTTACAACAACCATTCAAAAACGAGCTGACACGTTGTTACAACGCTTAAATCTATCTGTATAAAATCTTGACTTAAATCATATCCAACTGTATATTATCAAGTCTTATTATTGCGTGCTATTTATTAAGGCAGAATGTACGATGGCTATCAAGTTTATCATGCTCATTATTATATGCTTATCAGGTGCATGTGTGCTTGCCATGCTCTATAAATTTCATCAAGAACCTGCCAGTGCTCCTATCCCACGCCCTGAAAAATTTAAACTCGCCATCACTGGCCTGCTTGCGTTTATTTCCGACACGCTAGGCATAGGCAGCTTTGTTGTCCTGATTGCTATGGCAAAAATATTCGGTACATTTGAAGACAAAGAGCTTCCGGCTATCAATAACGGTGCTCAGCTGATACCAGCAACACTTGCCTCTATTTTTTTTATGAAACTCATTCAAGTTGATTTAACCACATTACTTACGTTAGTCATTGGTGCATGTCTCGGAGGGATACTAGGTGGGTATGTGATCACGCGTTTAAATCAGCAAAACATTCGGCTCAGCATGATTGTTTGCTTTACGGCCATCATCGCTCTCTTAACCTGCGATCAACTCGGGCTCCTACCTCGCGCAGGCGATGTCACGGCTCTACATTCATGGCAGCTTGTTCTTGGCTTTATCGCCATGGTCTTATGCGGTTCTCTAACATCCATCGGTATTGGAATGTTTGCGATGGTTCAAGGCGTTTTATTCTTAATGAACATCTCCCCTGTCGTCGCCTTTCCTATCATGGCCACCGCAGGTGCTATGCAACAACCCATGATTACATATATCTTTCTAAAACAAGATAAAATTCCGCTTAAAAAAGCTTTTTTTATTAGCTTCTTTGGCTGCGTCGGGGTATTACTGGGTTTACCTATTGTGAGTCATCTCAACGCAAAATCACTGCACTTATTACTCTTAAGCGTGATGGTCTACAACGTTTACACGATTGCTCGCGCTTACCTTCAAGCTAAGGCAAAAACCAAAGCATTACCTGCTTATTAATTAATAATTCACACGCAATAACAAAGCCCCGAAGGGCTTTTTTTGTGTTCTTATCTGACTTAATAATATAGGTTATCTTTCATATCATCCGTGCCTAATATAACGTCGTCACCCAAAGAATGTGAAGAAAAGACAGAATTACTTCTAAAAGCCGAAGGTGTTTCAGATTCTGGCGCTGGTTGTGTGAAATAAGCTGGCATATAATAACTAATCCATTCCAAAACACTTCCATAGAATTCACAAAGCTTATTCCATATAATATCTAGGTATGTCTGTGGCTCTTCTGGGGTTTCTTCCTGAGGCGTTGCACGTGAATTATCTGGATTATCTGACGCATCAACGTGTATTTGAGAGAGATTCCTGGAAGAGAGTGTTTCAACACGTGTAACTTTCTTTTCACCTTCTTCTGAAAAACTATCAACCGAACTGCACTCATCCTTATCTACTCTAGGCAGCGAACTACCAACACCTTGTAAGTAAAAAGACTCATCCATCATTGGAGGCAGGGTATCTCCCACATATCTATTATTTTGACGCTCCATAACAACTCTCCGAAAGAATATCTCGCCGAAAATTACGGCACTCAGATCTGGTATTATACACTCCGGGAGTGAGTGAAATCAAACCAAAGAAGAAACAAAAGCATGACCGGCTTGTTAATTAATGCACAATAAAAAGCCCCGAAGGGCTTTTTGTGTTCTTATGTTACTTCAAATTTATACGCTTGCCGTTACACCATGTTCATCTGCTGATGAAGGTGTTGTTCCTAAAGATTCAACCGGAAGGAAAGAATGATTTCTGAGGGTCGATGGCTGCTCAAGTTCTTTCGGTGCTGATTTAAAATAAGAAGGCGTAAGATAATCAATCCATTCTAAAACTTTTTGATAAAATTCAGAAAGCGCGTCTAAAATCATCGCCAGGTAGGTTTTTGGCTCTACTTGAGCTGGATCAAGATTATCAATCATTGCATTTAATTCGGCCAATTCTGGGGTGCTTGGTATTGGTTCAACAAATCTCATTCCGTGCTTTGGCGATACGTTAAAATTTAGAGAGGGGGGAAATTGGCCTCGTGTTGGAGACAAATTTTTTCTAGCTCTATTATCTATTGGCATACAACTCTCCGAAATGCATTTGCGCCGCAAAATACAGCACTAAGGGCGGATATAGTACACTATTTAAGTTTTAAAAAAAAGCACTTTTTGTGTTGGTTTTGGTTTAAAGCGTTATTTTAAGGCGTATGCGGAGTAGCTCGAGCAAAGCTATCATCAGAATAAACAGACTCATTAGAACACTCATCTATAGAAATTTGCTTATGTAAAGCACGATTTAAAGCATCTTGCTTTTGATTAACCTGCTCAATAACATTTTTTAAATCATCGCGCGCTTGTCGAATATCAATAACTTCTTGAGGTGAATAGGGAACTTGAAAAAAGAATGGGCGATGTATAAACCTATCTGCTAAATTGTTTTTATTACTTTGATAGCCCAGCAAACGTGTCATAACATCTAACAAATCTCGAATAGTATGAATTAAATAATAAGCGCATTGATATAATCTTCGATTTTCTTCGTTATCCGCTCCACCCGCTCCTTCAACATGTAATTCATCCACACACTGTAAATTATTAGCACATGTTGCAATCCTTGCCTCAAAATCGACATGTTCAAACCCTTCCTCAAAGCCCGGGTTATGGTCAACTTGTAAACAAGAAAGGGCTAGTGATGTTGTCTCACATATTGTATCGAGCATATGTTTATCATCCACACCCACAACATATTTTAAAAGTGTTGCTTTATACGTGCCTATTTCAGACTTTAAATTCGTTAGTTTAGCTTGAATATTTTGCCAATCACCGATTAAATGCTCTTTAATAATTTCAGCTTTTATAGATACAGACACAGGGCTTTCTTCCGAAAAAGTGACGCGCGTATCATCAGATTCTGCGGTGCACCAATCAATAAAAGAGAAAAAAGCATCTTCTAAATCACCTACATTCATGCAACCACTCCAAAAAAGTTCAAATTAAATTTTCTTTATTGAGATTGAAAATCGCACAATCACATCGATCTAACAACCTGTTTTCCACACTTCACGTGCTGTATACTGGCTTGCATATTGCTTTAGCCTAATACGATACTTATGAAC
Source organism: uncultured Legionella sp. (assembly GCA_963974485.1). Taxonomy (GTDB): domain Bacteria; phylum Pseudomonadota; class Gammaproteobacteria; order Legionellales; family Legionellaceae; genus JAALKW01. The sequence continues at coordinate 132,881 of CAXBBS010000002.1, forward strand.
TTTATCACGTTACTTCCTGATTCTCCCCCTCCCCAAGCGCGTTGGGGACAACTCCACGGTCCAGCTCTAGCTATTGCATTAGCCGAATGGTGTCAAAAAATATCGGGGATCAAAATACTGATCACGCAAAACCATCTTGCGGCATCTGAATTACGTGATGATTTACGCTTTTTATTAAAACATAGCTCGATAAAGCAAGAACTTTTACTTTTTCCTGACTGGGAAACGCTGCCTTATGATCAATTTTCTCCTCATCAAGATATTATTTCAGACCGGCTTTTTGTACTCAGTCAAATACAGCTTGGGCATGATTTAATTATTATTGCCTCAGCCAGCACGCTGATGCATCGTTTGTGTCCGCCTGAATTTTTAAACAGCCATGCACTTATACTTAAAGAAAATCAAAAATTTGAACTTGAACCGTTTAGGCAGAGTTTAATTAGCGCAGGTTATCGAGCGGTTAATAACGTACTTGAACACGGTGAGTTCGCCGTGCGCGGTGGTATTTTAGATCTCTTTCCGATGGGAAGTAACAAACCGTTTCGTATAGAACGCTTTGATGACCGCATTGAAAGCATTCGGCGATTTGATCCAGAAACACAACGCACCATCGAAAAATTAGCACAGGTGCGTATTTTGCCTGCACGCGAATGCCCTGTGAGCGAAGCGGGTATTGCACAATTCAGGCGCTCTTTTCGAGAAGCATTTTCTGGTAATCCAAGCTTGTGCAGTATTTACGAATCAGTCAGTAACGGTGAATTTCCTCATGGTATTGAGTATTATTTACCGCTCTTTTTTGAAAAAACCGCGACGCTTTTTGACTATTTGCCTAAAAACTCTCATATCGCGCTCATCGAGTCGGTCCAATCACACGCAGAGCAATTTTGGGATGATGTCAACACTCGCTTCACTCAGCGTGAGTTTGACCCAACGCGCCCACCCCTGCCACCCAAAACCTGTTTTTTAAATGCGATTGAATTATTCACGCATATCAAGCCTTTCAACCCGATTCGCGTGCAGCACGCAGCGCTGTCGACCAAAACAAGTCATCTTAATTTTGAAACACACGAAGCACCTAAAATTCCTGTCGACCGAAAACTTGATAAACCTCTCACAAATTTGCGTACGTATTTAAACACCACACAACATCGCGTGCTCTTCATGGTGGAAAGTACAGGGCGCCGAGAAGCTTTACTCGATTTGTTAAAAACAGAAGAAATTCATCCCGTAACCTATGCATCTTGGGCCGCGTTTATTGAAACGGACACGCTTCTTGGTATTGTCGTCGGGCCTTTTTATGAAGGCACCGAACTACCCAAACATGCACTTTCTATCATCACAGAATCTCAATTATTTGCTGAGCAATCCACACCTCAACAACGCGCTAAAAATACGCGAGCTGTTGATCCCAATGTCATGATTCGGGATCTCGCCGAGCTTCGTGTGGGCGCACCCCTTGTTCATCTAGATTTTGGTGTGGGTCGTTATCTTGGTCTTCAAACCATCGAAAACCAAGGCATTGTGAGCGAGTTTATTATTTTATCGTACGCCAACGATGATAAAATCTACGTCCCTGTTACCGCGTTACATGTCTTAAGTCGTTATACAGGCGCTGATAGCGATCACGCGCCCTTGCATCGATTAGGTTCTGATCAATGGCAAAAAGAACGGAAAAAAGCCGCTGAAAAAATTAACGATGTTGCGGTTGAATTACTTGAGATTCATGCTAAACGTGCCGCCAGCAAAGGCCATGCTCATCAATACGATCAACACGAATACCAACAGTTTGCTGCAGGGTTTCCGTTTGATGAAACGGTTGACCAAACACGCGCTATTCAAGCAATTATGGATGATATGGGAGCCGAAAAGCCCATGGACAGGCTTATTTGCGGTGATGTGGGTTTTGGTAAAACAGAAGTCGCGATGCGGGCGGCATTTATGGCCATCCAAGGGGGAAAACAAGTCTGTGTATTGGCTCCCACGACCTTACTTGCAGGCCAGCATTTTGAAACATTTCGCGATCGCTTCTCTGAGTTTCCAATCACACTCGAGCTACTCTCGCGTTTTAAAACCACCAAAGAAGCCGCATCCACCATTGAAAAACTCAAACAAGGTAAACTTGATTTGGTCATAGGAACACACAAGCTCTTACAAAAAGGCATTGGTTTTGATGATCTTGGTTTATTAATTATTGATGAAGAGCATCGTTTTGGTGTGAAACAAAAAGAGCAAATAAAATCACTCCGTGCACATGTCGATATTTTATCGATGACAGCTACCCCTATTCCACGTACATTGAATATGGCGATGGCGGGTATTCGTGATATCTCATTGATTGCAACACCACCCGCCAAACGCCTTTCGATTAAGACGTTTTGGCAAGAGAAAAACAACACGGTAATTCGTGAAGCGATGCTGCGTGAAATTTTACGTGGCGGCCAAGTGTTCTTCTTACATAATAACGTACAGACTATTGCTCGAATTGCCGAAGAGCTTCAAAAATTAGTACCTGAGGCCAAAGTACAACTGGCTCATGGTCAAATGCGTGAGCGTGAACTTGAGCGCGTGATGTCTGATTTTTATCATCATCGGTTTAACGTCTTAGTTTGTACCACAATTATTGAAACAGGGATTGATATCCCAACAGCCAATACAATTTTAATTGATAAAGCCGATCACTTTGGTTTAGCTCAACTCCATCAGCTCCGAGGTCGTGTAGGGCGATCGCATCACCAAGCTTACGCGTATTTGCTGACACCCAAAGATGATTTACTCACACCGGATGCTAAAAAGCGCTTAGAAGCCATCACATCTTTTGAAGCTTTAGGCGCAGGTTTTTTACTTGCAACCCACGATCTTGAGATTCGAGGCGCTGGCGAGCTCTTGGGCGATGAGCAAAGCGGTAATATGCACGCGATTGGATTTAATTTATACATGGAGATGCTTGAGCGCGCTGTGGACGCGCTCAAATCAGGCAAAATACCCGAGCTGAATGCGCCGGCCCCCCAAGGCCCCGAAATCGAGCTGCGTATCAGTGCGATTATTCCTGAAGATTACGTCGGTGATATTCACACGCGTTTAACCCTCTATAAACGCATCACCCATGCAAAAGATGCTGAGGCCTTACGTGAGCTTCAAATTGAGTTTATTGATCGCTTTGGTCTCTTGCCTGAGCCCGTAAAGCATCTATTTTCGCTCACTCACCTCAGAGCTTTAGCTGAAACACTCGGCATTGTTCGTATTGCAGGCTCCACTGAACATGCGCGCATTGAATTTAATCAAACTCCCAAGATAGATTCGGCTAAACTGATTAAACTTATTCAAACCGAATATAAGCAACATCAATTGGATGGTCCGAATAAACTTAAATATGTATTTAATAAACAAACGTCAGAGGCGCGTATTGATGAGATTAAAGCGCTTTTATTAAGGCTTGCGTAGATTATAATTTATAAAAAGGACTTAACGCATGGAACAGGAAGAAGATAACACGATGGCCTATGATGTTATTATTGTAGGTGCTGGACCTGCCGGGCTTGCCGCGGCAATTCGCCTTAAACAACAAGCTAAGCAAAATAATCAAGAAATCACCGTATGTATCTTAGAAAAAGGCGCACAGGTGGGTTCTCACTTATTATCAGGCGCGGTGCTTGATCCTAAAAGCTTAAAAACCTTACTCCCAGACACCTGGCAAGACGCGCCGTTGCAAACGCCTGTTACTGACGATAAATTTTATTTTTTAAACTCAAAGCGAGCCTATCGTCTGCCTACACCACCCCAAATGCGTAACACCCATCATTATATTATCAGCCTCAGTGAGCTAGGTCGGTTTTTAGCAACTCAAGCCGAAGCTTTAGGCTGCGAAATTTACTCAGGATTTGCTGCCACTGAGTTGCTTGTGGGTGATCAAGATGAAATTAATGGCGTGTCTACAGGTCCTGTCGGCACAAATAAGTCAGGTGAAAAAACATCAAATTACCAACCAGGCATGTATTTGCACGCAAAACAGACGTTGTTTGCTGAAGGTTGCCGTGGTGAATTGAGTCAGCAGCTGATGGCTAAATTTAACTTACGAAAAAACGTTCAACCTCAAACCTACGGTTTAGGGATTAAAGAAATATGGCGTGTTACCCCTGAAAAACATAACCTAGGTGAAGTCGTACATACCGTGGGTTGGCCGCTCGATAATAAGACGTACGGTGGTTCGTTTATCTATCATATGAACGATCATAAGATCGCTCTTGGTTTTGTGGTCGGTCTTGATTTCCCAAACCCATGGCTCAGCCCGTTTGAAGAAATGCAGCGCTTTAAAACACATGCTTTTATCCGTGACTTACTCAAAGACGGCGAGCGATTATCCTACGGAGCACGCGCTTTAAACGAAGGAGGCTGGCAAAGCATTCCTAAGCTTACATTTCCTGGCGGTGCGCTTGTTGGCGACGCCGCAGGCTTTTTAAACGTCCCTAAAATCAAAGGCATTCATGCGGCCATTCAATCGGGTATACTTGCTGCTGATGCTTGCGCTGAATTATTGCAAGATAAAGCATCAAACAGCCTTGAGATAACAAGCTACACCAAGCAATTTAAACAATCATGGCTTGCTAAAGAGCTTTATGCCGCGCGTAATATTCGTCCAGCATTTAAGTATGGGTTATTTGCAGGACTTGCCAATGCTGCCTTTGAGACGTATATCACACGAGGGCATACGCCCTGGACACTCAGCCACCATACCGATCATACAACGCTGATGCAAGCTAGCAAAGCGCCAAAAATAAATTATCCGAAGCCTGACAACAAACTCACCTTTGATAGACTTTCATCCGTGTATTTAACCAATACGCATCATGAAGAAAATCAACCTGCGCATTTAAAATTAAAAAATCCTGAGCTTGCTATAACCATCAATTATGCTGAGTATGCTTCACCAGAGACCCGTTATTGTCCTGCTGCTGTATATGAAATCATTCAAGAAAACAATAAACCAAAATTAAAAATTAATGCCGCAAATTGCATTCACTGCAAAACCTGCGATATCAAAGATCCTAAACAAAATATTGTTTGGACCGCCCCAGAAGGTGGCGGCGGACCTAATTACGTGGATATGTAAGCTTGTTTTAAGCCTGCGTACCACCCACGGTCAGACTATCGATTTTCAAGGTAGGCTGGCCGACCCCAACAGGAACCGATTGCCCGTCTTTACCACAAACACCAATGCCGGGATCAAGTGCCAAGTCATTACCTATCATACTAATTTTTTTCATGACATCCGGACCATTACCAATCAACGTCGCACCTTTGACGGGGCGCGTTACACGACCGTTTTCTATTAAATACGCCTCACTTGCTGAAAACACAAATTGCCCCGAGGTAATATCAACCTGGCCGCCTGAAAAATTAACAGCGTACAACCCGCGCTTCACGGATTGAATCATTTCATCGGGATGATAATTACCTGCAAGCATGTAAGTGTTCGTCATACGGGGCATAGGCACATGTGAATAGGACTCACGGCGGCAGTTTCCCGTAGGGTTCATGCCCATTAAGCGCGCATTAAGTCGGTCTTGCATATAATTAACCAGCACGCCATCTTGGATAAGTGTGGTGCATTGTGTCGGTGTGCCTTCATCATCAATCGATAAAGAGCCGCGTCTATTTTCAAGCGTCCCATCATCCACCACCGTGACTCCACGCGCAGCCACTTGCTCACCGATTCGTCCAGAAAACGCGGATAAGCCTTTGCGATTAAAATCACCTTCAAGACCATGACCTACGGCCTCATGCAACAAAACTCCAGGCCAACCGGGGCCAAGTATCACCGGCATGGTTCCGGCTGGTGCCGCGTCCGCATGTAAATTAACCAGTGCTTCGCGTACGGCTTCTTGTGCATAATGCACCGCACGTGATTGATCTAAAAAGAAAGCGTATCCCAAACGCCCACCGCCGCCACTTCGGGCGGATTCACGTCGTCCATTTTCTTCAACAATCACCGTTACGTGTACACTCACCATAGGGCGAACATCTGCCACGTATTGCCCGTGAATACCTGCGACGAGCACCACTTCATACACGCCTGTTAGCGATGCGTTGACTTGTATTACACGTGGATCTTCTGCTCTCGCTGCTTTATCAATCGTTTTAAGTAATTCAATTTTCTCTTGCTTGCTCATGCCTTCAATAGGATTTAAACCCACGTATCGCGCAATAGGCGCGCTTGAAATCTTAAGCGCTTGTGTCGGTGCACTTCCAGCTAACGCGATCGATCGCGCAGCATGTGCAGCGCGCTCCATACCTGGAAGATCAATATCATCACAATAGGCATACCCTGTTTTTTCTTCACTGACCGCACGAATACCCACGCCACGGTCGATAGCATACGTCCCGCTTTTGACTTCGGAATCTTCTAAAAACCATGATTCGTAATTAACGCTTTGAAAATATAAATCAGCATCATCAATTTTTTTATTTAAAAACGAATGCATCAAGCGCTCAAGACTCGACTCATCCAGCGATGCGGGTTTAAGTAATAATTCTTTTGCAATGTCTAATGCACCCGTCATATCCAGCTCCTCTAAAGTATTCGGTGATCAAGGCACGGAAAAGCCGCGCGTCGTTCGTGTAAGTCGTTTAAATCAATATCAACAAAAATGAGCCCCGTGCCCTGTTTTATTTCTGAGACTATTTTACCCCAGGGGTCCACAATCAAACTATGCCCGAAGGTTTCGCGTCCATTCGCGTGCATGCCACCTTGATTCGAAGCCAGCATATAACTCATATTTTCAATCGCACGTGCTCGTAATAACGTATGCCAATGCGCAGCGCCAGTTGTCGCTGTAAATGCTGCAACCATCGTAAACACTTCAGCGCCTTGATTCACAAGATCGCGATATAACTCAGGAAACCTCACGTCATAACATACACTCAAGCCTAAGCGACCGATAGGTGTATCAATCACAACCGGTGTTTTTCCTGGGATACATGTTTTTGATTCTTCATAGGCTTCGCTATCGGATACACGCACATCAAATAAATGAATTTTATCATAACGTGCAACTTGTGCGCCTTCGGCATTAAACACAAGTGAGCTCGCCCATACACGGCCATCTGGCGTTTTAAGCGGTACCGTGCCTGCAACCACCCAAATATGATACTTACGCGATAAGTTGCTGAGCGTTTGCTGAATCAGACCGTTGCCTTCAGCTTCAGCCACAGCAAGCTTATCAGGCTCATGTCGCCCCATAAAGGCAAAGTTTTCGGGCAAGACTAAAAGCAGAGCACCTTTGGTCGAGGCTTTTGAGAATAATCCATCAAGCACGCTTAAGTTTTCATCTAAATTATCTGAAGAAACAAGCTGAGCTACCGCTACACGCCGCATAAGACTCCTTTTTTGATAAAATTATGGTATCACACTTGGTTGGTATAGCCCATGCCAAGTATTAGGCTTAAGGGTCTGTTACAGCTCGATAAATTGCAATATATGCCCACCATGTTTATAATAAATCCTGTTTTGTTTTGTTATGACTATCTATTATGCCAACAAACACCGCGCAACTTAGCTCTGGCACACATAATAGTTTAGATATTACGCCGTTTATTCATCAGTGGATTGTGGCGTTCCGTGAGAATCGCGCAACGTTTTTAGTTGGGTCAGATTTCAATTTCACAGATACCCTGCCTACCTTGAGCCGCGCACTCGGCATAAATTCAGCAGAGCAGCTCCCCACCATCTTTCACATTAACTTGTTGGGCTTGGCCGACTGGGAACAGGCGTGTGGCTTTCGTTGTGATACGCTCCCGAATTGGGAGCGGTTGTTAGCAAACATCTTGCATTGGCTAGGATATATTCGAACTTATACTGATCATCTGCTTTATATTCATCATATTGATATTGTTCGAGTAGAAAACGATGTCGAGCCTCCTGAGCATGCTCGCCTCGGTGTCGATTATTTTGCGTACAACTCAGAAGAATTCGAATCCTATACAAAATTATTCTCATACCAGTTATCAAGAGCCTGTCTAAATGAGCAAGAAAGCATTTACTCGTTAACATTAAACCCAGAAAAAATATCACCGGACCACGTGATGTTATTTGCTTCTGTGCCCGAAGCTTCGTTTTATATTTATAGCTCGCACGGTACAAACCAACAGCTCTTAAACCTACGATTCAATACAATAACAACACAAACGCGTCGAGATATCACGATTTTATTCGTTACAATAATACGCAACCTCTCCGAGCATAAAGCCTTACGTGAATGCCGTATTATTATAGAAAATAGCGCGTTTGATAAGCCTGATATTCGCCAAGAAATACATCAAGAGATAATAGAATTATTAAAAAAATATAACTGCCATGTCCTTCCCCATGTATTTTTACTCGTAGAGCCCAATAAGAACTGGGAGCTTGAATCACCGAACGAACAAGACCATGTGGGTGTTCAGTTTGTTCCTCTGAAACATAGCAGAGGCTATTATTTATCCTCTCCGACAATTGCAGCGACCGTGTTACGCACAGTTCAATCCAGTAAGCCGACACCTAGATTACCCGAACGTACTCACCAGGCATCGAGCCCAAAAGAACGACGTAACAGTGACTATGTTATCAAAACAGCTTCAGAAAAAAAGGCTCAGTATCGTGAGTCAAAACAACTTGACAAAACGGCACTAAAAACATCGACATGCCTGACACACACACATCTATTAGAAGAAACACAGTCCACGTCAAACGAGCACACACAAACACAAACCATGCAACAGCATGAAACGATGGATCAAGCTGTGACACAGCAACAGCAACAGCAGCTCAACAGCGGTTATTTCAATCCTTTCCGAGACAAGACAAGCATGATGCAATTTTCCCGAAGCTTAATGCATCATGCTCGCTGGCGTTATGAACTGGATCGCGCAGAAGACGACAAGCTCTACCATGACAATCACTTTTTAACGAAACACCACCATGACACACATTTTTGGCGACGTATTTCCGAAAGCCAAACGGTGTCCGATCGCATTACCTGGACCCTATACGGACGCCATTACTTAGGACCTGAATTTCGCGGTTTAAAGCATGGATCGTTTATATATATGGATAACCTAATCAAAGATGACATTTTAGTTAATATTAAGCAACTGGCCGATGGTCTTGATCCAAGCGCCCAAGTCATTGATAAAGGGCCTGATGTATTGGCGATGACCGTACACTACCGACCCAGAACCTTAATTGGATATTCTGCACAAGTAACAAGCCATTCGAAAGATAAAATTTCAACCGTATTACCTATCCTAGCAAAAGGCTCAACATCATCGGGCTATCAAAACTTACTCTCCATCCCAGCTTTACTTCGAGATGACGACTTAGCTTTAGTGACATCAGAGCATAAGCGCACACAACTACTGGGAGCAGCACGGGCATGCATCCGCCTGTTTGACAACAAAGCATTAGCTCCTGATCCGAACTTAGCTCTAGTACAACTTCGTTTATTAATTGCATTTCACTGCAAAGAAAAAGATTTATCTAATTGGGATAAATTTACTGAATACCTTGCTGATGCTCAGCGTGAGCATCTAAAAATTATGACCTATCTCATGGTCAGTGGCTATTCACAAAAATTACAGCATTTTATCGATTTGCTGGACTGTCTGGCAGACCGCGACTTACTGGAGCATTTTTATTGCATTTATTTCAAATACGCGCAAACCATCACCGAGGTATCAGATCTACTCGACATTCATGTCGAGCGTTCGTTCAAAACCTCGTTCAGCATCAGCGCTGTATCGAGCAAGACCAGCAACATCAGTATGACCGAAGAAACAACAACGCCCCAAGCCGTCAGTCCATTCCTAACATTACTCATGCACACCGACCCCGTCGACCATAAGCATGAATGGGTACCGTACCACACGTTTGCCTATCATTTTTTAGTGCATGCTGCGCGACTTAACATAACAATTTGTCGGCAAGAGATGCAAAGTCTCAAACAAACATGGCTCAATATAGAACGGATGATTCTTGCTTACACACAACAATCAACAGCAGAATCTCACCGATTATTAGGTTTATTTGTCACGCATTTATGTACCCAAGACGGTTTTTATTTACAACCTGTTTATTGCGCAAGTACGGTATTGTCAGGTTTAGAAAACGTCATATCTCAAGCTATTAAGCATAACACGCTCGAAGAGCAACTGCAGGAATGGGGTATATCACTCTTATGGACCGATGCTGTCTATATGCTAACGCATGATCACTTCAAGGTCGTTACACGAGATATGCAAGGCACGATTTCAAAACTTTATCTAAGTACCCATGTAGATAACGTTCACATTAGCGATCAATTTATGTCTAGCTATGCTATATGTGAGAATCAATTGCGTGCCTTATTACATGAGCAATGCACGAGTAAGACTGGCTATGAAACGTTACACATCAAAACGTTTCGCTACCTAGGCGGCACAACACTGAGAGAACCCATAGCGTTTTACCGTGCGCTTGCTCATGCAGAGTCCGAACAAACCGATCGTGTTTACACCTATTTTAAACAGCTCTTATTTACTTATTTTGTACTCAACCATACCGGTGAGTATTACACGCAAGACATTGAAACCGACTGTTTGCCAAAAAATTTCATGACATTTTTACGTCAAAAACGTTATCAAACTCACATCGACCAACTTGCAAGCATGCCTAGTCACTCGCCTAGTCGTCATCAGATCATGTTACAAAAAATCGAAGGTGAATATTACGATACGATTCAGATTTGTCTACGAGACTTTATACATTGCCTCGAAACTTTAAACTATCGCGCACTCACCGGAAATCAAAGTCTGTGGACACTGTATAAAGATATTCTCGATAAAACGTCATCGAACAATCACACATCGACACTTGGACAGCTAGCCCATAACTTACTCGATGGCGTAGGCCTTAAACCTGTGCCAACGAGTTTTGCCACCGTTCCCCCTGTATTCAAAAAAGCTTTTGCGACCAAACAACTCTCGTCTTTCCTGCTGCTTAATAAACAGGCGCTATCAAACTGCCGACATATATATCGTGCATACCCAATGCTCCTGCTCCAGTTGATCAAAATCAAAATTATAGACTGGCGTACCCACGTGCATCAAGAAATCCAAGCAAACATGCCAAACGATTGGATGTCTTTTAGCAGTCGGTTCTTGTTTTCCTGGCTACAGAAAACTTATCCAAAGCTCAGCATTCACGATCTCACACGCGATATACCTCAGCTCGACGCGCTTCTAGAGCAATATTTTATACTCGTACTAAATAAAGAGATAAAACAACTCTGGAAACCGCTCGTAAGATGCCTAGAGCAACATGTACATTTGTCTTCTGCCGAAACGCTACTCAGCTTAATTAATCAGCTACGCCGTGAACCACAATATCAACCCACAACCATGGCTCAAATTTTTACTGCCCTAAAAAATCATCAATCACTATTAAAAAAATCTTTTTCAAGTCATGTGTTAAAACTCATTTGCACAACGTATTTTGTACAACCACAATTCTGGCGATTAACATCACACCTCAAACTTGCTGAAACACTACTTCAACAAAGCGATGGTCTACTGGCACGCGATATCTTGATGATTTTACTTAGCTCAACCCCAACAGATATTACAGAAGAAAATTGCCCATTTTATTTATCAAAAAGTCTTAAATTGGAACAAATAAAAGGCCTCTCCGCCTTGCTTAAAACCAATGATTTTCCTTTGGCCGTGATCCAACACGTGTGGGAAGAGCATCCGCACACAGAATTTACTGAACTCAATGCTTTGCTTACTACATGCCAACCGAACACCGTGCCACATATCTCATCACTTGCTTTAGCGCTCTATGGTCATACGGATAACGCACTATCTATGCAAGCATTACTTATAAAAATGCGCGATCTTCCGCTACCTGTCGCCAAACAATTAGCCGGGTTAGTTACGGTGCATCAACTTGATATCACACGAGTGATGCAAGTACTCGACAGTGAGGATATCCCCCATCAGCTGTATTGCTTAGAGCATGAACACTTTAATGCCGACACAACACGCTTTAACATCGATATTGCACGCGTCAAATCTTACATCGCAGATATTTGTTATCAGTCGGTACCTGAAGGTGAAGAAGAGCAATTTTTAAGCCCAAGTGACCAAGCTATTTTATTGCAAGACTATCAAGCCATGATGTCTCATATGCAGACCAACCCCGTCTTAATCAGCACGGATATCCATCAAGAATCTAGAGCATTAGCACTATGTGAGTTAAGTGAGCCACAGCGAAAAATATTGTATCAACGTCTTTCACAAAAACTACAAGACAACTCACTCAATGATGATAAAAAGCATAGCTATCGTTTGATGCTCTTGGCCTTAATTGCCGAGGCCATGCTTCGTTCTCCCGTCAATAAATTTCCCCGCGTGCCACAATTATTGTGTCAATTACACCAACTTCGCGATCCTAATGCCCAGATACAAGGTATTAAAACGGGCGGAGGTAAAAGTATTATTTCAGAAATCAGTGCGCTCATGTTGTGCGCGGATGGCTGGACGGTTGATATTGCAACAGAAAATGATGTCTTGGCCGAAGTGGGTTTACTCAAGTTCAGCGGCCTATACGACGCGTTGGGTGTGCCTTATGCTAAGAAGACCATCCAACCCAGCACACCGCTTAACAACTATATTAAAGGCGGCATTCATCATGGTACACCAGCACACTTTAGCTTTTTTCGTGCAAACGTCGCACTAAAGAAAAAACGAATCCCCAAACGCGTCGCATTGCTTTGCGATGAAATCGACGCGACCCTAACCACCACAATTCAATATCGCTTAGCGGGCGTGCTTGATCCTATTTTTCAAGATCTACAAGCCTGGTCCGCTGTTTTCAAAACATTACTCGACTTTGTCAAAGACGAAGCGCGTTATTTGAATAATTTTTGTGATAAGCCGGAAGACGTTTTAAATTTTTTCACCTACTTTAAAGAACAGCATCATGATAAAAAGCTACTAGATTTTATTAAAATTCTTGAGCGTAATTATAAAGAAACCATATGCTTACTACTGGATTCTTCACGTGTACCAGAAGCCTTAAGCAAAAGCGTAGACTATCGCAACATTATTAAAGCCAATACACATGAAAAAGACAGTCAATATGCCGCGCCTATCATGAACGTCGGCACCAAGCGTCCTGAACCTTCGGTACGCTTCGGTAACGGCGTTCAAGAACTTCTCCACGAATATTGTGACGGGCAACTTGCTCCCGGTGAAATCACATTCTTAAAACAGGCCATCACACAAACGTTGCTGGTCATCTCTGCTAAAAACTTTTTTGATCAATATCGCCTGAATGGTGGGCTGATTTACGGCTGGACAGGAACCCCCGGCTCACCACGAGCACTGCAAGAGTTTGCCGCCAATCATGGCCTACGTGCTTACTACTATCCTAGTTTTCATCCAGATCAATCCGAACACTTAGGGATAACACTCGTCGACGGTGAAGAAGATGTGCACGCAGAAACACTCAAAGCATTACGGGAAAGAAGACACACATGCCCCGATCAACCAGTGTTAATCATCACGGACTCACCCCGAGACATGGAAGCCATGCATGTCTACCTACATCAACACGCACCGGAACTATTATTACAAGCTTATGATGGCCACTCGGCATACGGTAACTCTGAGCATGGTGTAGTGAATCGCGCAGGACAACAAGCGATTGTCACCGTTTCCAACCCCAGTTTATCTCGAGGGACGGATATTGAAGGCGAAGTTTTTCTGATCAATACAGCAACCGATATCACGGAAGAAGAAGCCACTCAAATTGAAGGACGTGTTGCAAGAAACGGTCGGCTAGGCCAATACTGTCATATCATCAATCGCGCGAAGCTTACCGAAGAAACGGTATCACATAACGACTCAACAGACCGCTTTAAAGCACATCAAGCCATTGTTTCCAAACACCGTCAGCTTGAACGGATGAAAACTCGCTTACTGGAAGACGTCCGGTATTTTATTGTCTCGAAATACATCCTGGGCTTACGAGAAGAAGCTGATACTATCTACGAGCAACAGTATGGTTCATTTGCGTCACTCATCTCCGACACAACATTGAAACAGTGCTTGCGCGACTTTAACCAAGCCTTAGAACTAAAATACACAGTACTTTTAGGAAAAAAAACACAGCTATCAAAAGAAGAGGAAGACGATTTTATCCAAGCTTCGGTCGAAGCATACCATGAGCAACAAAATAAGCTACTGCCCCATCAAGCACTCGATAACTTCCAAGCAGTCGAGCCGTTGATACGCCTGTACTTGATAACCAACGATCTTGGATTAACGATCCCCGACAACTTAAGCTTACGTCACTTGACATCTTTAAGTGAACTATGTGCTAACGGTTGGAAGGCGGCAGGCCATCAAAATGTCGTTTTTGCCTTACATGCAAGTGATGATGTGATGCGAGCCTTCGCACCCTATTTTGAAGATGAATGCAGCCTAAGGGTTGCTACAGCAGATGCGCTGGAACTACGGGGCTTGCTGCACATTGGCAATCTTGTGGATGGCATCAGTGAAATACATACCACCATTCAAAACTTTGATTGGCACGCTGCGATCTTTGGCACCGAACTTGAATTGGCATCAGAAACCGCGTCCTTTAGCATAACTCAACTGTTTCCGAGTGAAAAAATAGAGCGACTTAAATTATTTTTTCTAGATTATTTAAACACAACTAAAATACAGATACATGAGCGTCGATGGGATGACATCACACCACCTGATTTTCGCGTTGAATGGTTACAACGCTGGTGGGCTAATATTAAAACTTTATTAACAACCTTGTCATATCTCTCTTGGGGTTCAGCCTTTGCTGCAGGCCCAGTATCTTTTATTATCACGCGGTTTATCGTACCACCTGTTTTTTCTTGCTTAAAAACCTTAGTCAAATATTTATTTGCAGACTCAGAATCCACCATGGTTCAAGTTTTGATAGGCCTAGACGAGGCATTTGAAGATATAGCGCGTGCAGTTACAATCTTTACGCAAGAAAACCCGGAGAACATGACCGTCGGTGAGTTGATGGATACGCTCTCGCCCCTGTTAGAAAATCAAGCTATCTTGGCCATCATCAACAAACTCGGTGAATCTCAAGACTGGCAAATGGGGTCTATGCTAAAAATCCTCCCTGAAATCATGGGCGCACTCGAAAAATATCGTGACCGAAATATTCAAGAGCTTGCTGAGCCTGAAATCGTTATAACCGTTCTTAAAACCCTGCTCAAATCTGATTTCATCAAAAATCTTATTGATGATGATGTGAATGACAACATGCTTGAACGCCTAGAATCTTTACCGGAAAATTTTTCAACACAGTTCAAAGACTGTCGTTTTGAAGATTTATTAAAATTACTGCAGGTTATTTCACATCCTAAATTCTACGAATTTCTATCACACCTTCCACCGGATGGTACCTACCTTGATTTAAACCGTTGGCTCAATACCGAAAACATAGATGACTTACCCATCGCAATTCAGGCTCCAAAATGTGCGCTAGATACGTATCAACAGGATCACGAGCGTATAGCCGCGGATACCAATCAAGCATTTCGTAACTTGAAGCAAACCTATCATTTACAGCCGAACCATATCAGCACTCATCGCGCCGCACTCTTACCGAAGTTCAAAGAAAAACCACCTGAAACGCCGGAGCTTTCTCATGCGATGTTTGTACTGCAGTGGTTAGAAGCACGATGGTTAAGCGCGGTGATCGCCTATACCACGTTACTTGTATTTAATCTTGCCTTGTTCCAATTAAATGCTGTCATCATCACGAGTTTTTTTGCTGTCGCGGTTCTCACCTCTATGGGACATGCTTTATTGACTCACATGGCGAGCATTAAACTACCCGATGTCTTCCCCGGAGGTATTGCTCCGCCACTCAATGAGCATGAGCGTGAACTAGAAACAGAGAACGCTCCTGCTGAGCAGCATGATATGTCAGCGTATACGTACCCGCGTATAGCGCATATCATGAAGTTTGGGTTGTTTTGTTACGATTCCACGGATACACCGCGTAACCTAAGTATTGCTAACCCTGCAATTACTGCATTTTCTTAGACGCTGAACTTGGATCATTCTCTGTATACGTTGACGGGCGATTTTGTAAAAGGTCACCCAAACCTCCAGCTTTAGTAACAATAGAGCCTAAAGTCCCCTCACTTAACGCATGTATTTCAGCCGGGCTCAACATGTTTTCAGCATCAGAATTCTCAATCAGATCAACTAATTTTTCGGCAGCACTCACTTTGGTATCTCGAAACTTACTGTTTAAATAATCCGTACTTTCCTCAATAAGCCCTATCGTTTTAGCAAGAGAGCTAATCGAATCGCTAAGCCAAAAAGAGAAGGTCTTTAAATACAAAAAATCCCAATAAAATCCCCCTTCGTTTTTTCTTTGGTTTGCATAATTGGTTAATTGTTGTTGTATGGTGCTCGGGAGCAAAGGCGTTTCTTCAGTGATGTCGTCTTCGAACATATTTTCTGATTCTATTCTGGCAGGTCCGTTTGTAAATTGATTTAATTCTTGAATTAATTCAATCTTCCTCTTTTTTAAAAAATCTCGCATATTGACAGAAAATATACCACCTGAAGAACTATTCTTTATCGCATCATCAATTTTAAACATGATGTCCCGATGAGTTAAATGAGAATGTAACTTTAAATTATTGATGATGCCATCAATGGCTTCAGCCGCACCATCTACGAGCGTCGTATTTCTTACTTTTTTTAAAAAACTTAACGTAAACGCCATATCTTTACTAATTCTAGCCTCTGGGCCATCACTATTAAATGTGTTGTATGGATCCCTCATATCTTCTAAATCTGTGACTAAGGTAATGATGACGGGTTTAAAATCTTTGTATTTTGTTTTTAATTGCACTAGTTGCTGCTTTTCTTCAAGTGTTCTAAGCCGAATTTTCTTACGTGTTAAGCTTTCGTATTGAGCGTACTCTTTGGCTTCCTGGTTACCATAATAATAGCCCGTAACTTGACCTTTCGTTCCGCCAGTCCATGCTCCGGTGCGTGTTGTTACCTCAACTCCTCCACCAAACGTCATGCCATCGGGGTGCGCTACCGCATGAATTTTGATATGAGGAAAGCCTTTATCCACCATAGCCGCTGCAAACTGCTGAGCTAATGATGGGCTGCCCATACCTGCTTCACACGAAATAAGAAAAATATCCGTAAGCTCCGCTTTCTCTTTCTTTGACTTACCGGAAAACATCGCCTTGAAACCTTCGGCTAGTACTTTTGGTGTTTTATCTCCGATTGTTGTCGGAGGACTTCCTGTATCAGTATGAGCGAGCAATATTATTTCTTTCGGTGTTTGTGTGAATGCTTTAGCTGTCGTCGTCGTGCTACGTAACCGATTAGTTTTAATTGATAAATGCTCTACAAAACTACCAGGGATATTGGGCATCATGGCTTCTGCGCATACTCTTTCCGGATTTTTCTCGTTATCAGGTTCATCCGTTATGTAATAAATGGGAATAGGCATGATTATCATCCAATTAATTCTTTGATGATTTAATTATAGACATAAAGTCAACTTGCATTGCTTTAATGCAAAAATAGAGCTGCGCTGCTTGATTATGAGTAGACCTCAAGGTGTCCCCAATGCGCCCAAACCTTCTTTTTTTTAAACATAAGTGTTATTGTGCTCAATTAGCATTGATTATGCTGACTTATATTTTTTTTACATGCGGATGTCTTTTATGCCTACGAACACACCAAATGCAACCTCAATAAATGCTGTGAATGCGTCTTTACGCATCGAAACAACGTTATCAATAGATTCCGAATCAGAGTCTGAAACAGGCACCCCTTTTCGTATGTCTTCGCGGTACGCTATGTTTACAAAGCGATTCGAACCCAAGCTTAACGATGGTAATTTCTTAGGCGAGACATCTGGGCAACGAGACAGTGAGCAATATTGTCAGTTTATTCAAACCTCTTCGATAGCAAGAACAAAATTCGAATTTAAAGACCAAGGCACATTCCTGCATGGCCCGCCTTCCCAAGCAATAGAGCTTAAAACTCAGGCCATTACCAACACCAAACGTGCTGCAAGCGATTTCTTTGCTTTAGCCTATCAAGATCTTAACGAAACAGACGAGGCATTCCCTCTCGCAGGAAAGAATAAATGCTTGGGCATGGTTGTGGTTCCAGGAAGAACACTCGTATTGCTTGCTATATCACAAGATAAAAATCCCACAACTGATGTTACCTTGCGACAAAAAATGGTTCGATTACTCAATAGGATTAATGCGAAAGAAAGCCATGCTTGGACTTTTGAATTAGCATGTATTCCAACAAAATCTCAATACATGATGCCCCGTACACTTTTCATGCGTACCATTCATCCGGCACCCAATGAATGGGTCGAGCCACACACGCGATGTGTTGAGGTATCTCTCATGGTTGCTTTATGTAAAACGGGGCGACATATAAGCTTTGAGCCTCAAGACACCGGCGTGATGGCTTTTGGAGGTACCTTATGGTCAATTCCTTGGCGTTTGAAGCAATCAACCGCAATCCCACATTTTGAAGGGGCTACGCGTAATAGCAAATACACAACCCAACCTCCGATTTCTGTAGATCTTGGTGACGGTACAAAAGGATGGATTGATATCTGGGATCCATGTGCAGGGCATTGTAAAATATATAGGCAAGAGATGCTTGCCATCGGAGCGTCCGGTGGTCCTGCAACAAGTTTTACAGAACCTCGTTCGGAAACAAACATTACCCCCTTACCAAATATGGTTTAAAAATGACTTGAAAAACCGCCTCATCGCCTATATCTTATAGTCTGAAGCGTCATCATAGAATCTACCGGAGTGTCTTTTTATGAATAAACTAAAAACATCTACATTGACTCACTCAACCGAGTCAATTTTAGCGACAAACAAAGTACTTAAAAATACATACTTGCTGCTCAGCATGTGCTTTATGTTTAGTGCATTAACAGCTTACGCATCCTTTGCTTCACACGCAGCTCCAATGCACCCACTGCTACTTATTGGGGGTATTTATGGATTAATGTTTTTAACTCACGCTCTTAAAAACAGTCCGCTCGGTCTTCTCAGCGTTTTTGCTTTTACGGGCTTTATGGGTTATTCCATTGGACCGATTTTAAATGCTTATATCAGTACTTTCTCAAACGGGCCTCAATTAGTGGGTACGGCACTGGGTGGAACAGGGATTATTTTCTTAGCGCTTTCTGGCTACGCACTTACCACACGTAAAGACTTCAGCTACTTAAGTGGTTTTTTGTTTATTGCGATGATGGTTGCATTCTTGGGTATGATTGCAGGATTCCTGTTTAACATCCCTGCCATGCAACTCATGGTGTCTGCGGCATTTGTTTTGATTTCTTCAGGTTTGATTTTGTTTCAAACCAGCGAAATCATTCATGGCGGCGAAAGAAATTACATCGTTGCTACCGTTTCGTTGTTTGTATCGATTTATAACTTGTTCTTGAGCTTGCTTAACCTTTTAGGCGCATTCTCAGGTCGTGATTGATTCTTTATTTAATATAAAGTAGTCCAAAAAAAATCCCGGTTATATGCCGGGATTTTTTTACGGTGTAAATAAGCGAAAACATCTAACTCTGAAAACAGTTGACTTACTAAGGTCGTCTTGACCACCATTACCAAAACTTTGGGCCCAGGCTTCATTCGATGAAGAAGTAACGCCCTCTGTTGAGCTCCAGTAAATACCTGTAGGGGAGAAGCCGCCTATCGTTGCAAAATCTGCATAAGCCGTATTCAATTGGCCTTTGGCAGGTAAAAACCAGCCTGTCGTATAACCACCCGTAATAGAGAGATCGTCACATAATTGTGCAGCGTAAGTTCCTACACCTAATGCCCCCACAATTGCAGCAGTGTTAGCCGCGCCATCTGTATCGCTTTGTGCTGTTACGCCGATCGTAATGCCATTACCACCCCATACAATACCAGTACTATCATCTTCTGGGGTGGCTATTAATCCGCCGGTATCCGCAATCACCCCACCATCAGCTGGATCACCAACGGCTGCCGTAGTTTTTAACTCGAAACTTTGTGTGCCGGCGCCAGAGGTGCATGCATTAGGTGTGCCTAATGCACATGTAACAGCCACACACGCAAAGCTATTGTCTGAGAAATTGGATTGCGGTACATCACTATTGGTGCTTTGTAAGGTGATTGCAACAGAGTTAATCGTTGTCATATCAGCAATACTTAGTTTTGCGCTCCCTACACTCCAGGTGGATGCAGCAACTAACCCAAAAGCAGTGCCGACACTGATCGTGTAGGATGTGCCATCGGGTGTAGAGTAAAAACCACTACCGGATTTAGCACCGGTACAATCATTTGTAGTAAAATAACCAAGCTTTACTTTAGCAACCGTTGTGGCATCGGTGCCGCCACTGGTATTCGTGGCCTGCTGAAAGTTGACGGTTTTTGTCGCGGTTAATATGCCTTTGCGCCAAGGCTCTGTGGGCGATATTTTCGTGAATAAATCCTGTGTTGTAATAGGTTTTGATTCAGCAAAGCCGAACGTAGGTATTAAACCCAAGGCGACCAAAGTGATGAGCAACGCTCGTGGCTTAAAGATGACTCCTGTCATGATGTTCTCCAAATTATATTTCGTTTAATGCTTTACGTCATTTCATTAAGACTCTAATAAGCCATTGGACCCTTCTGGAACGTTTGAATTTCCGCTTTCTGGCCCAGAGTCAATCAAGATATAGACCATAGGGGGGACGTACTCAGAGCATTTCGTAGTATGCTGACTTATTGGCTGGGAAGAAATGCTCATATCTTTTATCTCTCGACTCATCATCTCATCATGTCCTTACTATTTGATTAATACAGCCCACTATATCAATAAATAAATAAATAAAACTTAGTTAATTTGGCCCTCTCGCGTCATTATACCCGTATTCGCGGAGTATGTTATTTACAACGTATGTGATATACTAAGATATATACCATAAAATACTTCTCGGGAGATCTGTCATGTCTAAAGCCGCAAAACTATTCATGAACGGTAGGAGCCAAGCGGTTCGCTTACCAGCAAGCTGCCGATTTGAAGGTGACGAAGTGTTTATACACCGAGATTCAAAATCAGGCGATGTGATTTTATCGGCTCACCCCGATTCATGGGATGATTTTTTTAATTTACTTAAAACAACTCATGCACCTGATGATTTTTTAAATCAAGCCGAACGATCAGAGCAACTTGATTTAAAAAACCTTCGTGCCCCATTGGATGGTTGGGGTAATGCATGAAATATATTTTAGATACCCATACCGTCAGTCATCTTCTAAAAAAGCATCCTGAAGTCCAGCAACGTATACAATCAAAAGCTATGTCTTCAATATATATTTCATCTATCACTGAAGCAGAGCTACACTTCGGGCTGGCTAAACGTTCGAAGGCCATAGCACTACATCAACTTGTTCATGAGTTTTTAATTCGAGTTAAAGTTTTATCATGGGATAGTCATACAGCAAAGTGCTACGGCTCACTAAGAGCTCATATACAACAACAAGGTAAAGCATTAGCATCTCTTGATTTACTTATCGCGACACATGCGGTGCAACATAACGCCACGCTTATTACAAACAACAAAGCCTTTCGTCAAATTGATGCTTTAAAAACAGAAGATTGGCTAGAGCATTTACCTAAGGATTAATAATGATGATTCACCCAATCCCAACACAAAACACCCTCTTTGACTTACCGCACTTAAGCATCCTTAATCTTATCGGCGAAAAAGCTTCTGAATTTTTACAAGGTCAAATCAGTTGCGATGCGAACCAAGTCAATGCAAACACCATGCGGCAAGGTGCTTTATGCAACCTAAAAGGCCGTGTGCTTGCTTTACCTGATGTTTTATCTTGGCATGGCTTAAAACTTATTTTGCCTAAAAATTTACTTGAGAAAACCCAAAAATCACTTGCGGCCACAGCGATGCTCTCGCGTGTATCCCTTGAGCATGACACACAATATCATATGCTTGGGTTTTATCTGTATGATGTCAAACAAGCACTGCCGCTCGAAGGCGTCTGGCCTTCTGATAAAAATGCTGTGCTCGTGCATGATAACGCCTGCGCCTATTATTTAGGCGATAATTTTTATCTGATGCTTGTTGATACGAACCAACTTAAAGCAATTAAAGCCTCGTTTGAACAAAAAAACTTACTTCAAGATTCAGATGCGTGGCATGCGCTTCGCTTACAACACGGTGAAATCCAAATCTATCCTGAGTCACGCGGTGTATTTTTACCGCATCGGCTTGGATTACAGAATACAGGGCATTTAAACTTTGACAAAGGCTGTTACAAAGGCCAAGAGATTATTGCTCGAACGCATTACCGCGCTAAAATTAAGCATGTCATGAAAGTGTTTACGATTGAAACATCTGAGGCTTTAATGCCTGGCCTTCGTATCATGACAGAAGACGGTGCGCGAGAAGTAGGTGAATTAGTTGATTTCTGTCATCTGAGCAACAGCAACCACGTCATGATTGCAGCGAGCCTTCTGATTGAGCATCCGGACACGATGCGCTTCGAAGATCAGGGACAGGCATTTAAGATTTAAGTTTGTTTATAAAACGTATCGGCCATATCAAACGCTGTTGTTGTCATCTCTAAAGCAATGGTGTGCTGAATAGCCTCAAAACCATGACCTATATGTGGGGGAATCGTAATTTTATCCCCTTTGGTGTGTATTATCTCGGTAATTTCATCTGGATTATCGGCCTCCCAGTACAGGGCTTTGATTTGGCCAGTAATAATATACAAAATTTCAAGCTTATTTTTATGGTAATGATTACCACGAACACCTGTGCCAGGAACAAACTCGATAATACCCGTGAATTTTACGTCTTCCACAGGATTAATATAGGCTGTATCCCCTTTAGGAAAAGCTTTAAAGCCATTCGGCTTAGGCGAGTTCATGTCGGGTTCAAGTTGTTTGTAGTGCTCGATGTGTAGTTTATTGAGCATTAGAATTGACCGTGGTTTGAATCAAATCAACCAAAGCATCCGTCGCTGATACAATACCCAATGTTTTAATTTCAGCAGTAATTAAATCTCGACGGGCATAGACATCATCCAACGCATCACGTACATCGTTTGAGGTCATGTGTTCTTCGTCTAAAATCACGCTCACGCCTTTTTTTTCAAAATAACGCGCGTTATCAATTTGATCACCACGGCTATAGCGGCGTGAAAGCGGCACAAGCACATGCGGTTTTTCTAACGCTAAAATTTCATACAATGCATTAGCGCCTGAGCGTGATAGAATAATATCGCTCGCAGCAAATAAATCAGGTAGTTCTTGGGTCGCATATTCTAATTGGAAATAACCCTCGCGTCCGCTCAAGTTAGCATCAAGCTTGCCCGCACCACACAAATGTATGATATTAAAACGCGCACACATATCATCGAGTTGCTCGCGAATACTCGTATTTAACACCTGGGCGCCTTGGCTCCCACCAATAACAAGCACGCACGGTTTTTTATCCGCATTAAAACCACACCGCGCTAAACCCGCGTCACGATTGCCTTGCAGTAGCTCGGGTCGAATGGGCGTGCCTGTGACACGTACTTTACTTAAATCTTTAAAATATTTTTTACCTGCATCAAACGTCACACAAACCGTCGTGACAAACGGAAAGCTGAGTTTATTGGCAAGGCCTGGTGTCAAATCTGATTCATGAGCAATCACAGGTATACGATTCAGCCAAGCGCCTATTACAACCGGTAAGGCAACGAAGCCCCCTTTTGAAAAAACCAGTTTAGGTTTAAGTTTTCGGAGAAGCCAATACGACTGCAACACACCTAGAAGCAATTTAAACGGTGTTAAGGCGGTTTTCAAACTAAAATGACGTCTTAGCTTACCTGATTGCACCGCGTGGTACAGAATGCCCTCTGCTTCAACCAGTTGACGTTCAACACCGGAATTTGAACCCACATAATGAATAGCATACTTCGATGCGAGTTCATGAATTAAAGCAAGATTCGGGGTTACATGCCCAGCTGTACCACCGCCGGTAAAAACTAAGGTATGCTGACTCATTTCATGCAATCTCTTTTAATAATAAACTCAAATCAATGGCACGCACAGATTTAGTAATCGCACCTACGGATATATAATCTACACCTGTTTCAGCAATTTTTCGAAGTGTCGCTAACTCAACCCCACCTGAGGCTTCTAAAATAATATTATTATTATTTTTATTCATAGCAACGGCTTCAGTAAGCATCGCATAATCAAAATTATCAAGTAAAATACGATCAGGTTTAGCTAAGATAGCCTCTCGGAGTTCATCTAGATTCTCAACTTCAACTTCAATCCATTTGCCTAAGCCCTGCTGCCTTGCTTGCTTTACGGCTGCTGTAATTGATCCGCAGGCTTTGATATGATTTTCTTTGATAAGCACCGCATCATACAATCCAAAACGATGATTCACGCCGCCACCGCAACGCACCGCATATTTTTGCGCCAAGCGAAGACCAGGCAATGTTTTACGTGTATCTAAAAGCTGCGTATGACAGCCCTCCAAACACTTAACATATCGCCGTGTCTCTGTCGCCGTACCGGATAAAGTCTGTAAAAAATTAAGCGCTGCGCGCTCACCCATTAATATAGCCCGTGTAGGACCATAAATTTTAGCGAGCACACACGGTTCAGATAAATAATCACCTTCTTTGACCTGCCAATCAAGTTTAATCCTTGAATTAAGTTCAAAAAAAACTTGATTAACCCAGGGGATACCGCACACAACCATCGGTTCACGAGAAATAATTTCGGCATGCGTCATGGCATGCTTTGGTAGCAATGCAGCGGTTAAATCACACTGACCAACATCTTCGACTAAAGCCTTAACAACATCTTCAAGCAAAGCACTTTTATCCCATGCTATAACACTCACGCTTCCACCTGTTTTTGCTTTCCATAACGTGCCTTCATCCACGGCGGCGCCATGAATGTTGTGATAATAACCATAAGAATTATCGCAGAAAAAAGCTC
The DNA here is from genome assembly GCA_963974485.1 of uncultured Legionella sp. Classification (GTDB taxonomy): domain Bacteria; phylum Pseudomonadota; class Gammaproteobacteria; order Legionellales; family Legionellaceae; genus JAALKW01. The sequence goes on from CAXBBS010000002.1 coordinate 157,964, forward strand.
ATCTGAGAGCACACCGAGTGTGCGACCTATTGAGGCAAAAACTAAGCCTACTTCACCTCGAGGTAGCATACCAATACCAATCAGTAAACGATCATCCGTTTTGGCGGCACCCAAACCGCATGCAAGTTTTCCAAGTACTGCCGCTAACGTTAAACCTAAAGCAATCACCAGCACATGCCAATCTAAAAACGATTCTAATTTTACTTGAATACCGATTAACATAAAAAACAACGGTGCTAGCAAAGCTTCCAAAGGTGCAACAAGATCTCGAATTTGTTTATCGGGTTTTCCCTCAAGCGCATGCCCATCAAAAAATCCGTCGTGAATAATCAAACCTGCAGCAAAAGCACCAATAATACTCGCCAATTGCGCCAAGGTTGCAAGCCAAGCGAGTGCCATCACAAATACAAACGAAATCGCAAGCTTAGACTCCCAAGGCTCTAAAAAACGGAATGCATGCACCATTTGACGTAGTACCCATGGACCAATTAAAAGCACGCCAGCAAAAAACAAAATAACTTGCATAACCACATGGACAAGCACACCAATTTCAATCACACCCGTCAACACCACACTACTGACTATGGCTAGTATAATCAGGCCGAGCACATCATCAATCATGGCCGCACCTAAGATGGTCTTAGCTTCTCGTGTGCGTAATTTATTCATTTCTTTTAATACACGTGCGGTAATACCCACACTTGTTGCTGATAACGTTGCCGCTAAAAATAAATCGGTTTTAAGCGAGCCTTCAGGCATAAGTAACAACGTCACCAAAAACCCTAGCAATATAGGCACTAAGACGCCTAACAACGCGACACGCATCGACTCTTTTCCCGTGTGCATGATTTCATCGATCGATGTTTCTAAGCCCACCATAAATAATAGAAAAATAACACCGTAACGTGAAAAACTATCCACCACATAAGCCACACGAATAAGATTTATTCCGTTGTGCCCCTGCAAAACAGCAATGACTTTTTGCGCTTCCGGCAAAGTCGGAAAATGCATCGTAACCGCTGCCGTAAGCGTTGCTCCAGATATAACCTCACCCATGATTTCAAAAATTGCGCCACCCTCTCGTAGCACAATTGCAAGCGGCAAACCGAAAAAATAACACAGGTTGCCGAGCAATACACCCATCAGTAACTCACCTAAAACGCCGGGTTGATGGACCAATTGCGCTGCATAACGTCCCATTAATCCAAAAAAGAAAATAAGCGTGACCCAAAGTACCACTGAAGCCACGGGATCGGCATGTCCGTTACTACCCTTTGTTAAGGCAAAGCTAGGTATAGCTACGCATACAAACAATAACAACAAAACAATACGTCGTTTTATTGAAATTTCAGAAAAGCTCATGACAGCACATCCAAAGACTCAGAGCTCTGTTTTGCAAGCATTAAACTGGTTTCAATCACGGAGTCTGGATTTAACGATACACTTTCAATGCCTTCATTCATAAGCCACATCGCTAAATCAGGATGGTCCGAAGGGCCTTGTCCGCATATGCCCACATATTTTCCTGCACGCTTACAAGCCGTGATCGCCATACGAAGCAAAACTTTAACTGCAGGGTCGCGCTCATCAAATTGCTCAGCAACCAGACCCGAGTCACGGTCAAGTCCCAGCGTTAACTGAGTTAAATCGTTGGATCCAATTGAAAACCCATCAAAATGCTCTAAAAATGCATCTGCTAATAAAGCATTAGACGGCAGTTCACACATCATAATAATGCGTAAACCTGCTTGACCGCGTTCGAGCCCATGCTCTTTAAGCACATCAATCACAGACGAAGCCTCATGCACAGTACGAACAAACGGAATCATGATTTCTACATTATCAAACCCCATCGATTCGCGAACTTGTTTAACAGCCAAGCATTCAAGCGCGAAACATTCTGCAAAATCAGGTGAGACATAACGCGAAGCACCACGGAATCCAAGCATTGGATTTTCTTCGTCTGGCTCATACAACGGGCCACCTAAAAGATTTGCATACTCGTTGGATTTAAAATCAGATAATCGAACAATCACCGGCTTTGGATAAAATGCAGCAGCAATCGTCGCAATACCTTCTTTGATTCGTTCAACATAATAAGCCACAGGTGATGCGTACGCTGCTGTTTTGTCTGCGATTTGTTGCTTCAGTTCAAGATCGTCTAAATCATCAAAATCTAATAACGCTTTAGGGTGAATGCCGATGGAGTTTGAAATCAAAAATTCTAATCGAGCAAGACCAACACCTGCATTAGGAATGGAGCGAAAAGAAAACGCGCGATCGGGATTTCCGACATTTAGCATGACTTTTAGCGGTAATTCAGGCAGTTTTTCTATATCAATCACAGAACGCTCAAACGGTACAAGCCCTGCATACACATAACCCGTGTCACCTTCAGCACAACTCACGGTTGCATCGTCACCATCTCGCAAATGTACGGTCGCATCGCCACACCCAACAACAGCTGGAATACCGAGTTCGCGTGCAATAATGGCAGCGTGGCACGTGCGTCCACCTCGGTTCGTGACAATGGCTGAAGCACGTTTCATCACCGGTTCCCAATCAGGATCGGTCATGTCTGAAACAAGCACATCACCCGGCTCAACACGATGCATTTCACTCACATCGTTGATGACGCGCACACGCCCCTGTCCGATACGCTGACCAATGCTTCGCCCTTCGACCATCACGTTGCCCGGGCGTTTTAATGCATAGCGCTCAAGCACCTGTTTTTCTGACGCAGCAGAGCGACTTTTAACCGTTTCAGGGCGTGCTTGTAAAATATAGAGCTTGCCATCAATACCATCTTTACCCCACTCAATATCCATAGGGCGACCATAATGCGCTTCAATAATCATGGCTTGTCGTGCTAATTGTTCAATATCGTTGGAATTCAATGAAAATTGTTGACGTCGTACCTTATCAACATCTTGAATCATGACACGAGAATCGGCGCTTATATCACTATTGAACACCATTTCAAGTGCTTTATCACCTAAATTACGACGAACAATGGCAGGGCGACCTTCTGAAAGTGCAGGTTTGTACACATAAAATTCATCGGGATTAACGGCGCCCTGAACCACCATTTCGCCTAAACCATAGGACGAAGTAATAAACACCACGTGATCAAAGCCAGATTCGGTGTCCATCGTAAACATCACGCCGCTTGCGCCGCAATCACTACGCACCATTTGTTGCACACCAACAGATAGAGCAACATCGTCATGCGAGAAATTTTGGTGGACGCGATAAGCAATGGCGCGATCGTTGTATAGCGAAGCAAAAACTTCTTTCATTGCAATCAACACAGCGTCCGCACCTTGGATATTCAAGAGCGTTTCTTGCTGGCCGGCAAACGAAGCATCAGGTAAATCTTCTGCTGTCGCCGATGATCGCACAGCAACCGTAAAATCGGTATGGCCAATAGCCTGCTCTAAATTGGCATAGGCATCGCGTATCGCTGCTTCAAATACCGATGAAAAAGCTGTTTCCATCATCATGGTACGAATTTTAGAGCCGATACGGGCTAATTCGGATACATCATCTACGTTTAAGCCTAGAAGTGCTTGTTGAATTTTTTGTCCGAGATTATTTTCAGCTAAAAACTCACGAAATGCATCGGCTGTTGTTGCAAAACCGCCAGGAACAGGTACATCAGCGCTACTGAGCTGACTTATCATTTCACCTAGCGAGGCATTTTTTCCACCTACACGATCAAGATCTTTCATGCTTAAGTTCTGAAAAAGAACAGTTTGCGTGCTGACAGTCATAAACCCTCTCGATTCCTTCGAAAAATTAAACTTATTCTACTGAAATTCATGCCACGTGCAACTTCTATCGTAATGAATAATCGACTATCATAAGGCATATTTATTTAACGCATCTATTTTTCATGACATTATCATCGCTCAATGCCATCTCACCCGTTGATGGACGCTACATAAAAAAGACACGTGCACTTAGCCCTTTCTTCAGTGAATTCGGTTTAATTTACTATCGTCTACTTGTTGAAATACGCTGGCTCGAGTCACTTGCGGAAAATTCGCAAATTAAAGAAATCCCAGCACTGACTCAAGCTGACCATGTTTTTTTAAATAAAATTCTAGCTGATTTTAACGAACAAGAAGCTGAAGCGGTTAAAGCTTATGAGCAAAAGACGAATCATGATGTTAAAGCCGTCGAATATTATCTTCGCGATAAACTTAACGCATCCAAAACATTGGCGCCGATTACAAGCTTCATTCACTTTGCCTGTACATCAGAAGATATTAATAATTTAGCCTATGCCTTTATGGTCAAAGAAGCACTTGCTCAAGTCATTCAACCCACCCTTGCTGAAATCACCGGTGGTATGACACTTTTAGGCAAGCAACATGGTGAAGCTGCCATGTTGAGCCGAACGCACGGGCAACCCGCCACACCAACGACGCTCGGTAAAGAGATCATCAATTTTGCAGCGCGTTTAAAGCGCCCTTTGCAACAATTAGCCGAAGTGCTTATTTCAGCGAAATGTAACGGGGCCGTCGGAAATTATAATGCACACGTCATCGCCTATCCAAACGTAGATTGGCGTAAGCATTCAGCCCGATTTATTACAAAACTTGGTCTTGATTTTAGTGCCTACACCACACAAATCGAACCCCACGATGGTCTGGCTGAAGTTTCGCACTTGATGATTCGTATTAATAATATTTTACTCGATTACACACGTGATATTTGGTCTTATATCTCACTTGCTTATTTTAAACAAAAAACAGTGGCAGGCGAAGTCGGTTCCTCCACCATGCCACACAAAGTAAATCCCATTGACTTTGAAAATGCTGAAGGCAATCTCGGGCTTGCGAATACGTTGTTCAATCACTTTGCGGATAAACTTACGCAATCTCGTCTGCAACGTGATTTATCCGACTCCACCGTACTACGTAACTTAGGCGTCGCCTTTTCATATGCTTTAATTGCGTTTCAAGCGATTGCCAAAGGGAATGAAAAACTTCAAATTAACATCGAGGCACTCAATGCCGATCTTGATGCTAACTGGGAAGTGATCACCGAAGCCGTCCAAATGGTCATGCGCCGTCATCAAGTTCCTCATGCTTACGAAGCGCTGCGTGATTTTACGCGTGGCCGCCGCGTCAATAAAGAAACGTTACAGCAGTTTATTCAAACACTGGAACTTCCTGATGCTACAAAAACAGAATTATTAGCACTTACACCACACAGCTACACAGGACTTGCTGGCGCTCTGGTCAAAGCCTTTACATGAGTGCAAGCGCGTCACAACAAGGTGAGACATTTGAAGTAGACGTACTCGTCATTGGTGGTGGGCTTGCGGGCCTCCACTATTGTCTAGAACTTTTAAAGCACAATCCAAAAACCAGGATCACACTTGTCAGTAAAACCGCGCTAGGTGAGTGCAACAGTAGCTACGCTCAAGGCGGGATTGCAAGCGCTTTTGATCCAAGCGACTCGATCCAATCTCATATTGAAGATACCTTAAAGGCCGGTGATGGTTTATGCTACCCCCCCAATGTTGAGTCCATGATTCGGCAAGGCCCTGCTGCTATTGACCAGCTCGGTCAGTATGCAGTTCCCTTTACACAAAGCCATACAGGTCAATATGCATTAGGTCATGAAGGCGGTCATTCACACCGCCGTATTGTCCATGCAGGCGACCAAACAGGTTTGTCTATTATTCAAACCTTATTGGCCTTGATTCATGAACACCCTCAAATTCAATGCCTCGAGCACTGTACAGCGGTTAATTTAATTACCCAATACCATCCTCACAGAATCGATCATCAAGGTGAAGTGCTCGGAGCTTATATTCTCGACAGTATGTATAATAAAATTCACACTTATCTTGCGCGATGTGTGGTCCTTGCAACCGGTGGAGCGGGTAAAACCTATCGATACACCAGTAATTCCATGGTTGCAACCGGTGACGGCGTTGCCATGGCCTACCGTGCAGGTGCACGTGTTGGTAACATGGAGTTTTATCAGTTTCATCCAACCCTTCTGCATCATCATGAAGTCACGAACTTTCTAATATCCGAAGCCGTTCGCGGTGAAGGTGGTGTGCTTTTAAATGCCGACACCCACAAACCATTTATGGAAAAATACGCACCCAAACAAAAAGACTTAGCCACACGAGACATTGTTGCTCGCGCTATTTTTAACGAAATGGAGCAAAGCGAAAATCAATTTGTGTACCTTGATATTACGCATCAATCAAAAGATTTTTTAAAAAAACGCTTTCCTCAAATTTACGCGACGCTAGATTCGATTCATATCAATATGGCTGAAGATTTAATTCCGGTTGTGCCAGCAGCACATTATCAATGCGGTGGTGTCCTTACTAATACAGCAGGACAAACTGATTTAGAACGCCTCTATGCCATCGGTGAAGTGGCTTTTACCGGTTTGCATGGTGCCAACCGCTTAGCAAGCAATTCGTTGCTTGAGGCCGTTGTTATGGCCTCTAACGCCGCGCGAGCTAGTCAAACTTGCATCGCCACACCCTGGCAGCTTAAACACAGCATACCTACGTGGAACTCGCCGACAGAAGTCAATCATCGACGTGCCGGCCAAATCAATACGCATTGGCGAGGTTTACGCGGCGAAATGATGTCGTATGCAGGCATTGTTCGTACCGAAGCAGGATTAGACGATCTTTTACAGTTGATCCAACAACGCAAAAAAATTATCGAAGATTACTATTGGACGCACGCTATCACACGCGATTTTATTGAATTACGTAATATCGTGCTGAATGCTGAGCTTATTGTCAGTGCAGCACTGGCCAGACGCGAATCACGCGGTGGGCATTATCGGGATGATTTTCCCCATAAAAACCCACATGCTCACGAAAGTATTGCACGTCTTAACACACCTAGCTGGACGCTAAACAACAGCTGGTAGTGTTTTAAAATTAAGGATGTTGGTCATATAATCCCTATAATATGAAAACGTTTGGCTCCCGTTCTTCTCTTATTTGTTCAACAATCCTATCATCGGGTACATGCTCCAAAACATCACGATTCATGTCATAGGCTAAACGAATAAATTCTACATTATTCTTCAAATCATCAGAGGCATGGTCAAAATAACTCGCACCGAAACGGCGAATTCCCTCTAAAATAGCTGGTCGACAGTTTTTGAATAGTGCCAGGCGCGCGTTTACACCCTCTTGATCCCTAGTGAATTCGAATCGATCGCTATTCTGAGGAAAGATTAGATTGAGCTGTATGCTCGCCCTCATTAAATTGATCTGATTTCTACTTTCAGTTTCAGACTCGACTTCTGATTCAGATCCAGACCCGACTTCTGATTCAGATCCAGATTCGTATTCAGATTCAGTTATATCGTCATCGGAATGCGTAGGTATTATGGTAGCAATAGGAGGCAGAGCAATAGGTCTTGTGAAAATAGCAGCCATAGCTCTTGGGATAACAGGCGGGATATCAGCGTCATGAAGACGGCAAAAAAAACGATCATCATTTTCCAATAATTCCACCGGTAAATATTGAATACAACGCTTTTCTAACGCAAACGCTCTCTCTATAATGCCTCTATTGCTTTGTAATCGGTCTGATAAATAAGGATAAACATCGACCGAAGAATCAAGTAAAGTCCGCATGTAATACTCAACGTTATTAAGACCTTTGAATCGTTCAGCAATACGATCTAAACCAGAACACATTTTTCGAACCGTGATCATACCTCGATAGCATAATTGTACTGCTATGACTAAACCATTAAATTTAGAATCTAAATAGGTCCGGACGTTATCTGAGAGTTTATCGAAAACTGCAAAATGACTCTCCAGAGCTTTCAACACAAAAGGTCTATATTCTTTTAATGATGGAGAAATACCGTCAAATACCGAGGGGTCGTTATTAATTTGGCTCAGCAAATCTGTTTCAAGACGTGCGTAAGCTTCTTCATAAGACTCTGTTATCTCTTTAGTTGCCCCAGTAAAATGTAATGCAAAAAGTTCTTCCCCATTCATAATCACTTCCTATCTATTAAAAAAACATGTTGTTTATTATACGTGCATTAGCGCAAGTGTAAAGTAGGGTATATCGAAAATTTTTATTTCACCTCTGTAAGATTGATTTATAAAAATACATTGTAACTTGCTGTAGCTCTACCTTAGTCATAAATCTATTTGCTTTTTATCTTTAAATCTGAGACCTTATGTTCCAAACTCTATGTGCTTATTTAAATCACAATAAGAATACATTTAGGCGATAATTTATGTTTACAACCGACACAAGCTATACCCCAGAAAAAACACGTATGCAGGTCACACAAGACATGCAAATCTGTCAAAGTGATTATCCGCTTGATTGGTATCAAGAAGATTATATACCTTATGCCGAAGAGTATTTGGCCCTCCCCGATCGTAAACTCACCACCGTACTTGATTGGATGACGCCGTATATTAAAAAAGTACAGAGCCACTTTGGGCCTAATTTACTTTTACTTGCGCATTATTACATGGGCGGTGAAATTGTACGTTTAATAGAGCAATTCGGCGGTCAAATCGGTGATTCATATCAGCTTGCTTTAATGGCCGCTAATCATCCTGAAAAATCAATTATTGTGGAGTCTGCCGTGCATTTTATGGCTGAATCCATCAGTATTCTGGCGCATGATAACCAACAGGTATTTATCACCAATCCCAAATCGGGCTGCACCATGGAAATGCTTTCCAAGGACTTTATGGTTCAACCCGCTTTCACAGAACTTAATGCACGCTACGGTCAAGACAATATCTTACCGATTTGTTACATGAACACCTCGGGCCGCGTTAAAGCCATGACCGGCGCACAAGGTGGCGCGGTATGCACCAGCTCGAACGTTAAGAAAATTTTTGAGTGGGCACGCGCTAAAAATAAAAAAATATTATTTATTCCTGACCAACACATGGGCGAAAACGTTGCTCACTGGCTCGGTATTCAGAATATTGCTCGTTGGCCAGGGGGTACTGCTGGTGCACAATACAGTCTTGATGCTCAAGATGCGGCTACGTTAAAAACATTTGATCAATCCGAGCTTATACTTTTTGGAAGTGAATGCACCGTACATACGCTTTATACTGCAGAAATGTGCGCTTATTGGGAATCTAACGGTTATTCGACCGTCGCACACCCAGAGTGCCGTAATGAAGTCATCCGTGTAGCACAGCACGCCGGTTCAACCGCCTTTATTTGGGATCATGTCATCAATGATCGTGCAAAAACCAAGCGTTATGCCATCGGTACAGAAAATCATATGGTTGAAAACTTAAAACAGCACGCCGAGAAACTGGGTATTCACGTGGTGAATTTAGCTGAGGCACCGACATCAAACAGCAACAATAATTTAGGCTGCGGCTGTGCCACCATGTCACGTAACGATCCACCGCATCTGGTTGCTTTGCTTGATTTACTCCGTCAAGGCAAAACGATGGACTATAACGAAGTGAAAGCTGGTGACTCGGTCAACGAGTTCACAGGCATACGCGGTCGGCTATCAGAGCAAGATCAAGCTTGGGTGATTAATAACGCTAAAATTGCCCTGCAAAACATGATAAATATTACAGAAGCGTAGCTTGGCATGCTATAATCAACTTAATCCAACAGCCAACGATTTTTGAACCTATAAGCTTGCTAAGGGTTGTATTTAGTTGCCGGCGTTGCGCTAAACCACCTTCGTGTGGGAAGCCTGAACCGACACAAGCGCATCCCACCTGAATCTCAGGGTTCAAAATCCTTGGTTGTTGGTACTAAAATAAATCTTCAGACGAAAGTCCTAAACGCTCAACAAGCAAGCCCCGTAAAGTTTTGAGTGCTTCGACCTGAATTTGCCTTACACGCTCGCGTGTTAAGTTGATTTCACGTCCGACGTCTTCAAGTGTTGATTTTTCATACCCGTGCAACCCAAAACGACGTGCGATCACTTCTTGTTGATTTTCTGTTAACTCACCAATAAACGCTTCAATATGCTCGCGTATATCTTCATTGGTTAACCATTCAGCTGGGTTCATGCTATTTTCATCAGCAATCGTATCCAATAATGATTTACTTTCATCAAAACCAAACGGTGTATCAATCGAGGTAACTTTATCGTTTAAGCCCAATAGTTTTCGAACATCTTCCAGTGGCTTATCCAACATTTCTGCAATTTCTTCCGCTGATGGTTCATGATCCAGTTGTTGAGTTAGCTTGCGCGCAGCTCTCAAATAAACATTAAGTTCTTTCACCACATGAATAGGCAAGCGAATGGTTCGCGTTTGGTTCATAATAGCTCGTTCAATGGTCTGACGAATCCACCACGTAGCATAGGTTGAAAATCGAAATCCTCGCGTTGGGTCAAACTTTTCAACGGACTTCATTAAGCCTAAATTACCTTCTTCGATTAAATCCAAAAGAGGTAAACCACGATTTAAATACCGGCGAGAAATTTTAACAACTAAACGTAGATTTGATTCAATCATTTTTGTACGGGCAGCGTCATCGCCTTTTAAAGCACGTGTTGAATAATAAACCTCTTCTTTTGCTGTAAGTAATGGCGAAAACCCGATCTCCCCCAAGTATATTTGCGTAGCATCCATTGCTTTAGAGAGTGTTTTTCCACCTGAAGATAGCGCCACTTTATCAGCTTCATCATCAAGATCATTATTTTTTTTTCTGTTTTTTTTACTTTTTTTAACATCAACTATATTGTGTGCTTCCTCGGTAGATGGATCATCAGACTCATCAATAGAATCATCCGAAGATTCAAGCTCAAGTTCAAGCTCAAGTTCAAGCTCACCGCCACTTTCCACATCCATTTGTGTTGTCATATTGCTTCCTCGCAAATGCACTTAACCTTATTCTTGCACCAAATGCAGGTCCAATGTCAAGCTTTTTTCTTTAAATAATTCAATGGATTGACGGGCTCGCCTCGTCTTCTCATTTCAAAATGAACACCCCAAAAATGTCGATTCACCACGCCCATTTCAGCAATCACTTGCCCCTGCTTAACATGTTGACCACTACGCACCAGATTTTTTTGATTATTCCCATAGGCCGTAAGGTATTCTGTATCATGTTTTAAAATAATTAAATGACCATACCCAGGCAAACCATCTCCAGCATAAGCGACAACCCCAGCTGATGACGCACGAATTTTTGAACCTTGTTTCCCTCCAATATCAATACCTTTACGCCCATGCTTCGGTGAAAAGGTTCTCATAATGCGTCCATGTGCAGGCCAATGCCAACTCAAATTATTCGAAATCAAAGGAATTTTAGGTGGGTTTGGCAAGGATTTAACTAGATTTAACGCAAAATTTTCAACCTGTGATGATGATTTAAGTTTAATAACTTGCCCAATACGGAGCGCATACGGTGACTTGAGGCCGTTTAATTCAGCTAAGCGATGATAATCCTGGTCATAACGAAAAGCGATGGCATACAGCGTTTCACCTTGTTTAACCACATGCTTTTCTACAGAGGGGTTACTTCCGTACCAGGTTGATTCTTCGACCGGTGCTAAGCCGCCTTCACGCATGCCGCAGCCTTGCATCAGTAAACTTAAAAAAAGCCCTAAAAACAACGCCTGCTTGCGAAATCGCACCATGAGATGATTAACCCCGTATTTTTATTATGCTAAACCCTATGACCAATGCTATAACAAGACACCAACCGACCCAATCAATCCAATGACGAAAACGCTTGTTAAAATGCTCACCAAACAAAACAACCAATGCCGAGACTAAAAAAAATCGTGCCCCTCGCCCAACGATGGAGGCTAAAACAAAGGGAATAAATGCCATCTGCATTGCGCCGGCAGCAATTGTAAATAATTTATAAGGTATCGGTGTAAAGCCTGCGATAAGTACAATACCAACCCCCCAATGCTCGAACCACGTGCGTACATGCTCATAGGCAGCAGCATGCGACGAGACCAAAATATATGGCTGCAGGATATCCATAAAAAACATGCCAATCACATAACCAAAACAGCCACCAAGCACAGAAAATATGAGTGTGAGTAAAGCATAATGCCAGGCACGTTTGGGCGTAGCGAAGCCCATGGTCAAGAGCATGATATCCGGTGGAATAGGAAAAAACGAAGACTCAGCAAACGATACACCAGCTAAATAATACGGCGCATGTCGATGTGTCGACCAAGCCAACATTTTATCATACAGATAAGAAAAAATTTTCATTCCGTAAACAACGCTCCATCGGTCCAAGCTGCCAAATGATCAAAGACTTTATAATGCGTCATATCAAGATGTAGAGGCGTTATTGATACCATGCCTTGGCTAACCGCGTAAAAATCAGTTCCAGGCCCTGCATCAGCTTCGTTACCCGGCGGTCCAATCCAATAAATATCTCGCCCTCGTGGGTCGGTTGTTTTAACCGTAGGCTCAGCCGCATGACGTGTTCCTAAACGCGTCACTTCAATCCCCCGAATTTTATCCAGCGGTATATTAGGAACGTTTACATTTAAAATAGTCTGTGATTGAAGCGGGTCTTTCTTAAGCTTTTGAGCTAAATATTTAACGACGGACGCGGCTGTTTCATAATGCTCAACCGGTCGCCCTACAAGCGAAACGGCAATCGCTGGAAAGCCTAAATTTCGCCCTTCCATCGCTGCCGCAACCGTACCGGAATAGTGCACATCATCACCTAAATTAGCACCATCGTTAATACCTGAGATCACCATATCAAATTGCACGTCAAATAATCCAGTCAATGCTAAATGCACGCAGTCGGTTGGTGTTCCCTCGGTACTGTAATAACCATTATCTAACTGCTTTACACGTAACGGCTTGGTTAACGTTAAAGAATTACTTGCGCCACTACGGTTACGATCAGGCGCTATCACATAGATTTCGGCGAAATCTTTAAGCGTTTCAGCAAGCACTTTAATTCCTGGCGCAAAAACACCATCATCGTTACTAACTAAAATTCTCATACTTATCCTTCAGGTGAAGCAAGCCAACGAACAACAGCAAGATGCTCTTGCAGCAGTTTTTGATTATTTTTTAAGCTTTTATTTAGTTCAGCTTTATTTGGATTTTTTTCAAGTGCGCTACGTTGCTCAGTGATCATGGATTGCAAAGCCAAAATATCTTTACCATAGGCTTGTTGATCGAGTCGTAATTTATAAGCTAACTGATTCACTCGCATGGATATATTGCTTAATTGCTCACAGCTTATTTTTTTAGGCGGATGATCCGGGCATTGTTTCATCGCTTGTTGCAGTGCTTTAGGATTCGTTGAATACTTTTGTTCATTTTCGGATGAGCACGCAGTTAAACCTAGCCAAATAACACCAAGCCCTGCGCATGCGATAATTTTATTTTTAGAAAACATGATTTTATACTCCATTATGCATAGATAAACTTAATAAACCTAGTCTACCTAACTTAATCAAGTACGTAAAAACATTCTTTACTTGAAACACGCTCTTGTTTGATTTTTTTTTAACCACAAAGTAAAATCCAAGCCACGCGACTTATTCATCAGATTAAATTATGCCTATATCCTCAGAAATTCTAACTAAACTTAGAGAAAACGATCCCACACTTGTTCATTTGGATTTAACTTCATCAGCAGCACCTGTGATCACGCATGCAGACATCCTAGCATTATGTGATGCCTTATCCGTAAATACCTATTTGAAATCACTGAATGCATCTGGCAATGAACTAGAAGAGCACGATGTTACTAAGTTAGCACAGCTTACGTCTTTGTGCTCACTTGATGTCAGCGAAAATAAAATTGGTCCTTTGTTTATGGAAGCCATTGCCTCAAATACAACACTCAAAAAACTTAGTCTTAGAAACGTTCAGTGGGGTGATGATACATACGTCATAAGAGCTGGATTGTGTCTTGAAGCGTTAGGAAGAAATACGACGCTGGAATATTTAGATCTCAGCGATAATCTGATTGACCTCTACAGTTTTGCACATTTTTCAAAAAGTAGCATGATTCAAGAACTTAATATTCAAGAATGCAGATTTTTTAGAGGCAACGATCTTTTTCCTGTTAGCTTCAGTCGAGCGATAGTGCTTGTAGCTCAGCTACCTAGGCTCACGCGGTTAAATATTCGAGACCTCGGAACAAAACGAGAGGGAGACACCGATGAAGCGATTATTTCACTTGCAAAGCTTCCACTTCAATATCTTAATGTCAGTGAGATGGAAATAAGCGCCATGGGTGCTAAAGCACTTGCCTCTAGCACAACACTCACCACCCTCATCGCCAGGAAAAACGACATTGGCCCTTATGGTCTTTTAGCACTTGCAAGAAACACGTCCATTACACATCTTGATCTATCACATAATGATATGAAAGTTCATCCCTACTATAAACCTTACATTCAACAAAGAAATCTAAGAGACGTTGATGATACATGTTTACGCGAGTATCCGGAGGGTATTATTTCCACAGTAATTACTGAATTTGAACAAAACAATACATTGCAAATATTAAACCTGAATCATCAACGCATGCCACGTCTCTTTGTACAGGAAATACAAGACAGAAATCGAAACACGCCTCCTGGATTAGTCATGCTTCTCTTACAAGCGATAAAACCAGCCACGGCTACAGCTGTGACTAACTGTGATCGCGTTCTTCAAAACATGAATTTACTACGCAATATAGGCACATTTATTGTAGAACCTCGATTTAGCAATCAACCTTATTTACGTGCTCAGTCTATATTTAACCAATTTAACCAAGACATAGAGCCACCACCTAAACGACAGAAAATAGAATCACCTGATTTTTTATAAATATTTATGATATTTTGTACAAATGGGCTGCTTAGGTAAGCGCCCATGCTTTAAATCCACACGAATAAGCCCACACGATTCTGTCGAATATACGGGAATATGCTGTATATCATAAGATTTCATCGATTTGGCATGCGGAAAATGATAGCTATTATCAAAACCATACGAAGCAATGGCCGCCATAGGCGCCACGTGTTGTAAAAATATCTCGGACGACGATGTTTTACTGCCATGATGCGGTACAAGCAATATAGAAGATTTAAGCTCCTGGGCATAATGCTGAACCAAATAACGCTCACCTGTGCGCTCAACGTCACCAGTTAAAAGCACTTGGCCCGTATTATTTCTGATTTGAAGAATGCACGAATGATTATTTTTGCTTCGTGATTCCATAGGCATAGGAAAAAATTGGAACGTTATACCATCCCAAACCCAAGGCGGATGATTGTGGCAGCTGATTCCTCGATGATAAAAATCGGGATCATCAACTAGAAAGTTGTGAATAGCATACGCTTTTTCTAACGACGCTAAACCACCGCGATGATCCATATCAGGGTGACTGATAATAACAGCATCGAGCGCCTTCACACCTAATGTTTTTAAATAAGGTACTAAAGCAAGCTCCCCCATATCCCCACCATGAAAGAATTTCATACCTGCATCATAAACCAAGCTATGTTGGGCGGTCTGAACCACAACCGACAGCCCTTGGCCCACATCTAAAACATCAATGCGCGCTTCTCCCCAGCGTGGTTTTTCATGTTTGGGAAACACGCCCGGAAGCATCAATATCAGAACCAGTAATAAAAACCGCATTTTAGGTAAAACAAAAAAAAGTATTAAACCTAATATCATGCTGAGAGGCATGATGAGCGATGTTAATGATAGATTGAGGTTTATAGCAGAAAAACCATCAATCCAATGCAAATAAAGCAATAAAACATGCACAACAGGTTTTAAAATACTCGCGGTCCAAGCGGCCGGTATCATGGGGCCTAAGAATACAGTGAAAAGCCCTAAAGGAATCATCACAAAACCCACCCAGGGTATGGCCAAAAGGTTCGCAAAAAAACCGTTTACCGAACCATATGAAAATAAAAACAACGTTAAAGGCATCAATCCAAACAAGCACCCCAGTTGTAAATACAGCGTTTTAATCATGCTGTGACTGTTTTTTGCTATCAGCTGATTCATGCTCACTAAGATAGCTACTGCACCAAATGATAAATAAAAACCAGGCATCATCACGGAGTGCGGTTCAAATAAAAGTACAGAAAGCAATGCATACCGCCATGCCTGCCATACCGTAAAACATGGGCCTCCCATATGCCGTACCAGCATAAAAAAACAAACCACTAAGGCGCGCTGAGCGGGCACGCCAAAACCAGCCAAAACACTGTAAATAAACGCCATTAGCAAGGCGCCCACGCTTGCAATGCGTTGTGCTGGGATAATCAGTGGCAACCTACCGAGACGCGAACTTAGCCATCTTAATAAGCTAAACGTAAACCCTGCAACAAGCCCAATGTGCGCACCAGAAATAACCATAAGATGCGTGGTGCCCGTTCTTCTAAACAGTGCCCAAGTTTCTTGATTAATTTGTGAACCCAGGCCAACAGTTAAGGCTTGTAAAATTCCGGCGGTTTTTGAGCCTAAAACTCGTGCTGATAGATGAGTTGATACGTGTTGGCGAATTTCAAGTAAGCGCTGTTTGATCGCATACGTTTGACCCAGGTACTCAAAACTATCTTGTTTTGAGTACCCCACCCATTCAATATGACGTACTTTAAGTGAGCGCACATAATCAAACCCGCCTGGATTACCCAAATTTTGAGGTTTTTTTAATTTTGCATGGAGCTGCCAAATCTGGCCAGCAACCAAGTTTGGGCAAAATTTATAACAAGATAATAAAACACGTGCTCGAACAGGTTGTTGATTGAGTGATGTCACCTCAAATTCAAATTGAGTTTTATCGAGGCTTTTAGCAGGAATTGAAGCAACAACGCCTTTCAGAACCACATGCTTAAGAACCGAATCTTTTGGCATCGCATGTGACGCAATGTAAGCTTCGTGACATGCAGCCCATACAAAGCCCAAAATAAATATAGCAACAAGAAGCCACCGAGACCTAAAAAAAAGAAAGACAGCCAACAATCCAATGGCGTATCCATTCTTAAAGTAAAAGCATGCGACCCCTGAAAAAAAACAGAGGATTTCCATATTCGCCGTAGGTTGGATGTGCGAAGTGGCACACTACAATATTTATAAGAAAATACCAAGCACTTCTTCTATTTCCGTGATTTGTTTCTCGTGCTTAACAATTTCGCCTTCGAGTTCCACCTCGTTTTCTTGAAGCGTTAGTAAATTATTAAGCATTGTTAAAAAATCCACACCTCCGGTGCGATAAGCGACCTGAGAAGAAGTCAATGCTTCTTTGGCTTGCGGAAGAAGACTACTTTCAAGTAATTTGATTAACTTATTCGTACGATGAATAATTAAAAAAGCATTTTGAACACGATAGCCAAGCTCTTGATATGTATCTTGAAAGTCTTCAAGATCGGCATGATAACGTGCAACAGATTCTCGCACGGCCTTATTTTGTTTATCAAAAAAGTACAGAGGAAGCGTTGCTTTCAAAACAACTTGATACCCGACCGCACCTATTGCCTTATCTTTTACATGCTCGGCTTCTAATTCAAAATCTGCAAAATAAGCCATTTTATTTAACGCAATGCTTTCTTTAGCTTTTTCTGCATTTTTTCTACGTACATTCAGGTGAGGTGATCGCTGTTTGATTCCATCATTAAGCTCTTCTGCTTTATGCTCAAAAGGAGTTATGGGCAACGTATGCGGCGTTGTAATATTAATATCTAAATCACGATTTACAATGTTATTAATATCAGTAATCAAGGATTGTTGTTCTTGCTGTAAACTCACTAAACGCATTTCAAACCGAGCAAGTTCTGTTTTTGCACGAAACACATCTTGTTCGGGTGCATGATGTGAGCCATATTTTTCGTTCGCTTTATGCTCCAAGATCTCAAGCAAGGCTTGATTATGTTTAAGAATTTCGATCGATTTATTAACAAAATAAAGATCGTAATATTTACGTTTTAATTGTGAAATAATCGAGATGGTTACCGCTAAATACTCTGCATCCATTTTGGATGCATTAATTTTAGCTATTTTCCATCGCTTGTACAGCTTGCCAGGAAAAGGAATCTCTTGCGACCCTCCCAACAGCTCCAACCCTTGAAGTACTTTTTCCTCACCTTTATTTCCATCTAACGTGAAATAACTTGCAATCAATACAGGATCAGGTAATGAACGCGCTTGTGGTATCACGTGTGTTTCAGCTACCCACCGGTCATGTGCCGCTCGGATGGTGGGATTATTTTTTGTGGTTTCTTGAATAAGTGCCGATAAATTCTTTGTATCGACATTGACTGCTTCACGCATTAATTCCGCTACAATAGGTGAAGGTGTTGCCTGCGCTTTTTGAGCAAATAAATAGCAAACAAATCCGGCTAAAATAATGTATCTTGATAGCTTCATGCTTTTAATGCTCCGACTAAATACATGATACAAATTCTTCAAATTTTCCCGTAGGACCTGCTGGAATATCGTCATGATATGTAATTGAAATATTAAACGGGAATCCTAAATTTTGTTGATATAGCTGCTTGAAATACGCCTCTTCTTGTTTTGAAAAAAGATGAGGTGTCACCACTTTGATTTCTATATCATGGGTCGTATGCTGTATAAATTGAAATTTACGAATAGCACTCATGGTGATATTGATATCTTTCACATCATCATATTCACCCAGATAAGGAAAACATGACTCGCCATTAGGCATCATCAAACGGTTTCGCTCACGACCATAAATTTTTTCAAGTACAGGCAGACTACGCCCACAGGAACAGGGATCGCCCCAACTCGCGTAATCACCCAACTCATAACGAATCAACGGTGTTGCATAATTTAACAGCCCTGTCACAAGCACTTTTCCGACTTCACCGACACCACACGCGCCACCATGAGAGTCAACAATCTCTAATTTTACATGTTCTGTATTCACGTGATAATTATGTTGTTCTGGGCATTGTTGAGCAAGATTTCCGAACTCAACACAACTGTACGTATCACTGATTATTACATGTGGCCATATGCGTTTGATCTTATTAACGCGCTTACTGGTTAACATCTCACCCGTTGTCCGAAGCTCACGAAGGCTTGATAGTTGAATTTCATGTTCTTCACAATATTCAGCGAGTGCCAACAATTGCGATGGATACGTCGCTAAATAATAAGGCTTGTAATTTATGATGGCTTCGATTTGTTTTTGTGTTTTACTCGCAATATTAATTAAAATACCAGGCCCTGTAACGTGATATTTACTCACGGGCGGCCCCCAGTTAGTTTGAACATGCCCCTCGGGTGCTTCTGCAATACCTCGTTTGAGCCAGCGAATAAACATGAGTGTTTGCTTAAAATCACGCGCATGCCAAGCATGCTCTCGCAACATTAAGGCATCATAAAATAAACGCGTAAAATCAGTTCCTAAAACACGCACAGCCTGCCCTGTCGAGCCCGATGTTTCTAAAGGGTAGGTTCCGCCATGAGAGGCCGGTATGCTTGTTGAAATCAAGCCATCTCCCGCCAACTGAACCTGTTCTCGAGAAAGTATAGGAAGCTGTGCAAAGCGTTCTATATCCAGTGCTAAATTAGCATACGCTGCTTGGTAAAACGGTACGGTGGTATACGCATGTTTGAGCAACCTATCAAGCTGTTGATGTTGCTTCTGGGTATTTTCTTCTGGGAATTGATACTGAGAAGCATGCAGCATCTCTTGTAATATTTTCATGGGGGCATTCATAAAGATTTAACCACGAGCGCTGAGTAATTTAAGCTATTCTTATCAGGAAAATAATTGGCAATCACATGCTCTTTTGTTGGAACATGAAAGCCAAGCTGCCTAAATCGCTCTATATACGGATCAACACAACGGCCGTTTGATTGCTTAAAAACATAATTTTCTGGGGTTATTAGCCCATGCTTTGATATAAACCGCGCATATCCCGGAAGTATAATGCCTGCTACAATATATGATTTACCTATTTTTTTAGCTAAATCTAGCGCGCGCTCTAAGGCTTGTATAAATAATGCTTTCGCATAGCCGTGTGCTGTGTTTGTTCCCGATAAGAGATAAAGTGCATTACAACCATCAAACGGTATTCTCTGTATAGCACATGCTTGATTTACTTTTTCCCAACTTTTAAAATTTGATAAATCATATGGATTATAAACGTAAGGATGAGCAATCATACTACCGATGATACCTAGGTCGGATTCAGCGACAAAATAACCTGCTGGAAATGCGTTAATTCGAAGATTTAAGTCATGCTCGGTTGCTCGGGTGTCTTCCGGCCATACGTTCTCAAGCTCAAGTAACTGCGGTAAATCATCATGTGTTGCATTGCGTATTTGAAACATCATGTGAGATGGTAAATTAACTGCAACAGAGCCTGCTGGTCACTGATTTTAGACTTGCCCGAAGCAACATAGGTTCCATCGCCATTCACGTGGCATCCTTCAATCGTGTCACAGGCAACACGACTACTTGTACCCACCATCTGTGTATTTACCGAGTTATAAAATGCATACACATAATTCGCAGCAAGCCCTATATTATCTGAAATAAGATACTCAAATCCAACACCTGTTCTTAGGCCAATCAGCTGTTTTTTTTCAGAGGAATAAAGTCCTGACTGAGTCATGGTCAATTCAGTCGCATCAGGACTTGTGAACAAGCCCGATGATTGGTACATCGAATTTTTCACCACATGGATTTGATTGTAATTAATCCCTACACGCGCAAAAAGCAAAGAATTAGGCGTAACTAACAAACCCGGCTTTATATCAAAAGAAGGGACAAGCACATTTCCTGAAACCGTCGTCGTGTCCGAAAGTGTATCGTTCCTAACCACCGAACTCGAACCAAACTCTGTTTGAACAACTGTAACATCCAATTGACTAGCACGACTGAAGGATGTTTTTCTTGTTCCAAAAATATTGAGACCTAATTCGGTTCCCAGATAAAAGGGTTTATACACACGCCTACCGTAACCAGCAATCACATCTCCCATAAAACCAAACCTAAAACTTCGATTATTTGTTGAATTAACTAAGTTATTGGCAGTGGTATTGTACGTACCAGAATCCATAAATTCAGTGACGCCAGCACCGGCACCGAGCATAAAACCATCGGGATAACCGGTTTTTTGCCCTTCAGTACCAGCATAGGCAGAAGTATAAGCCATGAAGAGCGAGAGTAAACTTAACGTATACGGTATTTTACGTGCCATTATATGTCATCCTAACAAAATGGTGTCCGAAACACGACGTGCTCACATTGAAATGAAAGAATACCGTGTTTTAAATCCATGGGCAAATTATTTACCCCCGCCCTTCCGTAAGCCCCGTAGGTAAACCTGTATCGCCTCCTGGACAAAACGTCACGGTATAATCCGGCTGTGTACACGTGAACGTACTCGATTTATCATCAAACGGATAGGTATAAACTGAAGGACACGCTTGTTTCATCCATTGAATCGTTGGTTGCACCAAACTCGTCCATTGAGGGTCCACTTGCAAGGTAGACCCTGCATTCGACGAGTTACTGCTTTGGCAAATAAACGTTGGATCGTTGTTATTACTGTTTGCAGCAATACCTGCCACATCCCACCAATTGATACAACCACAAACCTGCGTAAGCTCCGTTGAAGTATAAGCACCCGATGTATAATTCAAATAACCTGAATTAAACAAAGGGCCGGTAGACCCGGTAGGAACAGGACATGCAAGCAGCTGGCTAAGCGGATATGTACTTGCAGGAAACGGTGAATTCAAGTTTTGACTGCATGAAAAACCATCCCCAAACGGTGATGTAAATTTAGAATTAATCGCGCAAAGTTGATTCGCTGAAAAATAACCTAAAAAATCACCGCACACAGGATTAAGATCAATATCTAAACCGCACTTTTGGCCACCTGTAGCACATGTATTCCCTGATAAACATGCAGTTCCGGTGCTTGTTACCCAAAAATATTTATTCACAGGCGAACTGTTTGAGTTCAATGGATTTGCATTCGCCCAATCACAAGCTCCAAAATTATTGGCTGCAACCTCATTTCCTGGAACGCCGCAACTATAATTATTTGCGGTTTGATTCGGCGTCATTTTAATGGGTATGTGAAGACCGTTAATCACTTCCACATCATAGGTATCTGTTCCGCCACTTTCGACCGTTAGCATGGTGATTTCTGCCTGCGTTGCGGGCTGATTAAACCCAACCCCTGGAGCACACGACGTCGTTCCACCATGGTTGCCACAAGCCGCTTGTCCACAGGAGTTACCTGAACATAAGGTGCTTGCCGAAAAATTACCACTCCATAACGTATCAGACGCCCCTGTTGCTAAGCTTCCTATGATATCTACTGTCGCCGTACGCCCAGCATCCGTCGTTGTTAAAGCATAACTACCTGTGCTCGGAGAGGGATTATTCCAATAACATAGATTAGATCCTGTGTTGCAGCTTGAGCCATCTGGGCATGCGGTTGTCGGGCAGTTCGGTGAATCAGGAATAGCCGAACCGTTCAACGAAAACCAAACAGGAAAGTTACATTGATTCGTAAAGGTCATCGTTCGTTGATTGGTGATTGTCGTCACGATCGTTGTTGATGTAGATGCTGTTGTCGTGGCAGGTGTTGAATCTTCAGCTAAATAATGCACCGTTTCTGTCATACTCACATCCGCTGTCGTAGGAACGGATCCTGGTGCTGTATATGTTCCATTGAGCTGACAAGCCTGGCCTGGCGACAAAGTGATACCAGCACAATTGTCATTGGCATTTGTTGGTGAAGTAACCGTAAAGGTTCCTGCAGCAGGCACGACAAGATCACGTGATGTAATCGTGATAGGATTTGAACTTTGATTTGTAAATAAAAACAATACTGGCTTTGTTGTCCCCACAACCATCTGTGTTGGAAGTAAAACAGGTGTTGTTGCAATAATACCGCCCGACGCTGTAGTAACTGCTGTACTTGTTGATTCGGTCACCGACGTACCCTGGGTGTAGCTAAACGTTGTATCAACGACTTGTTGAACGGGTAGAGATGTGGTCGCCGTATATGTTCCACTCACCGAACAAGTACTGCCCGCATCTAATATTGTTGTACAAGTCGTACTAAACGATGGATGACTTGATTGAATGGATACACCCGTTGCCTGACTTGTGCCTGAGTTTTCAAACTCAATCGCATATGATGCTGATTGCCCTACGGTTAATGTTGTCGGCAACGCCGTGACGACATGACCAGAGACACCAATACCTGTTTGACCCGTTGCAATGGTGCTATTGACAGGAAAAGGCACGCGGTTATTATCAAAAAATCCTTGATTTCCAACAATAAGCTGAAACGTTTTAAGACCAGCAACAAGCGGGTTTAAATAAACCGTAAGCGTGCATTCTTCTTGGGGTCTTAATAGATTATTTGTACACGTATCAAGGTAGGTGAATTCGCCAACTGGACTCGTTATTTTATCTAGCTCTAATGGGCGAACCAATTGAAACGGTAGATTATTTTTTAAAGTATACGTGACTTGATGACTGCCACCATTTACAAAAATAGGGCTTGGGAACGTATTAGACGAGACGATAGATATAGGATTTTTTGCGGCAAAGGCAAGATTTAAACTCAAAAACATTAACGTAAAAATATAAAATAATTTTGCTTTATTTTTCATAAAATTAAGCCTCAAAACCTATGTGTTACGTTGTGGGAACAAATACGTTGCACCAAGAAATAATCCATTCGAGCGATAAGAACCTAAATCAAGTAACTGATTTGACCATGTGCTTGTGCCATAACCTGATGTTATGTGACCCAAATTCAGGTATTGATACGCCAATGAGACCAGCATGCCTTGTGTTAATTGCACATCAAGTCCCGCGCCTAAATGATAAGCGAACTGCGTTTGAGTATTATCTTGAAAACCTGGCGTAAACCGAGGCGTCACTCCTGGTAATGCTTTTTCTTCGTAGTTGCTCATACAATTAAAGCCCCCACCAAGTCCTGCTGTTACATAAGGCAAGAACCGCTTGTATTGATATAGATTAACTTTTGCAGAAGCGAATAAAAGATTGGATACAATATTCCACGAATAATCATAATTGGTAAATTCAGGAAGCGAATACTGAGAAATATTGCCATGAACCGTTGTTGTGAATAACGACTCGTAACGCACACCTAATGAATAGGCTGGAATCCATGCTGAATCACGTTCCCAACGTTTACCCGCAAAAACCGCAACCATGGGTTGAAATGTATCGTGATAAATCGCGTAATTATCTTGATTGTAAGGTGCCGTAAAAGAAGAGCCGTTATTCACGTGTATCGCTGAATCAAACTGAGGACCTTGCCCCCCAATCGCTGCAAAAGCAAACCATTGAGATCGTGCTTCGGCGTCAAAGACTATTTTTTTATCACCTGAAAAACTGGGAAAACTTAAACATATGAACAAGCACAGGATGATGTATTCTAATGAAGTCCGTTTCACTATGATTTTCCAATCTAATCCTCATGATTTTTATCATAGTAAGATAATAGTAAGTGCAATACTAGCCCCTCAATAATCAGTATAGCGGCAATTATACCCGTGGACTATTATTGATCTACATGGTAGAATTCTATCAATTATTGTTGATAGGTATTATTCTTGTGTCTTTATTTGAATGTTTTGATAGAGCTGATGAAGCACTAAAATATCTGACGAAAAAAAATAATTTTATCAACAAAAGCTATTTGTTTTTTTCAGGCCACACAGAACATAGCTTCAACACTAAAAAACAAGCAGAAATTACACTTTTTAAAAAAATTAGGCATCGCTTATCTGAAGAGCAAGCATTAATTGAAGAGGACGGTTATTCACACTTAGTCACCCTCTTGGACGATCTGCTCCCTGAAATGCAAGATTATTTAAAAACAAATTCGCCCCAATTCACATCAGATTTAACCTTTATTTTAAAAGAATTAGCTTTAATTTCCTTACAAGAAAAATGTAAACTAAGTGATGCTCAACTTGAACGACGTGAACAACGTGAAATAGCACAGCGTTATGGCATAGATAAAGTTTTTTACATTACAAATAGTATGTATAAATACGAATTATACAAGATTGCTTGTGTTAATCAGTTAAATGCTTTTGGCACATCTGGGGGGATGTGTTATGGACTCACATCTATCATGGCCATACCTCGTATGTCGCCGTATCAAAACGAAAGAATAAAACACATCCGAATAACGCGGAAGGTTTATACCAATCATAATAATCAACACCATGAAAAGGATGACCAAAAATTTATTAAAAAAACGCTTTTAAGCCGATTGCATTTCTGCACCAACAAAAAACAACAAGCAAGGCAAATTTTAGAGCATGCCAAAAAATATCCATCAAAAGACTTGGAGCTTGACTTAACTAGCTTAAAGTATGCGCATGCTTGCTACCTTCGTATTAATATACAAGATAATAAAAAACAAGAAATATGCTACATGGATCCAAATCATGGTGCTTATCGATTTGATACCGATGCACAATTTATTGAGTTTTATGCGCTGAGTCTTAAAGAAAGTGGGTACACTCGCTATCAATTAGTCGAAATGCAATATGACCCTGCACACTTATTATTACGAAACAGAAGTTTTGAAGAGATTCTCTATTCTCTTTTATCCAATCGACGCTATCAAAACTATGACGGCATGACTGGAAAATTATTTTTTGGTGTTATTCTTGCTTTGAATGCACTTTTAGTTCTATTGCTAACAACCGCTACTTTTGTTTTAAGTTTATATTTATTTACACATGAAGTAGCAGTAGCTTGTGCACTATTAACCTATGCTGTTTGCCTGGTTGCAGCAGCTCACCATTATCAGGGCTTTTTAGGTCCTGTGCAATTTTTTGAGGAATGTTGTCACCAGTTGAATCTATTCATTCATTCATGGATAGGCGGACCAGAAAAAGAACTTGAAGAAGCAAGCTTGGCCGAACCACCTGTTGACTCAGGTTTTTCAATGGCTTAATAAAGCGCCATCCGCAGCCCCAACTACATCAGGGTTACAACCCTAACCACCGTATAAATCTATGCGTTGTTTTAAGCTGTACAGGAGATCGTTTATCAAACGTTAATGTATAGCTTTTTTGTGTTTGCTCCTGGCTCAAATCACGCGCATGAATTTTCACATGCTTTATTTTCCCCATGTTGACCACGTTCATAAATGTCTTATGATAACCTCGTATATTTTTCACTTCGGGTCTCACAAAAAGGACATGATTAAATGCATGCTCAGTTGTATCTTCAGCTAAGACTTCAAATTCATGATTACTCAACGCTATGTATTCTTTGTGGTTGATTTGACAGCGAAGCATACGTTTCAACGGGACGTGTTGCTTAAACGTGGTTGAATAATTATCTGCGGACATCACGACAATAGGCTCGCTTTCTTCGCGTTTATTGTTTTTATTACGCTCCACAAATAAAATACCCGCACGCTCTTGAGCCGGTTTATGCAATGTAGTGAGCATCAAATCCGTGCTTGGTTTTGGCGAAAAACCTCCGCAGTTGAGGTATTTTGATTGCTGAACCCATTTTTCTCCTGGGTAGTAAACGACTAATAATGCATTATCTTTAATTGCATTAATTAATGGTTTTTTCAAATTTTCTGGAATTGCCGGACATCCCCAGCTCCGACCCGGACGACCGTATTTTTTGATAAATGCTTCATCCATATACCATGCAGAATGCATTACAATGGCGCGATTAAAGGCCCGATCATTAAATCCGCGCTCTAAGCCTGCTAATTTTAAAGAAAGCCCGTGTCTCCCGTAATACGCTTTATCTGTCTTATAGACGCCAAGACTACTTGCCTTGCTATTGTTTCGATTCGAAAATTGATCGGTGAATAACGCGCCTGATTTAATACCATGTGAGACATAGGTATGAAAAAGCATCTTGTTTTTATTGAGATCAAACACCCATAAACGCTTCGTATTGGACGGTTTTGAATAATCAATGACGGTTAAAATATGATTATGTTGAGTATTTTTGGCTTTTGCGCAGGTTAATGTTGTTAATACTTTACTTATAAGCGCTGGACTCATGTCTGCTGTCGGTTGTTCGAGCATGGTTTTTATCGAGGATATAGAGCTGATAGGTTTTTGTGTATTGCATCGCTTTGCCTTCACCAACGACATAAACTTAGTCATTCCAGACATTTCTTTTTTGGCCTCGACCACCGTTTGACCCTGAACTGAAAACATGAGTGAACTTAAGAAAACAAACAGTGCCGCACATAATTTGATAAACATATTCAATCCTTTGATTTATAAAACAACCGTGATTCATAATGGTTATCTTAGACCAAAAACAATCTTTTTGCACAAATAAAATCCAAATAAAAAATATATTACAGCTTTTATGTTTAATAACGCATGAACTCTAAGAATGTACTATAATCCAAGCATTCAAAAAAAACGTGATTTTTCATACACTCATGGAGAGATCAACACATGTTAGATTTTAAAATATGCCGCGATAAAAAAACGGGTGAATGTACGATAGAAACCTCCATCACTGGTAAGCAATTACTTACCACACCCCAGCTTAATAAAAGCACAGCATTTACGCGTTCAGAACGCATTGAATTTGGTCTTTTAGGTAAATTACCTCATCGTGTTGAGACGTTAGACGAACAAGTGAAGCGCGCTTATTTACAGTACAGTGCCTATAGTTCAGCGCTGAAAAAAAATATTTATCTCTCCAATTTGCATGACAAAAATCAAGTGCTTTTTTATAAGCTCGTGAGTCGACATCTGCTTGAAATGATCCCTATTATTTATACCCCTATCGTCGGAACAGCCGTTAAAGAATTTAGTCTTGAGTACCGTCAGCCACGAGGTATCTATTTATCTCATGCCGATGAAGAGCATATTGATGCTATTTTAGAAAATCGTTCAAATCCTGAGATAGATTTAATCGTTGTGACCGATGGCGAAGGCGTGCTAGGTATTGGAGACCAAGGCATTGGCGGCATGGATATTCCCGTAGCTAAACTCATGGTCTACAGTTTGTGCGGTGGAATTGATCCTACACGCACCTTACCGATTTGCCTTGATGTTGGAACCAACAATCAAACCCTATTGAACGATCCTCTTTATTTAGGCTGCGCCCATCCTCGTATCGAAGGAAAAGCGTATGATACGTTTATTGAGCGCTTCGTGACGGCTATTCATAAACGTTTTCCTAAAGCATTTTTACATTGGGAAGATTTTGGGCGTCATAACGCCGATCAAATTTTAGAAAAATTTAAAAATAAAATCTGTACGTTTAACGATGATATTCAAGGCACAGGTGCAGTTACATTGGCAGCCTTGCTTGCTGCATGCGATGTCACCCAAACGCCATTGACAAAACAACGTATTGTTGTTTACGGAGCAGGCTCTGCGGGCACAGGCATCAGCCACCAAATTGTCGAAGCCATGATAAAACATGGCTTAACCAGCGAGCAGGCCCATAAGCAATTTTGGCTTATTGATAGGCAGGGCTTATTAACTGATGGTGACCTAAGCCTTACAGAAGCACAAAAACCATTTGCGCGTGCAAAATCAGAACTTTCTAAATGGTCATATCAAGGACAAGATTATCCCTCACTGACGGACACGGTTAAACAAATACAACCAACTGTACTCATTGGTTGCTCAGCACAAACCGGTGCATTCTCACAAGATATTATCCAAAACATGGCTAAATCGTGTAAACGCCCCGTTATTTTTCCGCTTTCAAACCCCGATGAAAAGTGCGAAGCAAAGCCAGAAGATATTTTGGCCTGGAGTGAAGGCCGTGCGTTGATTGCAACGGGAACCGCATTCCCTGCGGTAGAATATGAAAATCGCTTGGTTGAAATAGCCCAGTGCAACAATGCCCTTGTATTTCCTGGTATAGGTCTTGGCGTATTAGCTGTTGGTGCAAAACACTTATCAAAAAATATGATTGGAGCTGCTTCTCACGCCTTAAGTCAATTTTCACCGAGTAAGAAAGATAGTTTTTTACCTCTATTGCCTTCACTTGAGCAAGCACAGCTGGTTGCTAAAGCCATTGCACATGCTGTGGCTGACACGGCGATAGATGAAGGTTTAGCTGAACATAACGATCGTGATAAAATTGATCAGCATATTGATACGCACTTTTGGGAGCCACGGTATCTACCTTTTCACAAAAAATTATAACATGTATGAATAAATCTAAGCATAATTTAATTTATGGGGGGAGCTTCGATCCCCCTCATCTTGGTCATATCAAAACTGCCTGCGCGGTTCAGCAGGCCTTTGCTTTTGACAAATTTATATTTGTACCGTGCAAGCAATCCGTTTTAAAAAACAAGAGCGTCGCAACCAGCAAGCAGCGCCTAGATATGCTTAAACTCGCGCTCGAACCTTATGCTAACGCTGAATTTAGATTTGAAATCGATACGCGTGAACTCGATCGTGATACACCATCTTATATGGTAGATACGCTTGAAAGTTTTCATCAAGACAATCATTATAATAAAAACGCATCGTTTACACTGTTACTCGGTATGGATGCTTTTCTTGATTTACCACGATGGCATCAATGGGAAAAAATATTAACGTTGTGTGATTTACTGATTATGCAACGCGCGGGCTTTCATCAAAACAAGCCCCTACCTCAAGAACTACAAGCCGCATTGA
The DNA here is from genome assembly GCA_963974485.1 of uncultured Legionella sp. Lineage (GTDB taxonomy): Bacteria > Pseudomonadota > Gammaproteobacteria > Legionellales > Legionellaceae > JAALKW01. The sequence continues at coordinate 187,575 of CAXBBS010000002.1, forward strand.
ACACATCATCCTGCAAGCTTCATTTTTTTGAAGCAGGTAACTACCCTATTGCCTCAAGTACGTTACGTGAACGTATCAACGATCACGAAACACTTTTGAAAAATCAACTACCTAAAGCGGTGTATGACTATATTAAAGATCATCAATTATATCAAACTCATCTTTAAGTTCATCTTTCAGCTCAAGTTTAGGCTCATCTTTAGATTTATTCTCTGGTTTAACTTTACCTTTATTTTCTAAAGCATGAACCTTATCAATAATGCTGGGCATAAAACTAAACATCCAAACAGATAACGGTTTGAATCGAGCGTATATTTTCGAATGATTAAAATCTTTATCGTGTGCAAGCGAAGTTAAGTTCATCACTCCAATAAGTAGCGCGACGATAAACGTACCACGGACAAAACCAAAACCCATGCCAAGTAGACGATCGGTTCCTTTGAGTCCTGAGCGAGTTAAAATAAGGCTCAAAAGCATGTTTAACAAACCACCAGCCACTAACGTGCCTAATAGCAAAGCCACAAAACTTAAAATCCCTCGTAAGGTAGTGTCAGGAATATGGGGTTTAAGATACGCACTAAGAACCGGTGAATATTGAAAACCAAGCCAAATGGCAACCACCCATATACCGAGCGCTATGAGCTCTTTTACAAAGCCTCGCATCAACCCCGTAAAAACAGATAAACCAATCAGTGCGATGATGACATAATCTACCCAGTGCCATGCCATCACAATGTTGCACCGCGTTTAACAACAAAGCCATTAAGCTTCAAGCTTTCAGATAATTTTTCTTGTAGCGCATAGGCGTCATTACGATCGTCTAACTGCCCTACGATGACTTTGTATAATGCATTATTACCTTGTGTACTCGCATGATAATGTGCTTTATAACCATGGTCTCGTAAATGATACACAAGTTTTTCTGCATTATCCTGACTACTAAACGAAGCTAATTGGACGGCATACGCCTGACTCATGTCTTTGTCTAACTTGGCAATCTTCGCAGGCGTTACAACAGGTTTGGGAGCTGCTTCGGCTTGTTTTATTGGCTTAGGCTTAATTTTAGCTTTCGCAACAACCGGTTTACTTAAAACCGGTACGGTCTTTTTTTCTGGCGTTTTAAGTTGTAACCCTTCTGCTCGAGCTATTTGGGAAACATGCGCAGGCTTTTGCGTGACAGGAAGTGTCACTTCTGCAATTTTAACGGACTCAAACACGGCTTCTTTGTCAGCTATAGCTATTTTAGGCGCTGACGGCTTAGGCGGTAATTGAACAGAAACATGAATATTTTCTTCAAGTCGTTGATTGGATTTTTTTACCATCGCTGGCACAAAAATAATGGCCACCGCAAGAATAACCACTAAACCTGTTAAGCGATGTTTGGTCCGCTCATCAATGCTTATATTCATGTTTTTTATATCTCCCTGTTTAAATAGGCATGCATTACGGCACTCACCAAAACAAAAGAACCGTAGACAACAATCACATCATTTTCTTTAGCAGCATTAACTGCTGCTTGATATGCAACAACTGGATCATCAAACACAGGTAATAACGCCTGCTTTGTTGCATCTATATAAGCTTGCGTAAGAAGCGCCGCATCAGCGCCCCGCTTATCATTCAAAAGACTTAAATACCATCGCTCAACCAAGTGTTGCATAGGTTCGATTAAGCTGCAAAGATCTCTACCTTGCAAAGCTGAAAAAATCACATGAATCTTGCCTTTAACAGGGTGCTTATCAAAATAATTTGATAATAACCTCACCGATTGCGCATTATGTGCAACATCAACCAACGTAGGAACTGACGTTTTTAGCCATTGTTGGCGCCCCGCAAGCATTGCTGTCTCGGCTGCTACTTTATAATCAGTATCACAAACATACAAGCGATTGTTTAATTGTAAGCTAGCCATCATCGCTGCAGCAAATGCTTTAGGATGAATGGATAAGGCCGGCAACTTACGTTCAGGATTATTTTCGGCTTTAAAAATAAAAAAATTTTTATCTTGCTCATAACAATATTCGTTGTTTAAGCTTAATAACGGCGTATTTATTTCTTGGGCATAATTAATTAAAGTACTTGGTGGATGAGTATCAGCATAAATTGCCGGTTTATACGCTCTAAAAACACCTGCTTTTTCATAACCAATAGCCTCAACCGTATCACCGAGCCAAGCTTGATGATCTAAATCAACCGTTGTCACAATAGCTAAATCTGAATCGATAATATTTGTTGCATCCAAACGACCACCCAAGCCAACCTCAAGTATAAGCACATCAGGATGTTGCTGCTTAAAATAAACAAGTGCTGCAAGCGTAGTCATTTCAAAATAGGTTAAGGCTTCGCTACCATCCAGTTCGTGTATAGCTAAAAAAGCTTCACATAAAGCAAGATCTGTAATCGATGTCTGATTGATTTGTATGCGTTCGTTAAAAACTAATAAATGCGGTGATGTATAGGCTGCCACACAAAACCCTGCCGCAGAGTAAATCGCTTTTAATGCCGCAACTGTGGACCCTTTGCCGTTGGTTCCCGCAACCGTAATCACCACGGTGTTATCCCAGGCTAAGACACCCAGTGCCTGAGCAAAAGATTTGATGCGTGGCAAACCTAATTGAATGGGCTCACGGTGACGCATTTCAATATAGGTTAACCACTCAGGTAAGGAAAAAGCGTTAAAGTGCTTCATCACCGTCCATTTTTGTCTCGTTTGTCGTTACACTTGTTTTTTCGTGCATAAGCTTAGAAATAAACTCAGCGACCGTATCGCGTAAATCTTTACGTTCAACCACTTGATCAATATGACCATGCTCCAACAAAAACTCACTACGTTGAAATCCTTCGGGTAGCGTTTGTCGAACCGTTTGTTCAATCACACGAGGCCCAGCAAAACCAATCAGCGCATTAGGTTCCGCAATAATCAAATCGCCTAAACTTGCAAAGCTTGCAGACACACCACCCATCGTAGGGTCCGTCAGAACAACAATGAACGGTAATTTATGCTCAGCAAATTTTGCGAGTGCAGCAGATGTTTTAGCCATTTGCATCAATGAGAATAATCCCTCTTGCATACGCGCACCACCACTGGCGGTAAAGCAAATATAAGGTCGTTTATGAAGCAAGGCTTCGTTGACACCACGTACGAATTTTTCACCGACTGTAGCACCCATCGAGCCGCCCATAAAGCTAAACTCAAAAGCAGATGCTATCACAGGCATGTTTTTTAACGTCCCCTTCATCACAATCAACGCTTCTTTTTCACCGGTCGCTTTTTGCGCTTGTGTAATCCTGTCTTTGTATTTTTTAGAATCACGGAATTTCAAGCGATCGATAGGCTCCAAATTTTCAGCCAATTCAACACAGCCGTTCTCATCTAAAAATTGTATCAACCTTTCACGCGCCGTAATACGGTGATGATGTTCGCACTTAAAGCAAACCGAAAGATTTTTTTTAAGCTCGGCTCGGTACAATAAGGCATGACAAGCTTTACATTTGACCCAAACCCCTTCAGGAACACCTTTTTTCTGTGATGTTTCGGTTCGAATTCTTGAAGGTAATAATTTTTTTAACCAACTCATGTCAGAACTATCCTTCTTTTGTAAAATCGTAATCACCAGCATTATATCATGAATAAAGTATGGCGTTTAATTTGACCAACGATACGCTTATCTTAAGATTTCTTTTTGATATAAAACAGCCCCTAGCGTCCAATTATTTGTACTCACTTTTTTGGAAATATAATGAATCGGTTCATGGCGATCAATACCAAACCCCTCAACAAACAGTGAATATAAATAAGACGAGTTCAAGCAGCTCGCAAACAAATGTCTGTTTTCAGGATATAACGTTCCTAGAATAGACCAATTTTGTTGGCATACTTGTCGATTAGCTTTCTCTGAAAATTCCTGATGCGTAAATTGATAATTATCAAAAGTAAACGGTTTTTCTTGCAACATAGCACTTAAGCCACCGATGATATACCACGTTTGATCGGGATTACTTTGAATGACAGATTTAACGGTACGCTCAACCTGATGAACCCCGTTAATCAAAGGCATCATGAGTTTTTGGCATGATTGAAAATTTCCTGCGGCTGAAGAACCGTTTGGCAGTGGGTAATGCCTAGGAAAACACACATCTTGATCTAAATACTGACTTCTAATTTCATCTTGTCCAAGACCTAAAAAGCCATGTGTAAATAAAGATATATGCCGCCCATACACATCAATATCAATATAATCATTGGAATTTAAATTTGGGTCCATCACTTGCGCGCCTGTCAAAGGAAATGCAATTTGAACCGACGCACTTCCTGTATCAACAACACTCACCAAAGGAGCCGAAGGTGATGTTAACGTACCCAACTCATAATTAACGGCTAACCAACCGTACAAAGCCTCTTCTCGACTTTTCAGCGTTTTCGCAACAACAAGTTGCCATTGAGATTGCCGTAAAAACCATTGATTTAATTTGGAATAATAAGCCTGCTGCCTTGAATAATTTAACATGCGCATGCCCGCTGTCGCATAAAAATAGACAGGAATATTTGAATCCGACACATCCGAAAAAAGCTCTGATAAATAGGCATTGATTGCTTTTTGGTTCAATTCAATGGATGCAAAGCCCGGTTCAATTTTTTTAAAAAATATATTTTTTATTGCAATAGGCGTATGAGAAGCATCTTCTTGATAACTATAAATATTGAGTCGGGATCCCGAATTACCCGCGTCTACCACAGCAACACAGTGATGATCCGGACATACGAGCGACGAAGCAAACCCAAGAGAGTTTGTAAATAAACACACCAATAACAGTAAACGATACATGATTTTTTCCTGAAATATAAAACATAAGACCTATTTTCGAGTCATTATCACATTTTTAAGGAATAAGTTGTATAAAATCATATAAAAAAATATATCAATCAGGCCTTTAAATGATATCACTCAAAAGAGATGGTAGTTCAATCTGAACGTTAGCGAAGATTAAAACAAACTTAAAAAGTTCATTTAGAAGCCAGAACCAGGACAAATAATCTAACACCGGGATAAAAATATTTATTGCCTTTAAAAAACCTAATATGTATTATATTGAACCTGCATTTATTTTTTTAAGATTTATATTATGTTGAGAGCCGCTAAGAGTATAAAATTTGGTAAAGACCGTCTAATTTCACAGAATGGTATGTTGTTATCCCCAGTTATCAATCTCTGCGGATTAATTTTGCGCGCAGATCGACCACTACCAGAGATAATTAAAAATTTTTTGGATTCCAAAGGATTGGAAGTGAGTATAGTGCAGTATAAAGAAGACTCATATGTTCGTTTGCGTGGAATTTACACAATAGATAAATCTGATATAGAAACATTTATAAATAATCACACTGATTTAATTAACGAACAAAAAATTGGTTTAAATGAGGCTCCTCCTACCGTCAGTTTACGTCAAGAAATATCTGATAAAGTTGACCAAATTGATGCGCTTCGAGGACCAATGGTTGTTCATAAACAAGGCACAAATTACACATGGGAGCCTAGTGTAATGCTCGGTAATAATATTACTGCCCGGATTTCAAAAAAGTATTCTAACATAGGTGGCAGGATAGCTAGTCGGCTTGAAACTCACATTAGCACACCGATCTTTATTAGCCACGGGCAGCAGCTACAAGGTATCGGTTTCTTTGCTGATGTAACGGCAAAGACTAATCTGACAATAAACTCTCAAGTAGGAACCCAAGATAATACCCTTACTGAAGCGGGTGAAAATCTAACGATTGACGCATATGATACATCAACGCCTAGTGAAGAAAGGTTGACACTTAACCCTAGCGTTCGATGGTTAAATAACCCACATCAGGATTTTCTTCAAACTTCCGAACCTGTAGATACAGACGAGCTATTAGCAACCGCTGATGAAATGTTGATGAGAATCAGAATGGGGGGAGTTATTTAACCATTACGTTTGGGTGGTTGTGGGCATAAAAAAACAAAATATTACCTTCGCAACTGATTTAGAGCACTAGCAAAACCCTGTAAGCATCAAAATATGAAGCATATCAATCCGTTCTCACTTTGCACTTCTTGTTTTTTTATGAAGCGTCCGTCACAAAAAAACAAGAATCAAATTAAATATTTTTAATACGCTGCCGATAGTTTGTATTGAGCAACGCACAAAATAATATTTCTATATCTTCCTAGGCTGGAATGCAATATGAAAAAATTAACTCAAATATTCATCAGCTGTTTGTTTTTTTTCGCCGCTTCACAGGCTTGGGGCCAAGCACGTTATGGCGAAAGATTTTGTAACTTACCGGATTATGACTGCATTCGGATCGAATCAGGTGATCGTTGGGAAACCCTTTTTCCGAATTCTGAAGAAGAAGATATTATTCGGCGCGTTAATCGCATGAACATCAGTTTAAAACCTGGCATGATTATTGCTATACCCAAACATATCGAAAACCTGACAATATATGATGTATCACCTTTTCCTCGCTATATCGAATCGATTGGCGAAAAAACAATTTACGTAAATCAAGAACGTCTGGCCTGGGGGGCTTACGATGCGGAAGGCCAACTTGTTTGGTGGGGGCCGCTTTCATCAGGAAGTGGGCAATGCAACTCAGCTAATGGCTACTGCAAAACACCCGCCGGTTTTTTTCGTGTCATTCGAAAACAAGATAATGATTGTGTTTCAACAGCCTTTCCAAGGCATGCCGACGGCACCACTGGCGGAGCTGAAATGCCCTACTGCATGCACTTTTTTAGGGGGTATGCTTTGCATGGAAGCCGTAGCGTTCCAGGGTATCGTGCCAGCCACGGCTGTGTGAGGATATTTATTGAAGATGCACGCTGGCTCAACGAAGAGTTTATCGACCTACCAGGCATCGGTCTGCACGGAACACGCGTTATTGTCGGTGCGCCCGTGACGACACGAGTTCCCCGTAGGAATCCTAAATAATCATTAAGGAGTACAATCATGAACGAAAAATACGAAGAAGTTAGATTTGAAGCCAAGTATCAGAATGAAGATCAAGATCAACGATATAAACGCTTGCTTAGAGAATTTGACAGTAAATTTGCTGATAGCTTGGTTAATCTACACGGGGCAGTAAAAGATAAAGCGCGCGATGACAGTAATATAAACATCAAAGACCTAAAACAAGCCTTAACCAAATACGAAGAACAAGTAAACGGATTACGTAATAATATTGTGCGCCTTAAGATAGGCATGGAAAAAATACCGTATATTGACTTAAGAACAAAAAGAAGCAAACAAGCCTCGGAAAGTGATGCTTTGGTTGTTGATGGTTACCCTACTCAAAAATATTTAATTGAAGTTTTGGCACGCTCCATTACGGCTATAGATAAGCCAGACGATGCTGAGAATAAAATTCATCTACTCAATCTTGCTAATGAAATTCCTGAGGACACACAAGGATATTGGCCACATGTTAAATTAGGAATTATTTTTTTTGTGACTGAAGCTGCAGCACTAGGCATCATACTCGGTGGTGTAGGAATAGCCGCGTCACTAGCAGCTCCACCCGTAGCAGCACTCGCCTTGGTATTATTAGCATTAATCCCTACGTTTGCGGGCGCATATATCATGGCACAAGAAGCAAGCGACCTTTCACAGACAAACAAAGCTCAAGGTATTAAACATGCTATCACGAGTTCCCAGGGTACACTTTTTCATCCAAAAGCAAATGCTCTTACGGAAACAGATAATAGAGATGATAGGCCTGACATGAGTCCTGATGGCTCTAACTAAATTATAAAATAAAAATAATTTATTCTAAAAACGAAAACACACCCTGAACACCTTTAGACTTAAGCAAGCTGATAAGTTGATCAGCTTGTTTTTTATCGGCCATAGGGCCCAATCTTACGATCTGATGTGCAAGATGTTCTTCTACGATAATATGTGAGTCGGGTGTTATGTTAAGTAATTTATTACGATAGGCCTTAGCCGAAGCTTCTGATTTAAATGCCCCGGCTTGCAAATAATAGTGCGCAGGTGGTAATTTTTTTTGAGCTCGAGATGATAATGCTTTTACCTCTACAGGCGCGGTGCCTTCTGGAAGTAAGCCAAGCTTGACCCCTGCCGCATAAGATAAGTCGATGATACGCCCTTCATGAAAGGGACCCCTATCGTTGACTTTAACAATGATTTTTCGTCCGTTTTTTAAGTTTTTAACTTGGACATAGCTGGGTAAAGGTAGGGTTTTATGTGCTGCGGTTAACGCATACATGTCATATTCTTCACCGCTGGACGTGCGGTGCTCATGAAATTTAGTGCCGTACCATGAGGCGATACCACGCTTTCGATAGCCTTTAGATGTTGTTAATACTTGATATGTTTCACCGTTGACGCGATAAGCGGTTGGATTACCATAGCGACTCAAAGGCTCTTGTGCCGGTGATACGGTTTCAAATTTAGTGGGTAACGGTCCCGGTGGCGCCCCATCATGCGCTTTACGTGACATGGGTTGTGATGCCTGGGTATAGCGATGAAATTTTTCGATCTGAGATAATGATGGTTGCTCTACTCGATGCGTTTGACATCCTGAAATAGTACAAAGAGACATCAATACAAGACTTAAGCGCCGCATAGCATCTCCCGCAAACAAAGCATTTTAAAAAATATATTTAAGATAATATTAAATATACACATACAGTGGGAAATTTCCAATACTAAGAGATGGTTAGCGAGAAGTTCCTATGATAAAATACTTGCACTACGAGGTGATTATCAGACTAAAATATGAAATACTGAACTCACCGTAACTCTACTTTGTTGGGCAAACTGATGAATAAACCTATTCACGCCTTAACCTCTTTTCTTTTGTTTGCGGCCGTTTGTGTGCAACCTAAGTTACTCCATGCCGAATCACATCAAACAGGCCGTCTCGCACAGCCTAAACCCGATCAAGTGAGCCCACTCATCACACCAACGGCACCATCGATTCATGCAAAAGCTTATTTTTTAGTGGATACAAATAGCGGGAAAATTTTAGCTGAGAACAACGGTGAGAAAAAACTTCCCCCGGCAAGTTTAACTAAGATGATGACGCTCTACGTTGTTTCTAAGGCGTTACACAATGAACAAATACACTTAGATGACACCGTTCATATCACCAAAAAAGCCTGGAAAACCGGCGGGTCACGCATGTTTGTCAAAGAAGGGCAAGACGTTCGTATTGAGGATTTATTAAAAGGAATCATCGTAGATTCGGGTAACGATGCGTGTGTTGCACTGGCCGAGCACTTAGGTGGTAGTGAAGAAGGCTTCGCTGACCTAATGAACCAAGAAGCTCAGCAACTAGGCATGAACAGCTCCCACTTTACTGATAGCACAGGCCTGCCTCAAGCTGAATTGTATACCACAGCAAAAGACCTCGCTATTCTTGCGCGCGCTCTCATCAATGAGTTTCCAGAGTATTATCATTGGTACAAACAAAAATGGTTTACCTTTAACGAAATTAGACAACCCAATCGTAATCGATTGTTATGGCGTGATTCTAATGTTGATGGTATGAAAACAGGCCATACTGCTGAAGCGGGTTATTGCCTCGCCTCTTCGGCCAAACGAGACGATATGCGGTTGCTCGCTATTGTTTTAGGCTCACCGTCTGAATCAGCTCGTGCTGATGATAGTGAACGCTTACTTAAATACGGTTTCCGTTTTTTTGAAACACATAAGCTATATCAAGCAGGCAAGCCACTTGCTGAACTTCCGCTTTACAAAGGTGTAAGCCAAACACTTCCTATCGGTGTTCTTCAAAGTCATTATGTGACCATTCCATCAGGCCAATATCAACGTTTAACAATAAAAACAGAAGTTCCTAAATACCTCAAAGCTCCGATTGAGCAAGGCCAAAAAATTGGTGAGCTTGTGGTTCTCTTTAACGGAGAGACACTTTCAACACGACCACTCTATGCCCTAAATCCGGTTCAACAAGGTGGTATTTTTTCACGTGCTAAAGACTCGGTTACACTTGTGTTTAAGCAATGGTTTAGCGCTTAATCATGATGACTGAAGATTCAAGTTTATTAAAATTCCCCTGTGACTTTCCTATAAAAATTATGGGCAAAGCCACAGAAGTATTTAAAAATGATATTTTTGCGATTGTACACAAGCACTACCCCAATATAAAAGCTGATGCATATCAAACTAATGCCAGCAAAAATGGAAATTTCCTTGCCATAACCGTGACTGTGTATGCGCTCGATCAACCTTCGTTAGATGCGTTATATCAAGATTTGGGCAAACATCCGGATATCAAGATGGTGCTTTAAATGCTGATCATTCGTTCTCTAGGTACCCTACCGTATTCTGAAACATGGCATGCCATGAAACAATTTACGGATGAGCGTACAGACGATACGCCGGATGAAATTTGGCTGTTGCAACATCCTCCGGTTTATACGCAGGGACAAGCAGGCAAACCAGAGCATATTTTAAACCCTGGTAATATTCCTATTGTTCAAAGCGATCGCGGAGGCCAAGTCACCTACCATGGCCCGGGTCAATTGATCGCTTATATTCTCATGGATATCAAACGACGTAACTTAGGTGTTAGAACCCTGGTTTGTGAACTTGAGCGTTGTTTGATTCGTTTATTGGATAGTTTTGATTTGAAAGCAGAAACAAAACCAGGAGCACCTGGAGTTTACGTTTTCGAGAAAAAAATTGCATCCATTGGACTGCGTGTACGTAAAGGGTGCACTTACCATGGTCTTGCGTTAAATATAAACATGGATTTAAAACCATTTTTAGGCATTAATCCCTGCGGTTATGCCGGATTAAACATGACCCAACTGCATGATCATGCCCCTGATACTCATATTCACGACGTTGAAACTCAACTGAAAAAACTTTTTCTTGCACAATTTGACGGAGATAGCGATGCAACTCTTCGCTAATTACCTTGAGCCTCTCACCGCTTGGCTTCATCACCATCCTTATTGGTCGTTATTTCTTGCTTTTTTTATCGCATTTATTGAATCATTAGCTTTTATTGGTAGCATTATTCCTGGAACTGTTGTCATGACAGCGCTGGGTATTTTAGCCGGATCAGGCGTAATGCGCATTGATCTCACGTTTATTTTTGCGGCACTAGGCGCGATCATTGGAGATGTTGCCAGTTATGCCCTTGGCTATACATTTAGCGATAGGCTCTTAAATACATGGCCTTTCAAGCGCTACCCCACATGGATAGAATATGGGCAAGATTATTTTAACCGACACGGCAGTAAAAGCATATTCCTAGGTCGTTTCATTGGTCCGCTTCGCTCCATTATTCCCGTAGTTGCTGGGATGATGCGCATGAAACAACTTCCTTTTTTAGCTGCTAATATCATGTCAGGAATAGCGTGGTCTATTGTCTATGTCACGCCCGGCGTTCTTATAGGTACCGCAAGTTCAGAACTTTCTGCTGAAGGCGCCACACGCCTCTTTCTTTTTATTCTTATTTTACTCGCGTTGGTCTGGTTTGTTAGCATTGCTATCAGATGGATCTTTGCTCATGTCAGCTCGTTGATTCAAAAACAATTGCATTATTTTTGGGACTGGTTAGAAAATAATATATTTTTATCCCGATTAACACGTCCGCTCACACCGCCCAACGAAGGTAATCACGCAGCAACGGCCGCTCTTCTTCTATGTCTCATATTATCGCTCAGTTTGATTATCAGTATATTTTTATGGTTTATCTGTATTGATGAGCTCGGAAATTTACTTGATCTCCCTATTTATTTCTTTTTCCAAAGCTTGCGTACTCGGCCCATGGATATGTTTTTTGTTGCGATAAGCTGCTGCATCGACACCGTTCCTTTATTTGTTTTTTTTATCAGTATTTCGCTGAGTTTAATCTACAGACGTAACTGGCGTTTACTCAAATACTGGTTAAGCTTGGGCTTGATTTCACTGTTCATGAGTCAAGCCATGGGTACCTGGATGAATTGCCTCAGGCCTCAAGATGCTGCATTGTTTCAGAGCGCCTACTCATACCCTTCGGCTTCACTCACGCTTGCCACAGCGCTGTGGGGATTCTTAATGCTTCAAGTTGGTCGAACGTCCATGACCAGCTTGACCCGAACCTTGCGTTTAATTTGGCTCTGCTTACTTGGATTGGATGGTTTCGCCATGCTCTACCTTGGAGAGCACTGGCTAACAAGCACGCTAATAAGCTACGCCATGGGTACCTCACTTGCACTTGGTCATTGGATTTCGTATCGTCGTCATATTCCTAAAAATCCACCCCAAACGCGCGCGCTATGGATCGCTTTTATATGCTTTACTGCCGTGGGCGCCTGGATTACTACACTTCAATTCAAAGACAAAATTATTGAGCATACGCCTTATCCAGAGCAATACATGCTAACCAATCAAGCATGGTGGTATCAGCGCGAACCGTTATTACCTTTGTATACCATGAGTCGTTTCGGTCATCCCAACGGTGTATTTAATATTCAATATTTAGGCTCGCTAACGGCCTTTCAAAAAGCATTAGAGCATCACGGCTGGAGACTTCGTCCCAACTCGTTCTCCAAACGCTTTTTAGAAAAAACTAACCATCTCTCATCTGCCCCTATTCGGGCGTTTAAAACACCGCTTTATTTAAATAAAAAACCTGAATTAGTCATGACGTTCGATGCCAGGGGCTCTCAACCGCTTATTATTTTAAGTATGTGGCGATCAAACTACCATCTTCACAACAATGACGACCCGATTTGGTTAGGAAGTCTCAGTACGTCAAAAAAATCATCCGATCTAACGGCTGAAGAACAAACAGCTCTTGCATCATTTGAACGTATTTTGCCCGCATTGAAAGAGTTTGAATTCACAACCTTGCCTTTGCCAGCACAATCGTTACAATCAACACCTGCATCACCTCAGTCCCTTTTAATCATGATTAAGGAAATAGAGTAAATATGGAATTTTTTACTGAATACAGTCTCTTTTTATTAAAATCAATCACATTTGTTGTTTCTTCTTTATTTTTGGTGATAGGTGTTGTATCTATCGGACGCCGCTCAATAAAAACACCTTTAAATATTGAATCACTCAATGAGCAATACGAGCAGCAAACAAAGCAATTACAGCATGCCTTAGATTTAAGTAAAACTGACAAGAAAAAAATCAAAGACGACAAAAAGAACAAGATCAAACTTAAAAAATCCAGAGAAAATTATCCTAAACGTTTTGTTCTAAACTTTAATGGCGACATCGGAGCCACACAGGTTAATCAATTACGTGATGAGATTACGGTTATTCTGTCGGCAGCCACGACTAACGACGAAGTAATTGTGCGCTTAGAAAGCCCAGGTGGCGCAGTCAGTGGTTACGGTCTTGCAGCGTCTCAATTGCAACGTCTTCGTGATAAAAATATTCCTCTAACGGTGTGCATCGATAAAGTTGCGGCTAGCGGTGGTTATTTAATGGCCTGTGTTGCAAACACCATTATCGCAGCCCCTTTTGCTATTATTGGTTCAATCGGTGTTGTTGCTCAACTGCCTAATTTCCATCGTTTTTTGAAAAAACATAATATCGACATAGAGCTCTTAACCGCAGGTGAATACAAACGTACGCTTACCGTATTAGGTGAAAATACGAATAAAGATCGCAAAAAATTTCAAGAAGATCTTGAAGCAATTCAAGCCTCATTTCGTGATCATGTTCTTACACACCGCACCGAAATCAATATTGACGACGTTGCTACAGGTGAACATTGGCTAGCAAAAGACGCGATGCAACTTGGATTAATCGATCAACTCAAAACAAGTGATGATTATTTATATGATGCCATCGATTCGTTTGAAACGCTTATTTTGACAACACCGGTTAAACCAAGCTTATCAAGTAAATTATTTAAGCCTCTAACCGCTTATTTTTATAGATAAACTATCCCCCATATTTTTGATGTAATTTGTATAGGTTTTTCAATGGAATTTACAAAACCCGCTTGCACTCTCAATCCACTTGCGCAAAAGCTTATTTTTAAGCATGCGCGTGTAGCTCATCAAATATTTAGTGATGTGATTGGGTTACATGATATCGATCATCTGGCACTCACCACCATCAGCCCTCAAAACGAACTGACCTGTTTATCGTATAGCCCAATTATCGAATACAACTTAATGGATACGGGTCTATGGCATTACGACCGCTCGTACCATCCGGATTTTTTCACAACAAGGCAATGTAAACTTTGGACTGATTTATACGACCAAAATCAATACGCCGAGTTAATGCAAGTCAAGCAAAATACGAAGTATTTACGTGCAGGTATATCAACCACACTTTCGTATAATAACTGCATACTTCTGCTTTCATTTGCAACAAAATCAAAACACCCTGAAGCTGGACGGCGATTACTTGAGGCGCATGCTGAATTAATAAAAATGGGTCGTTATTGCTTTCAGAATATCTCCCATTTATTTATGCCCTACCTTAGTAAGCCAACAGGGCAAAAAAAATCTCGTATTTTATCGCCTTATATGCAACTTGTGGTCAATAATAATGTAACTGAACGTGGTGTTTCATGAACTTACAACATAAAAACAGAATCATTTTAGCCGGCATGATGGGAAATTTGGTTGAATCGTTTGATTTAGCCATTTGTGGTTTACTCTCACTCCACCTTGCTAAATATCTTCATGCAAATTCAGCCGAAGGGTTGTTTCTTGTCTTTTTAAGCTTTTTTGCAGGTTATTTGGCAAGACCTTTCGGTGCCGTGTTTATGGGCCTTTTTTCAGATCGTTATGGAAGAAAAATCATGATGGCAGCATCCATTTTTTTAATGGGAATTGCGACTGCCTGTATTGGTTTTATTCCCACGTATAGCCATATCGGGAATTTTGCACTGATTCTTCTTTTTCCCTTACGTATTATTCAAAGCTTTGCTTGTGGCGCCGAGTATTTAAACTCGTCGGCTTTTCTGGTGGAGTGCGCAGCTAAAAATCGTAAAGGTTTTTCAGCCAGTTGGAGTTCTTTTGGCGGCACAGCTGGGCTTTTGATAGCAACCATTACCACACTTGCTGTTGTGCACTTCAGTGAAAAATACCCAGAGCTTGAATGGTTTATTTGGCGCGTGCCGTTTATGCTTGCACTCGTTGGCTCATCCGTAGGCCTCTATGTTCGCCTATGCATGCCTGAAAGCTTAGAGTATGTGCTATATTACAGTGATCATAAAAAGCCTAACTTATCACAATTAACCAAGCAGTCTTTGCAATACATTAAGCATCAAAAAGTAAAATCCGCTTTAGTACTCGCCTTAAGTTTACTCGGTGTATCCATGTCGTTCTTATTCTATATTTTCGGCCCTATACAAGCCAAACTTTATAATAATTTAAGCTACACGCAAATTCTTATCTCAAACCTTGTTGCAGCATGTGTCATGCTCATCGCCTACCCTATTATTGGTAAATTATCTGATACTTATGATCGCGTTAAAATTTTACGGTTTTCTTCGTTGGCATTATTGCTTTTATCACCGTATTTTTTCCAAGCCTTATCAGGAGATAGCCTGCAATACCTCATACTTACGCAAGTATTCGTATCGGTTCCTACCGCCGCATTCTGTGCCGTTGTTCCGGTTATGCTCGCTGAAATGTTTCCGCTTGAATTGCGCTGCACCGTGCTTTCTTCACTTTATGCCGTAAGCGCAAGTGTGGCTGCAGGCCTTGTGCCTTTGTTAGCATTTTATCTTGTCAAACAAACCCATAATGCTAGTTCACCGAGTTGGATCATCACCTGTTTGGTTTTATTTGTTTGGGGAATGCTGATGTTGTCTCAAAAACGTGAGGCTTCTAACATAGTCTATAATTAATCATGATTAACACCGCCCAAAAACTGTTTAATTTTACACACAGGAAATCCAATAGAGTTTTATTCGGCTGCATAATCGTTTATAATTCATGCTTCGATATTCTTACATAACCAGCATACAGGCTTCTTAATTTTATGGTGTTCGTTGCCTCAGGCCTTAATTATAAAACAGCACCCCTTGCGCTACGCGAGAAAATGGCGCTTCTGTCTACACCAGATAATGGCCCGTTGGACCGTTTACTTCACCTGCCATTTGTACATGAAGCCGTGATTCTATCAACGTGCAATCGTACGGAAATATATTGTAAAACCGATAATCCTGCACTTTTAATTCCTTGGCTTGCCGAAGAAATCAACCTGCCTATTGCGTCACTCATGCCACATATGTACCAACATCAAGGCTATGAGGCATTGCAGCACCTACTTCGTGTAGCGAGCGGGCTTGATTCCATGATGCTTGGGGAGCCTCAAATTCTAGGGCAACTCAAACAAGCGTTCCGTCAAGCTGATGATAAACAACATATTAAATCTCAACTCCACCAAATTTTTCCCTTTGTGTTTAATGCAAGTAAACGTATTCGTACAGAAAGTGGTATTGGTAGCAACCCTATTTCTATTGCTTCAGCTGCTGCACGCCTTATCGGTCAATGCTTTCCAAGCTATGAGCCGCTCGAAATATTTATTATTGGCTCAGGTGAAACAGCGGCTTTAGTCGCTAAATATTTATATCAATATGGCGTTCGAAAGTTTACCATTGCGAGCCGCACGCGAGAAAATGCTGATAAATTAGCATTGAAATGGCATGCAGAATCACTCGCCATCAGTGACATTCCTGCGCAACTTCCTAAAGCCGATGTTGTGATTTCAGCCACAGCCTGCCCTCTGCCTTTTATTGATAAACCCATGGTCGAACAAGCACTTAAAGCTACCCCTGAGAAAACCATGTTTTTTTTAGATTTAGCCGTCCCGCGTGATATAACGCCCGACGTAGCTGACCTAAATAACGTCCATTTATATAATATTGATGATTTACACATAACCATTGAAAACGGACTTAACGAAAGGCGATCGGCTGCACTACGTGCAGAAGCGCTGATTGAGCCCGAATTAGAGCATTACCTGCGGTCACATCGCACGCGTCGCGCCCAAAATGTGATTTGTGACTATCGCAACAAAATGAAACAATTAGCTGAGCTAGAATTACAGCGCGCAAGTCAAAAAATAACAACAGGTCAATGTGAGCACGCCGTACTGCGTGAATTTTCTGAACGCCTGACCAATAAGTTAACCCATGAAACAACCGTAGGTTTACGTCAAGCCGCTGCAGATGATCATCCTGAATTGCTTGCACTTGCTTCCTATCTTTTAAACACCACAACCTCAACGTTGGAATATGAAAAAAACACTTAAATTAAAGCTTGAGCAATTAGTTGAGCGATTTGAAGAGGTCAGCCACTTATTATCCGAGCCTTCAGTTATTTCAAATAACGAACAATTTAAAGCGCTTTCAAAAGAATATGCACAACTTGAGCCCGTTGCGCAAGCGTTCGCAGCATGCTCGGAAGCCGAGGAAGAGCTTCGCTCGCTACAAGAAATTATGGATTCTGATGACGCAGATATGGCATCGATGGCTGCAGAAGAGCTCCCATCCATAAAAACTCAGATTGAAGTACTTCAAGAAACACTTCAGATGCACCTTATTCCAAAAGATCCCCACGATGAAGGCAATGTGTATCTTGAAGTACGCGCGGGTACCGGCGGCGACGAGGCGGCACTGTTTGCCGGTGATTTATTCAAAATGTACTCACGATTTGCTGAGAACGAAGGCTGGCAATTGGAAATAATTAGCACGAACCACAGTGAGCAAGGTGGCTTCAAAGAAATTATTGCCCGTATTATCGGAAAAAACGTTTATTCTAAACTTAAATTTGAATCAGGCGCACATCGCGTACAACGCGTACCGGAAACCGAATCTCAAGGACGGGTCCATACATCCGCATGTACGGTAGCCATTATGCCTGAAGTAGATGAAATTCATGAGATTGAAATTAAATCAGACGATCTTCGTATTGATACCTATCGCGCATCAGGAGCAGGTGGTCAACATATTAACAAAACCGACTCAGCTGTTCGTATCACCCACCTTCCGACAGGCACCGTAGTGGAATGCCAAGATGAGCGCTCTCAGCACAAAAATAAAGCGCGTGCCATGAACTTACTTAAGACCCGAATTCTTAACGCCCAACAACAAAAACAACGCGACGAGCAAGCAGAAACACGTCGTTCCCTCGTGGGAAGTGGCGATCGTTCGGAACGCATTCGAACCTATAACTTCCCTCAAGGTCGTTTGACCGATCACCGTATTAATCTTACGTTGTACCAACTTCTTGATGTCATGGCTGGCCAGCTTTCCCTGGTCATTGAACCATTAAAGCGCGAACATCAAGCCGATCAGCTTGCGCATTTAGGTCAGCATGATTGATATTAAATCGGCACTTCGAAATGCTTCTTTGCGTCTAGCTAAGTCGAGTCCAACATCTCAACTCGACGCGGAAATTTTACTACTTCATATTATTCAAAAAAATAGAGCATTTTTATATGCTCATAGCGAACAAGTACTTGAAACTCATATTATACAAGCTTTTGAACATCTTGTTTTAAAGCGTCTCGAAGGCATTCCTATTGCTTATTTAACCAACGAACGTGAATTTTGGTCCTTACCGCTATATGTTACATCAGATACACTAATACCTAGACCCGAAACAGAATTATTAGTTGAGCTTGTCTTAACTTATTTAGGCGAACGCCCAGCGTGTTCTGTACTTGAACTCGGCACAGGCACAGGTGCGATATCCGTTGCATTGGCGACTGAAAAACCTGACTGGAATATTCTAGCAGCAGATTTAAGTAAGCAAGCACTGCTTGTCGCACAAGAAAATATCAAACGACATCAAGTTAAAAATATTAGATTACTTGAGTCTCATTGGTTTCAAGCTATCCCAAAACAAAATTTTGATTTAATTATTTCAAATCCTCCTTATTTGGCTGAACAAGATCCGCATCAGCATGAAGGTGACTTACGTTTTGAGCCAAAACAAGCACTTATAAGTGGTGAAGAGGGTCTCGAGGACTTAAAACATATTATTAAACAAAGTCGTCAATACTTAATATCAGGTGGTTTACTGTTGGTTGAGCACGGATACAACCAAGGACAAGCCGTTACCGATATTTTCTTACGTGAAAACTATCACAGGATTAAATGCTTGCAAGATACTGCTGGCCACGATCGCGTGAGCATCGGATGGTGTCAATAAATAACCATTTGTTACAAATAAAGCAACAACATCTTCTTTTTAAAAAGAAGATGCTCTGATTGCCTAGCATCTTTGGCCAAGCCGGTTTATAATTGAAGCTATTTTAACCGCGTGCAAACGCATTTTAAGACTGAAATTATATGTCCGTAAATGATCAAGAACAGCAACGCTCCCAGATTGCCAAAGTTATTAGCCTCGGCAAAGAACAGGCCTATTTAACCTACCTTCAAATTAATGATTTGATGCCTAGTATTGTCGATACAGAGCACTTTGATGTCATTATCAATATGCTTGAAGGCATGAATATCAAGGTATTCGAAAGACCCCCAAGCTCTGATGAACTTCTTTTGCTTGGGAATACAGAAGAAGCACCTGAAGATGTCGAAGAGGCTGCGGCAGTTCTTGCATCGGTCGCCAAAGAAACGGGACGAACCAGCGATCCAGTACGTATGTACATGCGTGAAATGGGTACGGTTGAACTGCTAACGCGTGAAGGTGAAATTCGCATTGCTAAGCGAATTGAAGAAGGTATTCTCCAAGTTCTTAAAACGATTTCTAAATATCCTGAAATCGTTGAAATGCTTCTTCATAATTATGCCCTTTTTGAAGATGAAGAGATGCGTTTACATGATATCATCAGTGGATTTTCTGATGGTGAAGAAGAAGCAGCTCCCTCTTCCATTGGCTCCATGCTTGATGACAATCAAGACGACTCATCCGATGACAATGATAATGACAATGACAATGACGACGATGATGATGATGCTGGCGGTGAAGGCGAAGTAGATACAGGTCCCAATCCCGAGCAAGCCAAAATCTATTTTGATGAACTGCGTGAGCGTTTCACTGATGCAGCTGCGTCGCTTAAGAAGCTAGGTCGAACAGCACCGCAAACGATGGCTCACATCGATTTGATGTCCGAATCTTTTTTAAAATTAAAATTAACGGCAAAACAAGTTGACAAATTAACCCGTCATTTTCGCCAATTACGTAATGAAGTTCGCGAACTTGAACGTCATATTATGCGTCTTTGCCTTGAAAAAGGACGCATTCCAAGAAAACTATTCATCGAAACGTTTCCAGGAAAAGAAACCGATACAAGCTGGCTTGATAATCTTATCGGTAAACATTCTGGGGCATTAGATCTTGATCGTGTTCGCATTGTTGAAGCTGAAATCAAGCAACAACAAATTAAACTGCTTAGACTTGAAAAATCATGCGGTTTAACCATCACCGAAACCAAAGACGTTAATAGAAAAATGTCGCTTGGTGAAGCTAAAGCACGCCGAGCAAAAAAAGAAATGGTTGAAGCCAACTTAAGGCTTGTAATTTCAATTGCAAAAAAATATACCAATCGCGGCCTTCAGTTTCTAGATCTGATTCAAGAAGGAAACATCGGCTTAATGAAAGCCGTGGATAAATTTGAATACCGTCGCGGGTATAAATTTTCAACCTATGCAACCTGGTGGATTCGCCAAGCCATTACTCGCTCTATCGCCGACCAAGCACGAACGATTCGTATTCCGGTCCATATGATTGAAACGATTAATAAACTTAATCGAATTTCACGGCAAATTTTGCAAGAAACCGGACGAGAAGCAACACCTGAAGAGCTTGCTGAAAAAATGGAGCTAAGCGAAGATAAAATTCGTAAAGTTCTTAAAATAGCAAAAGAACCTATCTCCATGGAAACCCCTGTTGGTGATGACGACGAATCACGCTTAGGTGACTTTATTCATGATGATAATTTATCTTCGCCTATCGACTCAGCAACCAACGAAGGACTGCGAGAAGCGACGCTTGAGATTCTTGAAACATTGACACCACGTGAAGCGAAAGTTTTACGTATGCGTTTCGGCATTGAGATGAATACTGACCATACGCTTGAAGAAGTAGGTAAGCAATTTGATGTAACGCGTGAGCGAATTCGACAAATTGAAGCCAAAGCTCTTCGAAAGCTACGTCATCCATCACGATCTGAAAAATTACGTAGCTTTATCGACACAGAAGAAGCGTAAATTTTATATTTCTCCTTTCTTGCTAAAATAGTCTAAGATCATGGCAAGAAGGGAGAAAGAATACACAAACACAGCTTGTATTGCTTACCTATCGAACACATCAATCGCATCCCCATGATTAATCCGATAACCTTCAAATACCTTAAAAATGACATGACTTGATTATATAAAACACAAAAAAATAACTAGACATCGATTTATTCCTTGTGGTATTTTGTTCGCACCATTGACTTTTAGGTGTTTACTTCATGAAAAAAACGTTAAGAACTACATTGCTTTGCTTAACTACATTATTCATTGCTCCAACAACGGCCTTTGCGGATGTTAGTCAATATGGTCCTTATGACTATATTTTACCTAGTAACGAGCCTCAGTTATTTACCAACATTTCCCTTTGGCTGATTAATGCCGAATGCACAATTTTAAGTGATGTAGAAGACAACCTGATTACGGTTAAAGCATTATACAAAAAAGGCTCCGTCAACGATGTTCAGTTAAAGCGCGGCGATAGTATGGTAATTAGCGTCGATTCAGGGGAAGTGCTTCACCTCCAAGCAGAACCTAGTGCTCGTGTTGAACTCACGAACGAAGGCAGCGAAGAAGTAACTGCACGCTGCTATGTTAGCTTTCCCCCTAAAAAATCAAATCATGTGTTCTCTGTACCTATGTTAGAAGACTAATGCTCTCGCGTTGCGACAAAACGAATTTTCGGGTAACGCTCTTCGGCGAGGGTTAAATTTACTCTCGTCGGCGCGAGGTACATAAGTGCCTCGCCACCATCCAAGGCTAAATAATCTTCAGCTTTACGTTTAAACTCAGCTAAAGCTTTATCATCATCTGAATAAACCCACCGCGCACAGGAAATACTTACCGCTTCGTATACGCAATGCACTTTGTACTCATGCAAAAGTCGATGAGCAACCACATCAAACTGCAATACCCCCACAGCACCTAAAATTAAATCGCTTCGACCGATCGGGCGAAAAATTTGTGTAGCACCTTCTTCTGATAACTCAATTAAACCTTTGAGAAGCGCTTTACTCTTGAGTGGATCTTTTAAGCGTACAGCACGGAATAATTCAGGTGCAAAATTAGGAATGCCTGTAAACTTTAAGCTTTCACCTTCGGTAAATGTATCACCAATACGAATAGTTCCATGATTATGTAAACCAATAATATCACCTGAAAAAGCCTCAGCGGCATGTACGCGATCACTGGCCATAAACGTTAAAGCATTACTCAACATTAAATCTTTACCTAGCCGTAAATGCTTAACCTTCATACCTTTTCTAAACTGACCTGAGCATACACGCATAAAAGCAATGCGATCCCGATGTTTAGGATCCATGTTCGCCTGAATTTTAAAAACAAACCCTGTAAGTTTTGTCTCGTCAGGTTGAACCATCCGTTCTTTTGCTTCTCGTGCTTGAGGCGCGGGGGCAAAAGCTACAAAATCATCCAATAACTCTTTAATACCAAAATTATTAATCGCTGAACCAAAATACACCGGCGTCAACATTCCTGATAAGTAATCATCCATATTAAATGCGTGTGACGCGCCCTTCACGAGCTCAATTTCATCACGCAGTTCCAAGGCATGTGCTGCACCTAACAATGCTTCTAAATCTGGATTATCAAGGCCTTGTATCACCACGGCATCTTGCCGCTCTTTATTTTTTCCAGCTTGATATAAATAAACCCGATCTTGATATAGATGATAGATACCTTTAAAACGTTTTCCCATACCCACAGGCCACGTAATAGGAGCGCACTGAATCCCTAATATAGTTTCAATTTCATCCAGCAAATCGATAGGTTCACGCCCTTCTCTATCTAATTTATTAATAAACGTCATGATAGGCGTGTCACGTAGTCGACAAACCTCCATAAGCTTCACCGTACGCTGCTCAACACCTTTAGCGACATCAATCACCATAAGAGCCGAATCAACGGCGGTGAGTGTTCTATACGTATCTTCAGAGAAGTCTTCATGCCCTGGTGTGTCAAGTAAATTCATGACATGCTCTAAATGCACAAACTGCATCACCGAGGTCGTAACAGAAATGCCACGCTCTTTTTCCATAGCCATCCAATCTGACGTTGCATGGCGTGATGCTTTTCGCCCTTTAACCGTGCCAGCTAACTGAATAGCACCACCAAAAAGCAAAAGCTTTTCTGTTAACGTCGTTTTACCTGCATCAGGATGAGAAATAATAGCAAAGGTACGACGTTTATTAAAATCACTGTAAAAATCTGACATGTACCACCCAAAAATCAATATAAACCTAATAAAAACATTTCCGCATTTTAAGCACATAACCCTAAAAAAACAATGTTTTTAATGGACAGTGATGCCTCTTTATGATACAATCATGCGTCATTGTGATATAAAATAAAACCTTTTTTTATCAGGTTGTACTTATCTATGTTAAGAATTCCTAGAGATACTCAAGAACAGCTCGTTGCTCTTGCCAAACAACAATGCCAAAGCTATTTAGAGCTTCATCAAAAACTTAGAGCCTCATTCTCTGAGCTACCTAACGATGATTATTTAGTAGGAACAGGTCTTGTTATCGAAGACGGTGCAGCTGAAGATCGCCTTGAGCAACACTATAAACTCGCCGCCGATCAAGTTCATAAATTTATTGAGCCTCTTTCGTCATTAAAAGCTCCGGAAAAGAATACACTTTACTCCTTCACAAAAAAATATATCTATGATTTCTGTGTGGATCCAAATCAAGAAAAAATTTCTCGATTTCATATCCAGCTTCCCCTGGCCCTGGATACATTGCGGTCTCCTAAAGCAATAGCCCCATTAAAACACATCACATCCAGTAGTCTGTTTCAGCCAGAAAAAAAACCAAAGCACGCGTGCAAAGAAGAAGAAGAAGAAAAACCGCAATATAATCCTTAATTACCTAATCCGCATGTGCGCTTTAGCAATCGCTTGACGAAGCTTGCCCGCCTCTTCAGATCCTTGTGGGGTAAGCTTCAACAACCGCTCCCAATACATCACTGCCAATTTACCCTCATGCCGTTTATACGCATCTAAAGCAAGCATCGCAAGCGCATCAGGTTGCTCTGAATTATGTTTAATTATCCCCAATAATAATTCACGAGAAGCTTGATCAAACTCCTGACGATTAAGCTCCCACACGCTTTGCACATAATGCAACGTAAATTCTTCCTGATGAGGATCAAGCTCATGCGCTCGAGAAAACGCTTTATTTGCATGCAACCAATCGGCCTCAGCAACATATACCCGTCCCATTAAAAACCATGCTTTTGCATCGTTAGGCGCTTTTTTAAGGTGCAATTGAAAACGTTCAATAATCGCGGCTGTACTGCCAAGTGAATGCACTAAGGCTTCGGCTTGCTTTTGCTTTGCTTCTGCTAGGTGAAACGCTCGCCATTCAAAAAAACCACCCCATGCACCGTAAGCCAACACAACGCCCAGAACAACTGCTGGGACAAGCATGAATATCAATCGCTTGGATTGCCGAAGTGGTGCAAGTGCTACACCAAGCCCAACCAAACCTAACGCGGCCAGCACACCAGGCAACATCCACTCATGCATGACGTGTTTTCCTCATAAATAAAAACAGCCCAACCATCAAAAATAAAGCGGGACCAAACCAAAGCATAGACGTGACAGCTTTAACCGGTGGCTTAAATAAAATAAAATCACCGTATCGCATGGTTAAATATCTCATGATTTCATCATCACTTTCGCCAGCTTGGACATGTGCATACACTTCATCGCGTAAATCTTTGGCAAGCCCTGCATTGGAGTCAGCTAAATCTTGATTTTGGCATACTAAACAACGTAAATCGCGTAATAAACCGCGAAATTGCGCATGCTTTTTTTGTGTTTCAAACGGATAGATTGCGTCAGCATATATAACATGTGAGAACACCATACAACTCATCAATAATCCGCTTAATAATATACGTCTCATACGACACCTTGCGTAAGCATACGCCACTTAGGTTGCACCACACGCTCCCATACTGTTTGGTTTAAAGCGCCAACATGGCGATATCGAATAACACCTTGCGCATCGATTAAAAACGTCTCCGGCGTGCCGTACACACCCAGATCAATCGCAACATGTCCGTCGGAATCACGTCCACTCAAAATATATGGATCACCCCATGTTTTGAGCCATTCCTGCGCATCATCGACATCGTCTTTGTAATTTAAACCATACATAAGTACACCCGATTGGGCTAAATTTAATAAAAAAACCTGTTCTTCGGCGCATGTGGCACACCAACTTGCCCATACATGCAAAATAACCGGCTTACCTCGCATGGTTTCAGGTGAAAATATTTGCTTAGATTTAGATGCATCCAACACGTTTAAATTAAAATGGGGTAATGCTTTGCCAAGTTGAGCCGAAGGCAAATTTTGCGGATCGAGTGATAAGCCACGCCATAAAAATACCGCTAAAACACCAAACAAAGCAACAGGTAATAGGCCCCACGTAAAATATGGCCTCATACACGCTCTCTCCGATGAATTAAACTCAAAAAACCACCGAAAGCAATAAAAAATCCACCGGCCCAAATCCACCGAACACCCGGCTTATACGACAAGCGTAATGACCATGCGCCATGCTCTAGCGGTTCACCCAAGGCAGCATAGATATCTCGAAATAAATTAGCGTGTATCCCCGCTTCACTCATCATCATACGACTCACGCTATACATACGTTTTTCAGGGCATATTTTTGTATTCCAGGCTCCTTGCGTCAACTTAAAGCATACGCGCGTACCGTTATAATTTGAGCCATGCATCTCTGATGTATCTGACCACTGCACTTGATAACCCGACCAATACACCGTTTCGCCTGGTGCCAGCCTTAAATCTAACTCCGTACCAAAACCTGATGACACGGTAATCCCAAGAACCGTAATGGCAATTCCCATATGTGCAAAAACCATACCCCAGAAACGCAAACCTACGCCTTTTAATCCATGATTTTTGGTGCGTACATAAAGGGTCTTTAGCGTACTCAGTATGACCCAAGCAGCAAGCCCAAGACCGAGAAAAACAAGCGGTTGAATCGGTTGCTTCATCCATAAAAAAACAAAAAAAGGCGAAAGCAAACTCACTAAAAAAGCATACTTAAGCGATAAGGCCAGTTGCGTCCAGTCATCGTATTTCCAGCGACTGTTGACGCCTAACCCCATCAACACTAAAACAGGCATCATCAGTGGCACAAACACGGTATTAAAATATGGAGCACCCACTGAGAGCTTTCCAAACCCTAGAGCATCAATCAATAAAGGATATACTGTTCCCAATAAAACCGTGAGCATCGCTACGCTTAAAAACACATTGTTAAGTAGCAAACCTCCTTCTCGTGATAGAGGATATGGCAACGCTTCTGCTTTTAGACTCTCAGCACGGCAAGCAAATAATACCAACGAGCCGCCAATAACAATCAGTAAAAATACGAGTATATACAGCCCACGCGCGGGGTCCACTGCGAAAGCATGCACAGAAGTTAATACGCCGGATCGCACCAAAAACGTACCAATCAAACTTAAAGAAAAGGCGGAAATAGCCAGCAATACCGTCCATGCTTTTAAATACCCCCTTTTTTCATTAACAACAAGCGAGTGTAATAAAGCCGTTCCTGCAAGCCAAGGCATAAACGAAGCATTTTCGACAGGATCCCAAAACCACCAACCACCCCAGCCAAGCTCACGGTAAGCCCACCAACTTCCAAGCGTAATACCCAGGGTTAAACAACACCACGCGGCAAGCGTCCATGGCCTTGCCCAACTAGCCCAAACAGCTTCAACACGACCTAACCATAACGCAGCAATGGCGAGTGAAAATGCAACAGAAAAACCCACATACCCCATATAAAGCATCGGCGGATGAAACAAAAACCCTAAATCTTGCAAAAGCGGATTTAAATCACGTCCGGTTGTATTAAGTAGATCAAACTGCCTCAAAAACGGATTCGAAGTAGATAAAAGAAAAAGCAAAAAACCTACACTAAGCAAACCTAAAACAATCAAAACGCGTGTATAAAAAGCTCTATCTAGATTTTTACTTAAACAAGCAATCGCCAGCATCCAAGCGCTTAATATAACAATCCAAAGCAACATCGAGCCTTCATGCCCACCCCAAACAGCACATAGCTTATAAATCCATGGCAAAGATATACTGCTGTTAGAAAGCACATAACTAACCGAAAAATCATCATTTAAAAAACACACACTCAAGCAAATATATGCAAGCGCGACGAATACAGCTTGAGCGACCACATAATACGGAGCGCTCACCTGCCAAGCCAAAAGATTACGTTGCAAGCCAAGCGTAGGAACCACCACTAATAATATCGCGAATAATAAAGCTAAAATTAACGTAAACGTTCCTATCTCAGCCATCATAACAAAGCCTTCTTACGTGCTGCTTGACCTTTTTCAAGCGCTTCTTTGACTTCGGGCGACATATAATTTTCATCATGCTTGGCAAGTACTTGTGTGGCTTTAAATATTCCATTATCTAAAAGCTCGCCTTCCGTCACAATCCCTTGTCCTTCACGAAACAAATCTGGCAAAAAACCTTTGTAATCAACCGTGACGTCTTGGTTCGTATCCGTGAGTTTAAATTGCACTTTAAAATCATTACCTCGAACCACGCTGCCTGGAACCACGCGGCCGCCCAGGTGAATCAATCGTGCTTTAGGTGCTTCCCCAGAAAGCACTTGTGTTGGCGTATAAAACAAACTGATGTTTTGCCCTAGCGCATATAAAACCAAACCAACCACCAGCCCTATCACCATAACAGGCAGCATAAATTTAATTAATTTTTTTCGACGCACTGGATGAATGATCATGACGACGCCTCCATCCAGCGTCGCAATGTGCGTAATGTGCGTTTTCGTTCTGCTTTGGTGTAAAATACGTGAGCGATTAACACCGAAAAAACCGCGCCATAAGCAGGCCAAATATAGGCTGCGTAGCCTCCCATATTCAACCATACTAATAATGTATGCGTCATGATGCTGACCTCTCAAGTAACGCACGAACCCATTGTTGCCTGCGTTCGCGCGTTAAAATCATCACACGTGCTTTCGACAAAACAATAAATCCAGAAAACAAAACAAAACCTATCAGCATAATTAGCAATGGATAAAGCATGCTCGCTTCAATTTTAGGTTTAGAAAACACGGATAAACTCGATCCTTGATGCAATGTATTCCACCAATAAACCGAATAATGAATAATAGGTAAATCAATCAGGCCAACAAGGCTTAGCATAGCGACCAGCTTGTCGCCTTGAGATTGATTATCATAGGCATGCTGGGTCGCCAAGATGGCTAAATAAAGCAAGAGCAATACGAGCTCAGACGTAAGACGCGCATCCCATATCCACCAAGCGCCCCACATCGGTTTGCCCCACAAACTTCCTGTGATTAAAGCCAGTAAGGCCATACTTGCGCCAACCGGCGCTATTGCGCCCAGTAAAACACCAGCAAGTTTGATACGCCATACGAGCAAGCTCAAACTTAATGCCCCCATGGTGGCGTAAAGCATCATGGATAAAAATGCTGTGGGTACATGCACATATAGCATTCGAAATGCTTCGCCTTGCTGATAATCCGCAGGGGCAAACACAAGACCCCAAACACAGCCTATCCCAAGAAAAAGCAACGCAAACCAACCAAACCACGGCGCGTAGACACCGGCACGTTGATAAAATAATTTAGATGACGCAAAAGGCGCTAGAAAAGTCCACATAGGTTCGGATAGATCCACCTTGAAATAGGCGAGTATTCTACCATGTTTTTTATAGATGTGTCTTTAAGCATCAATCCCCGCGCAACGAATTAGATCAAAAACACTTAGATGCTTCTCAGATATTTCAGCTCTTGATGCTTTCGAAAATACAGAAAGATTACTAGCTGTCAATCTTGGGCGTTTAACACAATAACTTCCATCGTAATTTTCAGCCAAATCATCACGTTCATGTGGTAAAATACCGCTTGATGACGGGGATTGCTCCATGTCAACACGCATTACGGATGGTGCTAGTTTATAGCATTTCTGATAGACATATACAGAAGATGTGTACGTTGTATTCCCTCCATAATTATAGATAGCGATTGATGCAAACTTATTATTTTGTTCCATGTGCATGAATTGCATGAATTTATCGACTAATTTATATTTGGCGGTGTCAGCGATACTCATCGCAAAAACCCCGCCATATTTCAAAGCAATATAACTTTGCTCAATACTTTTAACTAAAAATCCACGAACCCAAGGTTCAAGATGTGTGTATCGCGTATGAGACTGCTTTTCTCCGGCATAAGATTCTAAATTAAAATACGGAGGAGAATACAAAACCAAGCTATAACTTTGTCCGTTCGGTCTGATTTCAGCTTCGGTCAGATCTTCAATAGGCTTTTGCCGAATAATATAATTTTTATCTGCCGATTGAACGCCAATCACTTCACCATCCAATGAACTCACGATAGCTTGCTTTGTTTCCAATGGATTATAGCTATGGATAATACGTATTTTATTCTCAAAAAGGCTGATATTAGGATCCGTTTCTTGATAATGTTTGATAGACGGCACCGACATAGCGCCAACTAAACGACCACTCCAACCACCGGTGGGATTAAAATATGAATCAATCAACAAGCCTTTTTCTTCTAATGTATAAATAAAATCTTTAACAAACATCGGCCTATAATCTGTTGGCAAATACCTGCGTGCTAGTGCTGATACCCAGTAAGTTCTTTTTTGAGTATGAAGCGAAGACAAAAATCGTTTCGCAATCAGAGCACTTTGTGTTACCTCAAAAAAAGATTGATGTCCACGAAAAGAACATACTTGGCGCTTACTCTCCATAAAATAATCACAAGCCTGGCGTCCTCTGCTTTTTCGTTGTGTTGCGAACCTTGACAGTCCTTGTGACGGCGGTTGAACGCGCACGGGCATACTGGTCTTTGGCACGGTAAAGTCACTCAATACTTCAAGAGGCTCTAATCGCATTGCTGGGGTATGAAGCAAGTCATTGAAATCACGGAGCGCTTCTTCTAATGTATCAGGTGCATTTAATTTAACGGGCCTACCGAGCTTGGTGTACTCAAGTAAAAACTTTAAACTAAACACGGCTTTCAAAATCAAAATATAATTTGGATTGTTATCCGTTGCTTGTTTGATGCTTGTTATCGCTGATTTTAATACCGCTTTAAACGATGCATGATCAATCGTTTTTAAATTTGCATAAACCGAAAGATTTTCAAAATCAAAAAAAATACATCTTAAGATACCTAAAACATCACTTTTTAAATCCAGTGTATCGACTGCATGTGTCAAGTCTTGATACAACGCTTGGTAACTCAAAGGACTGGTTCTAAATTCAACACCTTTTGATTCAGGAGTATACTTACCTATGTTACCGGCTAATAAACGTGCAACTGTCTGATAAGACGCTTTGTATTCGGACGGAATCGTTTGGTTTTCGCTTAATATGTGAAGTAATACCCGAAGGTCTAGTGTGCTCATATACACTCCTGATGTAAGGCTGTTTTCGCTAGCTATATCAGACTTTTATTTGCGCACTGTAATTAAAATAAAAGCTCGCGTCAATCTAGTTCTATAAAATCCAATCTATGATATACTCAAAAATCATGGACAATGATTGCTTGGTTATTTTAAAATGCCTGTGTCACAACAAACTTTAACGCGCCTATCATGAGCATCGATGTAGATATTCAAAACGTATGCGAAATCACGATTCCTGTTTCTGATAATGTATTAAAACAATGGGTTGAACATGCCCTCACTTCGCATCGCGAGCATGCCGAACTAACCTTACGTTTCGTTGATGCTGACGAAATGCAAATGCTGAATAGAACCTATCGTAAACAAGATAAAACAACCAACGTGCTTGCATTTCCATCGGACATCCCCCCAGAAATTATGCTTGAATGCCCTTTATTAGGTGATGTGATCATCTGCCCGATCGTACTCGCAGAAGAAAGCATTCGCCTTAAGACCCCACTGATTGCTCATTGGGCACATATTACGATTCATGGTGTATTGCATCTTTTAGGCTATGATCACATACAAGACGATGATGCGGCGATCATGCAAGCACTTGAAACAAACATATTAACGACACTTGGGTTTAACAACCCCTATCATGAGGATAACCTGCTTGACTAACGACAGCGATAGCGAAAAAAACAACAACCCTAATTCATGGTTTTCACGCGTTAAATATTTATTAAAAAATGAACCCAAAGATCAAACTGATCTACTCCATTTGCTACGTGACGCACAACAGCGATCACTTATTGATGCTGAAAGCTTGAGCATGCTCGAAGGAGTTCTTTTGTTTTCCCAAATGCGCGTTAGAGACATCATGCTCCCTAAAAATAGAATGGTTTGCGTTCACGAGCATACAGACATTCAGACAATTACCCACCAGGTTGCCCAGTCAGAACACACCCGATTTCCTGTTATGAAAGAAAATTCTGACGAAGTCATGGGTATATTGCACGCTAAAGACTTATTGCGCTATCAAGGGTCAGACTCAGAACAGTTTGATATTAACGATGTTATTCGACAAGCCACGGTCATTCCTGAGAGTAAACGACTGGATGCTTTGCTTCGTGATTTTCGTATTAATCGTAACCATATGGCGATTGTCGTCGATGAATACGGGGTTGTTTCGGGATTTTTAACGTTTGAAGATGTGATTGAGCAAATTATTGGCGATATTTCAGACGAATTTGATATTGATGAGCAGTCGCATATCAAGGCACATGGTGATGCACATTATATGCTCAAAGCTGATACCCCTATCGAAGATTTCAACGAAACCCTCCAAGCCAATTTTAGCGATCAAGCCTATGATACCATTGGCGGGATTGTTATTAATCAATTTGGACATGTTCCACAACGCGGTGAACATATTACGATTCAAGACTTTGAGTTTGTAGTGGTTAACGCCGATGCACGTAACATTAAATTACTCGAATGCATTGATAAACGCACGCATGATATACCAAGGGAAGTCTAACATGACGGGTACCGTTCTATTAATCGATAACGATTCTATACTAACGGAGCAACTCGCTCAGATATTACATAACGAAGGCTTTGAAACACAGTCAATTGACGATGGTGAGGCAGGCCTTAAACTTGCTTTGAATCAAACATTTGATGCTATCATCTTAGAAGTCATGCTGCCGAGTAAAAATGGTTTAGAGCTTGTACAAACCCTTCGTCAATACACACAAACCCCGGTTATCTTTCTTACATCACGTGAAGATGATATTGATCGTTTATTAGGTCTTGAGTTAGGCGGTGATGATTATTTAACGAAACCTTGCGATCCAGATGAGTTATTAGCACGACTTAGGGCTGTTTTACGACGAACACAGGCCAGTCCAACACACGATCGCCCTTGTATTCAGCAAGCAGATATTACCGTTGATTGCGGGCAACACCTAGCAAGTCTACGTGGTGAACGACTTGATTTAACCAATACTGAATTTAATATTCTCGAAACACTAATTAAATCTCCCGGACAAGCCTTTTCAAAAAAAGAACTGACTGAATATGCACTGGGTCGAAAATTTACAGCGTATGATCGCAGTATCGACGTACACATCAGTAATTTACGTCATAAACTCGGAAACAACCCGAACGATGAACCATGGATCAAAACCGTTCGTGGCTTCGGTTATTTATTCAATGCTATTATTGCACCCTAATTAACCCCCAACATAAAGACTCAACAACCATGAAAAAAGCTGTTATCTTATTTTCAGGTGGGCTTGATTCCACCACATGTCTCGCCATTGCTCAATCCGAAGGCTATGATTGTCACGCTCTGAGCTTTAATTATGAGCAGCGCCATGCTGTTGAGCTCAAAGCTGCTCAAATAATTACGGACAAGCTACATGTTACGCATAAAATTTTAACCATTCCCAACTTAGGTGGCTCTGCTCTTACGGATATAAACTCAGATATTCCAGAACCCACTCAAAGTAATAAAATTCCAGCGACCTATGTACCCGGAAGGAACACTATTTTTCTTTCGTATGCGATGGCTTACGCCGAAGTTATTGCTGCTGAAACCATCTTTATTGGCGTGAGTGCTGTGGACTACTCGGGCTATCCTGATTGTCGGCCTGACTATATAAACGCGTTTCAAACACTTGCCAATTTAGCGACTAAGCGTGGTGTTGAGCACCATGCACTTCAAATTAAAACACCTTTAATTCATCTCAGCAAAGCGGAAACAATTCAGCTTGGTCATTCACTTGGGGTTGATTATTCCCAAACCGTCTCATGCTACCAAGCTAACGAACAAGGTGAAGCATGCGGTCGATGTGACAGTTGTGCGTTACGAAAAAAAGGGTTTAACGATGTGAATCTGCGTGATGAAACACGGTATACAACACCTCATACTCATGATTAATAAGCCCCCAGAAAAATTAACACCCTGGCTTGAACACCAGGGGTCGATTACAGACAAGCTGAAAGCCTTGGCTGGTGAAGCACGCCTCCAGTTGCTCAAGCATCGTTGGGAGCTCACCGACACTTGGGATCAAAACACGCTTCGTCTTAAACCAAAAAAATCTGTGCTTCACCGTGAAATTTTAATGTGGGCACATAACGAGCCATGCTGGTTTGCACGCACGGTGCTTCCCAAAACCACCTATCTAACAGAAGAAACGCTTTTCAGTCGTTTAGAAACAACGCCACTGGGTGAGCTGATTCATCATCATCCCGGTATCAAGCGCACCTACATCCGGCCGTACCCTATCTTACCTAACAGCATGGAGCATACTTATCTCACGCATACCCTAGCGCACGTGAGTACGCCTCTTTGGGGACGATGTTCAACGTTTACACTACACAACCAGCATGAGCTTTATCTTTTAGAGATATTTCTTCCTAAGCTCTTAAAACTTATAAGGGACAACAGTACATGAACTTACAGGCTTATGCTCACCTCCTGCGTTTACACAAACCCATTGGCACACTTTTGCTTTGGTTTCCTACTGCTTGGGCCTTATGGTTTGCTTATGCAGGCATGCCCCCGATCTCATATATACTTTATTTTTTCTTTGGAACATTTGTTATGCGCTCGGCAGGATGTTTAATGAACGATCTAGCAGACAGGCATGTTGATCCACACGTTGCTCGTACAAAAAATCGACCGCTGGCAACCAACGCCGTGAGTGTAACTAGCGCTGTTATTCTACTCATAACATTGCTTTGTATCGCCTTAGCTATTTTACTCCAATTACCGACAGCGTGTTTTAAATATGCCATCATAAGCGTTGTATTGACGGCTATTTATCCATTTTTCAAACGATTTTTTGATGCCCCCCAACTTATTTTAGGCCTCACATTTTCGATGGGCATACCCATGGCTTATGCGGCATCGGGTGCTGCATTAAATTTCACAACAGGCTTACTGATTTTAATCAATTTTTTCTGGATTGTGGCCTATGACACCATATATGCGATGGCTGACAAACCGGATGATTTAAAAATTGGTGTACGCTCAACCGCTATTTTATTCGGTAACCAAGATAAAAATGTCGTATTTTTATTGCAAGGTTTAGCGCAAGCTTGCTGGCTTGTCTTGGCTGTTCAACTGCAGCTTAATGTTTTATTTTACATTGCATGGGGGGTAGCATCACTCATATTTATAAAACAACAAATCAGCATGCGGACTATCGGCACACCCCATTACTTACAAATTTTTACGAGTAATCACGTTTATGGGTTACTCTTCTGGGTTGCTATCATGTTACAGTAATTAATACTTTAATCTTTGAGTACTTAATTTTCATGAAGAATATGAATCAGTTAGAAAATAAATATGAATCCCCTGATTTTTTCAAATCAGCGGTAGCTATTAACGGTTCGATCACACCTAAAGTTTTGAAACAAGTCCTCATCGTGACGCTATATGCTATATGCATTTCTGTCATCTCTCTTTTTTTCCATTCAATCTCTGTTTCTGTCAGCCCATTTGAGTATGCAGGGCTTGTTATGGGTCTTATCTTAGTTTTTAGAGTAAACGCAGGGTATGACCGCTGGTGGGAGGCACGAAAAACATGGGGTAGCCTCGTCAATAACAGCCGAAACTTGGCCATTATTATCACATCTTATGTGAATAAAAATAAACACCAGGACATCGAAAAACTCATCAACTACCTATCTGCCATGCCTTATCTGATGAAAAATAATTTAAGAGGCGATGATTCATTAGAAGAAATTAAGCATTTAATAAATCAAGATATGTATCAGGCATTGGAGGCTGTCGATCATAAACCAAATTATCTTTCAGCTAAAATCGCGGTTTTGCTTGGTCAACTGATGCATTCAAAAGACTTAAACGAATTTTCTTTCCTGCAAGCTGAAATATGTCGAGAAACGATCATTGACTGCCAAGGTGTGAGTGAACGCATCTTAAAAACACCCATGCCATTTGTTATGGCTGTTAAATCTCGGCGTTTTATTTTGTTATTTCTATTGTTTCTTCCTTTCGCACTGGTCGAGTATTCGATTTATATCAACCCTTTAGTCACAGCATTAGTAGCCTATGCTTTGTTTTCTCTTGATCAAATTGGTGTCGAATTACAAAATCCATTCTCCAGAGAAAAACTAAGTCATTTACCTTTAGACGGCATCTGTCAAACCATTGAAAGCAACATCATGGAAATACATAAAAATACTTACGAAACAGAAGAAAATATGTAAAAACCAGGGTCGGCCCCTACGATGTAAGCCGACCCTGTAATGCGTATTATGCTAAAGTTTGTATAAACTGCTTGAGTAAAACACACACTTTTTCACTCGACTGAGAAGCCATTTCAACAACGGCTTTATGTGAGTGACTGGTTGCAGCGAGCCCCGTCGCAAAATTCGTAATCATCGCAATCACCGCAACTTTCATACCACAGTGCACAGCAACTAATACTTCAGGTACCGTCGACATACCAACCGCATCGACCCCCATCATACGAAACGCTTTAATTTCAGCAGCCGTTTCATAATTAGGCCCTACAACAGCTCCATACACACCTTGATGAAGTGAAATCTGTAGATTTTCTGCTAATCCTGATAACGTTTCACGTGTTTCACGATCATATGCATCGTCTAACGGAAAAAAACGTGGGCCGAATTCATCATCATTAGGGCCAACCAAAGGATTTGTACCTTGGAAATTAATGTGATCTTTAATTAACATTAATTCACCAGGGCCAACATCTTCACATAACGAACCTGAGGCACTGATCGCAAAGAAATACTCGCAACCCAGGCGTTTTAGCGTTCGAATATATGTTTTAACCACATCATGGCTTGAGCCTTCGTAAGCATGTTTACGGCCTTGCAAGCAAACCACACCCACACCAAATAATTCCCCAAGAACCATTGTTCCTTCATGACCGTGTACGGTCACATTAGGAAAGCCCGGTAAGTCAGTATACGGCACATAAACTGCATGATCTAAGCGTTCTGCAAATTGTCCGAGCCCAGAACCTAGTACAATACCAATACGTGGACGTATATTTGGTGCGCGTTCTCGAATTTTTTGTGCCAGCTCATCTGGACGTGAAGCGTTTTCCATGATTATGATCCGTTTTTTATAAAGCCAAGACTATACCGACAAATCTAAAATGACACAATTGAATCTCGTATAATCTGTTATACTTGGGTCATCTAAATTTAAATTAAGAGCATCTCATGTCAGTTATTATTGATTTACTTGGCATTCAAATATTACCCGATGAACTCGCACTGCTGAATCACCCCAATACCTCGGGCGTTTTGCTCTTTGCACGTAATATTGGACCAACACGTGAAGCAATCATATCTCTGATAGACAGCATTCACACGATACGACCAGAACTTATTATTTTTATCGATCAAGAAGGCGGAAATGTGGTACGTATATCACGCCTTGGTTTTCGTGCAGTACCAGCGGCACATGTTTATGGTGATGCGTATGATATCGACGCAACCACAGGCCTTAAATTATCACATAAATATGGCGAAATTATGGCGCATGATTTACTCAAGTGCGGCATTGATGTGAGCCTTGCTCCCGTTCTTGATGTACATGGGCCCAGTAAAATAATTGGAGGATTGGATCGCGCGTTTCACTCGGATTCTGATGCAGTCACGGCGCTTGGCGGCGCGTTTATTGACGGTATGCATGCAGCAGGTATGCCCTCTGTAGGCAAACATTTTCCTGGCCATGGAACGTGTGTTGCTGATTCACACCTGACCATGCCAACCGATACACGCACACGTGATGAACTCATGGCACACGATCTCAAGCCTTTTTTATCACTTATAAGATCAAAACACTTAAACGGGGTCATGCCGGCCCACATTACGTTTCCGGCGATAGATCCTCATCATGCCACAGGATTCTCATCGCATTGGCTTAAAACCATCTTACGTGACGAGTTTAAGTTTGAAGGCATTATTATCAGTGACTGTCTGGGTATGACGGGAGCCGATATAGGAAGCTTGTTAGAACGCAGCACACAGGCACTTGAAGCCGGTTGTAACTTGCTCATTGCAGCAAACCAACCTCGCGATCTTCTTTTAGATTGCCTCAACAGGCTGCCTACACTCGCTCATCAAAAAAATATCCGATACATCGAGCAATTCAAGCAAAGCATGCTGCGATTTATTGAGCCCGGCAAAGCCGAATCCCTTCGAGCTTTATCACAATTTCAACCCGCAGACGTTGATATATCTGGCCTATTGGATATCAATCCAACAAAAACTATTTAATATAAACTTATACAAGGTATATTTATAACTGGCCGGACTAAAATAGCTATTGTACAATTCAACGGTGAGTCCCTTTAATTTATTAAAATCAACTTAATCTTCCAGGTGATTGTGATGACTGTTATTGATGAGTCGACAATAAAAGACAAAGCTCTAAAGCCACGTCGAGTTAGACCGTTTATCAATAGGCTCTATCGCGCTTCAAAAAAAACATACCGTTTTATGTCAAACGGAGACACGCTCAGACTCAATCAAAAGCATATAGATCCTGCGAGAGAGCAATCTAACGCTAAAATTAGTGCACGTATCCGATCAAATGCGTTAATAAGTTATGAATTTTTGGCCATGAACGCTTTTGCAACGATTATTGCATGTTGTGGTCTAGCTACGAATAACACGCTTGCTCTGATTGGAGCAATCACTATTGCCATGCTCCTCGACCCCGTCATGGGCATTTCGCTTGCCATTGTTGAAGGCGATAAAAAATTGCTTGCGCGATCATTATTCGCAGAAATGTCGGGAGCTTTGACTGTATTAATAGGATCCTTTCTTTTTTCAATACTATATCGTTACCACATCACTGATTTACCTGAAAGTAATTTGATGCAATATGCGACGCCCAATTTACTTGATTTGGTGATTGCTATCATCAGTGGTGCTGCAGGTGCCTATTCAACATTATCCCGTCAGTTGCGAGTAAGTTTAGTCGGCGCGGCTTTATCCATCACCCTGTTACCACCGCTTGCTGCATGCGGTATATTTTTAGCGCATGGGAGCATTTCACTTGCAAGCAGTTCATTTTTATCGTTTTCTCTTAATTTTGTAGCGATACAATTTACATCATCCATTGTGTTTAGTATTTATGGTTTTCAACGAGACGTTACGGAAAAAAAGAGCATGTATAGCATCTTAGAAAAAAATAAACTCAGTATCCTTGTTATACTTTTTCTAGCGACGATATTAACCGTCAATTTAAGTCATGTATTACACAAGCTTCGCTTCGAACAAGATGTAAAGCGTGAACTACGTCATGGCCTTAATCACATACCCGGGGCATTTTTAGCGGAGCTGCGCTTCAAAAAAAACCATGGTATTGTCGCTGTTGTGAGAGCAACTGAAATATTAAGCGCATCTCAGGTGAATCAGCTACGTGATAGCTTGCCTCTTGTCGATGGAAAAAAACCTAATTTAAATATTCGGGTCGTGAAAGTCACGGATCTTTCACCGAGTTAAAGTCCGAACAACCGCTTGATCAGAAAACGGGAATCGTTCGTGCCCTATTTCTTGATAAGCTTCATGACCTTTTCCTGCAATCAAAATCATATCATTTGATTCAGCTAATTGGAGTGCTTGTTCTATGGCTTGCTTCCGATCTTCAATCCGTAAAACCTGAGGGCCGACTTCCAGTCCCGTCTGTATATCATCAAGAATAGCTGCAGGATTTTCTGTGCGTGGGTTATCGCTGGTGAGTATGACATAATCAGCGTACTGACTCGCAATGCAGCCCATCACCGCACGTTTTGATTTATCTCGATCACCACCACATCCAAATACGACAAACAAACGTGCTTTTTTTAACTCAGCAAGCGTTGAAAGCGCGTTTTCAAGCGCATCAGGTGTGTGTGCATAATCCACTAAAACAACCGGGGATTCTGACACCTGCTCCATTCGCCCTGGTGAAGGCAAAAGCTTGGGCATAATAGCCAAGACATCAGACAAATCATAGCCATAAGCAAGTAAGCTTGTGAGTACAGCTAGGCTGTTATAAATATTAAAGCGTCCTATGACACCCAAGCACAATTCAAAGTTTCCAAAAACCGACTCAACATCAAGCACCGCTCCCCTCATATTAAGACGAACATTTAGCCCTCGCACATCACACGTATGCTCTAGGCCATAGGTAAGAGCTTTACATCCATTTGGAATTTGAGCCCGCATAACCGCCGCATGCTCATCATCTTGATTAATAATGGCAAATTTCAACTCCGGAGACGCAAATAATTTAGCTTTTGCTGCAGCATACGCCTCAAGGGTTTGATGATAATCTAAATGTTCATGACTCAAATTGGTATAAATAGCCTGAGTAAATTTTACACCGTCTACACGCCCCATACAGAGCGCATGTGACGACACTTCCATACAAACTGTTTTGATATTTTCTTTAACATAGTTATGAAAGAGCTGCTGTATGTGTAAGGCATCCGGTGTGGTATTAAGCAACGGCTTGAGTGCGTCCACACGACCTTCCCCAATGGTGCCTATGTAAGCAGCCTTGGTATTTAATAACTCATGCGCCTGAGCTAATTGATAGGCAATTGTTGTTTTACCGTTTGTGCCCGTTACTCCTGTCACACAGAGCTCACGTGTGGGCTCATGATAAAACTTACACGCTAACTCACCCAGTGAAGCTGCTAGATTAGGATAAGCAACACAAGGTATACCACAGGCCACGGGTGTATAATTTTCTGGCTCATAAATAATTGCCACAGCGCCCGCATCGACGGCTTGCTGAATATACGTTCGGCCATCCGATGCGGCCCCAGGGTAAGCTAAAAACACATCGCCTTGAGATACTTTTCGGCTGTTATTTTGCAGATTTTTAATTTGAATACCAGGAAGTATACTTAACATCATGAAGTTCGCGCCTCACCCACATCATCAGGTTCAACATCTAAAATACGTAAAGCGGCTTCCATGACTTTTGCAAATAACGGGGCCGCCACACGCCCACCATAATAAGAAACTTTACTGGGTTCATTAATCACCACTGCGACGACTAAACGTGGATTTGAAGCAGGTGCTATGCCAGCAAAGCTTGCTACATAGCGTTTGATTTTGTAACCCTCTTTACCTGCAATACGCGCTGTGCCTGTTTTTCCCGCAACATGATAACCTGGAATGGCTGCTTGTGTTCCTGTCCCACCTGGCTTCACCACAGATTCCATCATATGTAATACTTGTTTTGAAATTTCAGGCGACATGACCCGCTCCCCTGGTTCAGATGTTTCAGCATGTAATAAATGTATGGGTAATAAACGCCCCTGATTCGCAAAAATAGCATACATTTTAGCAAGCTGTAACGTCGTCATAGAAAAGCCATAGCCAAAACTCAACGTCGCTAAAACAAACGGGCCCGCATCAGAGGCTGCCACAATAGAGCCGTCACTTTCACCGGGATAGCCGCTGGCTGTTCTGTTAGCAATACCACAACGCCTTAGAAAATTAATCAACTGCTCAGGAGGGCTTGCTAAAGCCATTTTACTTACCCCTACATTACTTGAATGCTGAAGCACGCCACCCACATCGAGCACACCATAACTCCGTGTATCACGAATGGCATGCCCTTCTACCATCATCCAACTCGGCCGTGTATCAATGATACTATCGGCTTTAAATTTCCCGCTCGCTAAAGCACTTGCAATACTAAACGGTTTAATTACTGAGCCCGGTTCAAATAAATCCGTGATTGCCCGATTACGATACGAATCAAGTTGATAACGATCACGTGCATTAGGATTAAATGAAGGCCAATTTGCTACGGCAAGCACTTCACCGTCGCTGGTATCTAAAACCACAATCGATCCCGATTTAGCACCAAACTGCGTGACCGTTTTTTGAAGTTCGTGATAAGCAAAAAATTGAATGCGACGATCAATACTCAACTGAAGTGATTGGCCAGGTTTGGGTTCTTGAATCACCTCCAGTTCGTCAATAATGCGTCCTGTGCGATCTTTAATAACACGTCGTTTCCCAGGAACACCGTTAAGCCACCCTTGATATGCGAGCTCCAATCCTTCCAGACCATCATCATCAATATTGGTAAAACCAAGTAACTGTGACGTGCTTTCGGCATCAGGATAATAGCGTTTAAATTCTTGTTGAAAATTTACACCTGGAATAGCTAAGGCTTCAATTTGTTGAGCCACAGTCGGCGTCAAATGACGTTTTAAATAAACGAAACCTCGACGCTCTACACCGCTTAACCGTGCTGATATTTCTTTTGATGTCATGCCAAGTAAATAAGCTAATTGTTTTTGTTGTTCAGGTGTTGGATTAAATTTTTTAGGATTGAGCCAAAGTGATTGAACAGGCGTGCTTGCAGCCAACGCAGCCCCTTGTCTGTCGAGAATCATACCTCGAAAGGCAGGTGTATTAACCACACGAACACTACGTGCATTGCCTTGGCCTTGTAAAAATTGGCGATCTAAAATCATTAGATCAACCATACGCCAAATTAAGGTAATCAGGAGTAAACTTAAAATAAATCCAAGCGTTAAAAATCGCGCTTTATGATTAAAACTTTTATTGTAGCCGCGGTTCACTCAGCACGCAAAGCAATGGTTCGCCGGTGCGATGGCGAAACCATATGCAATTTAGTTGTAGCCAGTGCCTCAACTCGGGCCGGTGTGGCCAAACTTGCTTGCTCCAGTAACAACTGGCCCCACTGTAATTGCAAATGATGGGTTCGCTGTTCTTCCGCTTGCATTTGACCGCACGTGACACGATGTAAGTTAATCACGTAGACGACTGAAAGTGCGCTCAATAAAACCAATAAAAGTAGCGCTGTTTGAAAGCATAGGGCTTTAGAAACTTTGAATTTCGTCGAGCCTCCTTGAAACAAACGACTTTGGTTCATCACTTTCGCTGCCGCATTCATGATGTTTTCTCCCCTACTCTGAGTATTGCACTTCGAGAACGAACATTATTTTTAACTTCTTCATCACTGGGTTTAATTGCTTTACCTACACATTTAAAATTGGTTTTAAGCATTTCATTCATCACAGGAACGCCTTTTGGAAAACGTGGCCCCTCAGATTCAGCTCGCATAAAACGTTTCACTAATCTATCTTCCAAGGAATGAAAGCTAATCACAGCAAGTCGCCCATCAGGAGCAAGCACCTCAAGACAACGTTTTAAACCTTGGGTTAAATCTGTTAATTCTTCATTGACATAAATTCGAATCGCTTGAAAAACACGCGTAGCGGGATGTTTGTTTTTAGGCCAGGCTGGATGGGCTAGCTTGACGATTTCAGCAAGCGCTGTAGTTGTTGTGATGCGCTCTTCAGCCCGAGCACACCCAATCGCGCGTGCGATACGTCGCGCATAACGCTCTTCACCGTATTCTTTAAATACATCGGCCATCGCTGCTTCAGCGGTTTGATTTACAAAGATTTCAGCGCTCATGTTCTGCGTCACGTCCATTCGCATATCCAATGGCCCTGCTCGCATAAAGCTAAAACCACGTTCAGCTTCATCCAATTGCGGTGAAGAAACGCCTAAATCCAATAAAATACCTGAAACTTGACCATGAACACCAAGCTTTTGTGTAACTTCGTTTATATGAGCAAACGAATCATGAATAATCGTAAAACGCGAATCACCATCAAAATTTTCTTGCGCATGTCTAATCGCATCTTCATCTTTGTCTAAGGCAATTAAACGACCTTCGGGACCTAAAGCATCAAGAATAGCGCGCGCATGACCACCTCGACCAAACGTACCATCGATATAAACACCGTTCGGCACAATATGGAGTGCTTGAATCGCTTCTTCGAACAAAACCGGTTGGTGTGTTGCTACCATGTCAGCGCCCCATCACAAAAAAAGCGTTTGTAATTCATCAGGCAACCCATCGCTTGATGCTTCTTCTTTAAGCCAAAGCTCACGCTTAGCCTGCCAACTTACTTCATCCCAAATCTCAAATTTATTACCTTGACCTATCATCACAACCTTTTTATCTAAATTGGCATAATCCCTTAAAAGCGGTGGAAGTAACGTCCG
The DNA here is from genome assembly GCA_963974485.1 of uncultured Legionella sp. Taxonomy (GTDB): domain Bacteria; phylum Pseudomonadota; class Gammaproteobacteria; order Legionellales; family Legionellaceae; genus JAALKW01. The sequence continues at coordinate 231,343 of CAXBBS010000002.1, forward strand.
TCCATTTCCATCTAACGTAATATCGGTCGCATGCCCAATCAATAAACGCTGAATACGTCGCGCTGCTGTATTAAAGCTGGGTAAGCGTTGCAGGCTGTCTTCAATCGATTGCCATTGCAACACCGGGTAGAGTAGTAAACATGCTTCTTCCGTATCAATCGTGACAACGACCTGCTCACCTAATCCGTCGCGGTAGCGAGCGGGTATAGCGAGTCGACCTTTGCTATCTAGATTGATTGCATTGATTCCACGGAACATAAGCACCCTCTTGTGAGGTATCCCCCCACAATCCTCCACTTTTTTGCTATATTAAACCACTTTCTTACACTATAGAACAGCTTTGGAGAAACTCAAGTTTAAAACCCCACTTTTTACTCAAAGTTCGTAAAAAAATCACAGCTCCATAAAGAATATGTGCATTTTATTGCAATTTTTTCTACTTGAGGTATTTCAGGGAATTTTAAGCTTTACAAAAATAGACTGAATAGATTTACATTCTAAACACTACCCCTGGTATGCTTATGTTCAAATAAAACCAGGGGAAGCGCGTTTCTAAATAATTATTTCTTGAGCGTTGTCGACGGGTTCTATATATAGTGTATCAAGTGAGGATTCAGGACCAAAAAAACTTTGGATGCTCTTAAGTTGACAATCATGTGCGAGCCTATAGGTGTCCACGCTCTTTTCTCCAAAGAACAGAGCTGTGAAGCTTGATACGGCCAGAAGTAAAACATCCAACGCTAAATACAAACCGATTGAACCGGGGAATAAAACCACGGAGGCAAAACATCCACTCAAAGCGATAGCCGTGATGATACCACCTTTAATATACTCGTTTTTTAGGCCAAAATCGTTCATATTGAGATGCAATAAATCACCAAGAAAATTAAGCTCATCCGCTAGATCACGGGTTTGGTGGTTCCTCTCCCTTTTTATTTCTATTTTCGTCTTCGCTTCAATCGATAAGTTATGTAACGTTTGATTTAAACCCCTCGCTGGCTTTGTATATTCACGATTATATAAATGATAGAGCTCCTCGACAGACTCAAGAAAATCATTAAGCTTCCGCCTGTCATCCATAGATAGGGCCACGCCTTGAGCAGCTTGGATTATGGCAGCTCTATCCTGATTTTTTTGAGCAGCAACATCGCTATCTATTTGCGAGTAAAAAAAGAAAGGCATACAAACGCTCCATTCAAGCACATAAAGTAGCGTTATATTACATCAATAAAGCAAAAATATCCACATGAAAATCTAAAACAAAGCATAGGAAGTAAAAAGCCCTTGCCTCTGAATTAACAGATTCAACTTACTAGACCGCTATGTTAATCTAATATGGCTTCTGTCTGCATAAAAAAATAATTATAGAAGGTTACATGCACGCCATAAAATGCTTATTACCCACACTTCTGTTATTTACATTCCTGGATTTTATATGGTTAGGCTTTGTGGGAAAAAATCTGTACCTCGATAATATCGGATCACTACTGTTGATGAACGGTCAAACCATCACGCCTCGACTGCTGCCCGCCCTAGGTGTGTATATCTTATTTTCAATCATGATATGGTTTATTGTCTTACCACTTGCTCAACAAAATATTGCATTATCATTTGCATATGGCGCATTGCTTGGCTTGGTTGTGTACGGAATTTATGACCTAACTAACCTCGCGACACTTCAAGCTTGGACCACAAAAATTGCTATCATCGACTCGCTCTGGGGTATGTTTATATGCGCTGTAACCAGCGGGTTCTGTGCTTTTTTAAATAAACTTATGACTTAGTTCTAGGTTTAGCGCACCAAGGCATAAAACATGAGGTCGATTCCATGTAGGCTTGATAATCCTTTCGTTGTTTAAGCGATTGGGCTTCAGTCATTGGAATCGTCCCAAACCACATAATGCAAAAAAGCGTTGTAATCGAAAGTAGCGATATCAAACCAAGCCCCAAGCTTGCACCCATCAGCGAGAACCCAAGCCAGATCATGCATTCAAAAAAATAATTAGGATGACGTGAATAATGCCATAAGCCCTGCTTTAAAACTTCTTTTTTTCCATGCTGCTTATGTATATGAAGCTGATAATCTGCCAAAGATTCACCGATGATTCCAGTTAAAATTAAAATAACGCTTAAATAGGCGATGGCGTTAATATTTTGTATGTATTGAAGTGTGAAAAAAGGCAAGGCTATCACCCAAGCTAACAGGCCTTGTAGCATATACTGCCCCAGAAAACCCAAGGCTTTCTGCTTCCAATCGCTCGCGAGGGCCTCATATCGTGCATCGCGATGTCCTTTTAATCCCCGTGTGAATAGTAAAAAAAGCGATAATCGCATCCCCCAAACGACGAGCAAGGCCGCTGCTATCCACGTTAACGTATTTGTATCACGCATAAACAAATAGATAAGGCCCATGGCGCAAATATTAAGCCCCCAGAAAATATCAATCAGTGCTGGATTTTTTGTGATTAAATAAATGCCCCATGCGACAAGCATAAGGCACAAACTAAAAAATAAACTACTCAGCAAAATCATGTGCACTTTCTTGCTCGATAGCTACCGCTATAGCACCTTGTCCTGCGTGCAGTTGAATAACGGCTGATACAGGCATAATTCCAGAGGATTTTAATGCAAGCTTTTGTTCAAGCGCAGACTCCAGCTCGAGAGCGCTCGCATGATTATCGGCATGTAAAATGCTAAAGCGACGAATCGGGTTTTGCTCATGCTTTTGCCGAATCATCTTGAAAAGCTTTTCTAACTGCTTAGGTAAGCTCATGGCATTTCCAAGCAAAACACCTGTTCCATCTTGATTAATACCCACGATCGGCTTTAATTTCATGGTGTGAGCAACCCAAGCTTTTGCTCGACCAAATCGACCACTTTTAGTCATGGCGTCACAATCATTGAGTAAAACAAAAATATCAATATTTTTAATCATGTCTTGTGTTTTATCTAAAATATGATCAACGCTCAAACCTTTGCTAGCCAAATCAGCAACCGAAGCAACAAGCCAACCATGTGCGCCAGATGTTGTGCGACTATCAATCACCGAAATATTACTAAATTCATTCGCTAAGGTTTTAAATGCTTGATATGTAGCACTCATTTTTGAGCTGAGTGCAACCACGATAACATGCTCATGTGTTTTTGAAAGCCAGCTAAACGTATCTTTAATCATACCTAACGCGGGGCTCGCGGTTTTAGGGTATTCTGAATGTGACTGCATTCTAGACGCTAGATCCAATTCATCAATTGTTAATCCATCGAGCATGACTTGTTTGCCGTGTGTAATCGTAAGCGGAATGCAATGAATCGGGTATTGGTCCATAATATCTTGCGGGATATCTGCGGAGGAATCGGTGACAATGGCAATGCCCCCTTTTGATTGATTGGCCTGATATTGCATCATCATATTTTCAATTTTTACTTCGGTTACTTCGGCATATGTCATGATTTTTTTAAATAATGCTTTCGAGTTATTCGTATGAACATGAACACGACTTTGACCATGACGATAAAGATTTAAATTACAATCACCATCCGCAGCAAGATCACTCGATAATTGGGATTGCATTTCTTCAGAAATATTCAACGTGATTTGAACGCAATAATTATAATTAGGCTTTGTTTCCCAATGAACCGATTCGCATTGGTTGGCCACAGATACATCTTCCACTTCCTCTGGAAGCACACGATTTTTTTCTACATGGCATAATCCGGCCAAAAATCCTGTTAACCAGTAATGCACGCCCATTGCGCCTGCATCTACAAGCGTCGATTCATGAAGAAAAGGATTTTCTTCCGAAGTTTTGTTGAGTTGCGTTAAAAGCAAATCAGATAACACACTAAAATCATCTTCAGAAAGCGACAACGTTGTGAGCTTGATCATATCAAGTGCAACACTTTCAAGATAAGAAATTAATGTACCCGAAACAAAATCATCAATTTGATTCTTTGATTGTTGACTTGCTGTAAGCAAAGCCTGTGCTAGTTTAGATAGATCGATGGCTGTGTCACACGACAAACAGGCTGTAAAATTCGATAAAAACATCGAAAACATCATGCCTGAATTGCCACTGGCCTTCAAAAAAACGCTTTGGGTATACGATTCAAGTAGATTGCTGCTTGAACCAAGTACATCTAGACCATCAGCAGCACCTTGCACCGTACGAAACAAATTCGATCCCGTATCATTATCAGCGACAGGAAAGACATTAATACGATTAATTTTTTCTAAATTGGCTTTTAATGAAATTTCAGCAAGTTTCAAAGCATTTTGTAAAAGACGAGACATGGTCATAAAAAATTTTACCTCGGTGGTATTTATATAATAAATAAAGTTATTAGGGGTTGCACCCATTGCAACATCCCGGATCAGCGCCAGTTAGACCATCGCGTCTGGGTCGCGCTTCGTAATAATCACATTGTATGCAACCCCATACCTCTTTTTCATGTAAAGACGTAAAGAGGCCACATATACTGCACGGAAGTTTACCCTTTGTCGATTTAAATCCAAATCCTGGTGTCTTACACGTAGGACAATGTTCACCTATTCTAACAGCTAATTTATCCGCAAGCTCGGATAAAACGTCCATACGAGTTGGGTTCATCATGGCGCGCATATCGGTTGAAAGTAATAAATATGGATCTGCTTGAAACCCTTGTTTCAAGGCACTAGATAAACAACTAGATGTTCTTATTCCTTTTATAACAAGCGCATGCGTTGACTTAGTTTGAAGGACTAATGCATGCTTTGGAAAACCAACGCACTTCAAAAAAACACTAAGTTCTGTAGACTTATCTACCGTTATCATGGCGTAGTTTGTTTTATGACTGACTAATTGCTCAGCAATAATCCAGTCATTTATTTTATCTATAAACACCATAATTTCATGCGCACTTGGAATAAACGGTGAGGAGGGATGGGGCCCGAAACTCCCTTCGCTCGCAACACTCAAATTATAATTAAACTGCTCACCCGCATGTCTTGCCTTTAAAATGCAGGTTTCATACGGCGTGAGCGGTCGTTCGATTTCTCCAGTAAACGTACCGAATTTATCCGTGTCAAAATCCTCAACACACACATGGCATTCAAGTTGATTAAAAAAAACATCTGCAATCGCTTTTTCTTTTTTATGTTTTGAAGCCAATAAAACGCGTTGATTTTTATAGTACACGAAACTCTCCAAGCTTAATTTTGGGAACGTTTAATCATGAGTATAAAAAGTCACTTCACCTGTTGATATATTATGATTCCCACCAACAACGCCACATTCGCCTGCATCGATCATCGCTTTTAAAATCGGACTACGATCCATAATTGCCTGAACCGTTCGTTGTATACTGATAGCCGTTACTTTTTCTACAAACTCCTCGTTGCTTGAGGTGCGATTTTCAGTCACTGTTTTTTCATCGTTAATAGCAGGTTCTATTTTACTTAATAAACCGGTCAAATGCCCCATTTCAACATGATCACAAGCACCTTTAACTGCACCACATTGAGTATGACCTAAAACTACGATCATTTTAGCACCCGCAACTTTACAACCAAACTCCAGGCTGCCTAAAATGTCATCATTAATCACGGTGCCTGCTATACGTACACTAAAAACATCACCTAACCCTTGGTCAAAAATTAATTCAGCAGAGGTTCGGGAATCAATACAGCTTAAAATAACTGCACACGGATGCTGGCCATCAGATGTTTCATTGGCTTGTTGCAGCAAATTACGATTTATTTTCAAATTATTAATAAACCGCTGATTGCCTTTTTTTAGTAAATCTAAGGCTATCGCGGGTGTCATTGCATCTTGCATTTCTTTCGTTAACGTTTTCATTAGATTTATTCTCCTATGATTTATAAATTAAAACGCATTAAACTAAAGGTAATTTTTGGGCTGACTTGGTGATTTTCTCCTTAATAGCTTCCCAACCATCAGTGTTAGGAGGCAGCTCAATGACAATGTAATCCGCAGCCGATTGATCAGCACGTCTTAACTGATAGTACAATTCATGAGCTACATCCTGGGGAGATACAGGAAGCTTACAATACCATGGGTTTTTTGTGTGTTGGTATTGAGAAAACGTAAGAATATAAGGCTTTTTATCAATACGGTGATGTAACTCGTTCAGCTCAGACACGTCACGAATAAAATAAAGTGGTTTTTCCGGTTCATAATGGCGCTCTAAATTACCAGGTGTTCTAACATCAATCTTCTCATTAAGTCGTTTATTCGATATCACTGCGTTAATCGCACGCTCATCAATCATACCATGACGTAAAATTTGATAACCTCGACTATCTGTTGCCATAAGAATCGTTGACTCGATTCCCACCTGACACCGTCCCCCGTCTAAAATGGTTAAATTATCACGCTTAAAGCCTGCCTCAACATGTTCAGCCGTTGTAGGGCTTATCTTTCCAAATAAATTGGCGGATGGCGCCACCAATGGGCTGCCAAATCGCATCAAGACATCCTGAGCAACTGAATGACGCGGGCATCTAATCGCGATGGTGTTTTGTCCACCGGTCACTACTGGACTTACTGAATTGGATTTCAAATTCAAAACCAAGGTTAATGGCCCAGGCCAAAACTGCTCTATCAGCGGCAATACATAAGGTGGTATATTTTCAGCCCATGTGTGCAAATCCCAATCATGAGCCACATGCATAATCAACGGGTGGCTACTTGGCCTTTTTTTTATCGCATAAATTTTTTTGATGGCTGATTCACAATTTGCATCGGCGGCAAGCCCATAAACTGTTTCAGTGGGCATTCCAATAATACCACCCTGATGAAGCTGCTCTACGGCTAAATCTATATTTGAAGTAATCATAAAAATTTAAACATCCTGGGTTTTATTTGTCGTACTTGGTATGTAATGCCAAAGTGTCTTCACTTCATCAACAGCCGATCTAATCTGCGCCTCTGACTGTAAACCCCCTTCTATATAAGACAAGCCTTGAAGTAGCCACCCGGCCAACTCAGGCTGAGATAAACGATAAAAAACACGATTACCTTCTTTGCGATGCTTAACAATTTTTTTGGCTTTTAACACAGACAGGTGCTGAGATACCGTCGAGTGGCTGGTTCCTAGAATATCCCTCAGGCTGTTCACATCCTGCTCACCTGCGTGTAAATCCTCAATAATCCTGATCCGATTTGGATGAGCCATCGCGCTTAAAAACTCAGCCATTTTTTCTGCGATTAAAATTCTAGAAGGCATCTTAATTCCAATATTTAGTTATTCTAATATAGAAGCATACGAATATAATAGCATATAAAAATGATGGTGTAATACCATCAACTTAAAGCATAGCCGTTATTTAAAATTTTGTTGGAAATAATGCATATAATTATATATGGCGCATCAAACCTACGGTATCCAGAAAATAGTAGCCCAGACATATAAGCTCATCATGCCAATCGTCGGAATAATAATAAACGCCAATATGTTATAAATACCTATCCTATTTTCTGGCGAAGCATTATAAAAGGCCTTAAATTGCGTGGTCCAAGGGTGTTTTCCCTTCTTGATCGGTTATATTTAACCATGCCGGTTCCCCCTCACGCTATACCATACGCAATAACGTTAGATTAAGATTTTTAATCAAATAAACGTTTGGCCATCATGTTCTGTTATGATTAACGATAATCTTCATGATTTTAGGCTGCTTGTGCTGAACTCAAGTCAATTTAAACCGGCATGGTGGCTTTCTAACCCTCATATCCAAACAATATATTCATCATTGACGCGTCACTTAAAAGCGCCTATTGATAAAACAGAACGCCTTGAATTACCCGACAGGGATTTTATCGATTTAGCATGGGCCATCAATGGCCTCAAAGATGATTCACCCCTCGTAATTTTCTTACATGGCCTGGGAGGTTCTGTTCATTCGACCTATGTCGCAGGTCAGCTTCATGCTTATAATCGCGCAGGATGGCGCGGCGTACTCATGCACTTCCGAGGGGCTAGCGCCACACCCAACCGCTTACCAAGAGCTTATCATTCAGGAGAAACCGAAGACCTTAATTTTGTCTTAAATACACTCGCAGCGAGAGAGCCGAACACAAAAAAATCCGTGGTTGGCGTTTCGTTAGGCGGTAATGTTTTATTAAAATGGCTGGGAGAACAACAAAAACAATTCCTTATTCATGCAGCCGTTGCTATATCCGTTCCCTTCCAACTCGATATTTTAGCCACGCATATGAATCAAGGGTTTTCCAAATTATACCAAACACATTTATTAAATAAGCTCGCCGCCATGTTTAAACAAAAATACACATACTACCCGGATATTATGCCGACTTATTTTAATAAACTAAAAACCTACCGCTCTTTTTGGAGTTTTGATGAGCATGTCACCGCACCGTTGCATGGCTTTTCAAGTGCAACAGATTATTATCAGGCTTCAAGTTCTCGTCAATTTTTAAAAAATATTAAAACACCTACGCTCATTTTACATGCATTAGACGATCCTTTCATGACACCTCTTGCCGTGCCAACACCCCAAGAACTTTCATCCGATATTACGCTTGAACTCAGCGCTAAGGGCGGGCATGTAGGCTTTATTTCCGGAAAAATCCCTGGGCAAGCACATTATTGGCTTGATAAGCGTGTGCCTGAATTTTTAAAACTATACATAACATAATTAGCGACTGCTGAATATATCTAGGCGAGAATCATGTTCTAGCAAGATACGCTTCTTGCTTTAATCGATAGAGAACATGATGCCTCAGAGGGCTTTCTTTCGTTAACTTAGGATGATTAAAATCATCGTTGACATCATGATGCAACCCAATTTTTTCCATCACGCGCCTGGATTTTTGATTGTTCACTGTTGTAAACGATACAATTTCAGGTATATTCAACACACGAAAAGCATAATCCAAAACAGCTTGAGCACCTTCAGGCGCAAATCCTTGCCCCCAATGCTCAGAAGACAACCGCCAACCGATTTCAACAGCTGGTGTAAAATGTGCTTCAAAATTGGAACGCAATAAACCTATAAACCCAATAAATTCATGCGTATCTTTTCTTTCAACCGCGTAAAAAGTAAACCCATGCTCATCATCGTGATCAACTATTTTTTGGACCAATTGCTGTGTTTCTCGAGGCGTAAGCGTACTAGGAAAATACTCCATGACTTTAGGATCTTGATTAATCAGAACCATAGGTTTTAGATCCTCATCCGTCCACGTACGTAATATTAAACGATCTGTTTCAATAATTATTTTCATAAGACCTACTTATAAACTTGATGTTCAGATAAAATTTAGTTTTTTTAAACAACCAAAAAAAGAAACACTACCTCTAGGAAATGAATCAATAATGCCCTATACAACCATACAACAATCGTTAGAAGCAACAGATAGCATTACATGGATAAAGTTAGGCTCTGGTAATTACAATCAAACGGATATATCCACAGAACACATGAGTTCTGATAATTTCACGGGTCAGTGGGTGTTAAAAAAACCCATGGTAAGTTCTGACGCTTCTGAAAATGCACTAAATTCGACTGACCGCGCGATGAGAAAATGGGACCTCCATAATCCTGAGTATCCCGCCCATAAAACCTCCGACGGTGGTTGGGTTATACCCTATTTTGGTAACACACCCGCCTCCGACCAACAAATTTCAGAAAAACTTATTGAGATTTATCATAATACAGGCAATATTATTTCAGATGCTTGCGGCACTAGAAATTTTCTTATCTATCAAGGACGTGTTATTTGTATTGATGTCGACTTTTCTTTGCGACGCGGTTCTTTTGCAAGCGATCTGTGGCTGGATGGATCGCGATTATCAGATATAACAAAATATTTAGATAGCTGGAGTCAATTTAAGCCTAAAACCACATCTATGATCCGAACACTTTTGTATTTAGATAAATATTTACTTGCGAACTCCATACCACGCCCTGCACTCACAAAACCATGCGTTGCTGAATACATGCATATGCTATTAACTGATTTAACCCATCTCGTGACGATAACCCCACATGAGTTTTTCGTTATGGTTGAATTTATCATATTAAATCAAAAAAAACTGCTTAATTGCCTGGGTGCGAACGGTTACTCGCTACTGCACCTTGCAGAATGCATCGAAGATGATCAATTTTACGCATACCTTCTTAAACACGGCGCAAATCCAAGCATCACAATACCCAGCGCGCTACCCAACCAAATCCATCTCATACATATTGCAGCCAGCCATGGTCGAATCGCCGTTGTTAACAAGCTCATTACACACGATTTTGCCTTGCTTAATGCCCTAACCCCATTCAATGAAAGCCCCTTACTGCTGGCTGCATCTCAAGGACATCACGCTCTCGTTGATATGCTTCTTATTGCCGGCGCAGATGTTCATTTAGCAACTCAATTACCACAAAGTCATGCAGCCTACGAACAACATCACCAGTACTCCGCCTTAGATTGGGCGATTACCGGTGGTCATTCACGCACAATTGAGATCCTCAAAAAAGTAGGCGCGCAAGCCAACTGCACTCATATGAAAATCAAAAATATGAACCTGCAGCAGATGATTCGCGCGAATAATTTAGATGATATTCGTATTCTAATTCAACAGAGCACGGCCTTAATCCATCAGCTTGATGTTTCAGGTTACTCTCTACTGCAACTCGCATCAGCGTATAACCAAACTGGAATCGTGCTTTTTTTACTCGACGCAGGTGCTGACATAAATTGCGTAACGCCTGACAAACAAGGTCAATATGCAGAAATTCGCTATCCAAACATGACCGCGTTTGAAATAGCCGTCGCCAAGAGTAAATATCGCTGTGCTATCCTACTTCTAGAAAACGGGGCGAGCGTTTCTCAAGCAATTCCAGGTCAAGATCATCCCATACATCGTGCAGCCAAAGCAGGACATATCGAACTTGTTAACATGCTTCTCACGCAAGACCATAACTTGCTCCATGCGTTAGGCCATGCCAATACAACACCTCTCAACTACGCCATCAAACACGGTCATACAGAGATGATTTTATTCCTCGAAAACGCTGTGAACTTAAGCCAACTCGTTCAATCAGAAACAGCCACCCAAACCGCAACAGCGACATCAAGCTGGTGCGCTTATTTGACTCATCAATTTTGGTCCACCCCCAACGACGCTCAACGATGTGCCGAAACACACAACGATGAGAATACTGAAGAAGCCCCCCCCATACTTGAATATATTAAACGTTCCTAATCCAAATCATTATACTAGAAGCATTCGCTTTTTATAGTCACACTTTGTATAATTCTAGGATGTTTTAATTCAAGAACGTGCCTCAGCCTTTCCGGAGTTTTTTATCATCATGTTTAAACTTTTTAATCATCCTAGATCAACATTACCGCAAGTACAAAAAAATGACTTAATCACAATTAATCTCTTGGGCAAAGGGAGGTTTGGAGAGGTGCATTTTGGATGCTTTAAAGGTGAGCCGGTCGCAATAAAAAAATTACTCAATAACTCCCCTGCTGAAAACGAGGCTGAAATTAAATTACACGCGTCGTTATCCCACCCAAATATTGTATCTGCATTTGCTCGCTATGACAGTCCCGAGAACGATGTATACCTAATTTTAGAATTCATGAATGGCAAAGATTTATTTGATTGCCTAGTTCATGACGAACAAAAAACAATGCTATCTTTGCGTATGCGTGTTTCGATCGCAAAGAATATAATCGATGCGCTCACTTATTTACATGAAACGGTGCATATTTTACATCGTGATATTAAACCTGAAAATATACTTTTAAATCAACACATGCAAGCTAAACTCTGTGATTTTGGACTCGCTTTATCGATCGATGACTCAAATCAGACACGATCTTCGGGTACGCCTGATTATGCAGCGCCTGAGTTGTTTATCACAGGAGCTAGAAACACGACAACAACAGATAATTACGCCTTAGGTGTAACAATATTTGTCCTTATGACGATTACTCCGCCGTCAGAATTACATACCATCGACATAGATAAACGCATGATGCTGCACGTCAACGCAGTTCCTTTAGATATTGCTAAGGCATTCAAAAACCTCGTCCTCAATAGCACAGCTCATAATCCACGTGACCGAATGTCGCTATCAGATATGTCAAAATTGACGGATGCAATCGAAAGCTTATTGAATACAATCCAGCCCTTAAGCCACATCGCCCCCGATGAAACAAGCGTACCTACGGAACATATTTCAGATGCTGTTGATGAAGTCAGCGATCAGCTCGACGAAACGTCTGATTACAGCTGCGGCATGTCTTGACATGGTGCTTGCCGGTGTTAAAGAATGATGTGAACACTTAAGTGAGCACACATCATGCCGTCTAAAAAAACATCTCATCATAACTTAACGATTTATTTAAACCTGTGTAAAACCAGCTTACCTCTGATGCTTAGCATGACGGGTGGTATGATGATGATGCTTGTTGACCGACTAACCTTGGCATACTACTCAGAGTTGACCCTTGCAGCGTCAGGCCCAACCATCTTTACGCTCATGACGTTCATTATGTTTTTTACTGGCGCGGCTTCTATTGCTAGAAGTTTTATTGCTCAAGCCTATGGCGGTGGTCAAAATCATCGCTTAATCGGTTGTACAGGCCTTCTCTATTCTCTATTTCTAGCTATTATTTTATTAGCATTATATCCATTGCTTTCTTATTTACCTACGCTGAGTGGTTTACCTCAAGAAATTATATTACTTGAAAAAACATATTTTCGAGTCGGTATTTTTTACGGTAGCCTCATGGTCATCAACACGGGCTTTATCAGTTATTTTAATGGAATATTAAAAACAAGCACCGTACTTAAAGTTTCTGTTTTGGGCCAAATCATTAATATCATGTTGACACCTGTCTTTGTTTTTGGAATCAAGCCTTTTACCGAGCTTGGTATGATAGGTAGCGCTTTAGGAACCCTTATCGCAGAAATCGTCATGTTGCTGATGTTCGCAGGCACGCTTTACAAGCATGGCGAACTTAAATTCAAATATTTTGTGCTCAAGCCCTCTGAAGTAAAAGCGATGTTTCACCGAGGTATTCCTGCAGGATTAACGTCGTGTTTAGATGAAGCCGCAAACACCGCGTTTATTTGGGTGGTTGGTGCTTTGGGTATCGCTGCCTTATCCTCATTAAGCGCAGTCTTAGTTATCAACTATATTATGATTATACCCATCATTGGTTTAGCCACGGGCGTGGGTACGTTTATAGCGACCAAATTAGGTGCAAATGAATTCCATCAAGTAAGAAACTATCTCAATGCAGGCTTCACACTCGGCATGCTTTATGTGATATTCACGAGTATTCTTGTTTTGTTTTTGTGGCAACCTATTCTAAAATTCGCGGCCTTTAAGGCTGATTCCAAAACGTTTATTTTAGCCAAATATACCATGTTTGTATTATGGACTTATCCGTGTGCATTTGTTTTCACTATGATTGGCTCATCCGTACTGCACGCTTTCGGAGAAACACGCTTTACCTTTATCGTTCGCATGGTGATTACAACAGCTTTTACCATTCCTGTATTATGGCTGATTGTGCATCACGTCGGTTTATCACCGATAATATTAGCCATTTGCTGGCTCTATGGTAGTATTATCGAGCTCTTTATAGGCAGTATTTATTTAAAAAAAATAAAACATAATATTCGAAATCAAATAAATTTATTAAAATAGGTCCCTAACGGCGGCTAAATTTCTAAATATCTCACAATCACCCCAACGATAAATATAACTTTGTGCATTAACTTCACTTGCACGAGGAGCGTGCAATACTTCATTGCCCGTTACTGCTTGAAGTTTTTATATCATGCTTTGTATTCAACACTAAATATGCGGCATAAAAATAAAATCCCCGTTACATAACACGTTCACATAACCGGTCAATCAAAAAACTTCCAGACCAAAGCATATTCACAATTGCAAGCTATACTACAATTATAGATGAGATAAGTAGGATTTCACATGGAATTGAATGAATATGCAAACTCACGCTCCATAGCTCTCGAAAACAATACATGTAGCACATGCCGAGCTATGGGCCTACCTCTCTGCAAAGGACATGGCGACTCTAACCACCCCCTCCCGTCAAAATCTACACTTGATACATTTTCAGAAAGCAGCTTATGGCAATATGTAGATGGTACAGACGATATCCATATGTATGAGCCCCCCCTAGCACTCCTTTCCATCAAACTAGACCTAGGTGCAGGCTCACTTGTATTTTCACAACGTGATAATTTATCCAAAGATGAACAAAAAGAACTCGATAAGCTTTTTAAGGCAATCGAACATGAGTCAAAATACCTGAAAAATCAGGATGCTCACGTTCATCATGAGGAAAACACGTTAACCATCAAACTTCCAACACCTGAATCGTTTGACGGATTTATTCAGCGATTAACTGAAGAAAGTTTGTTAATCACAGACCTGACTCAAAAAAGACATCATCAACCTAAGATCAAAATAAACGCAACAAAAGATAACAAAAAAAATTTAAAGCAACTGCCGAAGATGCTTCGATCGCAAGCGACATCACCTAAAGGCCACAGCCAATTGGTTCAACATAAACGGACCTATCACGCCCTCACGCCACGCTTGCATTAATCGACTATATTTGTGTTCTGAATCTCATAAAGGCTTCAAACCGTCACGGTCAAGTGGCGTTGTTTCAGGAGATTCTGTTCTTCCCCATAACCCCAGAGAACACGAACTCATAAACGGATTGCTACCTCCATCCCACGGTGTAAATGCAGTCATATCATGAAAATAGCATAATTGAGGCGCTTGAAGAGATATGAGATTATTGAATAAATTTTCAGTACTCTCTAAAACGGCTTGAACTTGAGTTTGTATCATCGTGAGTGTTTCAGAAGAAATTTCTTTATGCAGGTGACCTAAAGTAATATGCAGATGCTTCGGTATCTTAACCGTAAGATCAAATTTCTCTGCAATGTCGCGGATCTTTGATTGTTGCTCTGAATCTAATTGAACGAGCAATGAGATAATGCTTGTGACATGAGAGCGGCTAACCGTTATTTCTGGATTAAACGTATAATCGCTATCATGTATCGTCTCATTTAATGCTCGGAAAAAAGATGTTTTTTCTGTGATAAATTGTTCCCAGCACTCACCACCATCAAACTTTTTAGTATATAAATCCATAACAGTCATATGGTAACTATCACACGGTAATATTGAATAATACTCCATAACCAGAGGGCATGAGCGAATACCATCATGAACCGCCTTCCAGATGTCGTGCTCACCATGAATGCTTGAAATTACCGTAACACCTTGAAAGGGTAAATAATTACCTTCTGGATCAACTTTCTGAGATGGTTTAAATTCTTTCATTTTATATTTTCTCAAATTAAATAAGCATAAATCGTTGAGTTAAAATCAACCTTTATGCGGAAATCAGAGATTTTGCAGCGTCTACAAGATCCGTGAATGGATAGGGTTTCTGATGTGACGATGCGTAGCCTGCACCAAATAAACCAAGACCGACAACCGCGCCAAGAGCAGCACCAGGCACCCCTGCAACAGCAAACCCCGCAACAAGCCCGAGTGCTGCACCTGCAAGCGCTGCCAACGCGGCTTTCATACGATCACACGTTGTATAAGCTTGGGTAGCTTGAATAAAAGCTTGAATATCTTTATGCGTTAATTGGCCTTCTACCACGTTAGACGACAAGCTTTGTATTTTATTTGCTATATCCTGACAAGCGTTGTAATCAAAACCAGGCTCATGAGCATCAAATTTTTGAATCGTTAAACGCATTATTTTCATGATTTCACGTACAAAATCCAGCTTCGCAGCTTGATGATTTGATTGATTAATTTTTTCACATGCTCCCAAGAAAATATTCTTTAGGTTATTTCTCAATATATCATTCGCTTCATCTTCCGGATTTGGTTGTGTTATAACCGCTATGATTGTTTCTTTTGCATCACCCTGCTCGAGTAGATCTGAAGCTTCTAATAATTTAAATGCCCTAGCAACTTTAAATGCTTTATCAGGGGTCCCTATTGCTGCATCTATGTACTCCGTTACATCTGTATCATGCAACACCTTCTGAATCGTTTGCATCACATATATCATGGCTTTTCGTACTCGGTGCTGCTCCTGTATTGACATGCCTTGGATATCTGGATCGTTTTCGTATATTTTATTAATGGTAGGATTCATAGTCATCACTTTAATAAATTGAAGATGGGCCGACTGTATCATATTTGGCCACCCGATACAATTGAGCATTATCTACACACTGGATGCTCGTCTGATTCATAATGCCGTGATAATACGACATACATATCATCTTCCGATTCTGGTTTTGATTTTGATTCAACAACATCTTGATCAAACGCACTGACAGGAGACCAACGCCCTAACGTGCTTACGCTATGACTTGCGTTTATAGGGTTCCAGGATTCCCGCTCGGTTATATCTGACGAAGAACGTTCTGAACGCACGTCGGGTTGTATTAAAAAATCTTTTGGACTTGACTCGTTTAATATTTGCTTTTTAATCTCAGAACCTAACCAAGGCCGAAATAATCGTGCCCATGGCGCAGCAATAAAACCTAAGCTATCACGAGCGCCCTGATAGGCACCGCCTACAGCACCACTCACACAACGAACACTTCGCTTTACCATAAATATTCCAGCTGCCTCAACCATATCTGCAATCGAGTGAGGTGCTGTTGTTGGTTGTTGTGTATCACTCACAAGCGGAGACGTCACCAAAAGACCGTGAACAGCACCGGTTATTGTGCTCACACCAACGGAGACAAGCAAACTACCCACACAATAACAACCATAGAAACAAAACAAAGCTTCAGCTGGATTTTCCATCTGCTTTTTTAAATAATAATTGAGCATATGTTCTTGTATGTATTTTTGTTCAATTATATTTTGATTTAAAAATCCCTGAAAAACAGGAAGGACTATGGATAAAGGACTCATATATTTGCCTAAAAACAATTTTTTCGTTTAATTTAAGCACGGGTTTTATAACCCTGCTCCATACACCGATTGGCCTAAATCATCATTCTCGGTTGTGAGTGAAGAAGGCGAACTGGATGGTGCGGCAAAACTCACCGCCCTTGGACGTTTTGGAGATAATAAGCTTAATTGCATCAAATCAGATGTTGCAGCTTCTAGTACAACATTGTCATCGACACTTAACCGCGATTCAAACATACGCACGATATCATCTAACCCTAAAGACACAGCCCAGGTTAATGGCGTGTGAATGAATGCTTGTGAGTCATCACTCGCTCTACCTCGCTTCGATATATTTATCGAGCTTTCACTGGCATCCTCGTACTCATACGCAGACTCATCGACCTTCGCACCATGAGCGATTAATAGATTGGCAAGCATAAGCATGTATCCGGAGCGTGCTGTACTCATATTATCGTGACGAATAAATTTCCCCATCCAATTTAACGGGGTAAACCCAGACGCGGCTTGCATCGATGGCTTAGCGCCTTTGAACAGTAATAACTCGGCTATTTGAACGTGTTGCTCTGTTAGATCTACAAAAACAGGATTTACAGCATCATGTAACGGTGTATGCCCTTTATTATCTCGTTTGTTACATGCAGCACCTCGTTCTATTAAGGCACAGGCCATATCGTAACGTCCAAAAAATGCAGCAGTATGCAACGGCGTGCGCCCTTCTTCGTCGACAATATTTATTTGTAAATCGGACGAATTCAGAAGAGCTGTGAAATGAGTAAGATTGTTATTCATAATCGCTACATGCAAGCGTGTTCTATTGATAGAATAGCGTTGTGTATCATCCAGCGCACTGAGCTTAATATTATACATAGCTCCCAACGACCCAGCTGAACTCATCATAACCAACCCTTTGGTTTAAAATACACAGAAACACGATTATATCACATTGTAGAATATAGAACCAATACATCTGTGCTAATCTAGTAACCAATCTAACCAAGCACCTTGTGTTCAGCATCAATCAGCGTATTTTGTAGTAAACGTGGCCACCACACGTCTTGCTGATTACGTTGATAAAGTAGGCGTAAATATACCTGCCGAGTGCTGCCGTCGGCTAAACCAACTTTGACGCGTGTGGCCGCTGATAGCATGCTGTCTGCTTCGACAATATCAATTAAAGCTGAAAAATCAAATGAGGTATGAGGATCATCAAAAAAATCGCGGTGGCATTCAATTAACGCTAAAGCGCTTTCTATACGTACCCCACCGGGTAAAACATCTAAAAATGGTTCATTGAGATTAAACGCTGATTTAAACTCGCTAAAATTTTTATCTGCAATAGCCTGCAGTAGTTGGTTTATTTTAATTAGGGCTTTATGTTGTTCCATAATAATAATCCTATGCTCATTAATATACTGTCCCGACTTACCCCTGAACACCTAAATTTTTGATGATCACATAAGTATCTTCAACCGAGATCAAAACATGTGATTTAGGTTCTGGGTTAGTGCTCACAATAAAGTGCGATAAATTCCCAACCAATTGCTTTTCAACCAAACGCTTAAGAGGCCTCACGCCTAAACGGTTCGACTGAAGCGAATTAAAAAGATAGTTATTTACAGACGAGTCAAACGTCACGTATATATTCTTAACCGACCATAAGCGTTTAGATACCAATGCCAACTCTCTTTCAATTATTTTAGGATACAGCTCAAGAGGAATCGCTTTAAAAATAATCGGGGTTGTTCGATTGTAAAATTCTGGGCTCAAATAGGATACAAGCCGCCCTTCGGTGCGTGCCAAGATACTCTCATTGTCGAAACCTTCGTTTGAAAGATCTAAAATTTCTTCTGAGGCAATATTCGTGGTTAATATAAACATAGCAGAATTAAGGTTAAACGTTTCTCCTGTGCCACTCGTAATGCGGCCCTCATCAAATGCCGCTAAAAACAATTTCAGCACTTCTGGTGCTGCCTTTTCAATCTCGTCCAAAAGAATAATCGAGTTCGTTCTGCCACGAAGTGCTTCGGTTAATACGCCACCTTCCTCTGCACCAGCGTACCCACGAGGAGAACCGATTAAACCCCACACACCTTCTTTTGTGCTGAATTCACTCATATCAAGGCGCGTCATATAGATTTTAGAGCCTAACAAAACGTTTGAAAGCTCTTTAGCTAATTGCGTTTTTCCAACGCCCGTAGGGCCGACAAAAAGAAAGACGCCTATGGGTTTATTCGGATCATTAATACCAGCTTTGTAGCTTATTAAATAATTAGCCACCTCATTAATAGCATATTCCTGACCGAAAATAGCTTGGTTCAACTCCCCCTCTAATTCCAAAATATTATCCATCCGGAATGCTGTGGGATCAGGTGTAATTTCAGGCTCAGGCTTCGGATCACTTCCCCACCAAGGCCAACCAAAGAGAGCATTGGATTGCAATGTTGACGTTTCGTTGATTTCATTTCCTAATGAAAATCTCATTTCGTTCGCTTCGGCCAAGGAACAAAACAAACTCAAAAAACAAAACGTTACAAAAAACTTATTCATTATCTTCATCGAACAAAGCCTCACAAGAATCATACTGATATTGATTATTGGGGACATCATACCTAAACATGGGTATTATTAAAACAGTTTACGCATTTGGACCCATCACAAATCAATCATAACAACAGGTCTAAACGGACGCATCCACCTCTAATTCGAAACAAAAAGCACACCAAGCATTCTAGATGGTTCAGTGGCCATGACCCTCGAAACAATAGATAATTACTGGTTTTAAGAAAGAAGTACACATGGTTATCCACGAGAACTGTGGATAACTACATGTTCATAAAAATAACACAGAAGTTTCGTTAGATTAGCATGACTGAGTGAACCCCGATCTGCCCCCCTATTTAGCTTTAAAGCCAAGTGCTTCCAATCGTTTCTCTAAGCTTGGGTGAGTGGTAAACATATCTGAGAAATAATTAACACCGTTAATTTTTTTTGGATCAAAAATATAAGAAGCACGTCGAACTGATTCATGAGCGGTTTGGCCGTATTTCATAGCATACTCGCTCTGATGCTCCGTGTGATCCCCACTTATTTTAAGTAGTGCATGAGCCAAGGGCTCATTGTCCCGCATTAACTGCACAGCACCGCTGTCTGCCATATATTCTCGCGTTCGACTTAAAAACAACGTCAACATTCCGGTAATCATCGGCAGAACAAAACGTAAGATCATGACCGCAATATATAGTTTATTACTGGAACCTCTATCCTGAGAATTTTGTTCGGAGTCACGGTTAAATAGCATGCTATAAAATAACCAATCAATGGCTATTAATATTATATTACTCAAGACAGAAACCGTTAAAGTAAGCTTAATATCATGATGGCGGATATGCGTTAATTCATGGGCCATAACTGCTTGAAGTTCTGAGCGACTCAGCTTTTGAACTAACCCTCTCGTAATCGCCACCATAGCCGATTTTTCCGAATAGCCCGAAGCAAAGGCATTCATATACTCAGCTTGAATCAAGTAGACCTTAGGCATAAATTTCATGCCGGCAGCGATCTTCATTTCTTCAACCACATGATAAAGTTGCTGCTCTTCGTGATTTTGAGCACTCTCAGCGGTGATTATATGACTGTTTGTCCCAAGCAACATAATTTTGTCATAAAAACGGTAAGTGATGAGCAAACTCACGCCTGCAATCACGAGCATCGTGCAGGTCGCTATTGGAAAAATTTTAAAGGTTAGTAAGGCTTGAAAGACGGTCTCAATAGGCATATGGTAACGCCCTATTCCCAAAAACGTATCAAACAACAAACCAACCAAAAGAAATATACCAAGAAAAATAAAAACAACAATCTTCGTTTTACGTTCATTTTCTCTAAGATTTTTTCGCCAGTCTATACTTTTCGCATGATAGTTATTTAAGCTCATGACACTCAGGCCTTAAAACTTTACAGCGTAATCTTCTTTAGCTTTAGCGTCATCCGCTTCTAGTTGCCAATATTCAAAATTCTTATCCAATTTTGATGAAAAGAAACTAACCACCATTGCCTGAAAAAAAGATTTTTTGGTGGCATTAAACGTCTCAACACTATCATTATAAGCCTGTTTTGAAAACGTCAGTTTGTTTTCGGTGTTCACAATTTCCTCTTGAAGCTGCAAGGCATTTTGATTAGCTTTTAACTCTGGATATTGCTCAAAGACCAAATTAATCCCGCTAGCTATTTTAGAAATGCCATTTTCAGAGGCAATACGTGCTTTATCATCACCACTTACCTTGGCTGCTTGCGCTTGATTTCGTAGAGCCACCACGTCTTTTAAGGTGGTTTGCTCATAGTCCATGGCTTTTTTAACCGTTTCTATTAAGTTTTGAAATACTTTAAACCGTCGATCCAGCTGAATATCGATTTGACGATAATTATTTGCAATTGCCTCAATCAACCCGATTAAACGGTTATAAGTTATTATTATCCAAGAAAATAAAACAACGCCTATCACAGCGATAACAGTTAATATGTTCATTCGACGAACTCCAATATTATAGAACTGAAAGTTTCAGGCACGATTCCCCTAATCAACATTATAATTCACGACCGTTAATGGTCAACTTATTCCGTCATAACCCACCTTACGCACCGATGTGGGCAATTTTACTTGAGTTTGGCACAGGGGTTTGCAAGAGAAATATTTGTTCTTTTTGAGCCCTGCTTTAGTTTTACTCTTGTATCTGGGACTCTATTATTTCGTGGCAAGATCAGCTTTTCAGATTTGATAAATCGCAGCTTCGGTGCTTAATCACTAAGTCGTCGATCTTCCCCCTTATTCAGGGGCGATTTACTGAAGCTTCTAACGTTTTAGCAACAAATAGATCAATTTCAACTTTAAGTATTTCATCATATTCTAAATTAGAAATATGTAACTCACTTCGAGTAAAAGGATGCGTGTTATGTTCTTTAAGCCATTCCAATAGAGCTCTAAAGTCCATTTTTTGATGTGGGTTATTTCTATCATAAATGGGGTGCGTCATAATTTCATGCGTAATGCCACATATGAAACGCTCGTCAATTGCCACATCATCATATGCATCCAATTTTCGCGCATTCAGTGTTTCTTCCAGCTCTACAAGCTGATTTTCTGCAACTGTTGTTGGATGAGATTGATTTCGATTAAACCAAGACCGCATTTCTTCTTCCCAGTAGTGTCGTCTTGGGATAAATATTTCTGGTTGAAAAAATGATAAATTCAGGGCAATCGCATTAAATGGGAACTCCCTCATTCGCTCCTGCCGTTGTCGTTCCATTTCTTCCTCCAATCTAAATAGAGGTACAGACTCAAAATGTAAGGGCTCTATATGAAATGACTCAAAATAAATGGGGTCAAGATGAATGGGCTCATAATTCACCGTAATCACGTCTCTATTAAAATTCAATGGTAAATCCGGATCACCATACCCGGTTAAACGGCGCCAAAAATGATCGATTGTGTTGATGATTTCTGTCCAAATATACCAAAGACCCGATCGAGGTTGGTTACTTTCTTGAGTCTCATCAGGTAGCATAATCAAAACCTAGTTTTAAATTAAAAATAAGTGGAGATTATACCTGGGAAAATAAATAAAAAACACATCGCTTACTTTGTGAGCTAAAAAAAGAGGGGGGGATAGAATCCTCATGTCAAATCTCTTTTTAATGGTTTTTAACCCCCTCCCCCTTAAATAACATTATAAATAGATTTGACCCCTAACTTCAAAAAAACGACATCGTAGGGTATATAGTGAAATTACTCTAGTGGCAGTGTTTTATTCAAAAATTAGTTTAATATGAACTAAAATGGACCTTATTGTCCTCACGTGTTACAATGAAAGAAACTGATCTGCTGTAAAAAAATAATGAAAAAGATTTTATCAAATACACTCGAACAATTTTATGATAAGGCGGATGAAGTCCAAAAGATTATTACCCCAATGGAAAAAATCGAGATTACCGGAATTTTTTATTATAGAATATACCCTGACGGTACGACAGTAAATCTAACCAGCCATACCGACTGGACAAAATTTTATTTTGAAAAAATGTCATCTGGCGGCTACAAAAGTGATGATATTGCCAAACATTGCTCTAAACGGCCAAATATAGAATTATGGGCACTAACACCTAAGCATCAAATGTGGCTTGATGGTGAGTATTATTTTGATTGTGGAAATGGCATAACCTTAAATGTTGATTATCCTAACTTTAGAGAACGCACCGTTTTTTTCTCAAGGGCAAATAATCATGCAATTAACCAGTTTTATGTTAATGAGCTCGATACCATTAGAGATTTAAGATTGTATTTTTTGCTAAAAGCAAATAATATAATCAAAAAAGCCGAGCAAGAGAGAATACTATCTTCATGTAAAATATATGGCGAACAAAATTTTCATACTGAGCAATTGCTAATAGAAGAGAGAAAAAATAAATCTCAAGATATACTGATGCCTCATGCCCAACCAGAAAATGCAAAGCAAATTTTAATTCATAATAAGAGAACACATCTACCTATGTATTTATCTCCGCAAAGAGGGCAATGTCTCACATTGCTTGTCAAGGGGTTTTCAACTAAACAAATTGCTAGGCATATGAGCTTATCAGTCAGAACGGTAGAAAATTATCTTACTTTGCTCAGAAAGGAGCTAGGTTGTCGCTCTTGTCGAGAACTTATTTCTATTTATGCTCCTCAACTTTACAAGCAAGAGGAAAATAGTGCCTCTTTTATTTAAAAAAACCTTAAGCTACCGTTTAAATGTCCTCTGCTAGTCCAAGTGATACGAGCACATCATTTTAATGCTGTGTTATACCTAAGTTGACATTCACTCAACCCTCAAAAAGTTAATCCTCTTGCTTTGCGGGAGTGTCGTGACTCATTGTGCATGTGCCTGTGGGCCCCGTGTAAAACGCCGGCGCCTATACCCTGCGTCACTGCAGATGCTTTTATCTGCAGTGACGCAGATATGCATTTCAAAATTTCCCAAGTAAAATCAATCAAGTAACCATCGATATTCAAATGCCCTGTACGCGAATGAACAAAATAAGCGCCCTAAATCCTGCAGAGCAAGTACCGTTTTGATAAATTTTAACACGAAGCATGACTGATGAGCCTGTGAAATTCAGGCGAAACCTTCGGGTCTTATGCAATAGCCACCATCATTCCCTAACCCAGTGGCCGGGCGTTAGTCGGGAACCTTAAAACCATCACCTGATTTCTTCAGGACCTTCTGTAACCAGTCAGAGCAAATTCGTTAAGAATTTGAACCTCACAATACAACCCTACCCTATGCGCTTAGGCATGCTGTTTTTCCGAGCTCTTTTTCATTTAAAACCTAAGGAGGAAAACCACCCAAAAACCGTTGTTTGATGTTTACAACTGATTTGCCGATGTGGGCCTTGTGGCATAAGCCAAGTATCACCTTTGAGTAAACTGCCCAATCAACACTTAGCTATGTCAGGGCAAATATATTTAAGGCTTTATCATGCAAAAAAAATCATTGCGACAAACGGCCAATCATTACATCCAAAACAATCGTTCCGGCTGCTTGCGTGATAAAAAACAACGTCAGTATGTTATCCATAAAGTGATTGATGACCTTTTTATTATCGGTCATGCGCCACAAATTTGGGAAGCATTAACAAACGAAGATTTTCATAAATTAATGCGTTATTGGCAAAGAAAGAAAGTTAAGCCTGCGACCATGATGAAGCACATGACCATCATACGAAAATTTCTTATGAGTCTTGGATATAAAGTAACTTCACTCAAAAATAAACAGCTGGGCATCATAAAAAAATCTCTTCACAACGAAAAATACATATCACTCAAGAAATCGTACTGAAAGCGAACAACCCTATCGCCCGTGTTTTATTAGGAATGCAAATTCATTTTGGATTAACCTTAAGTGAAGCCATGCGCATGGTGCCTTCCATCCATATTCAAGAGCATCAGCTGTGGCTCACGCGTGAAATCACCTTTAATAATGAAGACAGATGTGTGCCCTTTCAAACGACAGAGCAAGCAAAAATTCTCGCGGAATTAAATCAACTCACGGAAAACCACCAAAGCTTAATCGAAAGCCATGGGTACGATGCTGTGCTTTTTGCCTGGCGCGATGCGTTACGCGTGTTAAAGCTTCCACCTCGAAAATCATACCGTTATGTGTATGCGCAGCTTCGCCAAAAACAACTCGGAACAACACTCAGCCACTACAAAACGACGTTAACCATCATGGATGAGATGGGATTGAAGTCACGTACCACGCTGTGGGGGTATTTACGTGGCTAACCACAAATTAAAAAGCGCGCAGTTTTCCATCAATGAACTTATTAAACAAATTCAGGGCTACTCCTACGCCAGTAAAGCGGACATGAAACACATGTTGAACCGCTGTGTGAAAGATTTACATGAACTTGGGTTTAAACTGGCGCACATAAAAGGCCTCAAACCAAAACATGTGCACGTACTTGTGGCCCATTGGAAAAATCAGGAAAAAAACACCGCCACCATCAAAAATTACATGTCTAAACTCAGGAAAGCATCAAAAGCCCTGGAAAAACCTAATTTGGTAAAGCCTAAAAATGATGCTTATCAAATTGAAAAGAGAAGCTACGCCCCTAAACATAACAAAGCGATTCATCACATTGATTTTAGCAAGTGTACCGATCCTCATATTCGTTTATCAATTGAAAGCCAAGCGTTGTTTGGGCTTCGCCGTGAAGAGTCTATGAAATTTGTATTAAGTGAAGCTTGGAGTGGTAGAAATATTAAAATACAACCCAGCTGGACCAAAGGTGGGATCGGCCGAACACTAAGCATCACAAATGAAAAACAACGTCAGTGGCTTATCGACGTATCTAAGCTAATTAAGCCAGGCGAGTCGTTGATTCCTGTAGGTCGCACCTACAAACAGCATTTAAGCCGTTATCAAACGCAAACGAAAGACATAGGCGTTTCTAAGTTGCATGGGCTTCGACATGCGTATGCGCAACGGCGTTATCATGAATTAACGCGTGCGCTCGATCCACACGGCCAGGGATTACTGTGCCCAATGGCCGGAGGAGTGAGTTCTAAGAGCCTAAAAGGCATTGAAAAAGATTTGGATCGTCAAGCACGAATGATTTTGACCAGAGAGCTTGGGCACTCAAGAATCAATATTACTAAAATTTACTTATAACGAATCAATTAGAGTAAAACAATTAATATCAAATGATTACATTTAGGAAAAGGTACCAAAACCGGTACCAAGAAATACGATGTAAAGAAGAGTTTTTACGTAAGTTGTTGATTTTACTGGTGCCGTTGAGACGAATCGAACGCACGACCTATTGATTACGAATTTTAATTAGGTGGTTTTTACTGCTTTCGACACGCTTCTATTTTCTTTTAATAAGCTTTATTTTATAATGACTTAAGAAACTAATAAGTCATACGTTCTTTTAATGGATTTTAACCAATCCTTCGACATATATTCGACACGCTTTCGACACGGATGGAATGAAGCTTAAAATGAAGATCACAAAATCAACCGTTATTAAACTATCTATCCCATGTATTACAGAAGTCGGTAAAACAACTCAGAAACGTTATTACGATGATGTCTTAAAAGGATTCGGGGTGCGAGTGACATCTGGCGGAACGAAAGCGTTTTTTATCGAAAAACTCATCAAAACTAAACTGTCTCGAATTACCTTAGGACGCTACCCTGAACTTACCGTTGAAATGGCTCGGAAAGAAGCACAAAAAATGCTGGGTAAAATTGCGATGGGTATTGATCCTGTAGCAGAAAAACAAACTGAAAAAATGCGTGAACTCACATTAAATGCTGTGTTCAACGATTACATTCACGTTAGAAAGTCGTTAAAAGCATCCACACTCACCAATTACAAACAAATCATAAACAAAGCATTTCTAAACTGGGGTAATAAACCTCTACTTTCAATTACTAAAGATAGCGTTGCCAGACATCACAAAAAACTAGGTCAATTGCACGGCGAAGCTTATGCTAATTTGTCCATGCGCGTTTTGCGTGCTTTATTTAACTTTGCTGCAGGTCAGTATGAAGATGCCGAAGGACGAACACTCATACCTGAGAACCCCGTTAAACGACTCTCACAAACCCGTGCTTGGTATCGTATAAAACGACGTCAAACGTTTATCAAATCACACGAGCTGTCGGCATGGTATCAAGCACTCGAACAACTACAAAACAAAACATTTAGAGATTATCTTTTATTGATCCTATTAACTGGGTTACGTCGCCAAGAAGCCGCCACGTTAACATGGGATCAAATCGACTTCGCCGATAAAACTTTAAAAATACTCGATACCAAAAATCATGAACCTCATACCCTGCCCCTCTCTGATTTTTTATATGAGCTACTAAACGAACGTAAACAAAATCAAACCAATGAATATGTTTTTCCAGGAACGGGTGTCGCAGGTCATATTATTGAACCACGCAAACAAATGGCCAATGTCACGAAGGCATCAGGGATTGAATTTACCGTTCATGACTTAAGACGTACGTTTATCACAATTGCTGAAAGTTTAGATGTATCTGCTTACGCATTAAAGCGGTTAATGAACCACAAAATGACCAACGATGTGACGGCAGGCTATATTATCACAGATGTTGAACGCCTTCGAAAACCCATACAACACATTACGACTTATATTTTAACATGTATGGGTGTGATAGAGTCTGCGGAAGTCGTTGTAGTCCAACCAACGGAAAAGGAAGAAATATTATGAACGCCCCAATCGCCACGGAATTATTATCTGCTATTCGGACGCTACTAGATCAAGCACGTACCCAGCTTCAACAGACCATCAATCATACAATGGTGCACACCTATTGGCATGTTGGTCGCTTGATTGTTGAGCATGAACAAAAGGGTAAAAGTAGAGCAACTTATGGTCAGCAGCAAATCAAGGCATTATCAAAACAGTTACGCCAAGAGTTTGGTAAGGGATTTAATGAGCGTAATCTTCGAAATATGAGGAGCTTTTATCTCTTATATCCAATTTGGCAGACAGTGTCCGCCAAATTAAGTTGGTCTCATTATTGTGTATTATTGCGCGTAGAAAAGCAGCAAGCCCGTGAATGGTACGTGAAAGAAGCAATAGACCATGTTTGGAGTGTCAGAGCATTAGAACGTCAGATCGATAAACTATATTACGAGCGTTTATTATCAAGCAAAGTTAAGCAACCTGTCATTGATGAAGCGAATACCCATATTGAGCCATTAAAGAATAACCCCAAAGATTACTTACGCGATCCTTATATTCTAGAATTTTTAAATTTACCCTACGCTTCGACATTGGAGAGTAATCTAGAACAAGCGCTCATCAATAACCTTCAGCAATTTTTACTTGAACTTGGCAAAGGGTTTGCATTTGTGGCACGTCAGCAACGAATCGCTACAGAAGATCAAGATTTTTACATTGATTTGGTGTTCTACAATTATAAACTCAAATGTTTCCTACTCATCGATTTAAAAATAGGCAAACTCACGCATCAAGATGTGGGACAAATGGATACCTACGTGAGAATTTACGATCAACACCGTAAAGGCCCTGACGACAACCCCACCATCGGCTTAATTTTATGCAGTGAAAAAAGTGAAGCTGTTGCGAAATATTCCGTATTGGCCGACAGCAAGCAGCTCTTTGCCTCAAAATATCTGCATTATTTACCAACAGAAGAAGAACTTCGTACTGAGTTGGAGCGCGAACGTGCAGCTTTAAATCAATTACCTGAGAAGGATTAGAAATACAATGTAGCCCTATTACGGGCTACAAAGGTTTATTCAGATGGAGCGAAGTATCACTGAGGTAAGTTTTTCCCCAACTGCTCGACAGTCTCTTCAATATTTTTGACATGCTTATCTGAGTCTGTTGTCATTTTAAAGAACATTGATTGACCGCCCGACTGATAATAATTGTAAGACAAAGCGACAACGTTCCCAATCCCCAATGTGCAAGCTAGTAAAGCAATGTGCATGGTCAAGTTAGCCGTGAAATCATTCCACCATGAGCGATGTTTTTCTAACTCCGGCCTTGCTTCAACAATAGCGGCATCGAACTCGCTTTTTAGCGTTTCAAATACTGCTTTATTTTTTACAGGGGCATCCATATAAGTTTGAAAACTATTCAATAATTGTTCGTGTAATGTATTTGCTGCCTCGAAGGCATTTGTTTCGCCTCTTTCTTCCAGAGAAGTGGCTTTGTTTTTCAGTTTTTTCAGCAGATTTGATATCTTATATTCCACTCCCTGCTCAGCTGGTAGATTAAACCCTTTCTTTTCAAAAATCTGTAACGCTGTCTTACCGTTTGAAGCTTGTATTGCAGGGTCAGCTTTATGTTGTAGCAACCACTCTATCATGAGCGTATTATTATATTCTGCGGCCACGTGTAATGCTGTTTTACCTTCATTATTTTTTTGATTGATATCAAGCTCTTGCTCATACAACCATTCGTGTATCGCTGTATCTTGTTCTTGATCACTATTCACACCATAAGGTATGCATAAATGCCACATAGAAGAGCCATTCTTCGTTGTAGCAGTTAAATCTAATTCCCGACCAGCTAAATGCTTGGCAACATCTAAGTTTCTGGTGGCACAAGCTGTATGCAATAATGTTTTTCCGTCATTATCTACACAGTTCAAATCACTACCTAACAGAAGTAATTGTTCAACCTCTTCAACCGAGGTATCGCGCTTATTTTGAAGCAGTTCCTGCAATGGTATACGACCACGGCTCGTAGTAGCATTGATAAGCTCGGGATTTTTCGCAAGCAAGGTTTTAATATCTGTATCATTTACACCGTCTGTATTATTAAGAACAAGAACATGTAACAAAGTAGGTTCCGCTCCACGATTAGAACGAACCGTGGTATCAGCACCTGCCCCCGCTAATGCCATCGCTGATTGCTTGAAGTCATCAAGTTTGACGTGATTATTTTGAAAAGAAGCTATTAAGTAGGCTAAAGCTGTTCGGCCATACATATCTTTAGCTTCTAAAGCAGAAGCATTTAAAGAGGCCACCTCAGCAATAGCATCATTATTTGCACCATTTTTATTATTACTGGCAAGCACAGCTAACAGGGTAGGCTCCGCTCCAGTATTGGAACGAACCGTGGTATCTGCACCTGCCTTCGCTAATGCCATCGCAGATTGCGTGAAATCATCAAATTGGACGTGATTATTTTGAAAAGAAGCTATTAAGTAGGCTAAAGCTGTTCGGCCATAC
>CAXBBS010000003.1:0-246848 GCA_963974485.1 uncultured Legionella sp.
TGGACACTATCTAAGATTTAAGGTTTTGCTGTCTCATCGATGGGGTCCACTATAGAGTGACTATCGTTATTACCAATCAGTAAATTAAAACTCACCCAAGACAGAAGTTGTTGCAACGCATGCATACGTTGAGTTGGGGTAACATGATGAAGTAATAATTCATAATTTGCCTTAATACTTGGGCCACCTTTAAATTCATATTTTTCCTCGCTAACAATCCCCTGCGCTTGGCAAAAATCTTGTTGATGCAGTCTGTGTACGATCCCTTCTTTATCTTTCATACGATCGTATCGCTCGGTTACAAACAAAGGATATGCACCCTCTAAAACTTCACAAGAAGCGACATGCAAGCCAACAGCACGAGCTAATTCCATACAATAGAACTCATTATATACAGATTCTTTAATACCGTGGCGAAGAATGGGTGTTTTGATAATATGCGTCGTCGGCGCTCCATGTGAAGGTAAAAATATATGGCCGTTTTGTAAAATAGCTGCAAATTTATCTTGTGCTCCGGCCAGTGAAAGATACCCCGGTTCCATTTGAGACACCACTTCAACAACCGATCTTTTTTTACTTATTGCCTCATAAATATTTTCGATATCTATTTTTTTTAACGTCGTTTCATGAGGATTATACGAAAAAGCTTCATCTGCTGTAATCGTAACAGCGCCAGCACAATCTTGGCCAAAGTGCTCTATAAATTCAAAAGATCCTTGGATATGATGACTACGTTCCAATGCATCACGCACATCACCTTCGGGAAGAAGATTTTCAAAAAAAGACAGCGTAATTTTATTATTGAACGTTTGGGTCGATAATGGCATGACCAAACTTAAGGGAAAACTATGCTTACCGATTTGCCACTGCTCATCATAAGAAAAAGAAGAAACTAAGTTATCATCACGTGAAAAAATACCTACGCGCTGATTCTCATAAATAACATAAAGGGATTTCATGACTCCATCTCAAGTACAACTTTAAAACCGAGCACTTTAGACATTTTTAACAGGGTTGATAGCTGGACATCGGTTTGAGCAAGTTCAATACGACTAATACCATTATGAGAAAGATTACAAAAATCAGCCAATGATTTTTGGGTTATTTTTAATTGATGCCGTCGTATTTTAAGTACTTCTGCTAATTCTTTCTTGCTTTGAATAATACGTGTATCCATCAGTAAATCCTAGAAATTCTCACTATAATAAGAATTATAGCCCTTTCGAGCTTTTTTTCAAATTATTCTTATTATAGTGAGAATAATTCTTATGCATCAACTGGAAAATCGGCGTTACTATGTACTTCTTGAACATCATCAAGATCTTCTAAAGCATCAATTAATGTTTCTAACGTCTCAAGTTTATCTTCTGGCAATTAAAATGCATTATAAATAGATTTGACCCTTATATTTGAGTAATTTTCAATTTGTATTTGGATGGGCCAAACCCGTACCGATTAGCTGGCGTAAACTGAACAAACCACGTCGTGACATGGCTTTAGTTGCTGCCGCAGGGCCTGCGTCCAACTTTATTATGGCGTTGCTCTGGGCAACGTTATTAAAAATAGGGTTGATATTAAATCCTGCCACCTCAATACTTGCATTATATTTTGTACTTACTGGCCAAGCTGGCATACTGATTAATCTTGTGCTGGCATTCTTGAATCTACTACCTATTCCACCGCTTGATGGAAGTCGTGTTTTAACATCGTTTCTTTCGCCAAAACACGCCTTTCAATACAATAAATTAGAACCGTACGGATTTTATATTCTTATTGCGCTGTTACTGACCCATGTCTTAAACATGATATTAAGCCCCCTTATTCTTGGAGGCATGAGTATTATCGCAGCCGTGTTTAATCTAAGATAACAGGAAAATCAGCATTGCTATGCACCTCTTGAACATCATCAAGATCTTCTAAAGCATCAATCAATTTTTCTAACGTCTCAAGTTTATCTTCTGGCAATTCAACCGAGGTCTGTGCGCGCATGGTAAGTTGTGACTCTTCCACTTCAAACCCAGCCGATTCGAACGCAGTCAGTACGGCATGGTAACTATCCGCGGGAGTCACCACTTCAAGTTGATCACCTTCCAATAATACATCGTCAGCACCTGCTTCAATTGCAATATCCATCGCACGCTCATGCTCAGCCGTGGGTGCTAATAAAATTTCACCTTGTTTATTAAACAAATAAGCGACCGATCCATCTGTTCCTAAATTACCGCCATATTTTGTAAAGGCATGACGCACTTCAGACACGGTGCGATTTTTATTATCGGATAAGCAATCCACTAAAATCGCAACACCTGCAGGACCATAACCTTCATAACGCATTTCAATCATCTCAGCGCCATCCAGATCGCCCACGCCACGTTTGATCGAATTATCAATTGTATCGCGCTTCATGTTCGCTTTGAGTGCTTTGGTTACCGCATCGCGAAGACGTGAATTAGAGGTCTCATCGGGTCCGCCTTGACGTGCTGACACCGTGATTTCACGAATTAATTTTGTAAAAATTTTTCCACGTTTTGCATCTTGCGCACCTTTTCGATGACGAATATTTGCCCACTTACTATGCCCAGCCACGTACAAACCCCTTCTCTTAAATAATAATAAATAAATTTTTTTGAATTATAGTATGCTTTAAACATAAGATATATAAGATGAAGAACGGAGAGTAGCATGATGCTAAACGGATTTGGAAATCATCATTCAACAGAAGCATCACCCGGCGCACTACCGAGCAACCAAAACTCACCTCAGCACTGCGCAGAGGGCTTGTTTGCCGAACAAATCAACGGCAGCGCGTTTACAGAAGCCAGAAATCATAATTTACATAGCTGGCTTTACCGCCTTAAGCCTTCTGCTGATCATCATGATTATGCACTCTATTCCAAACAATTTATACAGCCCCCCTCGTCTACTCAACCGCCAAACCCAATGCGCTGGTCACCCCATCCAACACCACACCCCAGAGCTCATGCTGAGCATGATTTTATTGACGGACTTTTTCATCTTGCAGGT
Source organism: uncultured Legionella sp. (assembly GCA_963974485.1). Classification (GTDB taxonomy): domain Bacteria; phylum Pseudomonadota; class Gammaproteobacteria; order Legionellales; family Legionellaceae; genus JAALKW01. Next base: position 3,025 of record CAXBBS010000003.1, read on the forward strand.
AATCAAAATTTAAATAGTTTTATTTATCAATGCACCCAATCCATGAATTCAAAACACCGGTTTTTTAGTAATCGTGACGGAGAATTATTATTCGTGCCCTATCAAGGCGAAGTTATATTACGTACTGAAATGGGTGTTTTAAGCATAAAACCCGGTCAAATTGCTGTGATTCCACGTGGCGTAAGCTTTGCTGTGGATGTGTTAAATAAACATGCCTCCGGTTATCTGTGTGAAAATGGCGGTGCACCGCTTAGGCTGCCTGAGCTTGGACCGATGGGTGCTAACGGCTTGGCCCATCCTCGACACTTTATGTATCCACCTGCATGTTTTGAACAGCTTGAAAAAACAGAAGCACATCATCATGAACTTATCTGTAAATACCAAAATAAATTCTGGATATCTCAAAACAATACATCGCCTTTAGATGTTGTTGCTTGGCATGGTAATTATGCGCCGTATAGCTATGATTTAAGCTTATTTAATACCATGGGTACGGTCAGTTTTGATCATCCCGATCCATCAATATTTACCGTGCTTACATCGCCCAGTGATACACCGGGTGTGGCACATTTAGATTTTGTGGTTTTTCCTCCACGCTGGATGGTGGCCGAACATACGTTTAGGCCTCCGTATTTCCATCGTAATATCATGAGTGAGATGATGGGGCTTATTTCTGGAGAATACGACGCAAAACACGATGGATTTGTAGTGGGTGGGGCCAGCATTCATAATTGCATGACACCACACGGGCCTGATGCCGAGACCTTTCGTCTAGCAACACAAGAAGCGCTTAAGCCCGAGCAATACCAAAACACCCTGGCATTTATGTTTGAATCGCGCCAGCCTTGGCTTGTAACGGAGGAGGCCTTACAGCATCCGATGAGGCAGCTTGATTACACAACGTGCTGGAAATTTTAGGATGAGAAGCTAGCGCCAACGCCGTAAACAATAAGAAAAAATAACCCGTTCCCGAATAAAGCAGCAGTGAATCCGTAAAATTACCGAGTAACATCGGTAATAACGCGGCGCAACCCAACGCACGCGTCTCGGGTGTGCGCCAACAGCTCACACATAAACTACCAAGTAATAAAATAAACAGGAACAATCCCACAATACCCAGCTCAGATGCCACCATCCAATACTGACTATGCGGCTCTAAAAGCTTGGACCGCGATGCGCTCCATTCGGGCACAGGGTTTTCAATATGAAAGGTATGTGAAAAACTTCCCGTTCCATTGCCAAGCCACGGATGACGCTTAAATAAATCATACGCATAGGTATGAAATTGCAGGCGAAAACCAAGCGAAGTGTCTCGTTTATTGTGATGATACAAACCCCAATCATCTTTCACCTGATGCGCCAAAAACTGTATGGTTGGATTCATGGTATAAGCACCGGCTAACAAACAGCCACCTAATCCGGCTAAAATCAACGCTTTTCGCCAAGAAAAAATCTGGAATACCCACAGTGCAGCCAGTAGTGCATAAGCGATGTACGCCATACGGCCCGTGCCCGTAAATAATATTTGATAGCTCAACAACAATGCTAAACATCCGTAGGCAATTCGATGAAGAAAGCATGGTGCGTGATAAGCCAAATAAGCAGCTAAATACGCTGCAAAAACCATCATGTACCCGGTCATAATATGATTACGAAACATTTCACCCGGATCATCCCCTCCGTAGTGCACCACCCCCACGGCTTTTAATAATAAAAGCACGCACGTGATTAACATCGCTAATAAAAAAGCATGAAGTGCCATGCTTCGCGTACGTGGGTCCCGAAATGCAAGCATAAAAAACGGTAAATAAATCAGCTTGCTATATTTCTCGAGCACGATCCATTGATCTTGTACGTTGGCGGTACTCCACAAGCACGCCAGCATTGTCAACATAAAAAAACCTAGAGCTAACTTGACCGTGGAGTGTTTAAATAGCTTTTTTAACGCAACATGACGTGATGAATCCAGCAGTATTAAAATCACACTTAAACTTACACCGATACTCCTGAACGTTGAGCTAATGGGAATCATAAATGCCGTCAGCACAATAAAAAAAGACGACCAAAACGACAAACTCCGCAAGATTCCAGCGTGCGTATCAATCCGATTGGTCAGGGTAAATTTGTTTAATGCCACGATAAAAGCTCCCCTGTGCATTTAAAATTGCGAGTATAAAGCCTGAGCGGCCGTCTAAAAAACCTCGTTGCAAAAAATAACAACGTAAAAACATCCAGCCCGCGCTTAAGCACGCGCGAGACAGGCCCATATGCTTTTTTTCAGCTAAACTAATCCGTGCAGAATACGAAGAATAACGATTCATTTTTTGAATGGCATGGCTGATATCTAAAAATGAATCGTGCAGCAGTGGTGTTTTCAACTGCCCGATACGCGCACAATCGGGTAATATAATTTTCTCGTGCACTAAATCATCACTAAATTTGGCTCCCTCGCGTTTAAACAAGCGCGCATGACGGGTTGGGCTCGATGAATAGCGTAACGGTTTACCGTAAAAACATAAACGAATCGGCACACGGTAAGCGTCATGCTTATCTTCTTTTATAATTTTCAAAAATAGTGTTTTAAGTTGTGCATCCACCCACTCATCAGCATCAAGATGAAGCACCCAATCACCGGTCGCTTCGGATAAAGCACGCTGCTTTTGAACACCGTAACCCTGCCAATCGGTGTTAATCAATACATGCGGGGTAAACGTTTTGGCAATCTCAACGGTTGCATCAATACTACCTGAATCAAGTACAATAATTTCGTCCGCCCAACGCACGGATTCTAAACATCGCGAAATACGATGTGCTTCATTTTTTGTGATAATAACAACACTGAGCATAAGAATATAAGGTACATCAGCTAGATAACAATATAAATATTCTACATGAACTCCATGAAAATATTAAGTATCTCATACCGCTTATACGGTTAAAACAATTTGACAAATCACCATCACAATGTATGATGATCGGCCATAAAAAGCAGATTGAGTAAGATTCCATATGTCGCAATTACCTAAAGATTATAAACGCCTTGTTACCTCATCGGATAAAGACTCTGCTGATCACACGCATTGGATTCGTTATTATCAAAACTCAATTAAGACGAGATTTCTGACGAATAAGATACCTCCAGCATATCAATCCTTGATGAGTACAACAGAAGCGTTACTCAGCTCAGACCAGATAGATGATGATGGCTTAGACTACACATTAGAATTGCTTGCACGACTCGACCACCACCTTGACACTCAAGTTTCTGCTGAAAACAAAGCCCTCAATGATAAAGAATTGCATCGATTATTAAATCAAAAGCTTGCTTATATTTTTGATCGTGATGTCATGAACGCGTTGATCTACAGTGCGGGAATTGCGGTACTTGCCTCAATCGCCCTTCTAACTGCGGCAAGCGCTGTAACGCTTACACTTGCCCTAGCTGATGCAGGGATGAGTCTATGGGTTCTGCTTATTTTCGCACTGCTCGCTATGTGTGCGCTGCTTGATAACGAAGAGCAAATAATTGAAACCATAGGCGGCGCACTGATAACAGCCGTTATTTTATTATGTATAGAGCCCGTATCATTTGTTTATACATCAGGTATATATACGGCAGCTTGTGCAATCTTTACGGGTGTATTTTTGGGAACTCAACATTGCGTCAACGAGATTACCTTCTCCGCAAATAATTATAAATTAAGATCTGATGCGAGCGCTTTAATCAACACCAGTATTTTTGCAAATAATCCTTCGGAACAAGCTGATTTAAATAGCGCTAATGTTGAGGCACCTAACATACCGTAATTGCTCAACTCAAAAACAACGGCATTGACAACGCGTAAAAATCTATTGGATAGTAGAGTATATTTAATACTATTCAAGGATGAATGTATGACGAGTACACTCGAAGCACGCATGTTGCAAATGGCCTATCGCGCCGCCGTGAATCAAAGCCCAGGTAGAACCCCTCCGCCACTGGAGGGGTTGCAAGCCAAAGTCGAAGAACGTTTCGAAACATTCCGAGAAGGCGCGATGAGCGTCACGTCCATCATTGCACACAACCAAACCGCAGCAGCCATTGTTGCTGGTGGTGTTGTGCTTGGCCTTGTTGGTGCCGTCAGCGTGGTATCTAAAAGTTGGAAGACGATTGGCGAAAAACACGCGAAACTCGAAGAAGAAATCATTGAGCAAGTATCCATGTTTGGTGTCCGTGAATCGGGTGTGACACCTAAACCTAAGTTTGAACAAAAATTAATTCGAGCATATTACCTTGAGCTTGAAAAAGAATTATGGCTCATGCGTTACTCTGGTATTCGGCGGATTGAGGCAGCGGAACCCGGTGCAAAAACGATGTATTTTGTTCTACCGTTTTATACCATGGACACCAAAGTTTTAAAGCCGCTCGCAAGCATGAATGCAGTGGACCGCGTACGCAACCTTATTGATAAATTTTTACGAATTAAATTACCTGAAGCTTTGGAAGGTATCGAGCGAGCATTTGAATATTATAAGCGATATACCTTGCTGTCAGCGGGTAAGTACGTCGCTGAAAAAGGAAATTTTTTAAACAATTGGCGTTCAGCGCGTTTTATCATGATAACGCTAGGCAACTTAATGTGGAACCTTCAGCACCCCGGTGACTTAAAAACAGGGCATCACGTCTCCATCGATCAGTGTATCAAATACTGTGATCGCGTGCTTATTTTATTAAATTCTCTCTTAAACCCGCAAGAGGCACCTTTTCTCGTGCATACCGACATGTTTGGACGTATTCGCGAAGAATCAAAACTCTTGCTTAAATTTATTACATCGGTTCAGATATTAGTCAAAAACTTACGCCAAGCGTACCGATATGATCAAGTCAATACCATCAACCTGGCTGATTTAACCAACACATCACATCGTGTGCTGGAAACCTTAAACACCTCGCTGTTTAAGTTATTGTATCAACGAGACAGTAAAGAAGCTGGGATGATGGTACCTGACGATCGTGCAGCCGATCTTCTATCATCCTGCTTTGATGAATTAACCCTGGTTCTTCAAGGTAATAATGCCATTGTTGATAGGTTTCAGCCGTATTTTAAAAAATTCCATAATATCCCTTATCTGAACAATCGTGTCACAACCCTTATTGATATTCTTATTATCTTTACACACTTACCTTATGATGATCGTGCTGCGTTGATTGCTGCGTTAAAAGAAAAAACCATCGCTTGCGCTGAACCCAGCTGGGATAAATTTGCTGAAGGTCTAGAAACATTGGAGCTTCGTTTTATTCAGCCCATCGCACGTCAAGATCAATCCAATCCAATCTATCAAAACGCACGTTCAGCACGTATCACAGGACGACGTTTAATCCCTTTTTTTACATTACTGATGGCAGCACTACGGACAGATGTAGATACAGGCAACAGCTACCAGCTAGCAAAAAACGAACAAAATATACTTACAGCATCAAACTCTGATTATGAATTCGAATTTGATTCTCCCCTCAATAGTGGCTTAAATGCAAGCTCAGCCATAAGTGAGCGATCAGATCTTACCTCACGTTCGACATTGAATTTGAGCTCGCACCTCAATTCAACATTAAAAATACAACGCTCCGGTCGGCAACAAATTGAAGCGATCAATTTTCAAGCAAGGCAGGCAGAAGGCATGGCGAGCGCTTATTTTACTTGGCGTGTTGAGCTGTTTACCCGGCATATGACAGTATCTGCTCAGGCGTTTATGCGCCAAATTCATAAACTACCGATAGAAGCCGATCAATTAATTGAATTAGTAAAAATTTTAGACGCTATTGCTGCAGTACGAGATTTAGATCCAGTGTTTTTACAAGAGCCAGCATTCAAACATTTTTTTCTTCACTTTCTTTATAAAATTAAAGAAGCGTTCAGAACTTTTAATCAAAAACTTTCGCGTGCAGGAGAAACCATCTCAAGCCATGAAGGGGTTAGTCCGCAAATGCAAAGTATTTTTAGTAACATGATGGAAGAAATGGAAGGCAGTCTACAAGCAGTCGATACGGCAGCCAATACCCTGACATCGATTATAGATAATCCTAACTTCATGAATGAGGAAAAAAAATCACTTGCATCCCTCATACGCTTTATTGAACATAGTTTTACGACGCTTTATCCAGAAGATGAAAAACCTGACATTACCACCTTGTTGTCGATGAATGATGAAGGGATTGGGGGACATCAACGACAATATGAGACACGTGAGACGCGATTTGACGGGGAAATGGCAAAAAAATCAACTACTCGCAGGGTGATGTCGGCATTGATGCATACCGTCAAGACAAAACGCTATGATGTGAGCGTACAAACGAGCAACGGCGATGCTGTTTTCTTTCAGAGATCGCTACGTACTTCACATTTGCAACCCGATGCGTTAGAAACGCATGAATCTGAAGATGAGCATGAGGCAAGATTTGTGGGTTCTAGACATGCAACAACACACCTACCAGATGAGTCCAGCGTTCAGACCCATCAAAGTCACTCAAGTATGAGATGTATTCAAGGCGATTTTCATGGCTCGAATCAATTTACATCTCCTAGGCAGCAAGCGACGAATCAACACTTAGCCCTCTCCAATAAAGAACCTCTTCCTGTGCCTCAGAAAAAAAATGCAGCGCAGACCGTCGCCTTACAATTATGGATGGATGAGTGCCTCGAACACATGTCATCTTTAAGTCGATATGAATATAAAAATAGCTACCTACCTTATTTTAGCTTTGGCGGAGTCAAAGGATGCTTACTGACCAAATTAATTGAAGACGTGTCCAATAAGTCAGAATTAAGTGATGAGGAACTGGATTTTTATTTTTTAAATTTAATACGTGTCGTGGGCAGTTACCGGGAAACACCTTTAGGATTATTTCAGGCAGCCTGGGGCCAGACACGTGCCATGGAACCAATATTAAAGGCAATTAGGAACCCAACGTATAATAAAATGTTTCCTTTTAATCGCCTGCTTTTTAAAAATAAAAATTTAGATTTGGATTGCCTCACAGATGAACAATTAATTCAAGAACTTATGGAAGTATGCCAAAATCAAACATGGGAACTTTCAGTTGATAAGATTAAAGCTTCATCCCTTGATTATTACGAGCCCGAATTCTTTATGGTCTGAAAACCCATGGGGAATTGACATATTATTAACCATGTGTATAATTGCAAGCCAACCTAACCTATTGGTTAATCATATGTCACGACTACCTGAAAATTACGAAAAACTCGTTCCATTCGGCCCACTCCTTCAAAATCAACTCCGTAACGAGGAAATAGATACGTACATAAACAAAATATCTCAAAGATTTTTGGACAAAGGCATAGAGATACCTCCAGCATATAATTCGATGCTTGGCGCTATGAACTCCTCCGAATATAGCGATACAATATACATGGCAGAATTACTTGCACGCCTGGACCGTCACCTTGATCCTGACGTTTCAGAAGAAGACAAGACTGCCAATATCGAACAATTACATTTATTATTAAATCAAAAAATTGCTTATATTTTTGATCGCGATGTGATGCATGCAATGCTCTACGGTGCAGGAGTTGCTGCACTCGCATCGATAGCGCTTCTTAGCACTGCAGGCGTGGCTGCATTGCTCATGACGAACGCGCCGCTGTCCATAATGACTCTTATTTCCTCCATACTGAGTCCTCTTGTTAATCTAGGAATTACGATAATTCCCGGAACGACACTCATCGCATTCAGCTATTCGTTAGCACCAAAATTATTTATTGAAGCTGCAGGTGCACTTGCTGCCTGTGCAACCTTTGTTGGCGTAGGGGTTGGTATCCATCGCTGTACAACAGAAATATCCTTTGCCAAAAATCACTACAACTTAAGATCTGATGTGAGCGCTTTGATAAACACCGGTTTATTCCTAAGACCTAATTCATATGAAGTAGATGAATCTGGCATCGAAATGACTATGTTATCAAACACTTAAATCCAAAAAGCCCCGATTCAAGCGGGGTTTTTATTTAACATCTCATAAAACGTACAGCTTCCCTCCCCCTGGCAATGAATCTTACATTAAGGTCGCATCTATAGGTGGATACTTTACAGCGTTGATAATAATTTTTTTTCTGCAGCAACAACCGTTTGTTGCAAGAGTATAGCAATCGTCATTGGGCCAACGCCACCGGGCACTGGCGTATAAGCAAAACAACGATCTTTAATTGTTTCTAACTCGATGTCACCGGTTTTAGATGCAGGATGATAACCTGCGTCAATGACTACTGCACCGTCTTTTATCCACTCACCCTTAATAAATTCTGGCCTTCCAACAGCACCAACCACAATATCAGCTTGATGAATAATCGCTGGTAAATTCTGAGTTTTTGAATGACAAACGGTAATCGTAGCGTCTTTGTTTAATAGCATTGCCGCCATCGGTTTACCTAAAATAGGACTACGCCCAACGATAACAGCGTATTTTCCGGCAAGCTCTATATTATAATATTCAAGTATTGCCATAATTCCAGCAGGTGTTGCTGAAGCATAGGCCGGCTCCCCCATAGCTAATCTACCAAATCCAGCTGTGGTTACACCATCCACATCTTTTGAAGTGTCGATAGCATCAAAGCAGGCACGTTCGTTAATATGGGCTGGCACTGGATGCTGTAATAAAATACCATCAACGTCAACATCATTATTCAATTGCTGTATCGTTCTTATAATATCTTCCGTGGTCAAACCACTGGCATCAGAGAATCGAAGTTGCCTTGATAACATCCCAACACGCTTGCATGCCTTGATTTTCATATTGACATAGGTTGTTGACGCAGGATCAGCTCCCACTTGAATGGTTACTAACAAAGGTAATCGCTGAGCTGTTTCATTGACTATTTGGATACGCTCTCGCAATTCGGCCTCAACAAGCGTCGCTAACATTTTGCCATTAAGTATCATAATGCAAGCTCTCTTTTCGTTTATAAAATAAAATATTGTATCACTGAGATGCATCGGTTAAAACGTGATATTTCATTATGTTACCGACAAATCTATTCATCCGTAACAATAATATTTATAATTTTAAAATTTAACTTTACCGGCAATATAGGATGATGCAACCTACGTTCTACTAACTACACATGCGTAGATAACATCTTAAATTTTAGGTCTCAAAAAACCCCGCATCAAGCGGGGTTTTTTATTAAATTAAATAACAACCGTGAAGATAACACCTAACACACCCCTTCCCGATAACTGTTCGTTTCACAATGCAACTTTTGATCTTTCAACGTTAATTTTGCATGACCACCGTTCGTCAATTTACCGAACAGTAGTTCTTCAGCCAAAGGTTGCTTAATTTCATCTTGAATTAAACGCGCCATCGGACGTGCACCCATGTGCTTATCATAACCATGCTCAATCAACCATGCACGTGCTGCTTTATCCACGGTGAGCGAGACATTTTTTTGACTCAACTGCTCTTCTAGCTCGATAATGAATTTATCAACCACAAGCCCAATGGTACTTACATTCAAGCTCGTAAAGTTAATAATCGCATCTAAACGATTCCTGAACTCAGGCGTGAACTGTCGTTTTAATACATCCGTTCCATCCAGGGTGTTATTTTGTTCTGAAAAGCCCAGTGAGTTCCGACTAATCTCTTGAGCACCCACGTTACTGGTCATGACTAAAACAATATTTTTAAAATTCGCTTCACGGCCATTGGTATCGGTCAGTGTTCCGTGGTCCATAATTTGCAGTAACAAATTAAAGACATCGGGATGCGCTTTTTCAATTTCATCCAGAAGTAAAACAGCATGTGGATGTTTATGAACTTCCTCGGTTAATAAACCACCTTGGTCATAACCCACATAGCCTGGAGGCGCACCGATTAAGCGAGAAACGGTATGCTTTTCCATGTACTCCGACATATCGAAACGTATCAGTTCAATACCTAATACTTTAGCAAGTTGCTGAGTTACTTCCGTTTTACCAACCCCTGTAGGGCCCGTAAACAAAAAACTTCCAACCGGTTTTTCTTCGGCTCGCAACCCTGAACGTCCGAGCTTAATCGCTGAAGAAAGTGCCATGATTGCCTGATCTTGCCCATAAACAAGCAGTTTTAAATCACGCTCTAAGTTCTTAAGCACGTCTTTGTCACGTGCGGACACCGTTTTCACAGGTACTCGTGCAATTTTAGCAACAACCTCTTCAATCTCAGTTACGCTGATAATTTTTTTACGTTTAGACAGCGAAAGTAAGTTTTGGTATGCCCCAGCCTCATCAACCACATCAATCGCTTTGTCAGGTAAGAAACGGTCATGAATATACTTATCTGACAGTTCAGCAGCAAGTCGCAACGAAGGCACAGAAAACTTAACACCATGATGCTCTTCAAGACGCCCTTTGAGGCCTTTTAGAATTTCAAACGTTTCATCTACCGTAGGCTCTCTCACATCGATTTTTTGGAATCGTCGAGCCAGCGCACGGTCTTTCTCAAAAATACCACGGTATTCCTGATAGGTTGTTGAACCCATGCATTTGAGCTCACCGTTAGCCAGTAACGGCTTAATCAAGTTAGACGCATCCATCACACCGCCCGATGCAGCACCTGCTCCGATAATGGTATGAATTTCATCAATAAACAAAATACCGCCGTCTTGTTCGCTTAATTGTTTTAACACCGATTTTAAGCGTTTTTCAAAATCACCTCGGTATTTTGTGCCTGCTAGCAAAGCACCTAAATCCAGCGCGTACACCACACAATGCTGAATGACCTCAGGCACCTCTTTATTCACAATACGCCGAGCCAAACCTTCTGCAATGGCCGTTTTACCCACACCGGCTTCACCCACTAACAAAGGATTGTTCTTTCTACGACGACAAAGCACTTGAATACTACGTTGCACCTCTTCTTCACGGCCAATCAAAGGATCGATTTTCCCCGCTTGTGCACGTTTATTAAGGTTCAAGCAATAACTTTCGAGAGGTGATTCGTGAGCGTCCGCTCCCATCATTTCCTCATCAAATCCCGTCCCGATGTTGTCGTTTAAGTTTTCTCGTTGTTGCTTTGAAATACCATGAGAAATATAATTAATCACATCGAGTCGCGTGATGTTTTCGCGCCTTAAAAAATAAACAGCCTGACTTTCTTGCTCACTAAATATCGCGGCTAAAACATTTGCACCGCTGACTTCAGTTTTACCGGCCGACTGCACATGAAAAACAGCGCGTTGAAGCACGCGTTGAAATCCAAGCGTCGGTTGGGTTTCACGTTCAAGTTCTATTTCTGGAATCTTTGGTGTTGTTTCATCAATAAACTCGATTAAATCACGTCGCAGAATATCGATGTCCGTATCACAGGCTTGCAACACATTACCTGCCGCGGGATTATCTAACAAAGAAAGAAGCAAATGCTCAACCGTCATAAACTCATGGCGTTTTTCACGGGCTTCTTTAAAAGCTAAATTCAATGTAAATTCAAGTTCTTTATTTAACATATTCGTTGCTCCTCTATGGCTATGGCTTCGGCTTACTCAGCTTCCAAAACACACAACAACGGATACTGGTTTAACCGCGCATAATCATTAACCAACCCAACGATCGTTTCGGCTACATCACGTGTAAAAACACCACAAACGGCACGTCCCTTTTTATGTATTTCCAACATCACTTGTGTTGCATTCCCTTCTGTTAAATAAAAAATATTTCTTAATATCTCAACCACAAATTCCATCGGTGTATAATCATCGTTATACAGCACAACTTTGTATTTCTTTGGCGTTTCAAGTGCCGAAACAACCGATGATTCTACAACGACTTGCTCAACAGGTTCGGTCGTTATTTCCTTCGGCATCGCAAACTCCTCTTACCTAAATTTATAGTATCTCCCACGTTATTTAGCCAGTAAATATATGATCTTATTTAAAATAAATGTAGATCAAAAAACTCAAAAAAAAGGGACAAAGCCAGTAAACTCGCTTCATCCCCCCATATTTATCAAAATATGAATGCATGCTTAATTCATGTTTTCAATCATGGCATCCGCAAATTCTGAACAACTTAAACGTGTTGCTTCAGGCATCAAGCGCTCCAAATCGTAGGTCACTGTTTTTGCTTTAATAGAATATTCCATACCTTGGATAATTAAATCGGCAGCCTCGTGCCACCCTAAATGCCGTAGCATCATTTCTGCTGATAAAATCAGTGAGCCTGGGTTCACTTTATCTTGGCCTGCGTATTTGGGTGCCGTTCCGTGTGTTGCCTCAAACACAGCAATACCATCGCCTAAATTTGCACCCGGTGCGATACCTATACCACCTACCTGCGCTGCAAGTGCATCAGAAATATAATCACCGTTTAAATTCAACGTCGCAATCACATCATAATCTTCAGGTCGCAATAAAATTTGTTGCAAAAATGCATCGGCAATCACATCTTTGATAATAATTTTTCGGCCTGTTTTAGGATTTTTAAACGACATCCAAGGCCCGCCTTCATAAAGCTCTGCACCAAAATGCTCACGTGCAACGTCGTAACCCCAGTCTTTAAAAGCACCTTCGGTAAACTTCATGATGTTGCCTTTATGAACCAAAGTCACAGAATCACGATCTTGATCAACCGCATATTGAATCGCGGCTTTAACCAAACGTGTTGTACCTTCTTGTGACACAGGCTTAATACCAATACCGCAATGCTCTGGAAAACGAATTTTCGTAGCACCCATGGTGTTTTGTAAGAAATCAATCACTTGTTTTGCTTCTGCTGTATCCGCTTGATACTCAATACCCGCATAAATATCTTCTGAGTTTTCACGGAAAATCACCATGTTGGTTTTCCATGGCTCGCGTAATGGGCTTGGTGTACCTTCAAAATAACGTACAGGACGCAGGCAGGTATACAAATCAAGCTGTTGACGAATAGCCACGTTTAACGAACGAATACCCCCACCGACCGGTGTGGTTAAAGGCCCTTTGATTGAAACAACAAACGCTTTAATCGCATCTAACGTTTCTTCGGGTAACCAATCATCCGCACCGTAGTGCTTGGTTGCTTTTTCACCCGCAAAAATTTCCATCCATGCAATACGTTTTTCATCACCGTAAGCTTTAGCCACCGCTGCATCAACAACTTTTAACATCGCCGGCGTTACATCAACACCAATACCATCCCCTTCGATAAATGGAATAATGGGATGATTAGGAATATTTAACGATCCATCGGCATGAATTGTAATCGACGCACCTGCGTCAGGCACTTGAATTTTCTCAAACATGGCTTACTCCGTCTGCGTACTCAGGAAAAAAAGAATCATCATAGCATGTGCTGCACCGGCTTCCCAAATCCTAATTTTGCCCAAGCGTCCAAAGATATTAACAAACACACAAATAAGCGCGATGTTTGATTTTCTCAACGCATGTCTTTCGTATTTGAAGCAACCCGCGTGATGTTCTTCCCAGGTGAGTCAGGATTAAAACACATGCTGATGCCTCATAAAACCTAAGTACTAACGAACTATTCACATCTTTACCCACAGATATTGTGGACAAGTGGTCGGTGTCGCATAATAGATCTTTATTTATTTTTAGAAGATCCGACAACTATCCTGACACAGGGGGTTTTCGACAACCTCATCTGTGCTGGCATGGTTGTTTTCAACATCACCGTCATACCTAAATAAGTTTGTTCGGTGTTTGCTGGAAAACCAACCGCTTTCTGATTGCTCAATAGCCTGACTAATGTCTTCTTTCGATATAGAATCCTTCGTATCACGTTTACTTAACGCTAAACCTGAGGTCATACGTTGTTTTAAGCCCGTTATTTCATTTTGAACACAAGCGTAAAGTTTTTGTGTGTTATCCAAGTCAACTATTACTGTGGTTAAGATAGTCTCATCAGCTTCGGTGGGTAGCACATACACGCCACCTAAACCCTCGACATGTTGTAAATCCAAATACCCTTCAAAACATTGGAAGGTCTCTTGATTAGGATAAGCTGCTCTCAGCGCATGAATAAATAAAGGTGAATGAAAGCCGTTATTGACAGCTACTGGGTGATAGTCTTTTTGTGCTATGACAGCTTCAAGTAAGAGATGCTCATAACTGTATTTCGACGCTTGACCTAAAACACTTTGAGCCAAACTGCGTAATTCTTCATAATTCAACCAGTAAGCACCATGTGGCAAGCTACGAGGATTAGAAAAAACGGCGTGTACAAGATCAAGATCAGGAGACTCTCCTTGAGGCAGCGATACGCCAGCAAGACCCGTTGCAAACTCAGCAGAGTTCATATCATGCCGACCACAGTAAGCCAATAGCTTATACCTTGCGGCGTGCATGGTCGTGTCTTCTGGTGCTTCATGGAGCATAAGTGCTTCGGCATACATTTTATCAGCGATGATGGCAAACTTCGGATGCCGCATAGGGGACTCAAGCAGTGCGAGTTCCTCGGTTAAATAACCACCTTGACGATATGACAGCGCACACAGCAAGCGATGTACTTCTGACAGATAGTTATCCTCAGGCAGTGGGATATCCTCATCATTAAGCTCAGGTGCTAATGTGCATAACGTTTCTATTGCCTCGTTAATATTCTTAAAATATAAGAGGCCTGGTGTGGTAAAATCTTTAAGTAATTTTAGACAATCCGCTATATGTGCATTTCTAGCAAGAAGTGCGTTTATTTTTAGAGAGGATGCGCCATTTAGGCTAAGCAATCTATAGTTTTCTTGAAGTGCGGCGGCTAAATGCTCAGCACCTCGATCACCCATTTGATTATAATCCAGGTGAAGCGACGTCAGCGTGGTGTTTACTTTAAGTGCCGTGGCTAAATGCCCAACACCCGCAGCGCCAATTTCATTACTCCTCAGGTCAAGTGCTGTCAGCGTGGTGTTTACTTTAAGTGCCGTGGCTAAATGCCCAACACCTCGATCACCCATTTGATTACCCCACAGGTGAAGTGACGTCAGCGTGGTGTTTACTTTAAGTACCGCGGCTAAATGCTCGGCACCCGCAGCGCCAATTTCATTCCCCCCCAGGTCAAGTGCTGTCAGCGTGGTGTTTACTTTAAGTGCCGTGGCTAAATGCTCAGCACCTCGATCACCCATTTGATTATAATCCAGCTGAAGCGACGTCAGCGTGGTGTTTACTTTAAGTGCGGCGGCTAAATGCTCGGCACCCGCAGCGCCAATTTCATTACCCCCCAGGTTAAGTGCTGTCAGCGTGATGTTTTCTTCAAGTACCGCGGCTAAATGCTCCGCACCTCGATCACTTATTTGATTATCATGCAGGTCAAGTGACGTCAGTGTGGTGTTTTCTTCAAGTGCTGCGGCTAAATGCTCAGCACCTCGATCACCCATTTGATAACCCCACAGGTCAAGTGCCGTCAGCGTAAGGTCGTTCGTTTGTAAACGTTCAAGTACTTCATTACTAATAGGCATGGCAATACCTTGATTTTTGTTTATATTATTAACAGTATAGCAGATGGCAGGTTCTGATTTTTTACAAGTTAATAATCTTCGTGAGTTTGAGACAGCGTATAGACCATGCATGCGTGTACATCAAGAAAAGTAACCAATCACGCTTGCCTTAATGGATTCATTCATTAAGGCATACTATGGTGTTACTAAAAAAGCTTATTGATAGTACTCCAACATACTTCACAGCTTACACATGGCTGATAATATCGGGTTGATATAACTCGTTAACAACAACCGCGGCATTCGGGGGACGATGACTCGACTCTTTTGCGCGACATTGCAAAATTAACGTTGCAAACTTTGGCGGAGTTGTTTCAGGAACCTCCTCAAGTCCGCCTTGACCAATCCATTCCATGATTAATTCGGGGCAAGCACGAATCTCATCTTGAAATGGCTCTTGTCGGCTACTCATTTCCCAAAAGGTCATGCCAAGTGCGTAAATATCAGAAGAAATCGTGCATTTTTCGTCACTATTAACCAGTTCAGGTGCCTTCCAACACAAGGTACCCGAAGCTTGCTCGCTTGACAGCGGAGCTATTTCAGCTTTCACCGTAGACAAACCAAAGTCTGCCAATTTTGCGTTCCCATGCGCATCAAGAAGTACATTCATGCTTTTTAAATCACAATGAATAATTTGATGTTCATGCAAATAATATAGGCCGATGGTGATGTGTTTGGCAATGGATAAACGCATCGTCCATGGTAAATCAGCTGTACTATGTAAAAGGTGGTGCAACGACCCCGCCATTAATTCCATAACCATGCTGTAATTGCCTGGCTCTACACATACCCCCCACAAGGTCACAATGTTGGGATGATGTAAGGGTGCGTGACACTCAGCTTCAGCTCGAAAATTCGTGACTGCATCAGGCGATAATTCAGCCGCATGTAATTCTTTTATAGCAACATCCGTGAATTTCTGCCATTTCCCTTGGTAAACAACGCCAAAACCACCCGATCCTAGGCGTTTGCCATAATCAACTTGCAAATGTTTAGATGCAATAAGTGTGGCCTGAACCGGCCCAATGATACCTACGTCTTCAACAGAAACATGAGCATCAGGTGATGGAGGTATCGCTTGATTGAGTACTAACAAAAGTTCATGTGCATGGTCCCGAATATAGCTATTGCTACTTGTTTGGAATAATTCGTCGACAATAGCCCGTGCGCCCGCATGAATCATGGCTTGTTTATTCTCGATATTATCGATACTTAACGTCATCAGCGCATCGGAAACCGCTTGTTTAATGTTTTCTTCTGGCCGCTCTAGCAACGCGACCAGAATCGGAATCGCATGATGTTCCCGAATGATATTTTGACCACGCTGATGAACCAATGTAGTTTTCCAACCCGCAAGACTGGAAAGAGCGCCTACGGCATAGATCACAATTTTATCGTTAGGATGTCGTAGTAAATCAATTATTTTTTGGACTGAATCAGGGATATCAAGTATGATATTTTGATTAATTTCATGATTACGAGCAAAATTTCTTAAGGCACCAATGGCCGACTTTTGCACCAATGCATTTTCATCATTAAGCAAGTTCACCAACGCCACAAGACCACCCGCTTCTCCTATCGCATTTCTGTTGGCGAAATGACCGGTTAAATATCCCACAGCCGCTGTAGCATTTCCTTTAACGATTGCATCTTTATCACCGAGCGACATCACTAAGGCCCTAAATCCATCGACTTCTCGTAAGGCATCTTCGTTTGTGGTGTTATAAAAGACGAGATTTTTCAAAGCACCCGAGGCGTTTTGTCTCACGATGACATCGCGGTCACCGAGCAAATTGACTAAAAGTATGAGTCCACCCGCTTCTCGTACGGCATCCTTATTCGTGGTGTTCGATGATAATTTTGCCAAAGCACCCGACGCCCGTCGACTCATCATTAAGTCATCGCCTCCAAGCGACGTCACCAAGGGCAGAAGCCCACCGGCTTCTCTTACGGCATCCTGATTAGCCGTGTTCGTGGCTAGGTTTTCTAACACACCCGCCGCTCGTCTCCTCACGATTGCATTATTGTCGCCGAGCAGCATGACCAGGGGTAGAAGCCCACCGACTTCTCGTATCTTATCTTGGTTTGTAACGTTTATGGCTAAGCTTCGCAAAGCCGAGGTGGCATTTTGTTTCACGGTTCTATCGCGATCACCAAGCAGCATGACCAGGGGTTCAAGTCCACCGGCTTCTCTCACGGCATCCTGGTTCGCTATGTTCGAGGCTAATTTTGCCAAGGCACCTGCCGCCCGTCGTTTCATCACCACCTCATGACTACCGAGCAACGTCACCAAGGGCAGAAGCCCACCGGCTACTCGTATCTCATCTTGGTTGATGACGTTCAAAGCTAAGTTTTCTAAAGCACCCAAAGCATTTTGTATTACGATTGCATCGCTATCACCAAGCAACATGACCAGGGGTACAAGTCCACCGGCTTCTCGTATGCCATCCTGGTTTATTGTGTTTTGTGCTAGTTGCAGTAACGCTTTAGAAGCATTTTTTCGTAGATCAACATATTGGCTATCCAGTAGTTGTATGAGGGAATTAAGTCCTCCAGCATCACGAATAATGTCTCGACCTTTCTCGTTTTCAGTCAATTTCAAGATGACCAAAACAGCGTTTTTTCGAACGTTAATATCCTTATCAATAAATAGATTCAATAACGCGGTCATGCATTCAACGTCGCAGACCAACGCTTGATTCAACTCATTTTCGACTAGATTTAATAACGCACCCGCTGCATTTTTTCGTACGACAAAATATTCATCACGAAGAAGCCCTACGAGCCGTGGAATGCCCCCATCTTCACGTATAACATCTTGATTGACTGCGTTTGTAGACAGGCTTAATAATGCACTAGCTGCGTTGCCTCGTACAAACTTATCCACATCGCCCAGTAATTTTACTAGATAAGCAATACCACCTGCATCACGAATAACGTCTCGACCTTTCTCGTTTTCAGCTAATTTCAAGATGACCAAAACCGCGTTTTGTCGAACGTTAATATCCTTATCAATAAACAGATTCAATAACGCGGTCATGCATTCAACGTCGCAGACCAAGGATTGATTCAACTCATTTTCGATTAGATTTAATAACGCACCCGCTGCATTTTTTCGTACGACAAAATATTCATCACGAAGAAGCCCTACTAGCCGTGGAATACCCTCATCTTCACGAATAACAGCTTGATTGACTGTGTTTGTAGATAGGCTTAATAATGCACTAGCAGCACTCCCTCGTACAAACTTATCCAAATCACTCAATGATTTTATCAAAGCAATAATACCACCGGTTTCTCGTATAGCATCCTGGTTCGCCGTGTTAGGGGCTAATTTTTCTAAAGTAATTGCCGCCCGTCGCCTCACGGTTGTATCATCATCCCCTAGCAACTTCACTAAAGGTATGATCCCTCCTGCTTTTCGTATTGCATCTTGATTCGTGACGTTCGTCGCTAAGCTTCGTAAAATCGAAGTGACATATTGTTTTACTGATTTATCGTTGTTATCGATCGACATGACCACGGGCAGAAGCCCACCGGCTTCTCGTATGGCATCCTGATTCGCGGTGTTCGCAGCTAAATTTGCCAAAGCACCTGCCGCCCGTCGCTTCACGGTTCCATCATGGTCACTGAGCAACATGACCAGAGGTGCAAGTCCACCGGCGTTTCGTATTTCATCTTGGTGGGTGGCATTAAGAGCCAAGCCTCGTAGAACCGAGGTGACATTTTGTCTTACGGCTACATCACGATGCTCTAGATTCTTAACATGCTCTTGTATGTCGGATTGCTCTGTACATTCTGATTGAGTAGGCGCAGCTGTAGAAGCATCAGCGCGAGTATACGTCATGGTTTGTAATAGACGGGAAATCTCTCTTGCAACAGGACGTGCGTCTGGATCTGCAGACCAACAGGATTGAATCAGCCTATCAAGTTCTAATGGAATATCCGTGGGTATCGTTTCGCGAAATCCTCGTTTTACTTCTGACATGACGTTGCGAGATGCTATGGAGGTATACGGCATCTTGCTTGTCATGAGTGTCCACAATAATAATCCAAAACTGTAAACATCAGAGGCCTTCGTTAACTCTGCACGACGCCTCCAACTTTCTGGCGCTTGCCAACGTACTTCTGGACTGAACGCTGAAACACTAGCCAAACTCATCGCCCGTGTCTTGACCAAACCAAAATCGGTCCATTTGGCTTGTTTGTACTGATTGACGCCAATATGATTGGGTTTAATATCGCCATGAATAATATCTTGATCATGTAAATAAGTCAGTCCTCGCGCCAAATCTTGCGCCATACGAAAACGTTCGTGCGCGTTTAACGTGGTCAGCACTTGACTTAAATTACCGTTCTCCATCACCCCCATTAACAAGCACAAGCCTGTTTCTTCAAAAGAGGCTCCATAAAATGGGGTGATATAGTCATTATGCAATCGACTCATGACTTTGGCTTCACGTATAAAGTGATGACGTTCATGTTCTGCTTCTAAACGTTCCAGCCATTTAATCGTGACCGGTTGATCGCGCCACGTACCATGATAAAGAGCGCCTAGAGCACTTTTACAAATTTTGTCATGGAACACAATATCCGAAAAATTGACCATCAATTCTTTAGGTAATAACAAGTGATCGGTTGTTGCAGGAGGCTGTGTTAATTGCACGATGCGTTCTTCTAATGATCTCATTTGTTGATGTACAATCAGGCTTATATCGGCATGATTAAAATGAGCTGCTTGAAGTTCATAAAAATGCGCTGTTTGTTGAGCAAGTAATTCTTGATGATCCTGTGCTTCATGGCGACGATCCCGATCGCAATCCATTAACGATTGTGCGGTAAGCCCAATATGCAATACAGGTACGAGCTCAAGTATCTTTGATTTTAACGACTCAATTTGGTCAGCATACTTTCCGGCATAGATAAAACGTTCCAAGCGACCTTTTGACGAGGTTTTCTCAACAAAAGCAATGGTTTCATCACAGCACTCCTTCAAATCCAGTAAACTTTTTTTGAATTGATCGGTGTCAGGCAAACTGATCAGGCCATCGATCGAGGTAACAATACGATCAATCAACTCAGTCAATGAACGAAATTTTAATTTGTTATTTTCGACTAAAGCAATTTGGTTTTGGATAAGCTGTGCAAGTTTAATAAGATCTTGTAAAATATCAGACGGTGACATAATAATTTATTATCTACATGGTTGAAGTTAAAAAAAGCGTTGACAAAAGTGCTCTCGTAGAAGCACCCCAATCATTCGCTACAACGAAAGCTACAACAAAGCTCATACTAAACAGTATGCTCTATATAAAATCAATAAAAACGTCATGTTATCAGAGATTTAGGGTGAGTAACAGCCATTTTTATTAAAAAATTAAACGTATAACCACACAATCCACATGCACTTTTTAATGCACCCACATCGAATGAATCATGCTTAAATAAAACATCGTTCTATCTTATTACTCCCGAGAAACACGTAACATCCAACGTGCTTTTTCATGCGCGCTGATGCGATCGCTTAAGATATTAACCGAACCTTCATCATTGATTTCTTGAGCAAGTTTCATGGCACGATTAAGATCAATAACTAACGCATCATTATCGTCCGCAAGCTCTGCAACCATTTGATTGGCGTTTGCGCTAGAATCGCCATCTTTAATGCTGTTTAACTGCTCAAAATCCTTAAACGTCGCAGGTGCTAAATGATCCATAATACGAAGCTGCTCCGCAATCGCGTCGACAGCTAAAGCTAGTTCTTGATATTGACCCTCAAATAATTCATGTAAAGCTTTGAACTGCGGGCCTGTAACATGCCAATGATAATTTTGTGTTTTAAGATACAAGGCGTAAGTATCAGCCAAAAGAACTTCGAGTTGAGCTAGTAAATCATGACGCATAATAAACTACAAATTAACTCAATGAGACTTAATTTAAAGCATAGATTGATGTGCTTAAAAAACAAGTAAAAAAAACCCGCTTAATTAAGCGGGTTTTTTTCATGGTCGAACGAGTCGAACAGGTTGTATAAGCAAGCAATTACATCATGCCGCCCATACCTCCCATGCCACCCATGCCGCCCATACCGCCCATACCGCCCATATCTCCGGCGCTACCAGCAGCATCATCTTCTTTAGGTGCTTCTGCAACCATGCACTCTGTTGTGAGCATAAGGCTTGCAACAGATGCAGCATTTTGAAGTGCTGTACGTGTTACTTTAGTAGGGTCAAGAATACCTAACTCAACCATATCGCCATATTCACCGTTCGCTGCGTTAAAGCCTTGGTTGCCTTTAGCTTCAGCTACTTTGTTCACAACAACAGATGCTTCATAACCTGCGTTTGAAACGATTTGACGTAAAGGAGCTTCCATTGCACGACGTAAAATATCAATTCCCATCGTTTGATCGTGGTTGCTGCCTTTCAAGTTAGCCAAGACTGCTTGTGCGCGAATTAATGCAACACCACCACCCGCAACAATACCTTCTTCAACCGCTGCGCGTGTTGCATGTAATGCATCTTCAACTCGTGCTTTTTTCTCTTTCATTTCAACTTCAGTCGCTGCACCTACTTTGATCACTGCAACGCCGCCTGCTAATTTAGCAACACGCTCTTGCAATTTTTCACGATCGTAGTCAGATGTGGTTTCTTCCATTTGTGCACGAATTTGAGTAATACGCGCATCAATTTGAGCTGCTTGACCTTCACCATCAATAATAACGGTATTTTCTTTTGTGATCACAATACGTTTAGCCGAACCTAAATCTTCTAACGTAGCTGTTTCTAAGCTCTTACCAATTTCTTCAGAAATAACTTCAGCATTGGTCAAGATAGCAATATCTTGCAACATAGACTTACGACGATCGCCAAAGCCAGGTGCTTTAACCGCACATACTTTAACAATGCCACGCATGTTGTTAACAACCAAGGTCGCTAATGCTTCACCATCAACATCTTCAGCAATGATCAAAAGCGGACGACCAGATTTAGCAACAGCTTCCAATGTAGGAATCATGTCACGAATGTTCGATACTTTTTTATCAACCAACAGAATGTGCGGCTGCTCAAGTTCTGTTGTCATGCTTTGTTGATTATTAATAAAGTAAGGTGAGATATATCCACGATCAAACTGCATGCCTTCAACAACAGACAATTCATTTTCGAGGCCATTACCGTCTTCAACGGTGATAACACCTTCTTTACCTACTTTAGCCATCGCTTCAGCAATAATCGAACCGACTGCTTCATCAGAGTTAGCTGAAATCGTACCAACTTGCGCGATAGCTTTGCCATCTTTGCATGGCTTAGACATGCTATGCAGTTCGCTAACAACAGCAGCAACTGCGGTATCAATACCACGTTTCAAATCCATTGGGTTCATGCCAGCAGCAACAGCTTTATGACCTTCAACCAAAATTGAACGCGCTAATACCGTTGCAGTTGTTGTTCCGTCACCGGCTGTATCCGATGTTTTAGAAGCAACTTCTTTAACCATCTGTGCGCCCATGTTTTTGAAACGCTCAGAAAATTCAATTTCTTTAGCAACAGAAACACCGTCTTTTGTTACGGTAGGTGCGCCATAAGCTTTTTCAAGTACAACATTACGTCCACGTGGACCCATCGTCACTTGAACCGCGTTTGCTAACGCGTTAACACCAGAAAGCATTAATTGGCGTGCTTCATCACCAAAACGTACGTCTTTACTAGCCATGTTTAAATCTCCTTAAACAATAATAAAATTATTTCGCGTTCACAACAGCCATGATGTCGTCTTCACGCATCACAACCACGTCATCACCGTCGATTTTAATTTCAGTACCAGAATATTTACCAAACAGTACGGTATCGCCAACTTGAACGGCAAGCGCACAAATTTCGCCATTGTCCAAACGTTTGCCTGTACCAATAGCTACAACTTCACCACGCATGGGTTTTTCTGCAGCGCTATCTGGAATAAGGATACCACCAGCTGATGTACGTTCTTCTTCCATACGGCGAACGACGACGCGATCATGTAAAGGACGGATGTTCATGCTCTTTTCTCCTGAGTAATGATTACCTTAAAAATTCATCATTCAAATATCATAATTTGAATGCTCACGTTATAAGATTGTTTGTCTAAACACACATCAAACAACGTCGATGCAGATTAAGATGGGGACAATTTTTGATATTTCAAGAGAGAGCGCTAAAAAAATTACACTAAAAAATTACACTAAGTTAAGTGATCGCTTTCACATTAAAGCCACATCATCTAACATGAATAGACAAAAACATACAAATATCTATTAAAAGGCCATCTAATTATGACATCTAATACACCTAATATTATTATCTATAGCACCCCCTATTGCCCTTACTGTGTACGAGCAAAAGACTTATTAACACGAAAAGGACTCGGCTTTACTGAAATTTTAATCGATGAAGATGATCAAAAACGCGAAGAAATGATTGCCAAAACCAACCGAATGACAGTTCCTCAAATTTTTATTGGTGAACAACATGTCGGTGGTTACGATGATTTGTATGCTTTAGATCGCGCTGGTAAATTAATATGACTAAAAATATACCCCAAAAATCACTCGCCATCCTAAGTTGGATTATTGTATTTGAATGCATCAGTTACGGTCTTGGTCAGCTCTCAGCTGCGAGTATACCCACATGGTATGCAGCCTTAAATAAATCAACACTCACCCCACCGGGCTTTGTTTTTGGTATTGTTTGGCCTATTTTATACGCCATGATTGCTATCGCTGGATGGTCTCTTTGGACATCCCGCAAACAACCCCAAGCAGAACGAGCCCTCGTATTTTTTAGTATCCAAATGATTTTAAATTGGGCCTGGTCGCCGCTCTTTTTTTATTTTCATCTCATAACAGCTAGTTTTATATGTATCATATGCACGACCGTGTTTACCCTCATCACGATTATTGTAACCAAAGATAATTACAAATTAACCAGCCTGATGTTAATGCCTTATTTCCTATGGCTACTTTTCGCAAGTTATCTCAACAGCGTCACCTGGATATTAAATTAATGTTTATAAAATCTATGGCTCGATTTGGCTTTTTATTTTTTATTCTCATGCTGTCAGTTACAGCCTCAGCATCTCCACTTAATCCACCACCTGCAGACACGGTATTTCAACTTCATGTGAAAGCGCATGATCCCAACACGCTTTTACTCACATGGGATATTAAACCAGGATTTTTTTTATACCGTGACCGTATTCGTATCGTCGCTTCAAATAACGACCTCATCGATCTAGCTGACATCAAGCTTCCTGTTGCACAAACAAAAACAAATCGCCTCAATCAAACCATTTTAATTTACCGTGAACATTTAAAACTACCGCTAAGCCTTGTGGCTCTACATCCAGGTGAAACCATTATTAATATAAATTACCAGGGCTGTGCTGACGATGGTTTTTGTTACCCTCCCGAATCACGTGCGATCAAACTCAGTATTAATCCCAAGCTCGCCTTAACGCATGCCGAGTTAATTTTTCCAGCCCCCATACTTCCCCCAAAAACCGCAACACTAAGCTCAGCATTTACCCATCATGACTGGCCTATCACGCTTTTAATTTTTTTAGGCTTAGGCTTGCTCTTATCCTTCACGCCTTGTGTGTTACCTATGATTCCTGTGCTCTCCGGTATTTTAGTCGGCCACGGCAAAAATTTGTCAACACGCAAAGCTTTTTTACTCTCACTCACTTATGTGCTTAGCATGTCGTTGACCTATGCCGCGATCGGCGCCGCTGTCACACTCATGGGTGAAAACTTTCAAGTGCTGTTACAAACCCCTTGGGCGATTAGTTTGTTTAGTTTACTTTTTGTTGCCCTCGCATTCTCGATGTTTGGCGCGTATGACTTAAAACTACCTGTATCATGGCAATCCAAACTCGCCAACGTAAGCTACCATCAAGCCACAGGGCATTATTTAGGTGCTGCAGCCATGGGATGCCTTTCAACACTTATCCTATCGCCCTGTGTGACCGCGCCATTGATTGGTGCACTTGCCTACATTGCACAAACAGGGAATATATTACTGGGTACAGCATCGCTATTTTTCTTAGGTCTAGGCATGGGGCTCCCGCTTCTTTTGGTCGGCGCATCGCTCGGACGATGGCTCCCTCATGCCGGCAACTGGATGAACACAGTAAAATCAATCTTTGGTATCATGCTATTAGGTATTGCTATCTATCTTATGAGTCGCCTGCTCCCACCGTTTATTATCATGCTCTTATGGTCAAGTTTGCTGGTATTTTCAGGAATAACACTTGGCGCACTGCGTACGGCAACCTCAAACCTAACACGCCTTAGTCGAGGCCTAGGCATCATGCTCTTAGCCTATGGCTTACTGATTCTATTCGGCGCAAGCTACGGTAATACAAACCCATTAAAACCTCTTACCGCATCTCATTCACACACAGCATCACATACACACGCACGTGTTCTCACAACACTTGAGGAAACCGAACAAGCGCTCGAGCAAGCGGCGAAACAACATCAACCGGTAATATTAGATTTTTACGCTGACTGGTGCACCGCCTGTAAATCTCTCGAAGCTAACACACTACGCGATCCTAAAGTCCAAGAAGCCATGCAAAATATATTAATATTAAAAATAGATCTTACGGCCAATAACCATGAAAGCCGTGCTTTGCTGCATGAATTTGAAGTGATCGCACCTCCTACGTTTGTTTTTTTTGATGCATCAGGGCAAAAGCACCCTGAACTTCGCCTGGTCGGTGATATCTCGGTTTCTGCATTACAGGAGAACCTAGAAGCATTAAAGGCTGATTTATGATTAATCTTGTATTAATTTTTTTAGGCTCAGGGCTTGGCGCTATAAGCCGCTACGGCCTATCAAATCTAGTACATGGCCTCGTAGGTCGTGCGTTTCCTTACGGAACACTCGTGGTGAATGCAAGCGGCTCGTTTATTATGGGCTTACTTTTTATGATTATTTTGGAACGCTTTGGTGCACTCGCGCCCCAGTTGCGTGCGTTCTTACTGATAGGCTTTTTGGGCGGTTATACAACGTTCTCTTCTTTTTCAATTGAAACACTCACGCTATTAGAACAAGGCGCTTGGGTTAGTGCTGGTTTGAATATATTGCTTAATATTATCGTATGTATTTCACTCGCCTGGCTGGGCGTACTCGGAGCACGAAGCTTATGAACGCTATCAATATTGTTGATGTTGTCATGGTAAAAATTTATATCACCGAATCATCCAAGCTTTTAAAGCCAACGCTTGAATATTTAAAAAACGAGGCCAACATCCGTGGCGTCAGTGTTTTTCGTGCCATCAACGGTTATGGCGAAAGCGGCAATCATGCTTCATCGCTGCTTGATTTATCGCTGGATTTACCGCTTATGATTGAATTTTTTGATGAGAAAAATAAAATTAATCTTGCTTTAGAGCATTTATCCAAAACCATCAAACCCGAACATATGGTGTTTTGGGATGCTCAAGCAGCAAATTGATGTATCCCTCTTACCCCTTTGCTTAAAGCTCTGGTGTATCTGTAGTAGCTCCGCCTCTTAATTTACCTTTAAGCAACCTTCAATCTCCTCCTACTGCCAGAAAGAAATCCAATCATGGATTTTATCAAACTTCTCAAGGTTGATATCGCACGGAAGCGTTGTCCTATATGGGTATTTATTCTCATTATCCCTGAACATAGCATCCTCTCCGTACACCGCCAGTATGTTTTTCTCGCAGGTCATTGTCGTCCGGTCATCATTATTGAAAGCAAGATCATAATTTACAAAACGGCTGCGGGACAAATTGATAAGCGCATCAAGCTTCTTCACATGTTGTGCTGTAAACTCTTTCGGCCTGTATAACGCAATTCGCAGATCATTGTAACTCTGAAAATATTCGATTGCCGGCCCTGTATAAAGCCCTTGGGTATTATCGGCAAGATTGTCAATATCCGAAATTAAAAACCGTGTTTCACCCAAGTTTTTAAAAGCGATTTTATAGCTGGAAAAGCTACAATTATCTATATCTTTGACCATCTTGGATACAAAATCGTCCGAATCGACAAATATCAAGTCCCCCTCCCTGACACTGTTAATCATTTCTGCCGCCGCCGGATTAATTTCTCTCTCGTTGTTTTTGTTTTCAAAAGAAAATAACATTCCAGATAATGCAAAACTTCCGATCACTAATATAAGAGATAAAAAGTCCCATCTGAATTGGCTGGCATTTTTCATCATAACCCTATGAGTTTGAGTAAACGGTTATAATTAATAAAAATAATAAGGCACATCCCCGGATAAAATACCAAAAAGCTTATAAAAAAACTGCTGATAAAAAACTGAGGCACATTGGAATTAAACTTTTTATTCAAATACACGCCTAAATAAATAAACACAATAGGCAATGTAAAAATATAGTTGTTGATATTGATAAAAAAGAGAGGAATAATTTGCAGCAGTACTAATAATAAAATCAGCTTCTTCGGCCACTTAAACCTGCTGAAAAGAAATACTAAAACTATGTTATAGAGAAAAAAATAGACTTCAAAACTGAATATTTTATAAAAAATATTAATGATCAGCCCAAGCGCGATCATATTGAGGATATGAAGCACTTGATGTAATTTTATCGGCAAATATTTCTCTGTAAATTTGTTCAATGGTTTTATCACCATAACTGGAAAGGGCTATGACAGAATATTCTATCCGCACATTTTTGATACCATCCTTTAAGACCCTATCAGAATCTTCGATATAAAACAAGATTATCTTTCTTTTCGATTTTCTAATAAGAAAATCCACGCCTTTTTTAAACGGCAGTAACGGCGCCGGTGTCCGGTTTCGCGTACCTTCCGGAAAAAACATAAAGTGCTTGCCGTTTTGCAGTTCCTTTATGGCTTTACGCGCCGCATTTTTATCCCGTATATCAACAATCGAGCTGCCCACTCTCGAAGTTAAAATGTTCAAAACCCCTTTATATATGATATTCGATTTTGAAAATGCGGATATGCGGATAATCCCCAGGGAAAACAGGTATTTCAATATCACGATAGTATCTATAATACTTCGGTGGTTTCCTATAATGATGTAATTTTCTTGAGGATTAATTTCTACCTCCCCTATATTAGAACAATCAATCTGCATATGGGAAAGAGCCTTTTCCACATAGTTTAATGTCAGAAGCTTTGTAAAAAAAAGCTTTAGAGTATAGAGCGAAAGTTTCAGGGAGTTTTTGTTTATATATTTCATGCGGTATCAATCCGATAAATTTGTAACATACATACTTCTGTCTCAGAAGTAAATTTATTTAATTTAACCGAATATACCCGAAAAAGTGGTGGTGTTTCAAATCTGTTTTCACACATTTCATTCAAAGTTTACACTTTAGGGAATTGAACCCATAGTGAGATTGTCCGAATTCTTGGTGGCATTATAATATTTGCTACTACAACACCTGGCGTCGTGCCTCGAGTACATTGGGAATCTGCTCCAACTGCCCCAACAATCGCGATAAATCACTTAAACTTGCGACTTCAATAGTGAGGGTGAGATGCGTCATGTTTTCTTTTTTATGCAGTTGAGTTTGCAGGGCAAATAAATAGGCTTTTTCATTGGCTAACAACGCGGTAATATCCCGCAGGAGACCTTGCCTATCAAACGCTCGAATCAACACATCAACAGCATAACGTTCCGATGTTGCACTACCCCAGGTCACATCTAAAAACCGCTGTTTTTGTTTTTCGCCCGAATGCATGACATTGGAGCAATCTTGCCGATGGACCGAGACCCCTCGCCCAACGGTCACATAACCAAGAACCGGATCACCAGGCACAGGCTGACAACAACGTGCCATGTGCGTGAGTAGGTTTCCCACCCCCTCAACCTGAAGATCATCGGTCGTTAAGTCTCCACGCTTGGGTGGAAGCTTAATCATACGTTCCATCGATGGTTCAGGCAGTGCCTCTGTTGGCGGCTTTAAACGAGATATAATTTGAGCAAGTTTTAGATCACCTCGCCCCAGTGCTGCACGTAAATCATCAATATGCTTTAAATTAAACGTGGATAAGACTTCGTTTAAACGCTCAGATCGCATACCAAGGGCTTTCATTTCTTTGGCGAGTATTTCTTGGCCATGAAGGCGATGCTCTTCAAAATCTTGCATTTTAAACCAATGCAAGACTTTTGCTTTTGCTCGAGGCGTTTTTAAATAACCCAGGTGCGGGTTAATCCAATCACGTGATGGCCTCAAATCTTTACCCGTTAGAATTTCAACTTTATCACCGGTTTTTAATAAATACGTGAGCGGAACAATATGTCCGTTCGCTTTGGCGCCCCGGCACCGGTGACCAATGTCGCTGTGTACCTGATAGGCAAAATCAAGCGGTGTGACGCCTTGGGGTAAATCTAAAATATCACCGTCCGGCGTAAAGACATACACACGATCATCTAAAAACTCAGCATCAATCGATTCAGCTATACCTTGACTGACCGCCATTTCGCGGTGCCATGCTAAAACCTCACGAAGCCATTCTATTTTTCGTTCATGTGATTCTTGCACTAACTGACCGGGTGATTCTTTATATTTCCAATGCGCAGCAACACCCATTTCAGCTTGCTCATGCATTTGAAATGTTCGAATTTGGACCTCAAACGTTTGTCCTTCAGGCCCTTCAACAGCGGTATGCAACGACTGATAACCGTTGGGTTTGGTATTGACGATATAATCATCAAACTCACTGGGGATTTGCTTCCATAAAACATGAACGCAAGCCAAAACTTCGTAGCACTGCTCAGTTGTTTCCACCAAAACACGTACCGCTGTCGCATCATAAATTTCTTGGAGCGAGACGTTTTTACGCATCATTTTACGGTAAATACTATGAATATGCTTCGAACGACCGTACACGGCCGAATGATCGATATGCATACTGGCAAGCTGGATATTTAATTCTTTCACCAACCAATCAACATAACGATCGCGTTCAAGCCGTTTTGTTTTGAGGCCGGACGCGATGGCTTTATATTCTTTGGGATGTAAATAGCGAAAAGCTAAATCTTCCATCTCCCATTTAATTGCACCAATTCCTAAGCGATTAGCTAAAGGCGCATAAATTTCCATGATTTCCATGGCCAAATGCCGGCGTTGTTTTTCTGGCATGTGCGTTGCCGAACGTATAACGCATAAACGTTCCGCAAGCTTAATCAAGACCACACGCACATCATCGACCATGGCGAGTAGCATTTTCCTAATATTATCTAATTGTTGTTTATCTTGAGAGGATTTTCCTGTTGTCTTCTGAAAGCTGGAGAGCGCATTCATACGATCAACACCACATACGAGACGCGCAACGTCTTTACCTAACTGTTCTTCGATGTCGTCTACAGACAATTCAGCGTAATGAACACTTTCAAACAAAATAGCAGCAGCCAGCGTATCTTGACCGACCTCTAAGTCGGCCAAAACATCCGCCATCGCTAAGCCCTGCTGTAAACAGGAAATGCCGGCCTCAGTCACATGATCATGCCCCGCAAGCTGCGCTAAACCACACGCGCCCCGAACTTTTTCCATGTTTTGAAAGTAACCTCGATTACCAATGTATTGAAGCCATTTTTGAACATCAATACTTCCATCGGATAATAAGGCAATACCTTCCCTGACTTTAACCATGCGCTCCCTACCTTCGTTTAAATAACCCCATCACTTCGACGTGCGTTGTATGAGGAAACATATCCATGACGCCAAGTTTGTCTAAAACATATCCTTGTTGATTAAGCACTTCAGCATCCCGTGCAAATGTTGCTGGGTTACATGAAACATAAAGTATGCTTTCTGGATTAATATGCTTAATTTTCTTCACAATTGCAAATGCACCCGTACGTGGTGGATCGACTAAAAGCTTATTGCAGCCATGCTGCTTCAAGGGCAATAAGGCTTCTTCATCATCCAAATTGGCACAGAAAAACTGCGTGTTGGTGAGATGATTTCTTAAGGCGTTCGCACTCGCACGCTCGACCATCGTGTCGCTGCCTTCCACACCCACAACACGTGCGCAACGTGTTGCAAGTGGCAATGAAAAATTACCTAAGCCACAAAATAAATCCAACACCACATCATCAGCTGTTAATGCCAACCAATCAAGCGCTTGCGTGACCATTTTTCGATTAAGACCCGAGTTTACTTGCGTAAAATCTGTTGGATAAAACGAAAAATTTATATTTTGATCGGGCAGTTGATAACTGAGCGTATCATCCCCTTCGGGGTAAAATAACTTAACGCTATCCATGCCTGCAGGCTGCAAAAAAATACGAAAATCCGTAGCATCAGAAAACGCACGAAATTTAGCTTTATCGGCTTCACTCAAATCAGATAGATGCCTAAAAACAAGTGCAATAACATCATCGCCAGCGGCCACTTCGATTTGTGGAAATATCTGCGGCTCATCCATCGACCCTAAAAGATTGCTTAACACATCCAGTGACATACCAACTTTTTCATGGAGTATAAAACACTGCTCAATATCAGCGACATAGCGTCCATTATGTTTTTCACGAAATCCGATTAAAACACGCCCTTTTTTTGCAACAAAGTTTACACTCAACCGCGCACGGTTACGATAGTGCCAAATACTCGATGCGGATAACGCAGGTGCAACATGTTTAGGCTCAAGATGGCCAATACGCATAAGCAATTCTAAAACTAAGTTTTCTTTTTCATGGATTTGAATCGCTGGATTAAGATGCTGCAACGAACATCCGCCACATACGCCATGATGCGGACATTTCGGCTCCACGCGATCCGCTGATGGCTCTTCAACCGACAACACGCGCCCTTCATCAAAATCACGTTTTTTGCGTAATAGCTCAAACGTCACCAGCTCTCCGGCAAGCGCACCATCAATAAACGTTGCTTTACCATCGATACGTGCGAGCCCACGCCCATCATGGCTTAATTTTTCTACTCGTGCTGTTACGGGAACTTTTGAAACACGAGGCTTACGTCGAGAACTCATAAATATCTACCACCCATCTTAACCATTTATTTTTGATCTTTTTTATCTTTTTTATTTTGCTTATCTTGCTTATCTAACACAACCGCTTCGGGCTCGGCCGACAAAGAACGAACAAACGTGCGCACTTCTTCTGACGATAATTCCATGTTTTTTCCCCGCCCTAAAAAGCGCGGCATGGTGAGTGAACCATAACGTATACGTGTCAAACGACTCACTTCAAGACCTTGCGATTCCCAAAGTCGTCGGACTTCTCGATTACGCCCTTCGGTTAACACCACGTTATACCAAGTATTCGCGGCTTCACCACCTTGAAAAGCTAAGCTTTTAAACGAAGCCACACCGTCATCCAGCTCAACACCGTTGATGAGTGCCTTTTCCATCTCAGGCTTAACGCGGCCATGCACACGAACGGAGTATTCTCGTTCAATCGCATAACGTGGGTGCATCAGTTCGTTCGCTAACGTCCCGTCGTTTGTAAAAATTAATAAACCTGATGTATTGATATCCAAACGCCCGACTTGAATCCAACGTCCTCGCTTGAGAATAGGTAAGTTATCAAAAACCGTTTTTTTATGCTTAGGATCATCTCGACTACTAATTTCACCGACAGGTTTATGATAAATTAAGATCCGTGTTCTTAACGGCAGATTCAAAGGATTTCTAATTAACTTGCCTTTGACTTTAATTTTATCGTGAGGTGCTACAACGTCACCAAGCTGGGCTTGTTTCCCGTTTAATTGCACCATACCGTTTTTAATCCACACTTCCATTTCGCGTCGCGACCCAAGTCCTGCCTGACTGAGTACTTTTTGTAATCTTTCACCGCTCATTAATAATCCAACCCCATAGCTTCGCGTACATCGCAAAGTGTTTTTTGTGCATCTGCACGTGCTCGTTCACTGCCTTCTGCGGCAATGCGTTTAACCGAACCCATGTCCGACTCATAATCACGTATATTATCTTGTATTGGTTTAAGCTCTTGATTGATCGCGTCAATTACCGGGCGTTTGCATTCAACGCAACCGATGCCCGCAGAACGGCAACCTGTTTGAACCCAATCTTTGACCGTATCATCCGAATAAATTTTATGAAAATTCCAAACAGGACAAAGCTCAGGATTACCTGGATCGGTACGTCGCACGCGCGCAGGATCCGTTGGCATGGTCAGTACTTTTTTCTCAACCATCGAAGGTTCGTCACGCAAACTAATCGTATTACCGTACGACTTTGACATTTTTTGGCCATCAAGGCCTGGGATTTTAGCATGTTCTGTCAACAAAGCTTGAGGCTCTGATAAAATCAACTTGCCAATCCCTTCTAAATAACCGAATAAACGTTCTTTATCACCCAGCGCCAAATTTGCTTGTGCTTCAATCAAGGCACGCGCCGTATTCAATGCATCATGACATCCATCTTGTTGAAACGAGGTCAACAGATTTTTATACAGCTTTGCATTTTTCTTACCCATTTTTTGAATGGACTGCGAAGCCAGGGCCTCAAAATTAGATCCTCGCCCATATAAATAATTAAAGCGCCTCGCAAGCTCTCGCGTTAATTCAATATGAGCAACTTGATCTTCACCTACGGGAACCAAATCACCTTTGTAAATAAGCACATCAGCACTTTGTAATACGGGATAACCTAAAAATCCGTGCGTAGAAAGCTCTTTTTCGTGTAATTTTTCTTGTTGATCTTTATACGTAGGTACACGCTCCAACCAACCCAGCGGCGAAATCATAGACAATAATAAATACAGCTCTGCATGCTCAGGCACCCAAGATTGAATAAACACACGTGAAAGACTCGGATTCACACCGCAAGCTAACCAATCCACCAATAAATTCCACACGTGCTGCTTAATCGCACCCGGCTCTTCATAATGTGTGGTCAAACCATGCCAATCGGCTACAAAAAAATAACAATCATACTGATGCTGCAACTGCACCCAATTACTTAAAACACCATGATAATGTCCCAAATGCAAATGCCCTGTAGCACGCATACCAGACACCACACGTTTATTATTACCTTGCAATACTGACATCTATTCCCTCACTGCTATATCTTATTGGAAAGGCGTTGGATCACCTTGTCCTTCTCGTACAATCACAGGATACTCTCCTGTTAAATCAACCACGGTCGTTGGCTCAGAACCACAATAACCACCATCAATAATTAAATCCGTCTGGTTACCCAGCACATCTCGAATCGCTTCAGGCTCACTGAGTGGTGTATGAGATCCGGGTAAAATCAACGAACTACTCACCAACGGTGCATTCAAACATTCAAGTAGCGATAAAGCAATCACATGCTGAGGCACACGTAAACCTAACGTTTTACGTTTAGGGTGCAACATTAAACGAGGCACCTCACGCGTTGAATTTAAAATAAACGTGTAAGGCCCAGGCGTAAAAGCCTTCAAAAGCCTAAAAATAGGACGACTAACCTGCGCATACGTCCCAAGCTCTGATAAATCACGACACACCAACGTCATGTTATGATCTTTATTTAGCTCACGAAGCTTTCTGATACGATCTAACGCCGATTTATTTCCTAGAGTACATCCCAAGGCATACCCCGAATCAGTCGGATATACAATTAAGCCACCATTTGAAAGAACTTTTACAGCCTCTCGAAGTAATCGTGACTGGGGATTATCTGGATGAATCGCAAAAAATTGACTCATAGTTAGCACATCCTCTTGCTTTATCAATACGTTACGAAAAACGATGCTTTCTCAGCACGTTAGTATACATGACTCTTTGCACAGTTTGTATTTTAAGTTTGTTTGGGGGACTCAAGTGGTTTACACGCATCATCAACTGGGGTTACACGTGCCTTTGGTGCAAACATCGAAATCGATGCAGCCCTTGACGACGAACATGATCGAGGTTCCAACGGCGTAAAAGCCAGCATATCTTCAAAATAACACAATTGAGCTGGCTGCAATTGCAGTAATCGATGCGATATTTCGGATAAATAAGTTTGAATGCGTGGAGCTAATTCTGATTTAAGTGCTTTAGCTTGAGTCGAATTTAATGCATTATTGTACTGATAACCAAGCGTTACATGAAAATGACTTGGAACATTTCTTTCATATTTATAATATTTAGCTAATGCGTGTATCCAATCAATACTTTGCTTATCAAGCGCAACATCTACCTGAAGCGCCCCATTCGTATACAAATCCGCGTACGTCAGCGTAGGCGTAATTTGACGTTGCTGTAACACTTGGCTCAATTGGTCAAAAAATTCTTGCTTAGATGCAACATAACCACCCCATTCGACATGACGATGTTCCACGGCCTCTTGAGTAAATAAATTAATCGCCGTGACATGCCAACTTGAAAGAGGCAATATTGAATAAAAATCAGTAATATTTTTATCATGAATTAATGTATTGTAAATATTAAACCAACCATCAAATTCTTCCTCGAGATTCAGCTTACAAATCACCGTGTAACCTGGAAAAGGCAAGTAGTTACCTTGATCATCTAGTTTGTATTTTGGCATACATGCGCTCCCAAGCCCTGCACTGTCCTGTGCGTACTAATAATACGCATAGATTATAGCTTGAAATCTGTTAAGATAAAAACAAACGAGAATAATATAATAATAAACCAGGAGCGTCATCATGAAAAAAACATCTGTGGCCGTAACGGCTTTCATCGCGGGTCTGTCGCTTGCGTTCGTTGTTCCAACCAGTTATGCCGAATCAAAACCCGCCGCTAAAACCTCATGTCAGAGTGATAAACCATGCAGTTGTGCGAAAAAATGCCCTTACAATCACAAAAACCATAAATGCAATGCAACATCTAAAGCAAAAGCACAGCCAGACATCAAAAAATAAAACATCTAATTTCTCGAGCTCTTAAGTATTTAGATAAAAAGAGCTCGGGAAATTAATACAACTTACTAATTTATTGGACTTTTTGAACGACATCATATACTTGTTTGATCTGTGCTTGAAGTTGTTTTTGCATGGTTTCCATGCGTTTATTCATGTCTTTATTCATACCTTTCATTTGAGATTGAAACGCATCCTGCATATCTTTCATCTGCTTTTGATGTTGCTTATTCAACATTTGCATTTGTTTTTGCTGCGTTTCTTGCATGGTTTTCATTTGGGATTGAAGTTGCTTATTTAAATTCTGAATTTGATCAGACGCACCCACCGCTGCAGCAGCATAAGCAGGTGATAGGCTCGCACATAGCAGCACGCCCCCTAATGCATATCCTGTGATTTTTCGCATACAACACCTCCTGTGATAAATGAAATTGAGTAAACGCTATTTATTAATATAGCTTAAAAAAATCACTATGTTTACCTTTTTGAATTTATTTATTTCAATTGATTAACAACCAGGGCCTGCAGAGCCTAAGCAGTTTACAGTCCCAGGGGTTGCATCCTCTTCGCCATCAGAAGACGTTGGCCTATTTTGGCGCCGGGAAAAATGGTGAGGCTTTGTTCGCTTCGTTTGCTTTGTTCCATAGCATGCCCGGAATCTACCTGGTTCAGCCTTATGATAGCACTAGCGATTGTCTGCTTTTCAGGCAGATGTTCAACACTTTCCAACGTCGAAGGATCATCAAGATTAGGACCTCCATGATGATTTTTTCTCGTAGGATTTGATAATCGACCGTAAATATATTTTACGGGCTGTATAAGAAGATTATTAACAATTGCAGGGAGAATGTCACTGAACGGCTGAAGTACTGTAAGAAAAATTCTTATGATCTTAGGATCTGCTTTTACCATAAAATGACGGACACCCTACTAAGAGCAGTAAAATCAACAAAAGAAGGCGGTTAAAGCGCCTAAAGGAGGACTATACTCAAGTCAGAAGCAAATAATAGCCCTTACATGTGATACAGGGTTACAAGGAGAAGCATATGATTGGTCTGGTTTTACTCTATGTGGGTTGTGTATTATTCATCAATGGTTTGACGATGTTAGGGCATATCAGTAACAAAGAATCCATCATTATGAATATCTTCACGGGACTCTTGGCGGTGACGGTTGCGATTTATAACATCTTCGTGGTCACTGCAGGCGTTGCGTCTGCTGCTTACGGTTTATTATTTGCCTTCACCTACCTTTGGGTGGCTTACAACAACATCACGCTTCAGGATGGTCGCGGATTAGGGTGGTTTAGTTTATTTGTAGCAATTACCGCAACAGCAGTTACTTATGATACGTTTATTTCAGCGCATAGTATCCGCGATTTTTGGTTGGCAATAAACTGGGGTTGCTGGGTTGTTTTGTGGTTTGGGTTCTTTTTACTGGGCGCCTGCGGAAAAACAAGTCTCACACGCCCCATTGCGTACCTGGCTATTGCCGAAGGTATCTTTACTGCATGGGTTCCGGGGTATCTTCTGCTAAGCGGACATATGCCGGCATAGGACAGCAGAACATTGGGCGCCGTCAAGTTGTGACAGCTAAAAGTTACGTACACACCAGGCCAAATAAAATGTGATAAGTTTGCTAAGGGATGTCTTTTGAAGCACCTGCGTCATTAAACTGCCAACACAGGGGAGTATTTTATTTAGGCTCCCGTTGGTTTATATGAGGCCATACCTACCTTATAACAAACACATTTAACGTTTTTATTAAAATGTCCGCGCGCGCAAAGAAGGCAGAGGGCTTAGAAGCACCCAATGCAACTTTACCCCTGAGCTTCTTTAAGGTCTTTGAATGTCAGGATATCTGTAATCTTCTGTCGGAGAACTTCTCGGCTAACTTGAAGCGGCTATGTCAAACATAGTAAGTAGTGTGCAAGGCTGCTCCTTCATGGCTTAGTGTGCGTTTGTAAAGCATCTTGCTGTTCTCAAATAATGCGGTCGACATCATCATAACAAACATCAAATAAAATCGTCGACCGCTTCGTAGCTTTACAAAAACCCAACCCCAAAAACAAAAGGGATAAAGGGATTAAGGGGTAAAAGCCCGAACACATCGAATGCGGTGGGAGTTGCCCTTAGAGTCATCGAACTGATTGCCATTGCGGAAGACCTCGGCCCAGGCCTCGTTCGCTGGAGAGGCGGTAGACTCGGTGGAGCTCCAGTAGGTGCCCGTGTTAAAACCATCCACAGCGACTCTATTCTCATAAAGACAATTCAGTTGGTCTTTCGCAGGTAAGAACCAGTCGGTAAATCCATCACTCTCATAGGTGGAGCAAATACCTGCAGCATAGCTAGCTTCGGGTAATCCAATAGCACCAGTAAGCATGTTAACAATCGTCGTCGTATTCGTGACACCATCGGTGTCGCTTTGTGCGCCTGTCTCTAAGCCCCGCACACCCCAGTCTAGATTCGTATCATTATCCGTCGTTGCGGCAATTAAATTAGCTTCTCCACCGCCTGAGGTTAAACAAGCAACCGTGCCACCGCCATAGCTATCGCCAATGGCAATGGGGGTTGCTGATGATAAGGTAATGTTTAATGTATCGCCTGGGAAGGGTTCATTACATTGCAATGTTCCGCCGCCTTGTTGACATAATACGGGTCCACCCACCACATTTCCTGAAAGTTCACTCCCTGTGACCACGAGTGTTAATGTACATGACTCTTGATAACCTAAGGTCAAAGGATTACCGCAATTACCCGCTGTTGTGGTTCGACTAACGCCGGGAATGTCTGTCATGGTCAGCGTATGTGGTAGCCTAGATTGATTGGTTACGGTGTATTGAATGGTTGCCGTACTGCTCGCATCCACGGTAACCTGTGTGTTGGTTAAGGGTGTAAAAGTCCAAACAGGAGTTGCCTTGGCTCCACTCAAAAAAAACACACCCGCAAGCGTAATTAATCCAAGAGAGAATCTACTAAAATGCGTCATGTTGATATTCCTATGCATGATAAGTTAGGTTAAATAAAAATCCATTGGTATACAGATGATTGAGCGATAAACCGGTATTTAAGGTTTGATAGGATGCTCGGTCCAGTTGGCTTTTGCCCCAGTCTGCAAACTCAT
Organism: uncultured Legionella sp.; assembly: GCA_963974485.1. GTDB lineage: Bacteria > Pseudomonadota > Gammaproteobacteria > Legionellales > Legionellaceae > JAALKW01. The sequence continues at coordinate 42,455 of CAXBBS010000003.1, forward strand.
ACCCAATACCCGCTTGCCAATGTTCGCAAAAATCACGCTGGATACCCGCACCTACCGTGTATGTAAACGCTGTGGTTGTGTTACTTGCAAAATTAGGCATGGCCAGTGACCCAGCTTGCGTGGATGTATTATTAAAGCTGTGGGCCTGGTTAAAACCAACCCCTAAACTTCCGTTTATCCAAGGGGTTGCTATATATCCTCTGTCACTCAATAATTTACCTTTCACGGCAACATGGGTATGTTTTATTTTATAGCCATATTGAGCATTGTTAAATTGTGAATCGGCATCATCCCAAATATTTCCTGACAAAGAAGCATTGCCCGTTGTGGCTACAGCAAGCCCGATTTGCCCGTCTAGTTTATCGCGCAGTGGTTTTTGAAGACCTAAAAAAAGTTCGCCATCGGCCAACACACGCGATGTACGATTCGCTGCGTAGGTTTTTACAATCTCAGGTGCCAAATAAAACGTTTGTGTTTTGCCTGCACTTTCCCAGACCGGACCCACGCTCAGTGTTGCAACACCGGATGATTTCAACATATCCGATACTTTAGAAAGTGAAGAGGTAATTGAGGGGAGGTGCTCTGCTGCAAAGCCAACAGGGCTAATCAGGACCAAGGAGGCCGTAAGTAATGCATAATTACGCCAAGTTTTACGTATCATCGCCATATCCTTATGGGATTATTTAAAATTTAGTATTCATCATATAAGATAATAAAACAATAAGGCAAGCAGCGGGTCTATGGCTGGAAACTTTCATCTAATATTGCTATCAAATGAGCAAATTTTTTATTGCGTGCTATACTTAAATTAAGCCAGTAGCCAACGACTTTTGAGCCGATAAGTTTGCCAAGGGATGTATTTTGATGACGGTGTTGTGCTAAACCGCTTCAGTGCGGGAAGCCTGAACTTTCACAATCACAGCCCACCTGAATATCAGGGTTCAAAGTCATTGGTTGTCGGTTTTTTTTCTTAACGAACAACCCCCATCACCCGAACTTTGTGTTCAAGCAGATTCAAAAGAATCGACGATCCAATCATTTCCTTTAACTTTTGCTGTGGCTTTATTTGCTAATCTTTATAAATTGGCTAGGATTGGTTTTTGCGCTAGTGTTGCTTTAATCATTGACGCTATTGGTCGTTGTGTTGCCTCAGCAACACAGCATGATGGTGGGGCTTACAACAGTATTCCATTTATCCATGCCACCCGTGCCATTTTGAATCAACAGCCAGGCAAGAAGACGGTGAATCTTTTCTCATCTTGATGTACCATCGTGTTCTTTTATAAACACCCACACACAAATATCGCGGAGCCTCATGACTCAAACGTGCATGCCGAAAAACACCTATCCACTAGAAGATGCAACCTCTTCACACCCAACAAGCACCTGGAGAAGCACGCTACGTGCTTTTTGTTCTGGGCTCTTGCTCCCGCTTGGTTTTGCTCCGTTTCACATGCCAGGCCTCGCTATTTTAGGTTTAGCATTATTATTCTTACAATTACGTACGCGCACAGCTAAACATGCCTTTGCGATTGGTTTTGCTTTTGCCATAGGCTTTTTTGGTTTGGGTGTGTCTTGGATATATGCCAGCATTCATAGTTACGGGCATCTGAATTTTATGCTATCCGCATTGTTTACTTTATTATTTGTTGCCTATTTAGCGCTCTACACCGGCCTCATGGCCATGATGTATCAACGACTGGCTAAAAACATACCTGATTATGCCCGCGTTTTAGTATTTAGCTCGTTATGGTTGCTCTCGGAGTATTTGCGTTCAACCTGCTTAGGTGGTTTTCCTTGGCTTTCGCTCGGATTTGGTCAAATGGACTCCCCCCTGCAACACCTACTCCCCCTGGTGGGCGTATTAGGTGTGGGTTGGTTCACGGCTCTTTGCGGCGGTTTTTTAGGCTTGGTTTTTCTTAAATCAGGCGCTAAAAAACGCTTAGGTCTTATATTGTTTGTGCTGCTTGTTATGAGTCCCCAAGCAATCAAATACATACACTGGACCCAAGTCAATAAACAACCGCTGTCTGTAGGTGTGATTCAAGCGAATTTATCCATGCGAGACAAGTGGAATGAGTCGATTTTTTGGAATATATTAGATTATTATCAAGAAGCAGCCTCAAAATTAATTAAAACAAAACAAGTCGTCGTCATGCCCGAGTCAGCTATCCCATTACCCAGCAGCTACGTCGGTGATTTTTTAGAAACGCTTAATCAGGAAGCCCAAGCTAATAATAGCGCCGTCCTACTCGGCATTCCCTACCCCAACCCCCATACACCCAACGCATCTAACACATCAAATAAAACCACGTATCACAACGCCTTACTAAGTTTAGGGAAGGCCCAAGGCGTGTATTTAAAACAGCACTTGGTGCTCTTTGGTGAAATTATTCCTCCTTGGCTTGTAAAATTCAACCAATGGCTCGGTCTACCCGATCCTAATATGACAACGGGCCAGCCCCATCAAAAACTTATCACGGTGAATCAGCATCCAGTGGCAACCTTAATCTGCTATGAACTGGCCTACCCTGAACTTTTGCGTGCGCAACTCCCCAGTGCCGAATGGATTGTTTCGATCAGTGACGATGGGTGGTTCGGTCATTCGTTTGCAATTTATCAACATCTACAAATGGCTCAAGTGCTATCGAAACAAACGGGGCGTTTTCAAATTGTATCGAATAATAGCGGGCTTTCTTCCCTGATTAATGCCGAAGGAGCGATAACAAACAAGCTCCCAGCCTTTGACACAAGTATATTAGAAGGTGTGATTCATGGCGCTACAGGCGCGACACCCTGGGTACGTACAGGAGACTTTCCGGCTATTTTATTCAGTGGCATGATATGTTTAATTGCATTTGGATTTCGAGTTAAGCTTGCCGCGAGGAAGAAGAGGCGTTATCCTAACCAGCCCTGTTAATTTTTGTCAGTAAATCATGGATAATCGCTACAACCCGCAAGACGTCGAACAAGAAGCCCAAGCGTATTGGGACAAAAAAAAATGCTTTCAGGCTTCTGAAGATCTGAATAAAGAAAAATTTTATTGTCTTGCTATGTTTCCCTACCCAAGTGGTTCGCTGCATATGGGTCATGTTCGAAACTATACGCTCTCGGATGTAATCGCCCGATATCAACGCGCGCTCGGTAAAAACGTTTTGCAACCGTTAGGGTGGGATGCCTTTGGCCTGCCTGCTGAGAATGCTGCCATCAAACACGGCGTTCATCCTGCCGACTGGACCAAGAAAAATATTGCGGCCATGAAAGAACAGTTTTTAAAACTGGGTAATGCTTATGACTGGCGGCGTGAAATCACCACGTGCGATCCTGTTTATTATCAGTGGGAACAATGGTTCTTTATTAAATTATTTGAAAAAGGCCTTGCTTACAAAAAAAATGCGATGGTCAATTGGGATCCCGTAGACCAAACCGTACTCGCAAACGAACAGGTTGTGAACGGACGTGGTTGGCGTTCGGGGGCACTGGTTGAACGTAAAGCCATCTCACAGTGGTTTATTAAAATTACCGCCTATGCCGATGAACTTTTGCTTGGGTTAGATACGTTAGATCAATGGCCATCCAAAGTTAAGCAAATGCAACGCAACTGGATTGGGCGTTCTGAAGGACTTGATGTTTACTTTCCTATCGAAGGCCGTGCGAAACCACTAAAAATCTACACAACACGCCCTGACACACTGATGGGAGTGACCTATTTTGCAGTATCTCCCGAGCATGCTCTGGCCAAAGAAGCCGCTGAAAATAATCCTGATGTCCAAGCGTTTTTAGATAGCTGTGAAGGCATGGGAACGGCCGAAGCAGATATTGCAGTACTCGAAAAACGTGGTATAGCCACAGGATTATTTGCAACACACCCACTGACCCAAGAACAACTTCCGATTTGGATCGCTAATTTTGTACTCATGCAATACGGTACGGGTGCTGTGATGTCGGTGCCTGCACATGACCAACGTGATTTTGAATTTGCAAAAAAATATAATCTTCCTATACGAGAGGTGATCACACCTGCTGATGGTTCAACGCATGATTATGCTCAATCAGCATTTACAGGTGATGGCACACTGGTTAACTCAGGTCGATTTGATAAGCAAAGCTGTGAAGAAGCCAAAAAATCAATCAGCCAGCATCTAGAATCATTGGATTTGGGACGTACATCGGTTCATTATCGCCTACGTGACTGGGGTGTTTCACGTCAACGTTATTGGGGCACGCCGATACCGATGATTTTGTGTGAGCAATGCGGTACGGTTCCCGTTCCTGAAGATGAATTACCTGTAAAACTTCCTGAAAACGTTGAGTTTTCAGGGCAAGGCTCACCGCTCGCTGACTGCGACGAATTCACACACGTTGAATGCCCTAAGTGTGGCGAAGATGCACGTCGTGAGACCGATACGTTTGATACATTTTTCGAGTCATCCTGGTACTACGCGCGCTTTGCATGCAAAGGCCAAGAAGATGTCATGCTTGATGACCGCGCAAAATACTGGACGCCGGTTGATCAATACATCGGCGGTGTTGAACACGCCGTGATGCACCTGCTTTATGCACGATTTTTTCATAAACTCATGCGTGATGAAGGCTTGCTTAATTCTGACGAACCGTTCAAAGCCTTGCTCACTCAAGGTATGGTGCTCAAAGACGGGCAAAAAATGTCTAAATCAGTAGGTAATATTGTTGATCCAACGCCTTTAATTAACACCTACGGTGCTGATACAGCTCGGCTTTTTGTGATGTTTGCGGCACCGCCTGAACAAGATTTAGAATGGTCTGACACCGGTGTTGAAGGTGCGCATCGTTTTCTCAAGCGCTTGTGGGCGTTTGTTCAGCAACACAACACGCTCTTTTATGCACTGCATGGCCTATATGTTGAAAATAGACCGCGTATTGATTGGTCCAATGCCGAAACACGCTTGAAAAAAGCACGCTCGATCGTACACCAATGCATAGCCCAAGCCTCTGCAGACTACGAGCGCCAGCAGTTTAATACCGTGGTTTCGGCATGCATGAAATTGCTCAATACACTATCAGCCTATACACCAGAAAATGATAATGACCGTTACTTTTTATATAAAAGCACAACCGCTTTATTGCGCCTACTTGCTCCGATTACCCCGCATATTACGCATGTTCTTTGGAAACAAATAGGGTTTTCAAAACCTATTATTAAGGCGTCTTGGCCTAAATATGATAAAAATGCACTTAAGATGGATGAAGTTGATTTCGTGGTTCAAGTCAACGGTAAACTTCGTGGGCAATTTACCATGGCAAGTGATACGCCAGAAGATGTGCTTCTTAAACACGCAGAAACAGAAGTCGCAGCATTTATTGAAGGTAAATCGATAAAAAAAACCATTGTCGTGGCGCACCGTCAACTTATCAATCTCGTCGTAGCGTAACGTGAGCATAACCCAACGTGGTCTTAACATGTTGGGCATATGGATCCTATGCAGTTTATTAAGTTCATGTGGCTTTCATCTTCGCGGTCTAGGCGAATTTCCCACATGGCTCAAACCTAAAGTCGCCATCATTCTTGAAGACGAAGCACGGGATTGGGAAAGCTACCTCAAGCCTCTTTTATCTGCAGGTGATATTCAAGTCACATCCGATCCAAAACAAGCTCCTTTTTGGCTTTTCATCGAACAAGAACGTCTTGATCAAAATATATCAAGCGTCAGTTCAAGCAGTACACCTAGGCAATATCAATTACACTACGCTGTCACATTTAGATTGGAAAATAATCGAGGAAAAACGCTCATTCCATCGCGTTCAGTTGTTGTCAATCGCCCGCTCACGATCAATAATGAACGTATCTTAGGCTCACGCAATGAAAGTGAAAAATTAAAACGCGCCATGAAGCATGATGCTGCAATCCAAATCATCTATTGCCTTAATCGCTACACGCCATCTGGCTATAAATAATATAATAGGGAACAACACGATGAGACCTCTTTTTTTACGATTACTCCCTTTACTTTTTTTCTTCCCTATTTCTTCTTGGGCGATTGCCATCGATATCCCCCCAGGCCAGTGGCAGTGCATGGCAATGGATAATTTAGACAGCAATTACGGTGGCTATGGTAAAAGTATGAAAAAAGCGCGACATGCCGCACTCATTGAGTGCCGTAAACGCTCAAAAAATCGCCGGAGCTGTAAAACAGCAGAATCGTTTTGTGAACAAGGCCCAGTTTCTCTGATTGAGCGCCGCTGCCTTGTCAGTGATGAATTTGGCCGCACATGGAATACCACCGGCCAAGACGCCTGCCGTACAGCGATGTACCTTTGTCAACAATGGCAATACCTCCATGGCAGCACGCGAAGTCAGTGCAGCGTCAAACATCGCATACGCAATAACGATGATAATTAAATACCCCGAAGCGCTCGACCTACATCTTAAAAACAACCTCCTGCCCGTTTATCTCATAACGGGCAGCGATCCTTTTTTATTGAATACCTGTGTCGATACACTCAAACAAGTCTGGCATCAAACCCACAACAATGCAGGTGAAGAAGCCGAAGAAAAGCGTCTTCACTTAAATCATGCCAACGATTGGGCTGATCTGATTGCCGAAGCCAACACGTATTCACTGTTCTCTGAACACCGCTTAATCAACGCCTCCTGGGATAAAAAAACACTGGACGCCAAAGGTAAAGCTGCACTTAAAGTTTATTCCACCGATGTGAATTCAAATTGCATGCTCATCTTGCAAGCCCCACTGGTGCCCATGCGACAATGGCCTGACTTTAGTAAACATCCAGATATTGCGCTTGTTAACATCACGTCACCCAATGCAGGCGAACTGCTACGTTGGATTGAAAAGCAACTCAAACAAGAAAAATTTACTTACGCCCGAGGTGTACCGAATTTAATTCAAGAACACACGCTAGGCAACATGCGTTCAGCGGCTCAAACCATCGAGCGCTTAACGCTCATTCACGAACCGGGCACATGCCTTGAACTCAATGATGTGCGCGAACAGCTTTTAGATGAACGCGACTACAAGCTCTATGAACTATCCGGCGCGTGCCTTGAAGGCAATACCAATAAAGCACTCGATCTTGCCCGTCGTGCCAAACAAGACCAAACAGAACCCACGCTTATTTTATGGTTTATAACACAAGAGCTAAGACTACTTGAACAAATTGCCTCGGGCGTATCGCACCAAGCTCTTAACATTCGTTCGTTTCGAACACGGCAATACCAACTAGCAAGCAAGCGCTTATCGCGTGCTGATATATTTCAACTTTTGCGCCAAAGCCAAGCGCTGGATGTACACATCAAATCAGGTTCCAATACGCAGCTTTGGCGTCTACTTGAGCAACTCATCATGACCATGAGTATCGGTGTTACTTAGGATAATTTCGCTGAAGCGGTCTCTTCTTCTTGATGCTGTGATTCAGCAGACGACGTTCGCGTTCTAGGCCTAATAAATATCGTACTATCGACTTGACTCGGCTTGGGATTAGGTGGTGAATATGGGCGACCTACGATCTTCTCATATTCATCTTTCGCCTCATTGAACGCTGTATCTATTCCGTAATATTTTTCAGATAACGCTTTCTCCCTTGCATGCACAATACGATCGCCTTCACGTTTTCGCTCCTGCCCAAGCTTATATATTTTATCTTTTCTTTCATTTATTGTTATTGGTGCATCAACAATTGGCGTATCCATAAGCGTTTCCTTATAAGTAGGTGATTCATGATTTGTATCATAATACATAGAACGAGTGAAATTCAAACTTAATCCTTGAATTAAGCGCCCCTCCTCAAGTAAGCTGAATAGATTGCATTTCTTCCGCTTCGCACCATTCGCACCATGCTAACCAAGGATAAAAAAGGATAAAATATGGAAATATTAACATCACGCTTATTATTTTTATTATTGATGTGCTTAAATCTATCAAGCCATGCAAATACAGGCGACTTATTTCATGTGACATCAACAGGATCGCCCGCTAATATTAATATTACTTTATGTTTAAATGGCCATGGGCCTTTAAGCTGTCAAGATTATAATATAACCGGCTTAAATTTAAATATTCGCACAGCAGCGCCTAATCACACCTACCCTTCCGTTGGCATACGCCTTAATACACCGGGTTATAGCCTAAGCAATGGCTGCAATACAACGACCGATGGCTATTGTTTATTTTCCGTTAGTGATACCACAGCAAGCGCAATAACCGTTTCAGGAGTCCGTCTTGGAGGAACACTCTCACACCTCACGCAGAGTGGTTTAGTGCTACTGAATAACGGTGGCGATGACCTCTCGGTTGCAAAAAATTCAACAACCTTTACGTTTAGCACAGAAATTCCTTCAGGCAGCGCATACAATATTACCGTCGGCACACAACCCACAGGGCAAACCTGTGTCGTCAGCAATGGTTCGGGCACAGCCACGGCCGATGTGACGAATATCGCGGTCGATTGCCTGACGTTATATGGATCAGCAGGAACCAATGGAGCAGGCTCGCGTAGTCTGTATACCATTGATCCAAGTACAGGGGTTACCAATTTTGTATTGTTACTTCCTAATTTAGTTGGACAACAAATCGGGTCGGATGGTATAAATTTATATTATTTTGGGGGTTCGCAACCTGCAATAGCATTTCAATTAATTGATCTCGTTACTCGTATAACAACCCCCATTCCTATGACCAGCAATTATGGTGAATCCCGAGGTGTCGCTTTTTATAATTCAAATTTTATTCTTTCTAGCAGCTCTCACGATTTTTATACCGTTGCATTGGATGGTACCGTCACTCAAATCAATAGTGGCATTGGCGATAGAAAAGGCTTTGCTTGCGTTAATCATAAATTCTATGCAGTCAGTACAAATGATAATAAATTATATGAAATTGATCCAAATGATGGTTCCACGATTAGCTCAACAACGATTACGCTGAATACCGGTGAAACGGTTACACAAGGCATCGCTTTAACGGCGAACCCTAACACGGGAGTTATGTATGCGATGCTAAATACTCAAATCACAAGTGGTCGAAAATTTGTGAGTATAGACACCCAGGGCAATGCCACGTTTATTTCTGATCTTACGGTGCCAAAAGCTATAGCGGGTATGGCGTTTCATCCTGCCAATCCAACGTGTTAAACTAAATTAAGGGTTAAAATATGGAAATATTAACATCACGCTTATTATTTTTATTATTGATGTGCTTAAATCTATCAAGCCATGCAAATACAGGCGACTTATTTCATGTGACATCAACAGGATCGCCCGCTAATATTAATATTACTTTATGTTTAAATGGCCATGGGCCTTTAAGCTGTCAAGATTATAATATAACCGGCTTAAATTTAAATATTCGCACAGCAGCGCCTAATCACACCTACCCTTCCGTTGGCATACGCCTTAATACACCGGGTTATAGCCTAAGCAATGGCTGCAATACAACGACCGATGGCTATTGTTTATTTTCCGTTAGTGATACCACAGCAAGCGCAATAACCGTTTCAGGAGTCCGTCTTGGAGGAACACTCTCACACCTCACGCAGAGTGGTTTAGTGCTACTGAATAACGGTGGCGATGACCTCTCGGTTGCAAAAAATTCAACAACCTTTACGTTTAGCACAGAAATTCCTTCAGGCAGCGCATACAATATTACCGTCGGCACACAACCCACAGGGCAAACCTGTGTCGTCAGCAATGGTTCGGGCACAGCCACGGCCGATGTGACGAATATCGCGGTCGATTGCCTGACGTTATATGGATCAGCAGGAACCAATGGAGCAGGTCAAAATAGTCTGTACACGATTGACCCAAGCACAGGAGATACTAATTTTGTGCTGTCACTTCCTAAGTTAGGGGGGCAACAAATCGCTTCAGATGGTTTGGATTTATACTTTATTGGCGTCAACCAAAACAACAACGGATTTTTATTAATTGACTTAATAAACAACACAACATCCAATATTCTTTTATCACAAACCTACAGTGAGCCAAGAGGTTTCGCTTTTTATAATTCCAATTTTATTCTATCAAGTGATAATAGTAATTTTTATACCGTCACGCTGAATGGCACAGTAACGCAAATCAATAGCGGTATTGGTAAGAGAAAAGGATTTGCCTGCGTCAACCATCGATTTTATGCTGTGAATAACGATGATGGTCAATTATATGAAATTAACCCAAACGATGGCTCAACGATTAGCTCAACGACGATTACCGTGGATACAGGTGGAAACGTTATACAAGGGATCGCATTAACGGCTAATCCAATCACGGGTGTCATGTATGCCATGCTTAATGTTACAAACGCAAACAACCGACAATTTGTGAGTTTAGACACCCATGGCAATGCAACGTTTATTTCAAACCTAACCGTGCCAAGAGCTATGGCTGGCATGGCATTTCATCCGGCCGATCCGACGTGTTAAGGAATGATGACTTTATGACGATATTTAAATTAGATGAACGACTACAATCCAGTTGTTTCGAAATCATGGATTGGCCTTTATCCAAAGTGTTACTTAAAAATCATGCGCATTATCCTTGGCTTATTTTGGTTACGCGACAGCATGATTTGACAGAAATAACACAACTATCTCCAAAAAATAGTCATCAGCTCATGAATGAAATGCATCGAGCAAGTGCTATCATGAAGGATATATTTCAGCCTGATAAAATAAACATCGGGGCGTTAGGTAATATGGTTGCTCAATTTCATATGCATGTTATTGCGCGATTTAAAACCGATCCTTTATGGCCCCAGGGTGTTTGGCAAGCATCGTTAGATGAACAGCCTTATACTGCACCCGATGCTTTAATTACGCGTTTGAAAGCATGTTTATCCCCTGAAAAATTTTGATGATTTGAACTGATGATGCAAAAAAAAATTATTTTATTTAACAAGCCTTTCCAGGTACTCAGCCAATTTGAAGATGAGAACAATCGTCAGACATTAAAAAAATATATTCCCATCAAAGAAGTCTACCCTGCCGGTCGATTAGATTATGACAGTGAAGGCCTCATGATTTTAACCAATTGCGGCAAAACACAACATAAGATCAGTGATCCCAAAAATAAAATGAGCAAAACTTATTGGGTTCAAATTGAAAATATTCCGACAGCGTTAGATTTAAAAAAAATTAGAAACGGCATTCAAATTAAAGATCATCAATGCCTACCGGCTCAGATAAAAATCATCGATGAGCCTTTAATTTGGGAACGCGTACCGCCGATTCGAGAACGAAAAAGTATTCCAACCTGTTGGTTAGAACTGAGTATTTGTGAAGGTAAAAACCGCCAAGTCAGACGAATGACGGCTGCGATGGGGTTTCCGACATTAAGGCTTATACGCGTTAAAATTGGACCGTGGCAACTCAATCAACTTAAACCAGGCGAATATAAAGTAATCTAAAATTTTTTATGGGAATAATTTTAGGTATTTTGCATACCCCTCTTTTTCTAAATCTTCTTTGGGGATAAAGCGCAACGCCGCGGAATTAATGCAGTAACGTAAACCGGTGGGTTCAGGGCCATCTTTAAATACATGCCCCAAGTGTGAATCGGCTTGCTTTGAACGAACCTCGGTTCGCACAATCACGAAATAACTTCGATCTTTCTTAAGAACAATCGCCTGCTCATCTAAAACTTGCGTAAAACTAGGCCAACCCGTACCTGAAGCATATTTATCTTTTGAACTAAACAACGGTTCACCTGAAACCACATCCACATAAATGCCTTCGCGCTTATTATCCCAGTAAGGATTATCAAACGGCCTTTCTGTTGCTGATTCTTGGGTTACTTTATATTGCAATGGCGTCAGCTTATCTAATTGCTTTTTGTTCATCAGATGCCCCACCTCTTGTAATCGTTGATCACGCCCACAGGTATAACGATAATACTTATATCTTAAGGGATTTTTTTTAGCATAATCTTGATGATAAGCCTCTGCTGCATAAAACTGCGTTGATGGTAGGATTTCGGTGTACACGTGCGGGAGTTTTTTTTCTAATGCTTGCTTCGTCGCGATAGCTATATTTTTTTGATATTGATCGCGATAAAAAATAGCTGTTCTATATTGAGGTCCTGAATCACAAAATTGCTTATTTTTGACTGTAGGGTCGATATGCTTCCAAAAATAATTTACTAATGCTTGATAGCTAATGATTTTATCATCAAACACAACCCTCACAGACTCTGCATAATTTGTTAAGCCATCAGAAACAGAAGTATACGTCGGGTTTGGGGTTGTCCCACCGTCAAACCCTGACTCAGCAGAAATAACGCCGGGTAACTTTTCAAAATCAGCTTCAAGACACCAAAAACATCCACCGGCAAAAATAGCCTCCGTACGCTGACTAAATGCAGGGTTGATTTGCATCAGCAATACCATCAGAACAATCCATGCTCGCATGACGTGACCTCATCTCAAAAAATATTAATATCTCAATATCTATTGATTATAGCATCGCTTTACAAGAAGACTCTTCGACAGGCAAATAAGCTAATCCAAGCTCTAATGCTTTCATTGCCCCCGCTTGACACACCACAGTCATTGCCAGCTCTTTACACAATAATATTTTATATTCAGGTGTCAATTCATCATAAAATATTTTCAGCCCTTGCAAATTCATCGCATCTTTTGATGGAACGCTCGAATCAATCAAAGAATAAACAACCTCTGCCCGTGTTAACCCCATGCCAGGAAGACCTGCTTCAGTCATTTCAATCAAGCCACCTTCTTGGCTGCAACTAAATCCCACTTCACTGCTTATTTGTGCAAAAAATAAATGATGAACGATTTCGGCCACACCATACGTATCAAATGCATCTTCAAATGCTTGCTTAAAGACCTCAGGATCACTATGTAAATTGGAACGACATAACTGAATAAATGCACGTAATTGGGTTCGCGAAGCATCCGTTATTTTAAGAAATTCTGGACGCATACACACATGAGGAACAATCGATATTAAAAATGCTTGCTTGTTCACCGCTTCAAAAAAACCACGTTCATCATAATCTGCAGAAAAACCTCCTGCATCATAATATTCTCGAAGCCTATCACCATCATAATAGGCTTTGAACTTCGTTGATGTAAAGAATGCTTCAAGCACCGAAACTTCATGATAATAGTGTTTAATGAGAGATAATGTATTCATGTTTGATTGCTTCAGTTGCATCAAAGCGTTTAACAACGATGCCCCTGGATTTTTATCGTTCGCTCCAACCAATATCGTCGTAATATTGATACGTTCAATCAAGCTCTGGTTAGATTTCAACGCAAGTGAAAAACGCTTATCTTCTGCCGTTTTTTCTAAAACAAACAATAACTCAATGAGATCCAGTGTACGTTTCTGGCTGTAAATCATGGTCGTTCCACACACAATGATGCGATGAGCCATAAATTGTAGTATGTGTTTAACGGCTATCTCTTCAGCTGTTGCGTGTATCTCATCATCAGAAAGATTCAAGGCGGTATTTAACCAAGCAATCACACGTTCGGCTGTAATTTCTTCATTGCTCGAACCTAAACGTTGATTTTTCTGTTCATGATCATGAAGTCGTATCATGCACGCGATACTTGCCCGAAAAAATACATCGCTTGGGGTTTCTGTTTGCCACATACCCAATTGTTTAAGCATATTCATCGTGCGCCATTCTATTTCAAGCGCATGAGGCAAATCATGATGAACAAGCTCGTGCTCTTCTGCTGATAGACTTAAATCATGGGCATGTTCATCCGAAACAGCGTTTATTCGCGCAATAATATCAAAATCAGAGGGTAAGCCTGCAAGATAGCGATCAAGTAAGCTCAAGCAATCGTCAGGCAAAGCGCGTTGTTGCTTGATTGATGTACTTACGGCATTGATATGGCTTCTATTTATTGATATTTTGCACGCTAATGATTTATCTTCAATCCATTGATCAAATACATCGAGCTTGTCGCTGTCACTGGTTGCTTCGTGTTGTAAAAGTGAACTGAGCAATTCCAACGAGGCTATATTGAAATGCTCTTCACCGGAAAAACTCCAACGCTCACTAAAGCTGCGCTCTAGCTCAGCGATGCTCGCATGTCTTGGTTTAAATAAAGTTCCGTCTGGTATGGCACGATCGTCCTTTGCATGATCATCTGAACATGCATATTTACTCATAACACCACCACCCATATAATATTCACCTATACAATAATTAGTAATTAATTTTTTGATTTTAATTCATGAGCGCTGCTAAACGCAGGCCTTCGAGCACTAAGTCAGGAAGTACATGATCAAACACGTTCTCTTGCTCAAATAAACCCGCAAAACCACCGGTTGCAAGCACAAAGAAAGATTGCTCGGGAAAATGCTGTTTTTTAACTTGTCGAACCAATTCTCGAACCGTACCAAGCGCTCCAAAATAGACCCCAGATTGGATGCTTTCAACCGTTGAACGTCCAACCACATCACGTACACGTACAATATCAACCGAAGGAAGTTTTGCCGTATTACTCGATAGCGCATCCATCGATAAACGAAGGCCCGGAAGAATCGCACCACCTAAATAACGTTTATTTGCATCAACCACACAGAACGTCGTGGCTGTTCCAAAATCAAAAATAACCAGCGGTACACCAGGAAAACGATGTGTTGCTGCAATCGCATCCGCGATACGATCCGCCCCCACATCGATAGGATTTCGATATTGAATATTAAGGCCTGTTTTGACACCCGCTTGCAAAAAAAAGGGCTCTATCGAAAAATACTTAATGCACGCCGAACGTAACGAATAATCCAGTCGGGGCACGACCGATCCAATCGATATCTGCGTAATTTCTTTAGGATCGCACGCATTTTCACGTAAGACCTGCTTTAAAAAAAGGCCAATTTCATCTGACGTGCTTTCTTTCGAGGCATGCCGAAAACGAAGTTTAATCTCTTCATCTTGAAACACCCCCCCATAGATATGCGAATTTCCTACGTCCAAACACAGCATCATATCAAATAAACCTTTTTAAAAATTAACCTGCAGCGCGCACACGAATACGCTCTAAACCTTCGGCTAAACGGCTTAAAACACGGCGCTTCCCAATCATGGTCAACGTTGCGTCAATCGCCGGTGAATTACTTCCACCTGTTATCGCCACGCGAAGAGGTTGCGCGATTTTCCCCATATTTAAATCAAACTCAGCAGCTACGTCATTGATGCATGTTTGCACAACATCCGCTTCCCACGTAGTCACAGCTTCCAAACGCTTGAATAAAGCTTCAAGAGGCTCCAACACAACAGGGCGAAGGTGTTTTTTAACAGCGGATTCGTCGTATTCTAACACATTACAATAAAAATATGTGCTTTTATCGCGCATATCAACCAATGTTTTACAACGCTCGGCTTGCACACGCACAACATCTGATAATGCCGGGCCATCGGTAATATCTATGCCTTGTTCGTCAAAATGAAATTTTAACGCTGCAGCAACCTCAACAGGATCATCATTTTTTTGATAATGCTGGTTCAACCAAAACAGTTTTTCATAACTAAAACTTGAGGCTCCTCGACCCACATGTTCTAAATCAAAAAGCTGTTGCATTTCAGATAAACTAAAAATCTCTTGGTCGCCATGAGACCACCCTAAACGCACCAAATAATTTAATAACGCATGCGGTAAAATACCCATGTTTTTAAATTCCAGTACGCTCACCGCACCATGACGTTTTGACAAACGCTTACCGTCTTCACCCAAGATCATCGGCAAATGAGCAAACACTGGAACAGCAACACCTAAAGCTTGGTACATGTTAATTTGACGAGGTGTATTATTAATATGATCATCACCTCGAATCACGTGTGTAATCCCCATGTCCGAGTCGTCAATTACCACTGCAAAATTGTACGTTGGGTTACCGTCTGAGCGAACTAAAATCACATCATCTAATTCTTGATTCGCCACATGAATAGGGCCATACACGCGGTCCTCAAACGACACCACACCTTCCTGTGGGTTTTTAAAACGCACCACATACGATTCATCTGCGGTAGGCTGCACATCACGGCCACGGCAATGCCCGTCGTAACGTGGTTTTTCTTTATTCTCCATCTGTGTTGCACGCAGTGTTTCAAGACGTTCTTTACTACAGGTACACCGATAGGCTTGACCCGACGCTAACCATGCATCACTGATTTCTTGATAACGTGCGTAACGTGCGGTTTGATATTCAGGCTCTTCATCTGAAGCTAAGCCAAGCCACGCCATACCATCTAAAATTGCCTGAACAGATGCCTGTGTGGAGCGCGCTTCATCGGTATCTTCGATCCGTAAAATAAATTGTCCTTGATTGGCTTTGGCATAAAGCCACGCAAACAAGGCTGTACGTACCGAACCCACGTGCAAAGATCCCGTTGGGCTTGGGGCGAAACGTGTTTTAACCACCATGAACAATTACTCCATTTTACGCTACTTAAAGTTACAGGTATAATAGCCGAAATTCATCAGGGCGAAAAGCCGTATAGGTTTATATGAAAGGATTGGGAATAAAACAACAACTTCGTATCGCAACATTAATGCCCGTACTCTTCATCGTCTTTTTATTTACCTGTATTTATAATACAAAGCTTCATCTTGTGCTTGAGGCGTATATTTTTCATCTGTGCGAAGCGTACTTATATCAATTCGTGCCGACGGCCCCATCGCTTATGTTGCACGAACACTACCAAACGTTACAGCGCTTGGTCGATGCGTCGATGCTTATCATCAGTTTGCTTATCGGGCTTGCCGGAATATTTTTAAGCTCGCTCTTCCACCTATTTCTTATTAATAAAATCTACCTGCCTATTTCGCGATTGCGACATACCATGACACAAATATCACATGGTGCTTTCGAAACCCCCATCAAACACGGCACACCTGGCGCACTCGGCATGATTGAGCAAGGCTGTCTTGATTTGCAGCAACGTCATCTAGAAGCTTTAAACGATTTTAATCAACATGTTGATACGGCGACCCATGACTTACAGCAGGGCCTAGAACATCTTGAGGAAAAAAATGTTCAGCTATTACTGGATAAACGTAAAGCCGAAGAAAAGCTCAAACATAAATCTGAACTCATCACGAGCTTAAGTCACGAAATTCGTACACCCATGAACGGGATTATCGGTTTTGCTAATTTGCTTTTAGAAACGCCACTGAACCCACTTGCACGCGATCATGTAAAAACCATCAAAAGCTCTGCCAAAGATTTACTCTCGATTCTTAATAATATTCTTGATTACTCTAAAATTAATGCGGGAAAATTACATCTTGATGCCATTCCATTAGATATTCGAAATTGTATCGACGACGTTTTAGCGCTGGCTGCACCCAACGCACATAAAAAAGGCTTAGATCTGATTCCATCCACCTCCCTCGATGTACCTAAAATCATGGTCGGCGATCCACTCCGCGTCAAACAAATTATTAATAATTTAATCAGCAATGCCATCAAATTTACCGACCAAGGTCATGTTCTTATACGTACGCAGGTACACAACATCACCGAGAAAACCTACACCCTGTGCCTTTCAGTAACCGACACCGGTATCGGTATATCACACCATGATCAATCCACCCTGTTTCATGCCTTTCATCAAGCAAGCGACAGCCTATCACGTCGCTGCGGGGGCTCAGGTCTTGGTCTTGTTATCTGCAAACAGCTTGCAGAACACATGCAAGGTCACATTACGTTAGAAAGCGATACCAACCAAGGCACAACGTTCTCTGTTTATTTAACCTTTGCCAAATTACCGGCCTACGAAGTAGAAAAAACACAACCAAAACGCTTTGCTCACATCAAAGTACTTTGTTTTGACGACAACCTCTTACATCTTGAGGCGCTGTGCCATGGTCTTGGGCATTTTGGTATCACCTGCATTCGTGTGGAATCTTTTGAGCATCTTGCCACGGCGTTTACTACGCACACCGATTGCCAACTCGCCTTCGTCAACGTTAGCCCTCACCATGAAGAAAAAATCAGCGCGATTTTAACTCAGCAAAGCATCCCAACCGTGCTTACGTCCACCTGGTTTATTCAACACTACCAAGCGCTTGGTGCACAAGGTTTTCTAGTAAAACCACCTAACATACAAAAATTACAAGATACCGTTGAATCATTACTGCTTCAAACCGCGTCTCCCACCACCCATCAACCTGAACTGGATCATCTACGAGCCAACCTACGCTCAATGCGACCAAGCATTCTTATCGCTGAAGATAATGCCGTCAATCGCATGCTTTTAAATGCATGGCTTGGCACCAGCGGATCCATCGATATCGTCGACGATGGTGAACAAGCCCTTGCGATGTGCCATCAAAAACATTTTGATGCGATTCTTATTGATTTACATATGCCAAATTTAAACGGCCTTGACGCCACACGGCTTATTCGTGAACACACCCTATTAAACAAGCAAACCCCTGTGATTCTTATCAGTGCCGACAGTCATGATTTAGATCGTGCTTATCTAGAGGCCCAAGGCATCGATCGTAAACTACCTAAACCTATCGACGAAAAACTTTTACTGCATCATTTGCTTGCCGTGCTTCAAGACGCCAAAATCAAACCCATTAATTGGCCTACCTGTGTCCAAAAAATGTCAGGTAATAGCGCACTCGCCAAAGAGTTTCTTGAACAATTTGTTAACGAATTACCGGGTCATCGTGAAGCTATGCTGGATGCGATGAAAACACGTCATTATGAAGCGCTTCTGCAAACCGCACATAGTTTACGCGGTGCTTGCGGGTTTTGTGGTGTACCTAAATTGGAGCGATCACTTGCCAAACTTGAGTATCTAGCACAACATACCGATGCAGCCGATGCCTATACAGAAGTAAACAATGCACTGACCGATAGCATTCGACATATCGATGCTGTGATTCAAGCGCACACACAACTGGAACAAGAGCTCGAACTGATAACTGACTAAATATAACCACACGATAAGGGAACATCGATGTCTATAAAAAATGCGATTTATGCACAATCTGGTGGCGTAACTGCCGTTATTAATGCTTCCGCTTGTGGGGTGATTCAAGCCGCACGCGCCCATCCCGATAAAATAGGCAAAGTCTTCGCGGCAGAATCAGGCATCGTAGGCGCTCTCAACGAACGACTCATTGATACATCGCTCGAAAGTGACGAAGATATTGCGAAGCTCATGTACACGCCTTCCGGTGCTTTTGGCTCATGCCGTCACAAACTCAAAGACCAAGGCGAAGAATTTAAACGTCTTATCGACGTATTTAAAGCCCATGATATTGGGTACTTTTTTTATAACGGCGGCGGTGACTCACAAGACACAGCGCACAAAGTAGCGACCATGAGCAAAGCGGCAGGCTACCCTGTGACTTGTATCGGCATTCCTAAAACTGTGGATAACGATCTACCTTTTACCGACACCTGCCCAGGCTTTGGGTCTGTGGCTAAATACGTAGCAATTTCGACGCTCGAAGCAGGGTTTGATGTTGCCTCCATGGCAAAGACGTCTACTAAAGTCTTTATTTTAGAAGTCATGGGACGCCATGCAGGCTGGATTGCTGCCGCAAGTGGTTTAGCCAGCGAATCGGCTGAACAACCACCTCATCTTATTTTATTTCCAGAAATAGCGTTCGATCCCGAAGTCTTTATAAAACGCGTGGACGCGTGCGTTAAACAGCACGGCTATTGTGTGGTGGTCGCGTCAGAAGGCATTCAAACTCAAGAAGGTAAGTTCTTAAGTGACGCGGGTCTTCGTGATGCATTCGGTCACGCGCAATTAGGTGGCGTAGCCCCCGTGCTCGCAAACTTAGTTAAACAAAAACTTGGTTTAAAATATCATTGGGCCTTGGCGGATTATTTGCAACGTGCCGCACGCCATATTGCCTCGAGCGTCGATGTGGAACAAGCCTACGCGCTGGGTAAAGCTGCGGTCGAACTCGCTCTCGATGGCCATAATGCCATCATGCCGATCATCGTTCGTGAGAACGATGCGCCCTATCAATGGTCGATTAGCCATGTACCGCTTGCTGATGTTGCCAACCAAGAACGCGCCATGCCAAGCAATTTTATTCGTGAAGACGGTATGGGCATAACCGATGCGTGCCGACGGTATTTAGCACCGTTGATTCAAGGCGAAGCTTACCCTCCGTACCATGCTTCAGGTCTTCCTGACTATGTGCGTCTTAAAAACGAATTAGTGGCACCTAAGCTTCCAAAATAATCATCGCGAATATTCAGCCCCTTCAGGTTACTAATTTCTATAAGTAACCTAAGGGGGTTATACCACTCAAAATCTTATTTGACCGTACAACTTACTTTTTTTAAAATATCTGAAACTTTGCATTTTTAATTTAATTTTTATTTGTAAAACGGAGGCTATCATGAAAAAAAATATTTTTTTATTTTTGCTTTTAGTTGCGTTCAGAACAACTGCTGGGTCGAGTCCTACCCACTTATCCCAAGACGAGCAAGATACCGTTTCTGTTTTCAAACACGCCTCATCGAATGTTGTTTATGTGCATCGTATCAATCGCTTTCAAACACCGTTTGCCGAGCAATTTGAGGCCTCATCAGGTGCTGGCTCGGGTATTATCTGGGATAAACAAGGGCATGTGGTCACCAATTATCACGTGATTCATGGTGCGGATAATCTCATGGTCAGCTCTGGCAACCAAACAACCCCTGCCAAAGTCATCGGTGTTGAACCCCGAAAAGATATCGCTGTTCTCGAGCTTGTGAAAGCACGTGATTTTTCTGCGACCCAACATATTACCCCGTTTGAAATAGCCGACACACAATCTTTAGTTGTTGGACAAAAAACCATTGCGATAGGTAATCCTTTTGGATTAGATCATAGCTTAACAACCGGCGTTATTTCCGCTCTGGGGCGTGAAGTACCTGGTGTGTCGGGCGTGAATATCCGGGATATGATTCAAACCGATGCGTCGATTAATCCCGGCAACTCTGGTGGGCCGTTATTAGATAGCCAAGGCCGTTTAATTGGCTTAAATACCATGATTTACTCAAACTCAGGCGCTTCATCGGGAGTGGGTTTTGCTGTTCCTGCCGAGGCTTTGGCACGTATCGTGCCTCAGCTTATCAAATACGGTCGAGTAAAAATGGCCGGCATCGGCATTATTCCTCTGCAAGATCGTATTGCGTATCGGTTTGGTGATGGGCAAGGTGTTTTTATATCTGAAGTTTTGCCAAACACTCCTGCTTCAGAGCTTGGCTTAAGCGGGGTTAGGCTCGATCAGTTTGGCCGCCTGATTCTTGGCGATGCGATTATCGCCATCAATCATCACCCCATTAAAAATTATAACGATTTATATAATACGCTGACTGATATTCCTATTGGTGAAAAAATCCAAATAAAACTTAATCGTTTTGGCAAAACACGGGATATATCCATTAAAACCATCGATATATCTGAAGAGCGTTAATGCATGTAACTGCATCACTTAAACGGTATTGATTGAAATATTTAATTTCAGTCGTTATTGTAGAGGTGGCTCTAACACGGAATTATAAATAATTGAAAAGGATACGATATGCCAAAAATAAAACAAAGTACGCTCCTAGTTCTTGCTTTGAATAGCGGCCTTGCTCTTGCAGGTACCATGGGACCAACAGATAATTTTACGCACTCGCCTTATGTAAAACTTGGCAGTGGTGGAAGTTACTCCATGAAAGCGGGAATTAGTCCAGATCATCAAACATGGGATACTTCACCACAAGGATATAATGCTGATGTAGGAAATACAGCGCTATATTCTGCAGCATTTGGATATCATATATCCTCTCTGCTTAGCGGCGATATCCAATATATATACCGTCCATCGTATAACTATGAAAAATATCAAACATCATCTGCGGCAGGAACAGCTAACTTTTCAGGAAATAAAACAAGGTATTTTGACTTACAAAGTAATTCTTTGATGGCGAATGCCTACCTTCATGGGCGAGAGTACCCGGGTATATTAAATCGAGCGTTAGGGCAAGGATTTTTTGTTGAGCCATTTATAGGTGGTGGGTTAGGTGTGGCCTTCAACACAGTTAGTAACTTTCATTCGGTTTCACAGACACGATCTGGCGTTAATCGAGGGCCAGTTGTAGCAATGATTTTAGATCATGAAAGAACATCACTTGCATATCAATTCTCTGCAGGTCTTAATTTATACAACAATACTCATTTTAACTTAGGCGCAGGGTATCGCTATTATAACGGTGGCGTTTTTACCTCTGAAAACTATTTAATAGAGCATCAAATAACGGTTCCACCATGGAAAGGAACTCTTCAAGCCAATGAATTCTTCATTGATTTGATGTATAAATTTAATGCTTAACTCATAAAATAGTCGTACAGAAATTTAGTTATGAGCCGATGAAACATCATAATCGGCTCAAGCTTATCAAACCGCTAAAATACCAGCCCTACTAAACACACAAAACAATACTCCAACACTTAAGACCAAACTTATCTCCCCTCGCTTGGCCACACTCGAATTTAATGGCACAATGCCGCCTAATTTTTGCCGGCTATATATTAGTTAGAAAATAAACACATGAAAAACGGTTTTTCACTGATTGAATTACTACTTGTTTTAGGCTTAATTAGTCTTTTGGCAGCCATGGCTTACCCAAACTACACGCATCTGTTGGTCCGAACCCGACGTCTCGAAGCTGAAACTGCACTGCTTAATTTAGCCAACCGCCTTGAACAAGGTGATCCACATACTTTAAGCCAAACTCAGCTATTAACGCGCTGGTATGATATCAATATTCGAGAGACAAAAAACAAACACGATAGCTATACGCTCACGGCAATGCCGCTGGGTTCCCAAGGCATGCAAGATACGCAGTGCCAAGCCCTCACACTCACCCGTGAAGGCATTGAAGGAATGGCTGAAGGCCCCAAAGGACAGCCTACAGGCTTGGTTGAGCTGTGTTGGAACTAAAAATTTGCTTTTATATGACAAATTAAGGTACAATTTGTTGCTCATCTTTTAGAAATGGACTGTAATTTTGATATTAAAGGTTCAATCACGTCTAGCGTGCTGTTATCTCCTGCTCGTATCTTTTTTTGCTGTCCCTTTGCATGCAACCGCGCGCACAACAACACCTACCGTATGGAACGTTCTCCGCAAACAATTCATGCTTGATCACGAAGTTCATCGCCCAGAAGTGCAAGCACAATTGCATTGGTTACTCAAACACCCCGACTACCTTAAACGCTTCACAGAAGCCGAGCCTTATTTATTTCATATTATTACCGAAGTTAAAAAACAAAATCTACCCGGTGAAATTGCTTTAGTACCTATCATCGAAAGTGCCTTTGATCCCTTTGCTTATTCAGGGGTTGGTGCTGCAGGTTTATGGCAAATTATGCCTGGAACGGCAACTGATTTAGGCTTGAAGCGTGATTGGTGGATTGACTCTCGACGAAGCGTGAGTGCATCAACCGCCGCAGCGCTAAAATATTATCGTTACCTCGGTAAATTTTTTCATGGTAACTGGCAACTTGCCTTTGCTGCCTATGATTTTGGCGAAGGTAATGTCGCTCGAGCGGTCAGACGAGCAGGAAAATCCAAAGAACACGCCAAGTTTTGGACCTTACCCCTTCCGCAGGAAACCCGTACTTACATTCCACGCTTACTTGCCTTAGCTGAAATTATTGAGCACCCTGAACGTTACCACATTCAATTGCCGCACATTAAAAATAAACCTTATTTTCAAGAAGTTGAGGTTGGTCAACAAATCGATTTAAGTCAAGCCGCTAAGCTCGCAGGCATTTCTTACCAAGAGTTGATTCATCTGAACCCAGGTTATAACCGTTGGGCTACGGCACCCTATCAACCCTATAAATTATTGTTGCCTATTAATCATGTGAAAGAATTTTCAAAACAACTGGAAGAGCTCCCTAAAGATCAACGCATCAGCTGGTCTCGCCATCAAGTAAAATCTGGCGAAACATTAAGTGCGATTGCTCAAAAATATCAAAGCACGTCAACCATGATTAAAACATCCAACCACCTAACTTCAGACAGAGTTCGGCCCGGGCAATATGTGCTCGTACCTAACCATATGACAACAACACCCATTCAAACAACCACAAACAAAGCGCCAACGCATATGCCCAGTCATCAAACCTATAAAGTCATTCATATTGTTCAAAAAAATGATTCGTTTAAAACCCTTAACCGAAAATACGGTGCGCCGGAGCAAGCGGTGCGCGCCTGGAATCACCTGGGTGAAGACCATCCAATTCAACCAGGACAAGAGTTACTTATTTGGAGACAACGTACGCCTAGTGATTACGTGGTCAAGCCCGGTGATAATTTAAGTCGCATTGCCAGTCAGAATAACCTTCCACTCAAAAAACTACTGAGCCTGAACCCTCACGCAGCGCAACACCTGTTAAAACCCGGGCAAACGCTTCAACTGAGAGCGTAAATTTTTTTATATTATTTTAGATCAAAACGAATACCTTGTGCCAACGGCAGAACATGACCCCAGTTCTGCGTGTTGGTTTGACGACGCATGTAAGCCTTCCAGGCATCCGAACCCGACTCACGCCCCCCACCTGTTTCTTTTTCGCCCCCAAACGCTCCGCCAATCTCAGCGCCTGATGTACCTATATTAATATTAGCAAGCCCACAATCACTGCCACATACACTTAAATAGTACTCGGCATGCTTAAAATTCTCAGTAAATAATGCCGATGATAGGCCTTGTGGGGCTGCATTTTGTAATGCAATGGCCTCTTCAAAATTCTTATACTTCATGATGTACAAGATGGGCGCAAACGTTTCTTGTTGAACCAGCGCATGATGATTATCGAGATGCGTCACCAGTGTCGGTTGAACAAAATAACCCAGGCCATCTAATCGCTCACCACCATATGCAATCTTACCTCCTGAAGCTTTCACGTCTCGAGTCACTGATTCAAATAGCCTTACCGCATCGCGGTTAATTAACGGCCCCATCAGATGATTTAAATCCAGTGGATCGCCTACACTGATTTGCGCATAAGCATGCTTTAATCGCTTGAGCACATCTGAATATAAACCCTCATGCACAAACAACCGGCGTGTTGTGGTGCATCGCTGACCGGCCGTTCCTAAAGCCCCAAAAACAATTGCTGGAATAGCTTGATTTAAATTAGCACATTCATCCAAAATAATCGCATTGTTTCCACCCAATTCTAAAATAGACTGGCCAAGACGCGAGGCCACGCGTGCGGCGACATGCTTGCCCACGGCCGTTGAGCCCGTAAACGAGACCAAAGGCAACCGTGCATCATCCAGGATTTTTTCAGATATATCGCGCGACGCCGGTATAATCAATGAAAAAATTGCCGGCGCTTGATTAGCTTTTAAAACAGCCGCACATAACTTATGAATCACAATCGCACACAACGGGACTTGGCTTGAGGGTTTCCATACCGTGACATTTCCGCAAATAGCCGCAATAAACGCATTCCATGCCCAAACAGCGGCAGGAAAATTAAAAGCCGAAATTACAGCAACCACACCTCGTGGATGCCACTGTTCGTACAAACGATGTTCTGGGCGCTCTGAGTGCATGGTTTTGCCATAAAGCATCCGTGACTGACCTACAGCAAAATCTGCCATATCAATCATTTCTTGAACTTCACCCAAACCTTCCTGTTTAGACTTGCCCATTTCTAGTGAAATCAACGTACCTAAATTATCTTTATGATGCCGAAGCACATCTCCTATCTGACGAATAATTTCGCCACGTTGAGGCGCCGGAGTTACGCGCCAAGCTAAAAAAGCCTGCTCTGCTCGTCGTATCACCTCATCATAGTCTGATACCGTGCATCCAGAGACCTTGGCAATGCACGCTTCGGTCGAAGGGTTGTATGATGCTATATCACCCTTCAAAATATTGCTCGTCCAGTCAAAGCCACTGTAGGCCCCTGGATTAACCGACTCAAGATTCCATGATTTTTTAAGCATAGCAGCGTCCAAAACGATTTTTAAGCATATCTTCCATACAAAAATGCTCCTGTAGAACTAAGCCTTTAAGATCTTGTTGAGATGCCAATACTTGCTCAAGCACCGCACATACCGACGACGCTGTACTTAATTGTATCGCCGACCATGTGATACCGCCTATTATTTTAGGATAGATTTTTTTTACATAACTTTCTTCAATATACTCACCATCTTTTGTACCTTCTACTGAAACATACAGCATCACCATATCTTGATAGGTTTTAGGAATAGCTCGCTCTAAAATATATTTTAATGTTTTACGATCTTCGTTAAGTCGTAACGTATGCATCAGAAAACGCATTTTCTCGCAATGCCCCGGATGCCGAATGGTTTTATAATTTAAATGCTGAACTTTGCCTTGATATAAACTCGCGAGGCCGCCAAGCCCACCGGACGTATGAAACGCTTCGTATGCATCACCATCAATCTGTAGTTCTTCTAAGCCTTCCAAAGGCTCAAACATCATGTGCTTGCCATTTTGGATTCCAGCGCACGCCTCACCGTATTCATTGATTAAACCATCAGTTGACCATGTCAGTGAGTAATGTAACGCATTACTAGTACATTGTGGTAAAGCTCCCACGCGTAATTTAGCCGTGTGGCACACATCAAAACGCTGCATTAGACTGTGCGCGACCATACTCACAAAACCAGGCGCCAGACCACATTGCGGAACAAAGACAGTGGATGCATGGTGCGCTAGCGCTTTGATTTTTGCAGCCACAGCAATATCTTCAGTTAAATCAAAATAATGACTGCCGGCAGCTTTGGCCGATTCAGCCACATCTACATTAAGAAAATAAGGTAAGCTCGAAATCACAGCAATCACACCGTGTGTTCTTAAGTAGGCTTGAACCGCTGATTTATCTTTGACATTCAAAATCACGGTTTGAATATCCGGCCTATTTTTGAGTAAACGCACGGTATCAGGCAAATTAAAATCAAGATCGGCCAAATGAACCTGATAGTCCTGTGTTTCTACTAAAAGACAAGCAATTAAACTGCCAATTTTCCCGGCACCTGCAACTACAATCGGTATCATCGCAAACCCTCAATATATAAATTGTTTTTAATGTTTTCATTGATTTTATCAAATCGATACGTTATAACATCTTAAAAAATAAAGAATTTAGGTTATTAATGGATATTATAACGGTCAACTTTGAAGAATCTTTAATGCTCTCTGTCGATGGCGAAATCGCTCGGGTGGTTGCTTTTAGAACACAAGAGCACGGACATATTAAATTTGGTGTTGATGCACCTCGCTCGATCAACGTACATCGCGAAGAAGTTTATCTTGCCATCAAAAAGCAAGAAGAAGAGGCTAACTCTGTGTGCAATTAACTCGATTAATAACATCTAAAATTCGAGCACCTGCCCTGCTCACACGTCATATATTTTTTTGTGTGGTTGCTTTACTTTTTTTTTGTTTATCAGCACTGGCTCTTCGCCTGAATACAACTCACACACACTACGTTGGAAACAACTATTTTCCAACCAATATAATCCAAGTAAGTACGGCCTCACTCTTAATTTACCTTGGTTTTTATCTTCAATACCACGCATCCCACCCTTTAAATCGACGTGTAAAAGAAATGTTTTTTTTCCTTGGTAGTATGGCGTTAATGATCTTCGGAACCAATGCCATACAATACACACCCTTTCTTCCCATTGATCACCAGATTCTGCGCTGGAGTGAATGGATGCATGTTGATTTTTCACACATGATGGCATGGAGTCATGCCCACCCAACGCTGTATCACATTATGGAATGGATTTATAACTCACTTACATACCAACTCACCTATCTGCCTTTAATACTGATTGTGTTAGGGCGTTTTGAACGCCTCCACGAATATTATTTTTTGCTTTTATTTACGGCCTTGATTGGCTTTAGTTTTTATTATTTTTTTCCCACCACAGCACCAGCAAGCGTAATTAATAGCCCATATTTTACTGAAGCACAGCATGCAACCGAACTTAAATTTCAACAAATTCATCGCCACATTCAGCCAAGCACACGCGAAGGAGGCATGATTGCACTCCCGTCTTTTCATGTTATTTGGGCATGGCTTTGCGTATGGCTTGTACGTGATTGGTGGTGGGTTTTCAGTCCCCTACTTTTACTCAATATTAGTATGGTTATATCGTGCGTTTTGCTCGGTTGGCATTATATTTTGGATGTGATAGCAAGCATTGTAATACTTATGATTGCTCATGGTGTTCAGAATTATATCCGCAATACCTCATTACACATATTAAAAAACAACCCAGAACTAAGGTAATTGATATGAAAAAAGCATCTATCATAGCTCAACTCGAGAACAATAAAACAGAAACCTCAACCCTTGAAACATACCTCATGGGAGAACTAAGCCAAGAAGATAGTGCAGAGCTACTCGCAGAGCTGAAAGCGCTCATGGATGAGCGATACATCTATCTGCAAACATTAGCAGCCTTTACGCAAGGCAATGCTCAAGAGCGAAGCGTTCGTTTTTTTTCACCTGAGCCTGTAGATTTAGAAAGCCCGGAAAACTTAGCGCACCAATGCGCATTAATTGCGGAAACCATGAGGCAAGATTTAACATTTCGCCTTGAAAATCATGAAATATCCCAAGACATGCATGATCATGCCCAGGCCGCAATTAAGTATGAACTTGAACACTTAAATGCAACAACAATTGAACA
Source organism: uncultured Legionella sp. (assembly GCA_963974485.1). Taxonomy (GTDB): domain Bacteria; phylum Pseudomonadota; class Gammaproteobacteria; order Legionellales; family Legionellaceae; genus JAALKW01. The sequence goes on from CAXBBS010000003.1 coordinate 71,134, forward strand.
ATTCGAATTGCAATGCTCAACGGCTGTAGAACAGGCTGTTACGCCATCATCCCACCAAGCTTCATGTAGCTGATAGATGTGCATCAAGTTCGTTTAAAGCAGCCGCAAGACGGCAACCTGCAAGCGCAAGACGTTTTTCTGCGGTACGTGATACGGTACGTTGATACGCACCGCTTGAAAAATTTTTAGCTGTGATAGAGTAAGCCTCTGACACAGCTAAATCATGTGATTCAGCAAGCCAATGCACGGGGTCTGTATCAACCAAATCTAGCCAACAAGGCCAAGCCGCTTCGAGCGCTCGTGCACGTCGACGGGCCCGTATTTCAGGGTTACGTTCATAGGCACTATACAACAATGCACCGCCAGCTCTATCCCAATACGCATGCAGATTATTTGCAATCTTGTTCTTAGGTAAAACCACGCGATTGCCGCCAGCATCGCCATCAGGGTAGGCACGGCTTACACGTGTGGCCGCGTGCAACGGCTGATGCAAATCACCTGCGACATGAATCAATACACGCAACGCAACGACTTGCTCAAGCAATGATGCATGGTTTTCTAACAGTAAGGCACGCGATTGATTATAAGCCATCAGACCATTCATCGATTGAGGTTTAGGCGCATGCATACCCTCGGTTAAAAAAGGAATATCCACATAATGCATGGCACCCATCGCATTTGAATCTTTTTTGCGCAACGTATCAAGCCATGCGGCTGCCTCAATAAACGACGGTGGTTTTTGATGCTTATCTAAAACAGGATGCGCCACTTGAAAACGTAGTTTAGCCGTCGGTGTCATATGGTTATACGCAACCTGTGCTATCACCCGATGCCCTTCGGCGTTCCATGCAAAAGCAAAATGGGGTGAAGACACCCCAAATAAAACAGCCAAAACATAAGAAAACTTCATCCGAAAAACGGTGACCACGCGGGCTCCTGAATATCACCATCGCGTGCAGGAAAAGCACGTTGAACACGACCATCGACCGAGACCATGCCTAACACACCTTGGTCGCGTACATGCGTTGCATAAATCACAAAGCGTCCATTAGGCGCCAATGACGGCGATTCATCGGCCTCGGAATCGGTCAACACCGTTACACGACCGGTATCCATGGCTTGCACACCAATATTAAAGTTTTTATCTTCACGATGCAGCAAAATGATCTGCCTCAAATCAGGTGTGTACGAGGCGCGTGCATTATAATTCCCCTCAAACGTCATGCGCTTCACATCACCATCAGCCAAGTTTAATCGATACACCTGTGGCGCTCCACCTCGACCTGAAGTGAACAAAAGAGAACGACCATCAGACGAAAAACGAGGTTCGGTATCAATCGCGTTACCAAACGTCAATTGTTTCATGTGACCTGAGGTAAGATCTACACTGTATATTTTAGGTGTCCCACCTTTTGACAACACAACAGCCAATTGCTTTCCATCAGGCGACCATGCAGGAGCTCCGTTGATACCAGGAAAGTCCGTAACCAATCGACGCTCTCCCGTCTCAACCGACACAATGAAAATTTGCGCGCGTTTTTTCTCAAACGATACATACGCTATTTCGCGTCCATTCGGTGACCACGCCGGTGACATGAGAGGATCGGTTGACCTTAATAAACCATGAGGATTACGACCATCCATATCTGAAATTTCAAGCGAATATTGTGCTGTATTTCGCGTACGCTTCACGAGAACATAAGCAATACGTGTCGAAAAAACACCACGAATACCGGTCAGTTTTTTATAAACTTCATCACTGATATGATGCGCTAACGCATGCAACTCACGTGCTTCAACCTGATAGCTTTGAACCAACAAGGGCGCACCACGTGCAGCAACGTCTAATAGCTCCACATCAACTTTATAGCGTTTATCCTCGGTAGCCGTTATCTTTCCCGAAAGTACGCTATCAACACCCAGATCGTGCCAAATATTTAACGACGTCTCATCACGTCCTGCACGTGGGGCAGGAATCAATTTAAACTGCCCTGATAAGTTTAAATCACCGTCAATCACACTTAAAAGCTCACGTGCCTCAGAACTTTTTCCAAAACCATTAATCCCTATGGGCAATGCTTTATTGACGCCTTGTGTGAGTTCTAAATCAACGGCAAACACATGGCTTGAAAATAAACTTAACCCCACAAGTAAGCAACGCATCAGAATCATAAGCTACTACCCCCTCACATGTTCAGGTCGGACCGTGAGGGTTATCTCACGGAATAAATTAAACGCAGCAGGATCGTCAGGAACGGGCAACGGTGATGCTTTATAAATAGCCGCCTGTGCTGAGCGATCGAGAATAGGATCACCACTGCTACGTGTTAAATTAACATCGAGTACACTACCGTTAGGTGCAAGCCTAATTGTAAAACGACTGGAAAGCTGGTTATTGACTTGATCAGGGAGAATCCACTGACGACTTATCGCGCCTAAAATTAATGCTTTATATTTATCAACCACCCCTGCGACACGGGCGCGCTGCGCTGCCTCTTCTCGCACAGCCTCAAGACGCGCGTGCTCTTTTTCGCGCGCTTCTCGCTCTTTCTCTTCTTGCTTCAGCTCGGCAAGCTTCGCTGCTTCTTCTTGTTGCTGTTTACGCATATCCGCTTGTTGTTGTTTCATCGCTAAAATACGTTTTTCTTCAGCTGCTTTTTGCTTGCTCATGTCTTGAAGCATTTTTTTATTTTCAGCTACGGCTTTTCGGCGCTGTTCGGCCACACGCGCTTGCTCAATTTTAAGTTGTTGCAATCGGTTCTGTTCTTGCATTCGAAGACGTCGCGCTGCATCGGCTTCGTTCTGAAGTTTACGTTGTCGATTAGCCTCAACGCGTCGTTCTTCGGCACGTGCTGTTTTTAAACGTGTGACCGCTTCTTGCACTTCTTTCGAATTAACACTTACCGCATGAATAATTTTAGGCTCTTTTAAGCTTTCTTCTAATTTTTTGGATTCAGACGGTGTCACATCGCGCTTAGCGTCCTGCTGTAACACCGGACGCCTTGATGACTCAGGATGTATGATTAATGCCAGCAATAAAAGTCCGTGCAAACAAATCGCCGAAGCCAGTGCTACGCGGTAAGATTTATCGTATCTCATGCAGTTTTTTCTCCTGAAGGCATCATGCCCGTCGAATCCGTCACAAGCCCTACGTTTTCAGCACCCGCTTGTTTAAGTAACGCCATGGCCTCCACGACTTTACCATAAGCCACCCCTTGATCGCCTTTAACTAATACATGAGCTGGCTGACCCGTTTCACGCGCAAGCGTAAGCTCTGCGGCCACACGCACCATCAAATCATGGGGTCGAATGGAAGCATTGGGTTGTGCATGGATATTTAAAAAATAACTGCCGGCCTTATCAACCGACACAATAATCGGCTCACGTGAACTGGTTTTTAAGGTTTTACTGATAGCTCTAGGTAAATCAACCGTAACACCTTGCGTGAGCATGGGTGCTGTTATCATAAAAATCACCATCAAGACCAACATCACGTCCACATAAGGCACCACGTTGATATCAACAATATGACCTTTCGATCTGCGTTTTTCTTTCAGGCTCATACGGGGGTAACCTCAGCTTGTTTTACCTCAGTATGCGTCGACGGTGTTTGCTGAACAATCAGTGCCAACAGCTCTTCTTGAAAAATATCATAACGCTTCAGTAAGATTTCAACACGCGTACGGTAACGGTTATACGCAAGCACCGCAGGAATCGCTGTAAAAAGCCCGAGCGCTGTAGCCACCAACGCTTCTGAAATACCTGGGGCTACCATCGCAATCGTTGCTTGTTGTGCATTTCCCAAGTCTTGAAGCGACGCCATGATGCCCCACACCGTTCCAAACAAACCAATATAAACAGCAATCGACCCAACCGATGCAAACCACGGCAAATGTTGCTCAAAGGCTTCTTCTTCTTTGGCATGCTGAATTTGCATCACACGCTCAATCGGCTCAAGCGAGACCTTGCCATGCTTACTCATCCGTAGAAATTCTTTGAACCCGGCATGAAAAATAGAAGCTAAACCTTGTTGGCGCTCAGGGTTATTATTCAATTCTTTATAAAACAAGCTTAAGTCAGGCGTATCCCAAAATCGCGACGTGAATGCGTCATAGTCCGCACGTTTTTTCTTAAAAAACCAAGCACGTTGAATAATCAACGCCCACGAAATAATAGACGCCATGAATAAGATAAACATCACCGATTTCACCACAAAACCGGCCCCGACAAAATAACTTAATACGCTGGTGTGTTGCATGATTATTTTTATCTCCTGTTATACGTTGGTAGGCTCGGTTGCTGGCAGACCAAAGTGCTGATACGCCAACGATGTTGCTATACGCCCTCTCGGCGTTCTCATCAAAAATCCTTGCTGAATCAGGTAAGGCTCAATCACGTCTTCAATGGTCGCTCGTTCTTCACCAATCGCGGCTGCAATACTCTCAACCCCCACAGGCCCTCCATCAAAACGCTCAATCACCGCAAGCAATAATTTTTTATCCATCAGATCAAATCCGTGCTCATCCACACGTAATTTTTCGAGAGCAAAACGCGCGATATCGTGTGTTATAACCCCTTTTCCCGTAACTTCAGCATAATCACGCACACGACGTAATAAACGATTGGCAATACGCGGCGTGCCACGTGCACGTCTCGCAATTTCAAACACCCCTTCAGGCTCTGATTTTAAATTTTGTAAATCAGCCGAACGTTTTACAATCGAGGTTAAGGCATCAACACTATAAAACTCTAAACGCTGAACAATACCAAATCTATCACGCAACGGTGACGTCAACGCACCAGCACGCGTGGTCGCGCCAACTAACGTAAACGGCGGTAAATCTAATTTAATCGATCGGGCTGAAGGCCCTTCGCCAATCATAATATCAAGTTTATAATCTTCCATCGCCGGATATAACAGCTCTTCTATCACCGAGCTTAAACGATGAATTTCATCAATAAACAACACATCGTTTTCTTGAAGATTAGTTAAAATTGCCGCGACATCGCCTGCGCGTTCTAATACAGGCCCTGAGGTTTGTCGTAAATTAACCCCCAGTTCATGCGAAATAATATTGGCAAGCGTAGTTTTACCCAGCCCAGGTGGGCCAAAAATCAACGTATGATCGAGCGCTTCGTGACGCTTGCGTGCAGCATCAATAAACACCCGCATTTGTGAACGCACATCGTCTTGGCCGATGTATTCATCCAAACTCAAAGGCCGTATGGCACGATCAACCGTTTCTTCCGAAGGTTGTGCCTCCATACTGATTAAACGATCACTTTCTAACATGCAAATCTCAGTAACTCGGTATGACAATAAAATTAGTTTATCATAGAGTTTGTGTGGGCCATACTAGGAAAATTAAGGTAGAAGTATTTTTCTGTATCATTTGCATCATCAATATCTCTAGATTAAGTTACACTTTATGTAACCTTATGTGCTATTAATATCAACGCCCGTGGGTAGCACCAAGATGTTTATCAAAATTTTACCCTGTATTCACCAAACACTCAGATTATTTTATTTATTAAGCAACAAATTAATTTTTTATTGCTTTAAAAATGATAAATTAGTCATGCACACACACCCTTGTTTATTACAGTAAATCACGATAATCTTTAAGCCGCATGATTAAAAGTTGCTTTCTAAAATTCAGGATGAGGAGAAGGTGTTGTTTAAGCAAATCATATGTTTCTTTTGCACGATCATTTTCGCTACTGTTAGTTATTCAAGTCCGGGAATCAGTGATTTGGCATTAAAACAATTTGGCTTTACCGCAGCTATTGGATATACCGGTTATCAAAATATGCATCAACCCGATGGGCAAACACCCCTTTTACGCTTGGCACTGATAAAACCGCTATCTATCACTAAAAAATATAATGCAGGGCTTGAGCTAGGAGTCCAAACCGGTAATACCATGACCTTAAATCTTCCTCAAAATACGGTGGATGCAATTGGGGGGTTGAATGTACAAACCGTCATGAAACCCTTGGTTGACGTGCTTGTGTATATCTCAGCGCCTATAAATAATTCGACTTTTGATTTGATTCTTAAAGGAGGAACTGCTTATAGATCATGGCAATTGCTTGATCGATGTAGTGGTTTAAGTCGCTTTGATGGTGAGGTGCAAGCTGGTGTTGGTTATCGAGCAAATCAAACGATTCAAGTGAGCGTGTTGTACCAAGGAATTTACGGTGCATCACCACATTTTGTAGCTAATATTGCACAAGATACATGCTCTGTCTCAAATATTCCTATACAGCAAGGCGTATTACTTAACTTTACTTATTCAGTTTAATCAATTCATACAAGGATGTCTTATGAAAGCAATCAAATTATGTGCTTTAGTCACACTATGTTTAGCACAATCGGCTATTGCCTGTAACTCAGTCTCTAAAACATATGTTGATCAGGCCGTGTCCACAAGCCAAACGTATCTTCAAAATCAAATTAACCAAGCTTCAACCACAAAAAGTTATGCTTCAGCCTCAACAAATACCCTGCAGCTATTGACGTTAGCCAACACGTTTGTTCCGGTAGATTTTGGTAGCAATAATTTTACGCCCGTTAATATTACACATACAACCGCTACAGACTCAAGTATGTTCCAGGTGGCAAATACAGGGATTTACCAAATCAATTGGTATATTTCTATATATGATGACCGAATAGCGGAAAATGATATTATTGTAGATCTTGTGAATCTAACCACAGCGCAATCATTATTGCCACCCAATAAAATGATTGGTTCATTTGCTTATGATGCAAGCCCCGGAGCCAGCCATACACGATATTTAAATATATCAGGGAGCATGATGGTGAGCCTGAATGCAAATGATATTTTTAATTTAGAGTTAAGCCAACAATTCGCTGGTAATCTGGTTGTTAACTCTGCTGCCATTAATATTACGCAGATTGCGTAAGGTGAGTGTTTCATTAGGATCGGTGAATGGCTAAATCTTACAAGATAATCAACCCAATCACTTCAGCATAATACGCCCCAACGGCCCTGCTGGATTAGAATCAGATACTTCACGCACGGTCCTTATTTCAGGTGCAAGTGCTGCAACGATGCCCGGATGAAGTTTCGTGTTGAACAGTAAAACTTCCAAATTAGTACAAATCTGGGAAGGGACAATGGTTGGTGATCCCTTTAACTGATCGAACGTTTTTCCATACGCTAAAAAAAACTTAATCATGCTTTGATAATCTTTTACACCCATCTGGTTAAGTAGAGAGTGGGCTGTGATCACCGCATGATATAACTTAAGCGTTTCAATCAGTGGAGCGCCTGATAATTTACTTTGAATCACAAGCCTCATCAGTCCCTCTACAAAATGATGTTTTTCTTGGTCTGATATTGCATTAAATAATTGCTCAAATCCCTGATAAACCAATTGAGCACTTTTTAATAACTTCTCTTGTTTTTCAACGCTCATCTGATATGCAGGATTAAACGTCACATAAGCTCGCATTGTTTTTCGTTCGGCTAGAAAGAGGGGCTCTTGAGGCATGAACCGATTTGGATTAGCGCTACTCACGGCGTACATCGTAATATTATCTAAGTCTGAGAAATCCATATATTTGCTTGCATTTTTTTCAATTTGCTTCTCATTCATATGAAATGCCGCGCCACCCCGTGTTGAGGGTATAAACACAACGGTAAAATTATCTTGTGCTACGATATTAGAAAATTCTAGCAAGCACGTTTTCATATCACAATGGCTTGCCATTAATCCAATAACCTCCGGCTCTCTTAACGGACATAACGCCCAACTCCATGCAAGAATATTTTCTTTCTGAATCAAAATACCAAGATCACGGACGTCTTCTACGAGACCTATTGCTTTAGGTTTGCTTTGCTTGACGAGCTTACTGCCCTTCATTTTGCCCGGTGTTTGTTGCATGGCATGATGAAACAACGTTGTAGAAACTGCCGCAGGGCTATTTGCTGTATGTGCATCTCTTAGAGCATGAGAAACATAAAATTCAGGTAAAATATACGGTGCGGTTGAGCTCACAGCACCATGCTGAAATAGCGCCTCAACGTAAGGCCTCCTGTTTGAAGCCTGATTTGATAGCAACAAAATCGTTTGCAACGCATTAAAAGCAACCTGACCGCAATGAGCATGCACACCTTCTGGAGAACACCCCAAATCTAAATATAAACGATACGCTTTGATGTTATTGATGCAATACAACACCGACAATAAGTTAACACGCAAATCGCCATCAAATAATTTTTGATGGGCTGGGTATTCTAAACGCGTCATTTTAAAACGCACGAAGGCTTGAAATAAATCTGAATGCTCATGTAAATAATAAACAATCGGAATTAAGCGATCACATAATCGACTATCTTTACCGGCTTCAATGATTTCGAGTAATTCTGAAAATAAAAGCACCCAATCCATATTCAATTCAACCGCACCAAACATAGCGCGTACGGTCGATAAATCACCCGATAAAATAGCCTGTCTAAAATGCTCAGGTAAATTAAAATAGTGCTCTGGCAATTGTGCGCGTTGCACACGTGAAAATACTTGATCATCAACCGCCTCAAACGTCAATTCAAACAAAATAACCGCTGTGTTTAATGCCTGTAATCGCTGATAAAATACCTCTGTATCGAGATTGTTCTCGGCTTGCATACACAGTACTTGATCAAGAAGATCCATAATTTGTGTTTGCATACTGTTTTTTTCTTTTTCTTTCTCATCTTTACGATCAGGCAGTATTTGAACGGCAAGATCAGGCTGCTCTAGTGATGCAATATCCTCGACCACACCATCCTGAATGAATGGCTTAATACGACGCGTAGACTCGTTTTTGAGTGCATCAATTCGCCTCTGAATGAATACATCCGTGAAATCTTTTTTTCCATCGGAATAAAGATTAAGCTCGAGAATAAGCGGACGTAAGCCATTTAACTCGACAGATGCTTTTTCCAGATTATCTTCATATTTATCATGCAAAATCTTTGTTAATTCAAGATCTTTCTTTTGTATTTCTTGATAAAGTTCAACGTATTTTACTGCCCTTTCTGCATCGAGTGCCGTAAATATTCGCGCACCGATCGCAGCCAAATTTTTAATTTGATTCAGGGTTAACGGTACGCCAGGATAAGGTGCTTCCGTCCGCATTTTCCCCTCATCATAATTATCCGAAAATATTATCGATTCGATACCATCTTGAGCTGTTTGAATCACACGCTGTTGATAACAACCATTCGGTACAATTTTTTTATTAAAATAAGCATGAACAACGCAGCTGAGTGTTGGATCTTTTTTATGTCGATACCTTAACGTCCAATGCGGCCCCATCGCTGGATTATCTGGATCAATATGTTTTTCAATGGTGATGTGTTGCGAATCAAAAACCCATAAACCGGTCTCTGTTTGCTTTGCAAATACCGCATCTCCAGCCGTAATATTTCCGTAGAAGGCTTCTCGAGGCGCACGTGCTACATCAATGCTAAAGCCTTTTCCACGTAATGCATCAAGATGCTTACTTACAAAGTTATATAACTTAAATATAGACATAGATAAAAAATTCTCAAATAAATACAGCCCCAGAATGACGTTAATTATAACACAAAGTAAAACTTAAAGTCACATTAATATCAGTAAAATCACTTGAGTACCATACCGCCTGATTGCTCTGCTACCTTAGATTTGCATAAGTTACACAAGTCGATTATTTCAGAAGAAATTGTTTCGACTATTTTGGGATTAAGTTTCGAATCAACAAGCATCTTAGTTAAGTTAGTAAAGATTTGGACTGGGATTAAGGTCGGCTTTTCTGTTAATACATCAAACGCTTTCCCGTAACCCAGAAACAACTTAATCATTCGGCGATAATCGTTTGCGACCATCTGCTTAATTAAAGAATGCGCGGTTATCACAGCCAAATATAACTTAAGAACCTCAACCGACGAAGCACCAGCTAATTTTCGTTGGGTCACAAGCCTCATCAGTGTTTCCACAAAACCACGCTTTTCTTCGTCTGATATGGCGTGAAATGAGCGCTCAAATTCCTGATAAACCAATTCAGCACTCGTGATTAACCCTTTTTGCTCTTTTTTACCCATCAAATATCCGGGATTAAACGTCACATAAGCTCGCATGGTCTTGCGCTGAGCGAGCCATATGGGTTCTTGAGGTATGCTCTGACTTAATGTTGAAGCGCTCTCAGCGAACATCATGAGATTATCGGTATCTAAAAAATTCATATGATTTGCACTGTCTTCGTTTATCGTTGCATCATTTAAATGAAATGCAGCTCCACCTCGAGTCGAGGCCCTGAAAACAACCGTAAAACAATCTTGTACGATCATATTTGAAAATTCTAACAAGCACGTTTTCATATCACAATAACGCGCCATTAAACCCACAACATGAGGTTCTTTTATTTGATACAACACCGAACTAAACTCTAGAATATTTTCTTGTTCCATTAAAAAATCGAGATTGTTCTGATCTTCGGGGAGACATGTTGTCTTGACACCAGACTTATTAATGATTTTACTTGCTTTGATTTTACGCGATGATTGTTGACTCGTATCATAAAATAAAGTTGTAGAAACCGCCGCTGGATTTTTCGCTATTTGTCTATCTCTCAGAATTGCATGAGACATAGGATTATTGGGCAAAAGAAAGGGGGTTGTCGATCTTACCGCACCATGCTTAAAAAGCGCTTCAATATATAGCTCCCTGTTTAAAGCATCATTCGAAATTAACATAATCGTTTGCAGCGCATTAAAAGCAACTTGACCGCAGCGGGCATGCGATCCTTCTGGTGAGCACCCCAGCTCTAAATACAAACGATACGCTCTGATATTATCAGTCCAGTATAACATCGACAGTAAATTGATTTGCAATTTACCATCAAACAACCCCTTCTCCGTTGAGTATTCTAAACGCGTCACTTTAAAAAGAACAAAAGCTTGAAACAAATCTGAATGTTCATGTAAATAACAAACAACGGGAATCAAACGCTCACATAAATTATCATCTTTGCCCGACTCGATGATATCGAGTAACTCCGAAAATAACAGCACCCAATCCATATCTAATCTAACCGCACCAAACATGGCCTGTACAATTGGCAAATTACCCGTATAAATAGCCTGTTTGAAATGCTCCGGTAAATTCAAATATGTTTTTGGCAATAGCGTACGTTGCATAGCAAGAAAAGCTTTTTCCGCAACCGACTCATGCGTCAATTCAAACAACGTACACGCAGTATTGAATTCTTGCAACGCGTGATAAAAATTGTATGTCGCAGTATTATTTTCTTGTTGCATATAAAGCACTTGGTCCATCAAGCATACAATATGTGCTTGCATACGTTCTTTTTCTTTTTGATTTGGATTTTTCTTTTCAGGCAATATTTGAGGACCAGCAGCAACCGCCTTATGCTGAGCTTGGAAGATATCCTTCTCGATCGCAATATCTTGAATCAATGGCTTTATACGAGGCGTAGATACGTCTTTCAGTGCCTGAATCTGCTTCATGATCGAAACATCGGTAAAGTTTTTTTGTCCATTCGTGTAAAAATTAAGCTCATCAATCACTGGGCGCAAGACATCCACGCAGGTCGAGGCTTTGTCCAGATAACCTTCAGATTTATGATGCAAAATTTTTGTTATTTCTAACTCTTTCTTGTGTATTTCTTGATAAAGCTCAACGTATTTGACGGCCCTTTCTGCATCGAGTGCTGTAAATAATCGCGCACCGATCGCTGCCAAGTTTTTAATGCAACTCAGGGTTAGCGGTACACCTGGATAAGGCACCTCTGTTCGCATTTTCCCCTCATCATAATTATCCGAAAATATTATCGATTCGGTACCATCTTGAGTCGTTTGAACCACACGCTGTTGATAACAACCATTCGGTACAATTTTTTTATTAAAATAAGCATGAACAACGCAGCTGAGTGTTGGATCTTTTTTATGTCGATACCTTAACGTCCAATGCGGCCCCATCGCTGGATTATCTGGATCAATATGTTTTTCAATGGTGATGTGTTGCGAATCAAAAACCCATAAACCGGTCTCTGTTTGCTTTGCAAATACCGCATCTCCAGCCGTAATATTTCCGTAGAAGGCTTCTCGAGGCGCACGTGCTACATCAATGCCAAAGCCTTTTCCACGTAATACATCAAGATGCTTACCTACAAAATTGTATAGCTTAAATATAGACATAAACAAAATATCCTCGAATAACCAAAAAAAATGCGACAAACAATAACACAAAGATTTATTTAAGAGCAAACCAGCGGGTTTGATTGCGCCCAATAATAATTTTATGTTGACACTAAGGTTGATCAGGGTACAATATGGTTTCATTATTGTTTATTAAGAGAGTTCTATGCCTTTATTTAATTTTGATGATGCCATCACGGCGGTTATAACGGCCCATGCTAAATACGCCCAAATTCCACATGACATAGAGGCCAAAAACAAATCGCTTCGAGGTTTCATTGAAGATAGAGATCTTTTATTAGATAGATCGGCCCGGCTGGGTGCCTGTCATAGCATTACAGCATTCAATCAAGCGATAACTTCGCAAAAATCTACCCAAGAAAAACTAAATGAATTAGAAGAAAAAAAACAAAACATACAAGCAAAAATAAATGCGCTTCCCAAAATTACCTCAAGCCTTACAGAACGAGAACAACTCGAGAAAAATCAAATTATACTCGAAAAACTTAATTCGTTATCTTTAGGACTGAAATCCTTACAGTTTTATTTAAATGACATACAGCTTCAGCGTACTGTTCCCAACTACGTGGGAAGCGACTCTGCACCGCAAAACGCGTATAATGTCATGATCAATATTGTTAAAATTGAAAAGCTTCTGAGCGCAGACTATAGCGTAAATATAACGAACGAACTTATTCAAATTTTGATGAACTCTCCTGTGGCTAAGCTACTAGCATCAAAAAATACGTACCAGAGTTCGTTAATCACCTGTATCGATCCAGCTGTCGCAGAAGAACAAAAAGAAAACATCAGAACGGAACATGCCTTAGTTGATGCAGAAAAAACTCGCTTAGCTGATTCCATCAGCGAGTTAAATCAGATTATTTATAACAACGAATCAGATGCTGAGCGCGCATTACCAGAAGCTAAAGAAGCACTTGAACAGCAAAAAATACAGACCTCTCGTGAATACAGTTGGGCTCTAAACAAACAGTCAAGCGACGAGGCAATCATCACAGCGTTTAATGCGCTTCCTATAGAAGAACCCTTAACGGAAGATAAGATCAGGGATTACGACGCAGAGTTACGGCGTGCAATCGCCACGGTCAACGACCAAATAATAGCTCATGAAAACGAGCTCGACCATCTCATGTTTCAACAAGCCTTTGTTCAAAAGGATTTAACTGATGCTGTCAAAGCACTACAAGACCAATACAATCAATCGGCTCTGACGTTAGTCGCACTCAGTACATGTGCTGCTGTGGCTTTGGTTTTACTTGAAGTGCTCACACTCCCTATGGCAGCACCTGTATTGTTGGTCAGTCTCGCAGCAATTGGTCTATGGCACCATAATCAAACGACTGATCCAGAAACGCTTTCAAACACCAGCCCTGCACCTTAAGACACACTTATCGGTGCTATTTCATAGCCGCTACTTTCTTCTTGAGCCGACATGACAGGTCGGAAGAAGCGGCTATGAAACATCGTATGACGAACGTATTGTCGATAACCTTCTGAACTTGCCAAAAGCGCCTGTACTTCAGAGCTTCGAGCTAATTTTATATCTTGCCCAGCATCAATGCGTTCAATAAAACCAGGATCGCTTTGACTTAAAAACAAAAAATGATATTTATCCCACATCCGTGTTGCCACACGTTCTTTAATCTGATGCCAAACGTGTGTATTTATATGCCTCCGCTCCATATCCATCATGGTTTGATTAAAAAGCATAAAACTTTGCGACGTCTGAGGATTACACACGTTTTTTATATACTGGATAGCCTCCTGTTGTACGGCAATACATAAGTTTTTATTAAAAACATCATTCGCTTTAATTTCACGTAGGTTAAGCCGTTCTATACGACAAAGTTTGTCGAACGACAACCGAGCAACTTGAGTAACTGTAAGTATATCCGCCAAAATCAAACAATACGTATTGTTACCGCTGAAATTCACTTTTTGCTGTTCAGTAAGTAATTGAGCTTGTATAAAAGAGATTTTACCTTTAACAATCAAAGAACACAGAGAAGGAGATAAATACGTTATATCAGGAAAGTTAAACATATCTTGTTTAGAAATAATATGATAATTGAGCATCTTATCAACACAGCCGGCAATGTGTTCTTCGCTTGCTAACATGCCATCGTTGCCACCAGGTCCTACATCGAGACTTTCCCTAACAAACGCTTTCAGCCTATCAAGACTTTTTATTTGCTCCGAATTCAAGGCAAACACTTTATCTAACGTCAAAATTCCATGGGTAAATAAGCATTTATAGTGAACGAAGGATAAAATACGTTGAAAAGTTATGTTTTGTATAAGCTCTTGTGAGCGTACATTTTGCTCTATATATCTCTGAAGATCCTGTAATTGAGCACGTAATCCAGCTAAATATTTCATATCCCTGATAGGGCGTTGCTGAATTATAATAAGCCCTGATTCTTCATCAACACTCGCTTCACCTGAAGTAAGAAGTGCTTGGAATAAAGGATTAGCAAGAATAGCTACGATGTCGTTTGATGGGGTATGAACAGGCATCATTTTTACATACCACTCTGTGCGGCTAAACAACGTTTGATCATATAATCCACGCTTGTATTTGCATTGATATAAGTTATCACCATATGAGGAGCTTCTCTTTGATATACGCGAAATAATTGATCAACAAAACCCTGCCCTACAGCCTCAATTTTTTTAAAATCCAAAGTAATATGCGTAAAATTTTCCAATCGTCTGCACACACGTTTGGCCTGTGAACGCGAGATAAGACGCTCGCCATAATGTTGCGATAAATCAACCAGAATATCTGTTTTATTAAATGAGAAGTCTTCTGTATAGCCTTCAAACAAAGCATCTAACTGTCTGGCTGTATTTTTATTAATTTCAAACGTGACACGTGTGCCGTTAACACGTGGAGCCTTACAAAATGTCCAATCACTCTCTAAATTATCTCGAATAAACTGATAATCATTTGCAACAATCGAAAACCTATCCACTGCACGTGAACTAAAGAAAAGCCCTTCGCCTGTATGGTTGATTGGATCTCGCGTTAATTTACCTTTACTTAATTCAAATATAATATCGCGAATATCGGTGAAAGAAGAACTCGCTTCTATGCTTTCAAACAAGCCTTCTCCATTATCATCAATCACACAATGAAATACATCGCCCTCAAGATGCGTACTGATGACCGCTTTACTTCCCTTCGAATGATCTTTGCAATTATTTAATAATTCTGTAATAACATATTCACAAATAGCATAAGCAGGTTTATTTAAGTTTTGTAATAAAAGCTGACCAAAATACTCACTAAAAAATTCAAACTCATCAAAATTTTTATCTAAATGAATACTTAATTGCTTGTTAAGCGCAGCTGTAAGCGTATAAGTAATTTGCTTGGTTCGGCCTGTTTTTGTTATTTTTTTTTGGTGAATTAAGTGCTGAAGATGCCTTAAAACGGTTGTTCTAGAAACAGAAAATTTAGCCATCGTATGACTGACAATATCATGCGCATGCTGAGTTACATGATTTAAAATAAAGCTTTTTATTTTATCTGCTTGAGTCTGCATAGGTCATACACACAAATAACAACGGTATATTTAAATGATAGCATAGATTAAAACTAGTTCTAATAATAATTAAACCTAGTTTCAATCTTAGCTATCACAATAATCTGAATAAGGATTTACCGTAGGTAATGGAATCGCTTGTTTAAATTCTGAAAGCTTAAGCTCTGATGGCGTGATCGAAACCGAGGCTTCATCCATCACCGACTCACCAAATTTATAAATAATACGTTCTTTACCGGCCACACCTTGAGCATCCAGCTCATCAATGCGTTGCTGAACGTGTGTATGTTTTTGATGGTATGTATCTAAAGCTGCTTGACCATGTTTCTTACTCAGCATTTCCATGGTTTGCTGAGGTGACAAGATTAAGCTACTCGCATTATTGCCACCAAAACCTTTGGAGTTAAGGACCACGGCTTTCATATCCTCGCCCTTGGCGCCCACAGGCAGGTGATCGAGCAGAATATCAAGGTTAGAAGCGTGAACGTCGTCGGCAATATGATCAATGGTCTTGATACCAGGTACCCAACCGTGCTGCCACACACCTAACGATGCAATCAATTGATCACCCCCCGCTGCGCTGACCGTATGTCCAATGTAAGATTTGATGGCTGCAACAGGCCATGATTTAATAGAAAACGTTTTTGCCACTTCGTTAAGAATATGACTCTCGGTCACACGATTTTGAGGCGTGCCGGTACCATGCGCTTGCACATACGTTTGCTCTAATCCATCTTGACCTAAAATACTTTTCGCCAACGCAGCAGCTTTAGCTACGGTAATATAATTACCTACACCGGGTCCAGAAATTGATTTTTTATTGGCATCGGCATGAACAAACACGCCAGCCACACTACCATATACGCGCGCACCCAACTCAAGCGCTAATTCATCATCCATCAGCACCACAAATTGAGCGGCCTCAGCAAGTGTAAAGCCTGCATTCGTTGAAAATGGCCGACATGCGCGTTGATTATTCGGCTCTGTTAATCCATCTAACTCCATCAATTCTTTATCGGTTGCAAGTGCACTCATGACCCGAAAACCTTCAACAATTTCAGGGACAATAGGTGCCTCAACACCACCAACAATGGCTACACGTGCTTGGCCGGACTGAATACTTTCTAAACCTTGTTTTAAATTATACAAAAACGTCGCGCACGCGCCCACGTTGTGACCGGTCATACCCACGCTATTAATCACATAGCTATTCACAAAGTCAGCCGGCATCTCAGAAAGCGACAAAGCCATCATTTTTGAGTTAATACGGTTACCTAATAACGGTTGTGCAATCACGCCTGCAAGCGAATGTTCGTCCACCTGAGATATCGCGCTGCCGGCATACACCGCCACTTGATCGGGTTTAATATGCCGGAGCACCTCATCCCACTCAACACCCATAGAATTAAGTGCGTCTGATATACCGTACACCGATAATTGCAGCCCACGCGGATGATGATGTGATTTATATAATGCACCCACATCAAAACCTGAAGGCAAACCACCCGCGCTTGAGACAGGCAAGCGAACGTAGTCAGGTAATAAAATCTTTTGCTCGCCCTGCACCGTTACACGCACGTATTTTTGATCAATTTCTTCTATGCGATAAGATTCGGGTAGTGGCTCCGGCAGTCTGGACTTTTTAATCACAAACGATCCGGTAGCATCTGGACCGGTTGTATCAAGCATCGCTTTTTGATGACAAAGTACGTTATCTGGGTCAAAACGTTCGATACGTCGAACCAAGGTCCCTTGCTTAATCGCCTCGATTTGCTCGGCTGTAGGTGTGCCTTCGATCGACATACCCATACGCCGACCCAAATCAAGCCAGGTGCTTTGCATCGTGTCTTCTGATAACACATCAGATACCAAGCGTTTATAACTATGAAAACCAGAACTTCGTCCAGCAGCATTTATGCCGCCCATACCAACAATAACAGGTAACTTACGCATGTTTATTCGACCGAAAAAATAGATTAAGAAGTAGCTCAAAACTACGGTCAGTCTACTGTAAATACCAAGATCGAACAAGTTATGATAAAGTCAAAACATCCTCATCACATGGACAACAAGGACGTCAAACATGCCCTATGATTTTAAAAACCTGCCCCACTCAGGCATTCGTGGGCTTCATCCTTATGTTCCAGGCAAAGCCATCGATGCTGTCATGCATGAACTAAAAATAACCGATGTGATTAAACTCGCGAGCAATGAAAACCCGCGTGGCTGCAGCCCATGTGTACTGGATGCTCTGGCATCTATCACACCACACATGCTCGCAACCTACACCATCACCAAGAACCACCCCCTACATGCACGCTTGGCCGAGCATGTACAACTGAATCAAGCATCACTGTTTTTAAGTAACGGCTCGGATTTTATTTTTCATATGCTGCTGGAGTGCTTTGCACTGCATACAAACAAGCATATTTTAACGCATGACTGTGCGTTTATTAGCTACGAAGTGCAGGCGAATACACTAGGCATTCCCATTCAAAAAGTAGCTCTAGATACCACGTGGCGCGTCAATATAGATGGTATGATCAAAGCCTGCTCTAATAATACAGCGATTATTTTTATTGCAAATCCAAACAATCCAACGGGCTTATACATCCAGCCATCTGAAATTAAACGCCTTTTAGATAATATTCCGGAAAGTACGCTGCTGGTACTCGACGAGGCCTATTACGAATACATACCCGAATACGAACGCTTGGATGCTCCCACATGGCTTGCTAAATACCCCAATTTAATTATTACGCGAACGTTTTCAAAAGCTTACGGTCTTGCATCACTTCGTCTTGGCTATGCGCTCGCCCATCCTGAGATTATTGCGCTGCTGTATCACATTCAATTACCGTTTTGTGTCAGTCAAACCGCTTTAATCGCCGGCATGGCTGCCCTAGAGGACCAAGCCTTTGTCCAACAAACCGTGCAGCTCAACACGCATGGCTTAAAACAAATTCAAGAAGGTCTTGATCAATTAGGCTTAACTTATTTACCGAGCGCATGTAATTTTATTACGTTTGATTGCGGCCAAAACGCCGTAGCACTTGATCACAACTTACAAAAGCGCGGTGTTTTAATCCGCCCTCTTAACCCTTATGGTTTAGCACAACATCTCCGTGTTACGATAGGCACATTCGATCAAAACACACGTTTTTTAACTTCATTGGCCCTATGCCTAAAGGAAACCCCAGCATGAGTAACTTAACCCAAAAACATTGTGAGCCATGCGAAGGCATCGGCGAGCCTTTAAATCAAACACAAATTAATGCACTTCTGCCACAACTAGACGATGCATGGCGGGTTTCTGATGATTTAACCACGATCCATCGTGCATTTACGTTTGAAAACTTTCACGAGACCATGGCTTTTATGAACGCTATCGCGTGGATTGCTCATCAAGAAAATCATCATCCAGATATTAATTTAGGTTATAACTCATGCCATGTACATTTTATGACACATGCCTTGAGCGGCTTATCCCATAATGATTTTATTTGCGCTGCAAAAATAGATCAGCTGCTTCAAGCCTAGCCTGATATTACACATTGCGTCCAAGCCTTATTCTTGGTATGCTTTGCCACTTTTTACGAATAAGTCAATCTTTATTATGGCTAGAAATATACCGCTCGAAACACTTCTTAAATCACTTGAAGACAATCAAGCCATTGATGTAACGGTGATTAATGTTCGCGAACAGACCAGCGTCACCGACTTTATGGTGGTTTGTTCTGGACGTGCCTCACGTCATCTTCGTGCGATTGCAGAACATCTCATGACCGACATGAAAACTGCCGGCATGCCGGCCCTAAGTAAACACGGCCTCACCGAAGGTGATTGGGCTCTGGTCGATTTTGGTGAATTTGTTGTGCACATCATGCAACCCGAAAGCCGTGCCTTCTACAATTTAGAAGGTCTCTGGCAAGATAACATCTAGACCGATGTTTGAAATCACGCTCATTGCCATGGGCAATAAAATGCCTAGCTGGGTAAACGAAGCCTCCCAAGAGTTTATCAAACGTCTTGGCGAGGCCTTTAAGCTAAACCTTATTGAAATACCCCTTTTACGCCGTGGTCACGCACACGATCTTACGCGCGTCCTCGAGAAAGAAGCTACACGCTTACACGCCGCTATTCCGCGTGATGCGCACCTGATTGCGCTTGACCTCACAGGAAAAACCTTTTCAAGCGAACAACTCTCGGTGCATTTCAATCATCTACAACAAATCACAGGCCATCTTTGTTTTGTTATTGGTGGTCCTGAAGGTTTGCCAAAGAGCTGTATTGAACAAAGTCGTGAACGTTGGTCACTCTCAACACTGACACTCCCTCACCCCCTTGCACGCGTCGTACTTTTAGAAGCGCTTTACCGTGCTTGGTCTATTTTAACGAATCACCCTTACCACAAGTAGCAATTTACGCTAAAATCAGCCCTGGACTTTTTATCTGTTGAACTATGCTGACTCATGCGATCCAATAACCCTATTATTTCACACCAAACCGAAACGGCTCTGCATCAATTACGTCTAAATATATTAGTAACACTTGTGATTATCTGTTCGCTTTTTTTAGTTTTGCGGCTTGCTTACTTACAATTCTCACAATATAAACGTTTTGCCACACTATCACTTCAAAACCAAATGAGCATCACGCCCATTGCCCCCACACGCGGCATTATTGTCGATAGAAACAACGTCGTGCTTGCTGAAAACACCCCTGTTTATGCACTCGAGATTGTGCCTGAACATGTTGAAAACATGCAAACAACCCTGCAACAACTCAAACAATTACTTCCCTCGATTACAGATGACGACATTGAGCATTTTCATCGCACTCGAAAACAAACACGTCGCTACCTACCTGTGCCGTTTAAATTAAAACTCAACGAAGAAGAAGTCGCTATCTTTGCGACCCACCAATATGCTTTTCCAGGTGTGAGCATTCATGCCCATCTCATGCGTTCCTATCCACTGGGTGACATTGCATCACATGTACTCGGCTACGTAGGTCGTATTAACGCCGATGAACTCAAACGAATCGACAGCACCAATTATCGTGCCACGCACTTTATTGGTAAAACAGGCATTGAACGCTTTTATGAAGACAAACTGCATGGTCGTGTGGGCTATCAACATGTTGAAACCGATGTAAGTGGTCGAACCGTTCGTGTCCTCAGTAAACAGGCGCCTGTGTCGGGAGCTAAACTTAAACTCACCCTCGACGCTCGCTTACAAACACGTGCCCATCAAGCACTCCAAGGTAAAGAAGGTGCCGCGGCTGTGATTGACGTGCGTGACGGTTCGATTTTAGCCTTAGTCAGCGTACCGAGTTACGATCCCAACCTGTTTGTTCATGGCATAACGCAAAAAGACTACGCCAAGCTTGTTAATGCTCCTGAAAAACCCCTGTTTAATCGATCTATTCGAGGACTTTATCCTCCCGCCTCAACCATAAAACCGTTTATCGCCCTTGCAGGTCTTGAAAAAGAAGTGATCACCGAAGAGAGTAAAATATATGATCCCGGCTGGTTCCGCTTACCTGGCGTATCCCATACTTACCGCGATTGGAAACGCGGTGGGCACGGAACGATGCGCTTAAAACGTGCGATTACCGTATCGTGTGATACCTACTTCTATCATTTAGGTAATAAGCTTGGCATTAGTGCGATAGAAGACATGCTTATCCACTTTGGTTTTGGCCAATTAACCCAAGTTGATTTAAAAGAAGAAATCCCTGGGCTTGTTCCAAACCCGCAGTGGAAACGACAAACACGAGGTGTTTCTTGGTACACCGGTGATACCTTGATCACAGCCATTGGTCAGGGCTCGATGCTTGCCACGCCCTTACAGTTGGCCAATGCCACAGCCTCGCTCAGTCAACATGGTCAGCGATTTCGCCCCCATCTTTTACAGCAATGGACGGATGATCAAGAAAAGCCTCACGAATACTTACCTATTGAAGAATACCCTGTACACCTCAGTGATAAAAAATTCTGGAACCTCATCACGGATGCGATGCAATCTGTTATTAAAAACCGAGAAGGAACCGGACATCGTTTCGGCGGACACACCGACTACTCCGTTGCGGCAAAAACAGGAACAGCTCAAGTGATTGCCATGAGTCAAGATGAAAAAAAACGCTTTCAAACCGTATCTGAAGCATTTCGTGATCACTCTTTATTTATTGCCTTTGCCCCGGTTGAGAAACCAGAAATAGCCATTGCTGTACTTGTTGAACACGATCCAACCGCACCCAACATTGCACGCCAAATCATGGATACTTATTTTGAATCAAAAAAGCATGAGGTGACATCATGAACCATGCCAATACGCAACCCATGTACCGCCTTACACGGCGTGCACTCCATATCGACTGGCCTTTGTTTGGCCTCTTACTTCTGCTTGCAACCCTTGGGCTGTGTATTTTATACAGTGCCTCCAATGCCAGCCTCAGCATGGTTTTTCGACAAACCATGCGACTATCCCTTGCTTTCTCAGTGATGTTTGCTTTGTCTTTTATTCCACCGCATAAATATAAATATGCCTCTCCAGGACTCTATATTTTAGGCTTGATTTTACTGATAGCCGTCATGGTTATGGGTAAAATAGGAAAAGGAGCACAACGCTGGCTCGACTTAGGTTTTTTTCGCTTTCAACCGTCAGAAATTATGAAGCTTGCGGTTCCTATGATGACCGCCTGGTATTTAAATAAGAAATCGCTTCCGATTGATTTTAAATCACTGCTCATGGCTGTTTTGATTATATTTATCCCAACATTGATTATTGCACGACAACCTGACTTAGGTACCGCTATCATGGTCGCTTCGGGTGGTATCTTTGTTATTTTTTTAGCAGGTATCGCCATGCGCACGGTGTGGTGGTTAGTTGTTAGTCTCGCTCTATTCGCACCGTTTTTATGGCATCTCATGCATGACTATCAAAAACAACGCGTCATGACGTTGCTCGATCCTGAACGCGATCCACTTGGCTCCGGATATCATATTATTCAATCTAAAATTGCAATCGGATCGGGCGGTACGTTTGGCAAAGGCTGGCTCTCAGGCAGTCAAGCGCACCTTAATTTTTTACCCGAACACGCCACTGATTTTATTTACTCGGTCGCTGGCGAAGAATTTGGATTTATCGGTGCTGCAAGTCTTATTTTTCTATTTTTGTGTATTTCGTTACGCTGCTTGTATATCGCAAAAAATACGCAAACCAGTTATACCCGGCTATTAGCTGCAGGACTCAGCATGAGTTTTTTTCTGTCAGCATTTGTAAACATGGGCATGGTAATGGGCATTTTGCCGGTGGTTGGTGTACCTCTCCCATTGATTAGTTACGGTGGTACAGCGACGGTGACGTTCTTAGCAGGCTTCGGTATTATGATGTCGATTAGCTCACATCGGATTTTGTTTAATGCCTTGTAGCGCCCACGACACCACAGCCCTACAATAGAATCTTTTGGCTAAACAATTCGGCTTTTCGTTTAAGTTCTTGCTCATCAAGGGTCAACAACTTACGGTTTTTCATCAATTGCTTACCATCAACCCAAACATCACTGACCTGTTGCCGGTTACTCGAATAGACAACTTGCGCCTCAGGTTCAAATACAGGTAACATTTCAATATCGTTCATATTAATAGCAATAAAATCAGCTGCTTTATTAACTTCTAAACTTCCTATTGTTTTATCTAAGCCCATTGCTTTAGCGCCATTCATCGTTGCTAATGCCAATGCTTCGTGAGCTTTGAGGCTTTCGGGATTTAACGTAGATATTTTTGAAAGTAAGCTCGCACTGCGTATTTCTGATAGCATATCCAAATCGTTATTACTGGCAACACTATCGGTTCCTAACGCTACATTTACTCCGGCATCTCGTAATTTAGCCACAGGGCATATGCCGCTTGCAAGCTTCATATTTGACTCAGGGCAATGCACGACGCTAGGTTTGGTTTCAGCGAGCAAATCCAGATCTTCTTCATTCAAATTTGCGCAATGAATGGCGATCAATTGCGGAGATAATAAACCTAAATCATAAAGTCTACGAATAGGACGCTTTCCAAATTGCTTCATCGATTGGTCAATTTCATCGAGCGTTTCATGTAAATGTAAATTAATCTTAAGTTGAAACTTTTCTGATAATTCTCGTATACGTATAAATGATTCATCAGAAACCGTATAGGGCGCATGTGGAGCTAACGTTGGGGTTATATAAGGATTATTTTTATATTGCTCATAAAAATCTAATCCTTTTGCAAAATATTCGTCTGTTGTTTGAGCCCATTTAGTAGGAAATTCGATAACCGTTAGACCAATACCTGCTCTCATGCCTGATTTTATTGTTGCTTCTGCGGTTGCAGGTGCAAAATAAAACATATCGTTGAAACACGTTGTTCCACTTCGAATCATTTCTGCCATGGCAAATAACGACACATCATACACAAACTCATGACTTAACCATTTCTTTTCCGTGGGTAACATATGATTATTCAACCAATCCATAAGTGATAAATCACTACCTAATCCACGAAAATAATTCATTCCGATATGAGTATGGGCATTGACTATACCGGGCATGATAAGATGCTCTAAATAGTTATCGACCCGAGTTGCAGTATATTTCTCTTGCATGTGCGCCGTAGGTAGCACGGCTTGTATTTTACCGTCTGCTATACATAAAGAATGATTTTCTAAAGCAGGCTGGTTAGGAATCCCAGATAAAAGCCATTTGGCATGAACAATATGCTGTATCGTTTGCATTCCTATCCTTTGTATCAATCAAATATAAAGTATAAATTAAACGGTTCCGAATGAGCAAGTACTGGATAAGCCCTGTAGTGCCACCTGTACCGGCGCAAAACTCTTTCTATGAATAGCGCACGGCCCAAAACGTTTGAGTGCTTCACGATGAAAAGCCGTTGGGTAGCCTTTGTGCTTTGCAAAACCGTATTCCGGATATAGCTTATCTAACGCCTGCATTTCGTCATCACGGACAACTTTAGCCAGAATAGACGCCGCACCAATTACATCCACCAACGCATCACCTTTAATAATCGCCTCACACGGTATATCAATCTCTGGGCAATACTTACCATCCACTAAGACATGCTCAGGGCGTATCGATAAATTTTCAACCGCGCGCTTCATCGCTAATAAACTTGCTTGATGAATATTAATTTGATCAATTTCTTCGGCTTCAACCCGGCCAAAAGAATAACACAGCGCTTTTGACTTAATAAGCTCAGACAAAATAGCCCGACGCTTAGCGCTCAATACTTTTGAGTCGGCCATACCTTCAATCGGATCATCAAAAATAACAGCAGCAGCAACCACAGCTCCTGCTAAGGGCCCTCGCCCGACTTCATCCACACCAGCAATATACACATCAAACTCCAGTATGCGAAAATTTTAAAATATATAGACAAATTATTGTCTATTCGATAAAGTAAGGTTATTCCTGCTCATGTTTTGCAGGGAAATATCAAACAGCACATCATAGGGAGCGTACCATGACAAAGTGCAGAATAAGTCCGTTAGCTTTTGGGTTATCGCTAGGCGTTGTTTGGGGTAGTTCGGTACTGCTTATGGGTTTGTTAGCTCATTTTTTTGACTACGGCAAAGCCTTTGTAGCAGCGGTTAGCATGGTCTATATTGGGTACGAGCCTTCTCTTCTTGGCAGTGCTATCGGCGCCACATTTGGCTTTATTGACGCCTTAGTCGGCGGCGCATTGATTGCCTGGCTCTATAACGGCTTCGCCAGATGTTGCAAAAAAAACACACCCGAGTCATAAACCCATAAGCTATTTTACAGGGCGGATTTTTTCTTGTTTAGAAAATAAATACCGCCCATCATCATCATGTAAATCACCCCAACACTCGCACAATACATACCAAAAATAAGATTATTATGTGTTGAGTACAAATGATTAACAACCTCAATACCAATGGCCTGTAAACTCATCACCACAAGCCCCATCATCGCCGACGCCGTGCCTTTGGTAATGTCCGTTGAAAACAGCGTAAAACGCCCTAACGGTGAACCGGTAAGCCCCAAGCCAAAAAAGTAAAGAATCAAACCAGGCATAAACCAAATAAAGGTGCTATGGATAAATAAAGGCAATGCTAAGATAAGCAATAAACCCGTAGCGACAACTGAAGAACCCAGCATAATGAGTTGCTTCAAGCCAAAATGATGCGTCAAGCGATGCAATGTCATATTACCCAGAATAACTGCACCAAACACAGGCATCTGCCACAGACCATAATTAACTAACGAATCACCTGAAGCTGCAACCATAATCACTGGAGCAAGTCCAATCCATGCGACACAGGGCAATCCAAGTAAGCCCGATGCAAACGAAGCAAACATAAACTTTTTGTTTTTGAGTAAAGCTTTATACCGACCACCGATTGCTTTTAACGATAAATTTGTCCGTGGAATCACCTCACCGTTACGTTTGGTTTCACCGACCGACTCGGGCATAAACTTCCACAGCCCCCATAGCGTAATCGCTGCAAGCACGGCTATCACAATAAAAATCCATCGCCAGCTCCAATAACTGACAAACAAAGCTCCCGCAAGTGGACCTAAAAGCGGCGCCGAAATCGAGACATTGGCCATGATGGCCATGAGTCGAACCACTTCCATTTCTTCAAAAATTTCTTGAATGGTTGCGTAACCAACCACCACAATAAAGCACAGCCCCATGCCTTGAAAAAATCGTCCAGCTAGAAATTGATGAATATTACCGGTACATGCAATCAGTACTGTAAAAAGAAGAAATACCCAGGCACCTACAATCATCACAGGCCTACGACCATAATGATCAGACAGCGGGCCTAGAAAAATTTGCAGTGTTGAACCACCGAGCAAATAGAGCATCAACGATCGAGCAACCACCGAGTCTGGGGCATGAAACGACTGAGCCACCTGAAGCATGCCAGGCATGATCATATCGTTTGAAATATAGGTTAAAAACTCATACGTCACGAGAAAAAAAGCAAAAATCATGGCGTGGCGACGGGTAATAGATATTAGCGGTTGTGCTTTAGTAGACATGAGTCTCTCAATTCACTGAATAAAAATAATAAACTTGCACGGCAAGCGAAGCCGTCAGTATACTCCGCACATGTTCTACAACACAATGCTTGTTTGCCGTGAATATTTTGGCCGATGCCTCACTTCCCCACCTCGACACGCTGTTTCAAGCACCGTGTCATCTTGTTACCTATACTAACCATGCTGAGCTACTGAGTGCCCTGCTTCATGATAATAATTATGATGTTTTATTATGTCGTTCAACACTTCATGTTACAGCCGAGCTGTTAAGCAACAGCAGGCTTAGATACGTTGCAACTGCAAGCAGCGGTGTGGATCACATTGATCTTGATTATTTAAAAACTCAAAATATAAAATTATTCGATGCAAAAGGCTGCAATGCTGAGGCTGTATCTGATTATGTATTGTCAACACTTGCTTATTTAGACACCCATCAAAAACTCCCTGGCAAACGTGTAGGCATTATGGGTGTAGGAGAAGTGGGTTCTCGTGTGAACGCGCGCTTACATGCGCTAGGCTTTGAAGTTTTTCTGTACGATCCACTGAAGGCATCTATCAATCCTGATTTTATTTCATGTAGCTTAGAAGATTTTTCATCGTGTGACGCGCTGTGTATTCATGCTAATTTACATAACACTCAGCCCTATTCGACACAAAATTTTTTGGACACTGAATTTTTACAATCATTGAAACCCAATACCGTAATGATTAACGCAGCACGCGGCGGCATGCTTGACGAACAAGCTCTACTTCATATCAAACATCCCATCACATACTGCACCGATGTGTATCAATCAGAGCCCAAGATTAATCCTGAAATAATTAGCTACGCAACACTTTGCACACCACACATTGCAGGTCATAGTATCGAAGCGAAGAGCGACGCTGTTGTGCATATCAGCCAAGCCCTACATCGAGCATTTAAACTCAGACCTCCCGCAGCACTTGCGTATCCAAAACTCACATTAGACTGTTCAGATGATAGCTGGCAAGCGCGAGCGCTCGCACAATATAACCCCATCCATGAGACCTTGAAACTCAAACAGGCTTACGACAAAAACGCTGAATTTTTGAACCTACGCCGCGCACATCGGCATCGTCATAATTTCAGTCAATATCAAATATAAATAACAGGAAATCTCGATGCTAGATAATTATGAAATGGTTGTTCGAGGCGATAACCCGACAGCCGATATAGCGAATTTAGAAGATGTACAACTTCCAGAAGAAGCCTCAGCAAACCCGTTATTGGGCTGTATGGATGCAAATATTATCCTGAGATATGCAGAAGACTTTGGGAAATATATTTGTATCGGAGCAACTGTTTTAGTATTCGCAGCGATAATTTTTAGTACCGCATTCTCAACATGCACAAAAGTTGAGATAGAAAACAGCACAGGCGATTTACTTTTCTTTAATCGCGTCAATCCACGCGGGGCCAAGATACATGATGTCTTTACCTACCCATATTCTCGAAACAATGCGACGTTTGGTTTTGGTAACGACCACATTTCATTAGGAACACACGATAACGGCCGATTAATTGCTTATGACAATGGCGATTGTGAATTATCTGATGGGCCAAGCAATCGAGACTTTAAAAAATATGCGTTATCCCCATTTTTTTATACCTGTTATTGCGAATACACAAAAACATCGCCAGATGCCGGCAGCTCTTCAATAACACCATCTCTGCGTGGTTTTGACGGTGCGCCTTGAGCACTTAGTGCCTATTTTAGGCATGCATGGGAACCCTGACCAAACGCACTTTCAGCCATCATGTGCTCACTAATTTCATCCTCAATATCCAGATCAACACACTCGGGCAACGGCTTAGATTTTGGCTTAAATATAGACAGTTGAGAAGTTTTGTTCTGACATCCATGCTCAATAAAAGCATCGATTTTACGCTTTAATTCAAAGTCTCTTCTTAAATCATCTGAACATAACGGTAGCGTTGTGGAAGGATTCGTGGCTTTCTGCTGAAGCCATTCCAAAATAGCCGTTCGTTCAAACCGGTGTTGGCTATGAATATTAGCAACAGGATCGGTCATCACATCTAACGTAATGGGACACAAAAATTCATCGGGAATTTGAACGACCCCCAGCTTTACTGATTTTTCTGCATTATTTTCAATATTGATTAGGTGACAAATAAGAGAACCTGAATCAGCTAACCGCTCTCCTATGTTTATATCTAATCGAATTCCAGCGCTGTTTGCAGCATCCAAAACGGCTTCAATCACATCATAAGACGAAGGCTCAGCCAGTAAAATGCAAAGAGAAAGTGCCTTAATCAATTTAGAAACCAGAAAAATTTCACCAAGGGACAACTTATACTGCACGTTATTCGCATTAGACAACATCAACCACGCTATACTCAATGCTCGAATCACGGTTATCCCGCACCTGAATAATTCGAGTTGAACTTTAACCTCGTCCATCCGAAGATTGAACAACAACTGCTCAGCAGAAGCCGCTGTTTGTGCTATGCGGTACGCTTCATCCCATTTGGCTTGGTTATCAACCGATGCAATTGCATGATTTAATATGACTCTTGCCTCGCTTCTCAAACGATAAACATCGACAGTTTTTTCTCGTCTTTTGACGAGATAATCCCTATACACATCATCCCTCAAGAGTATATAAATAGGATTTGTGTAAGGCTCCTGTCGGATTGCTTCATCTATCTTTCTTAACTCAACAGCTTCTGATGCATCCAGCACTAAATCCAGTGCCCGTATTATTTTGTCCGATAACGCCATGATTGATAGACTCTTGTTGCTGTATAAAGTGTTTGATGCTTTATTATAAAACACTTATTCAACAAGAAAAATCCGAAACGCGCATTTTATTTATTTAGCTACTTACCAAATTACCAAAACCAGGTCTTGGTCATCGGCTTAATAGCCAACGGAATCATAATAACCACATACAACCACCACGCACCGCTGACAAGCACGGGAAACCATACCCCAAACATACATGCTGAAAAAAATACAGATAAAAACAACAGCACTTGATTGGATGGATTATTTGTTTTTAAGAATGCATGCATTTTTTGTAGTAAGCTACCTGATTGTGAAAACAAATGAACTTCAAGTGGCATGGCACACATGATGACTAAAACCAAATAAAACCACCAATCTATTGCGGATAGATTAGGATAAAGTGTAAAAATTAATAAACCAAAAACAAAATAAACGGATTTAACCAGCGCCAAATCTAAAATAGAAAATTTTTGCAATTTTTTGGAAAGAAAACTTTCTGCGGTCATAATAAAAATCCTTTTTTAATTAACACGTAAATTCAGTATGTATCTACAATAAACCTCTCGTCAAGTGTTTTAAACAGGAGCATCCGGTTTGACTGAACCTCTGCTTTTTTATATAGTGCGCAGAGCTATCTTCGTTCGAAATTATAGATGCACGCGTGCACTAGGAGCTTCCATGACACAAAAAACAGCACAACTTATTGTCGAAGGGCATGCGCCCGTTGAACTCCCTATTCATACCCCAACGATTGGGAATCCGGTTATTGATGTTCATCCCATGAGTGCGCTGGACATGTTTACGTTTGACCCAGGGTTTGTTTCAACAGCCTCCTGCGAATCTAAAATCACGTACATCGACGGAAACAACGGTATTTTACTTTATCGTGGCTACCCTATTGAACAGATCGCTGAGAAAAAAGATTTTCTCGACGTATGCTTCTTATTACTTAACGGTGAATTACCATCACCCGAAGAAAGCACAGATTTTACAAAATTGATTAATAATCATACCATGGTACACCAACAAATGTATCAGTTTTTAAATGGCTTTCGACGTGATGCCCACCCTATGGCTATCATGGTCGGTATTGTCGGCGCGCTTTCTGCTTTTTATCATGATTCAACCGACCTTGCGAATCAAGCTGATCGTTATACATCAGCCATTCGTCTGATTGCTAAAATGCCAACACTGGCTGCCATGAGTTATAAATATTCCATCGGCCAACCGTACATGTATCCCCAAAACCACATGTCCTATGCTGAAAACTTTCTACATATGATGTTCGGTGTACCGTCTGAAAATACCACACCCGATCCTATTCTAATCGAAGCAATGGATACCATTTTTACCTTGCATGCCGATCACGAGCAAAATGCATCCACATCAACCGTGCGTCTTGCAGGATCAACGGGTGCAAATCCTTATGCATGTATTTCAGCAGGTATTGGTGCACTTTGGGGACCTGCGCATGGTGGCGCAAACGAAGCCTGCCTGAATATGCTTCGTGAAATTGGTGATATTAGTCGTATCAAAGAGTTTATTGCTCGCGCAAAAGATAAAAACGATCCGTTTCGTCTTATGGGATTTGGCCATCGTGTTTATAAAAGCTACGATCCTCGCGCCAAAGTCATGCGTGAAACATGTCATAAAGTACTCAACGCCGTAGGTGCTCACGATGAGCCTTTATTCAAAATTGCGATGGAATTAGAGCGTATCGCTTTAGAAGATGACTATTTTGTAGCGAAAAAACTGTATCCAAATGTTGATTTTTATTCAGGTTTAACGTTAAGTGCGATTGGTATACCAACCAATATGTTTACCGTTATTTTTGCCCTTGCTCGCACCGTCGGATGGATGTCGCATTGGTTAGAAATGACCGCATCCAAATCAAGAATCGGACGACCACGTCAATTGTATACCGGCGAAAAACGACGTGATCTCAGCTAATTTAAATTAAATAAGCACAGTCCAACCCAACCTTACACGGAAGCTAAACTCACATGGATTGTTACCATCGATACCGCTGGGTCGGTGTGAATGGCGCAGGACAACCTGTTCGAGGTTGTCTTGAAGCAAAAACACTGACACTTGCAAAAATACATTTACATAAACAAGGCGTTACCGCGCCTAAGATTACCAAAGAGCGGCCTTTTGCATATTTCTGGCCATCGTTACGTATTAAATCTTCGAATATCACACAGTTTATTCGGCAGCTGGCAAGCCTTCTCAGCGCCCAAGTCACGCTGATTCAGTCCCTTGGGCTCTTACGCTCGGGTGAGGACAATCCTCGTATGAGACGCTTAATACACACCATAGAACGTGATGTTCAACACGGACTTTCACTTGCGGATGCGCTCCACAAACATAAACTATATTTTAATCCTCTCCTGTGTCATCTTATTCAGGCAGGCGAAAAATCCGGTGCCTTAATTACACTCTTAACCAAGCTTGCGGCCTATCGGGAAGAATTGCACCGCCTTCACAAAAAAATGCGTGCAACGCTTTCTTATCCTCTCGCTATTTTAGCGATAGCAACGTGTGTCACGGTGGGTTTACTTCTTTTTGTTGTACCTCAGTTTGAAGCATTATTTGATAGCTTTCATGCCCCTCTCCCGCACTTTACTCAAGCCATGATTCATTTGGCTGCGGGAATAAAGCATCATGGACTCATCACGCTTATCTTGAGTGCTGGATGCATCTACAGTCTTCTTTCGAGCTATAAAAAATCAACACGCACACGCTGGATGTGCGATCGCTTGATATTAAAAATACCTTTCTTAGGGGTTATCATAAAACAAGCACTGATTGCGAGCTTTGCTCACACGCTCTCCATTCTTTTATCTGCTGGAACCCCATTGGTTGACGCGCTCACCGCATCGTCCAGCATTGCTCATAATGCAGTATACTCTCAAGCTATTTTAACCATTCGGAGCCACGTTGTTGAGGGCCATTCGCTCAAACGATCACTCGAAGAAAGCATGATTTTTCCTAACATGTTGATTCAGTTGGTCGGTATCGGTGAAACATCGGGGCAACTTGAGTCGATGCTCACTCACATTGCTAAGCAACATGACGAAGCGCTCGGTCACGCCATACAAACACTCAGTGGTTTATTCGAACCGTTTCTCATGGCAGTATTAGGCCTCTGGGTAGGCTCTCTTATCATTGCCATGTACCTACCTATTTTCCAACTAGGAGCAATTGTTTCATGATGTATTATTTTTGGGAGTTTATCTCAAGTTACCCAAACACAAGTCTTGCATGCATTGGATTATTTGCTCTGCTTGTCGGAAGCTTTTTAAACGTGGTTATATATCGCCTCCCACGTATGCTAGAACATACCTGGAAAAATGAGTGCCGCGCCTTACTCGATCCAAAATTTTCTACGCCCAGCAACATTCCAAAATTTAATCTTTGTTTTCCTCGCTCAACATGCCCCGCGTGTCATCACACCATTCCTGCATGGCATAATATTCCTATTTTAAGTTTTATTATTTTAAGAGGTCGCTGTTGTTTTTGTAAAAAATCAATTTCGTGGCAATACCCGCTCACTGAGCTGCTATGCCTTGCACTCTCCGTATTTGCTGTATTCCATTTTGGTTTTTCACTGCTCTTGCTTTGTGCTCTTCTTTTTATCTGGACTCTGATTTGCATGGCGATAATTGATTTAAAGCATCAAATCTTACCCGATTCACTGACTCTAGGTTTACTATGGCTTGGTTTGCTTACCAACCTGCACGGGTTGATTACGCCGCTTCCCGATGCAGTACTAGGTGCCGCATTAGGTTATAGCTCACTCTGGCTTATCATGAAGCTGTTTTATTCCATCACAGGAAAAATAGGCATGGGGCAAGGTGATTTTAAATTACTCGCGGCCTTTGGTGCATGGTTTGGATGGACCAAACTTCCACTCATTCTGATGATTGCCTCACTATTGGGCGCTGTTGTGGGAATAATTTATCTCAAAAAAACTCAGCAACCTAAAGAAACGCCAATACCGTTTGGACCGTTTTTATGCTTTGCAGGCATCATTATTTTATTCTGGGGGAGTGCAATCTTAGAAATATATGTGCGTGTATTATTTTAGCGAGGTGGTGTCGCCGCAATAAGCATTTGCATGCCATTAACAAGAACAAAAATAAACGCCGCAATACCGGTTATTTTAAGCAATAAGATAAGTGAATCTTTCGTTTCTTCATGCGTTTTTTCGGCTGATTCATGAGCAATCACATCCTCTAATTCAGGTTCATGAACGCCCTCTTCGGCCTCAAGCTTCATTTTATTCAATCGACGCGAAATTAAATAAGCGGTGGCACCAAAAAAAAGACCAGGAAGAAAAAATAGCCGAGCTACCGATATAAACGCCCATCCGTACGTCGTGTTAAACGTCACTTGCGTCCACAGAATCAAATTAAGTACAAAATCAGGAACGGTGTATTGCCAACCAAACCAAGCTGCGGGCATTAAATAAAAACCGAACGGCGTTAAAAAAAGACTGAACGTAAGAGAAAACAAGCCTAAAAAAAATAATTTGTCTTCTTTTTTCATCATTTACTTATCCCGTGTGACTACGCGTCCTTTGCATGAGAATAACATAGCAAACACAATGCGCCTTGCCAAGGATTAAATAGGGCTATAAAATTCGGCCTAACATATTTAGACTTAAATCACATGTCAAATTTTAATCAAATCACCCTTCAAACGCCTCTCGGCGATATGCTTGCCATCGCTGATGAAAACGCGCTCTATCTACTAGAATTTATAGGTCGTCGTGATTTGGATGGCAATATTAAGCGTTTACTTGATCAAAACAAGGCCGTATTAAACCATCAATCCACACTCCCTTTGGTTAGCATTCAACAAGAAATCAATCATTATTTTGACGGAACACTGCGAGTATTTAAAACACCGATTCATACAGCAGGGACTTTTTTTCAAAAACAAGCCTGGCAAGCGTTGTGCCGTATCCCTTATGGGCAAACAAAAAGCTATTTAGATCAAGCTCTGATGATAAACAATCCTTCGGCTTGCCGCGCTGTGGCCAAGGCTAATAGCATGAATCAACTGGCGATCATTGTTCCATGCCATCGTATTATTCGCAGAGACAACACCTTGGGTGGGTATGCCGCCGGACCTGAGCGTAAGCAATGGTTACTTCAACATGAGCAGAGCTAGGGCTTACCTCATGTATTGAGTATGCCTTGAGTCTCCATGAATCGCAAAATAATCCACGCCGGTTTGTTCTTGTATCACCAAGAGCACATGGAACAACTCATCACCTTCGCAAATACCTGAGAGCTCAGGAAAATTCGTGTCATAAAACTCGTCCGTCTTATGCTTCACATGCCATAATAAAAATGCAACATCAACTTCAACCTCATGAACTTTAATGCCATGCTCAGATACAATCTGCTTGAATGCCTGCTCAACCGGATTCGCAGACAGATACTGTACATTTTTTCGCTCTGAAACAGCAAACCACGTCATGGGAGAGAGCGTGCCTGCAACGCCCGTTTTTGAATCAAGAACATATTGTCGAAGTAACACAGATGTTTTTTTCTCAAAGCTTCCTGGGGCATCATCCCAAGCTTTTCGCCAATCATCAAGAGACTTCTTTGCCATACGTTTCTCCCATAAAAACATGATTTTATTCATGTTTCTCAAAATAAAGCAAGTTACTTTATAATCTACAGGTCATAAGCTTCACCGCCTCATCAATCTCTTGCTCTGTTGTAAACCGTCCAAATGAAAACCGAAGTGAACTTTGTGCATCGGCCTGACTTAAGCCCAGCGCAAGCAGCACGTGTGACGAAGCCTGGCGTGATGAAGCACACGCTGACGTGGTTGATATTGCAAGCTCGTGCAATTTCAACAACAACTCGCTATTTTCAACACCTTTGAAACACAGATTAAGATTTCCTGCGATTCTCTGTGTTACATGCCCATTCATATGCATATTAGACAAAGCTTTTATGCCTTCAAAAAAACGCGTGCGTAAACTT
This sequence comes from uncultured Legionella sp., assembly GCA_963974485.1. Lineage (GTDB taxonomy): Bacteria > Pseudomonadota > Gammaproteobacteria > Legionellales > Legionellaceae > JAALKW01. Next base: position 106,758 of record CAXBBS010000003.1, read on the forward strand.
AAAATACGCGCTTGCTCTTCGATACGTAACAACTCGGCCAAAGCAAATGCTTCGCCCATGCCTACAATTTGATGTGTGGGTAATGTCCCGGAGCGCAACCCTCCTTCATGCCCCCCACCAAAACTTTGTGCTTGCAAGCGAATACGCGGATTCTGACGTACGTAGAGCGCTCCTATACCTTTCGGGCCATACGCTTTATGCGCAGAGAATGACATTAAATCAACAGGTAAATTTAATAAATCAATGCTTAATCGACCAACAGATTGTGCGGCATCCACATGAAATATAATGCCTTTATTTTTCAAAAGCTGGCCGATGGCTTCAATATCTTGGATCACGCCAATTTCATTATTCACGTGCATAATAGAAACTAAGATCGTATCTGCTCGCAAAGCTTGAGTAAGCTTATCTAGATCCAATAATCCGTCTGCTTTTGGATTAAGATACGTGACATCATAACCCTGCTTTTCTAACTGCTTGAAGCTATCTAATACAGCTTTATGTTCAGTGGCCATGGTAATCACATGCTGGCCTTTACGTTTATAAAAACCAACGGCCCCAAGGATTGCCAAATTATTTGCTTCCGTCGCACCTGAAGTAAATACAATCGACTCAGGTGACACACCTCCAACCACCTCAGCTATCTGCGACCTGGCATGCTCAACAGCGCATCTTGCCGTTTGACCGTAGGTATGCGTGGTGGATGCCGGGTTTCCAAAGTCACCACTCACCCCCAAATAGGGCAACATGCATTCAATCACTCGGGCATCAACCGGCGTGGTAGCCATGTAATCAAAATATATTGGTCGATTTTTCATGATCTATTATCCCTATTCGCTTTCGGTATAGCGTGCAATTTGCTTCAAAATACCACGTAAAACATTCACCTCAGTTGCTTCAAGCTTAGCACGATTAAACAAACGCCTTAATCGATGCATCACATGCTTTGGATTTGACGGCTTCAAAAAATCAATCACACGTAATACATACTCCAAATGCTCGTACAATTGCTCCACTTGCTCTGAAGTCGCGAGCTCCTCTTGCTTACGGGGCACATGCTGAGATGCAGGTACAAGCACGTGTTTCGCTACTTCGTACGCCATAATTTGAACTGCTTGGCCCAAATTCAACGAGCTGTATGCAGGATTTGTGGGAATTTCTACATGATAATGCCCGTGCAGAAGCTCATCATTGGTGAGCCCTGTGCGTTCACGTCCAAAAACGAGGGCGATCTCAGCTTCATCAGGCATTTCGCTCATACGCATGGCTGCCGTATCAGGTGTTAATCCTGGTAAATTAAGTTCCCGTGGCCGTGCACTGGTCATCAAAATAAGCTTGCAACCATGCAGCGCTTCTTTTAATGAAGATACGACCGTTGCTTCGACTAAGACATCATCGGCACCTGCCGCCATCTCAATCGCCTTGCTGTCAGGAAAACTACGTGGTGACACCAAATAAAGGTTTGTAAGCCCCATCGTTTTCATGGCACGGGCCGAAGCACCTATGTTTCCTGGATGTGATGTCTCGACTAACACCACACGAATAGAATTTAATTTCATTTAGACATGCCTTTAATCATCCTATGGCTTCAAAATGTGTTAGAATACTCCGTTTGAGCCATAACGGGTACACACGCATGGAACCTTTATTAAATATCGCAGTTACCGCCGCACGTAAAGCGGGGGATATTATCCTTCGACATGCGGAACAACTTGATCGCATTCAAATCACGAAAAAAGGCGAAAATGATTACTTTTCAGAAGTAGACGTTAAAGCCGAGCAAAGTATTATCCATGCCATTCATAAAGCTTATCCTACGCATGGAATTATCGCTGAGGAAAGTGGTGCTTACAATAGCGACGCTGATTGTGTTTGGATCATCGACCCACTGGACGGCACGAATAACTACCTCCACGGGTTTCCATGTTACGCCGTATCAATTGCTATGCTATTTGAAGGCCGCTTGGAACATGCTGTTGTCTACGATCCGCTACGCCACGAATGTTTTGCTGCAAGTCGCGGCCGAGGAGCGCGGTTAAACGATCGCCGTATTCGTGTTTCGAATAAAGTTGATTTAAATAGCGCGATACTCGGCAGTGGCCCGTCCATGTTAAAACCATCCCGAGGCGAGGCGTATAACGCAAACGTTCCCGCACTCCTCGATGAATGCACGAGTATTCGTCGCATAGGAGCCGCAGCTCTTGAACTCGCCTACGTTGCCGCAGGTCGCTTAGACGGTTTTTTTGAATTCAAATTACGCCCTTGGGACGTTGCAGCTGGCTGCCTACTGATTCAAGAAGCAGGTGGTTTAGTAAGCGATCCGAATGGCGGCCATGACTTTGTCAACTCAGGCAGTGTTATTGCAGGTGCACCAAAAATATTTGACGCCATGCATAAAGCATTAAAATCACCACGCACCTAACTGATTTAAAAGCATTTTAGAGATATCAACGATGAATATTGATTTTCAAAGCAACAGTAAAATTGTGATCATCATGCGTGGCTGCCCAGGTTCGGGCAAATCCACATCATCACAAGCACTGATTGATTATTTATCAGAAACAGGGGTGATGCCAGCATCATCGATGAGCAAATGCTCCGCTGATGATTATATGAGAAATAGTTGTGGCGAATATGAATATGATCACACAAAAATTGGCATGGTACATGGACGATGCAAAGAACAATTTATGACATCTATTGCTGAGAGAAATAATCTTATTATCGTTGATAACACTAACATCAAGCTATTTGAGTTTAAAGTTTATGTGAATGCTGCAAGAAACCAAGGCTACGAAGTCTATCAATGGGAGCTCGAATTACGCTTTGATAATATGCATGGCGTTCCTTTTGATAAAGTAGAACAGATGCAAAAAAATTATAAACCTAACAATCTATATTTTTCGTGCATCGAACACCTAGGGTACTATATTTGCTGACCGGCAACTTGTCCTCCAATGCTTTCCGTATCTAACGTCGTATCATCATATGACTAAAAAATATTACTTTGCAATCATCCTCCTAGGTTACACCGTATAACAACTCACTATCTAGAAAAAAATAGTATCTTTTAAGGTTTCCTTAAGTATAATAAAGTACAATTTTCAATCAGCAAATGATACTTGGTACTCTTATGCATTTTCAGCAAAAATTTTTCCCAGCCCCTCGTCCTATGGCGCCACCTCCACCACCACCGCCTCCTCCACCTCCTCCACCAAGAGAAAAACAGAAACCACCGGTTATTAATCTTACTCCGGAACAATCACAATTTATTGCTCTTGTTCAGAGTCGTAATATACCCGCATTAGCGCTATTTATTGAAACAAAGCCTCTGCGTTTCTTTATTCCTCGTTTTTATAGCCCTGAGCCGAGCTATTCGCCACTTCAGCACCTAGATGAAATGTACCTCGCAAGTACTGACAAAAAAACCTGGCGACGTATCATTAAATTAATCATCAATAAAGATGATCAGTACATGATTAATATTGATCCTGAGCTTCCAGAACAAGCAAAAGAGTGGCGAAGATTTTTTGCTGATGCATTCGCGACACTCCCAGAGAACACGAGCTTAGAAGAGGCATACAATATGTTTAAAGAAGATCTCGACGAAGACCTCGAAAGAATCAGGGCGGCTAAGGCGACTAAGAACGGGCCTTAACTATAATTGAGCACCTTCTCCCATCCGTAGTAGAAGGTGCTCACATGTAAAAGTTTATTATTGAAAACCAGGTTTTATACCCAAAGCAGCGGGCAATTGGATTGCCACTTCTGCACCAAGTTTTTTGGCAAATTGCTCAAGTACATTGCCCTGTGCTGTGTAATCCACGGATTCTTTAATCTTAATCACATCACGACCCACGTCTTCGCTGCTACCAAAACCATCGATAAGCCCCATGGTGATCGCTTGTTCACCGGTCCAAAACAAACCCGAAAACGTTTCGTTATTGATTTTCAAACGCGAGCCACGGCCCGCTTTGACTTTATTAATAAATTGCTGATGAACTAAATCCAGCATACGCTGTAAATACAATGCATCCTCAGGTTTTTCAGGTGAGTACGGGTCTAACAATGCTTTATGTGCACCGGATGTTTGAAGCCGACGCGTCACGCCTATTTTCTGCATACCATCGACAAAACCAAAACCGTTATAAATCACACCAATAGAACCCACCATGCTCGACGGTGCCGCATAAATTTCGTCAGCAGCAACAGCCATGTAATATGCGGCAGACGCGCACATATCCATACATACTGCATAGGTTTTAATATCTGGATACTCTTTTTTATAATGCTGAATTGCATTAAACATATAATCGGCTTGAACTGGACTTCCCCCCGGGCTATCAATGCGAAACACAAGCGCTTTCATGGCTTTGTTTTCATACGCATGCTCAAGGCTTTTTAAAAGATTTTCAGCGCTAGCGGCCTGACCATCTGCAATCACACCTTTCACATCGATTAAACCGACATGCGCATTCACACGCGCCGCCAAATCCGCATGACGCATAGACAAAGCTTGATACAAAAAAACAGCTATAATCATAAAAATAAACGAACGAGCAACCCAACGCCATCGAAGCTTGCGCTTTTTATCACGCAAATAATCTTGCGCTAGTTGGTTTAAAACAAGTTGGGCATCGGTGGATGATGGAGTAGAAGTAATTTTTGTCATAAACACAGCTTGATTTCTGAAAAAGTTCCTCCATTCTAAAGTAGAGGCGCTAAAATTAAAACCAAATAAATTTAATAAATATTAAGGTGTTCAATATGCGAATGGATAAACTCACTTCAAAATTTCAAATGGCGATTGCCGATGCCCAGTCGCTTGCTCTCGGACGAGACAATAATTTTATTGAACCCGAACATTTGATGAAAGCACTGCTCGACCAACAAGGCGGGAGCTGCAGGCCCCTACTCACCAAAGCCGGTGTGAATTTACCCCAACTCCGAACCTTGGTTGATCAAGCATTAGATAAGCTCCCCAAAGTTTCGGGTACCCCGGGTGAAGTTCATGTATCCAATACCCTGGGCCAATTGCTTAATATTACCGACCAAATCGCGCAAAAACGTAAAGATAGCTATATTTCCAGCGAGCTCTTTTTATTAGCTTCAATGGAAAAGAAAAGCGGCCTTGGAAAAATTTTAGAAGATGCAGGTGCGAATAAAAAAGCCATCGAGCAGGCCATCGACGAAATTCGTGGCGGTGAAGCTGTGGATGATCCGAATGCCGAAGAGCAACGTCAATCACTTGAGAAATATACGATTGATCTTACTGAACGCGCAGAACAAGGCAAGCTTGATCCGGTGATTGGGCGTGATGATGAAATTCGTCGCACGATTCAGGTGCTCCAACGCCGCACAAAAAATAATCCTGTCTTAATTGGTGAGCCTGGCGTCGGTAAAACAGCGATTGTCGAAGGTCTCGCTCAACGTATTATTAACGGTGAAGTTCCCGAAGGCCTTAAAAACAAACGTGTGCTCTCGCTCGACATGGGCGCACTTATCGCCGGTGCAAAATTTCGCGGCGAATTTGAAGAGCGCCTCAAAGGCGTGCTCAAAGATCTAGAAAAACAAGAAGGCCAAGTGATTTTATTTATCGATGAAATTCATACCATGGTAGGTGCAGGTAAAGCAGAAGGCTCTATGGATGCCGGTAATATGTTAAAACCCGCGTTAGCGCGTGGTGAGCTGCATTGTATTGGAGCAACAACACTGGATGAATATCGACAAAATATTGAAAAAGATGCAGCTCTTGAGCGACGCTTTCAAAAAGTATTGGTCAACGAACCCAGTGTCGAAGATACCATTGCTATTTTACGTGGCTTAAAAGAACGTTATGAAGTGCATCATGGCGTTGAAATTACCGATCCGGCCATCGTTGCAGCCGCAACGCTTTCTCACCGTTATATTACGGACAGGCAGTTACCTGACAAAGCGATTGATTTAATCGATGAAGCAGGCAGTCAAATTCGTATGGAAATTGATTCAAAACCCGAGAGCATGGATAAGCTGGACAGACGTTTGATTCAATTTAAAATTGAACGTGAAGCGCTTAAAAAAGAATCAGATGAGGCTTCTAAAAAACGCCTGAGTAATTTAGAACAAAGTATTAACGAACTCGAAAAAGAATATGCCGACCTTGAAGAAATTTGGAAAGCCGAAAAAGCCAGTTTACAAGGTACGACACAAATCAAAGAAAGTTTAGAGCAAACTAAACTTGAAATGGATGCCGCCAAACGTGCAGGCGATCTGACCCGCATGTCTGAATTGCAGTACGGACGTATTCCAGAATTAGAAAAAGCGCTCCTCGAAGCAGGCAATATGGAACAGCAAGAAACAAAACTGGTCCGCAATAAAGTCACCGAGGAAGAAATAGCCGACGTGGTTTCAAAATGGACAGGAATACCTGTTTCTAAAATGCTCGAAGGCGAAAAAGAGAAGTTGTTGCAGATGGAACATGTTCTACATCAACAATTGATTGGGCAAAACGAAGCCGTCGATGCCGTTTCAAACGCGATTCGACGCTCGCGTGCTGGCTTGTCCGATCCCAATCGCCCAATTGGATCGTTCTTATTTCTTGGGCCTACCGGTGTCGGTAAAACCGAACTGTGTAAAGCCTTGGCTACGTTTATGTTTGATACGCCCGAAGCCATGGTTCGTATTGATATGTCAGAATTCATGGAAAAACATTCGGTTGCGCGACTCATAGGCGCGCCTCCAGGTTACGTGGGCTACGAAGAAGGTGGGTATATTACCGAAGCTGTACGACGCCGACCTTATTCTGTAATTTTATTGGACGAAATTGAGAAAGCACACAAAGATGTTTTCAATATTTTACTCCAAGTCCTAGATGATGGTCGACTCACCGATGGCCAAGGTCGCACGGTTGATTTTCGTAATACCGTGATTATCATGACCTCAAATTTAGGATCACATCTCATCCAAGAAATGAGTTCTGAATCTGACTATGACTATGACAAAACTAAAGCCGCCGTAATGGATCTTGTAAGCCAAGAATTTCGACCAGAGTTTATTAATCGTATTGATGAGTCGGTTGTGTTTCATGCACTGACTGAAGAACAAATCGGTAAAATTGCATCAATTCAAATCAAAAAACTCGCAGCACGTCTCCATGCACAAGATATAACGCTCACACTCACGCCTGATGCTCTCAACTATCTGGCCCAAGCCGGCTTTGATCCCGTCTATGGCGCGCGACCACTTAAACGCACCATTCAGCTATACTTAGAGAATCCTTTAGCCGAAGCGCTATTAAAAGGTGAATTTAAATCAGGAGAAACCATAACGACAAACTTGAAAAATAATACGTTAGCGTTTGATACATCAAAAACGCAAAAATAATTAATTTCACAAGGATACATGATCATGCGAATCACTATTCATCAGATTATAAGTACCTGCTCGTTGATTTTCATGATCAATGTATCCGCTCATGCCTGCCAAAACAACACGGATTGCTCCCAATGGTCCGCAACCAATTGCGCTTGTGGCGTACGTGCAACCTGTATTGGATTAACTGCACAAAATCAAACAGGGTATTGCCAATGTTATGGTGCACAAGGAAATTGCAAAGCCAATACACTCGAGGATGTGATGACGCCATATGCTGTACCTGGACGGAGAGTCGCACCTCGTGCAACACCAGCACGAAGAGGGGTTAGACGGGGGATAAATTGATGTTGATTTGAGTCGATAGAAAACCTGATGTGATCACAAAAAATACACAAAAGCAATTTTATATGCTACAATGCTTTTTTTGAATTCAAAAAGGCTATTGTATGCTTAAGTCAGAACAAGAAACAAAGAAAAAACCATCACATGCAAGTCGATTTGCCGCTCGACTTCAATCAGATTTATCAAAGCAAAATATCGATACTGCTTTTGATAAACGCCATGCGCTGGCTCAAGCATTACCAACAATACCGCAAAAAACGTTGTCAGATGGACACCAACGCCCTTCATCAATAAGTTCTCTCGCACCGTTACCCAAAAGCGCCTTTACGTTAGCTGAGATGAAACGTGCAAACTCTTTACCCATGACTGATAGCAAGCCACCATGCCCACCGAGTAATACAAGCATGAATAGCATGGGTAGCACCGATTCGTTAGGATTAACGGCATCATCGCCTAGCTTGAGCCCCTTCCCCTTCTGTATAGACCCTCGCGAGTTATGGACAAGTGACAGCCCCGAAGCTATCTCATACCGCTCATTTCGTTCGGCGAGCACACAACCATCACTTGGTAGCCAAGCTTCAGGTACACCCCCTATATCACGCGCGGCGTCCAAATCAACAGGACAATTAGATAGCTTGCCGAGCATACTATCTTCTAGAAACAAAGCTCGTCGGCGTGCATTAGCTGGTTCACCTCTAGCGATTGAATCACACATCCATTCACCTCGACCAAACCCGAGTATGTTAACTAACCTAGACGACTTAAAAAGAGCTTCTTCGCTACCGTTAGACTTTGAATCAAAAAGCCAGCCAGTCGCGCTATCGGATGTTGGGTTCACACTCTTTAAAAAAGGTAGAGATCGCCGTAACGCGCTAGAAGGTCTTCCGACAGGTGATATTAAATCAACACCTCGACTGAGCGATCCACGCGAGCTGTCTTTTTTAACCCCCATTGTTGAGGCGAACACATCTTCAACAGCAACCGACGATGTAAAAACTTCTGGCCCACGCTGAGCTCCAATCATAAGCGAGCATACGTAAGCGTATGCTCGACAAGCCCCACCATCAGCTGTACTATCAAAAAAGCAATCATTGCAAGATGTAATATGTTTTCATATCGTACAGGGACTCACGATGAAAAAAAAACCTATGACGCTGATGATCATCGGTCTTAGTATCGTTTTTGGTGGTTTAATCGCTTTTAATCTAGGTAAAAGTATTGTAATCAAATACTTTTTTTCTCATTACAAAGCACCTGCCGTAACGGTCGCATCGGTGACTGTAGCTGAACAAGCTTGGAAACCAAGCATTCATGCCGTAGGCGATTTTGTTGCGGTTCATGGTGTTGATATCAATTCAGAAGCATCGGGCAATGTGGTTGCGATTCATTTTAAATCAGGTGAAACTGTTGATGCCCATAAGCCACTGATTGATATTGAAGACGGCGTTGATCAAGCCCGTTTAAACTTTAATCTGGCTGATCTAGCGCTTCAAGATATCAATTATCAACGCCAGTTGACCCTCATCAAACGCGGCGCAACATCAAAAGCAGATGTCGATGTTGCTAAAGCACAATTTTTAGAAGCCAAAGCAAACGTCGAACAAACCCAAGCTACGATCAGCCAAAAGCATATTCACACGCCGTTTGCCGGTAAACTAGGCATTCGCTTGGTTAATTTAGGGGAATTTATCACGCCCGGGCAAACCAGTATTGTAACCTTGCAATCCATGGACCCCTTGTTTCTTCAGTTTTATGTCCCAGAACATCAACGTTCTAAAATACATCTTAATCAAAATATTTTGTTTTCTATCGAGCCTCAAACTCATTTGGTTTTTTCTGGAAAAATTACGGCCATCAACGCTAAAGTGGATCCAAAAACACATAATATTCAGGTACAAGCAACGCTACCCAATTGCCCGATGAACGTCCTTGATACGTTAAGCGACACGAGCACAAACACAAACTCAGATTTGGTACACTATCAAAAAATACCCTACAGCAACCGTGTACTGGTCACCTGCAATACCGAACGAAACACACAAAACAAACTCGAACATTATGCGTTTATCCCTGGGATGTTTGCTTCCATCGACATCGAACAACCTATAATACCTCACGCTTTAGTTCTACCCACAACCGCTATTTCATATAGTTTATACGGTAATTCTGTGTTTCTTATTCAAGAACAAACCAAAAAAAATAAAAAACAATCTTTAGTTGTAAAACGTATATTTGTAACCACCGGTGACGAAAAAGATAATCAAGTGGTTATCACACAAGGCCTAAAAGCAGGTCAAGAAGTGGTGAGTGCGGGCGAAATCAAATTACAAGACAACACCCCGATTGTGATTAATAACGAGGTTCAATTAAAGATAGGTCAACCATGAATCTCACAGATCTATTTATTAAGCGACCTGTTCTTTCGCTGGTTGTTAGCCTTTTAATTTTACTCTTTGGTCTCAACTCGTTACTTGATCTATCCATTCGCCAATATCCCAAGATGGACAACACCGTTATCACCGTAACCACAAGCTACCCTGGAGCTGATTCAAACTTAATTGCCGGTTTTATTACAACGCCTATCGAAAGTGCCATAGCCAGTGCCGAAGGTATTGATTACATGACTTCAAGTAGCACACAAGGCACGAGCACCATCACACTTAATATCAAGCTTGGCTTTAACTCCCAAATTTCATTCACCGATGTCATGAGTAAAGTTCAACAAACGCTCAACCAACTACCTGCTGAATCACAAGCTCCCGTGATTATTAAAAGCTCCGATACTTCAACAGATTTACTGTATTTAAGTTTGAATAGTCAAGACATGACCGCTCAGCAAATTACAGATTATGCAACACGCGTCGTGAAACCTCAGCTTGAAACCGTGACTGGCGTATCAAAAGCTGAAATTTTGGGTGGACAAACGTATGCCATGCGTATTTTTATGGATCCGGTCAAAATGGCCGCCCTTCATGTTACCCCGGCGGATGTTAGCCATATTTTACGTGATAATAATTTTCTAACAGCTGCAGGCCGTACCAAAAGTGATTACGTTGCTATCAGCGTGCGTGCCAACACCGATTTAAACACCACAGAACAATTTAAACAATTGATTGTTCGAAGTAACCACGGCTTAACGATTAGATTAGGTGATATTGCACGGGTTGAATTAGGCTCACAAAATTACGACTCATCGGTCAACTTTGATGGGAAAAAAGCGGTATTTATTGGTATCACCCCAACGCCCAGTGCGAATCCACTCAATGTAATCAACGAAGTTAGACAAGCTTTTCAAGCGATTTTACCCCAATTCCCGCCTTCGCTCACAGGCATGGTTGTTTACGATGCCACTGACTTTATACGCGCCTCGATCGATGAAGTGCTTGCGACGATTCTTGAAGCAGCAACGATTGTGATTCTTGTGATTTTTTTCTTTTTAGGCTCGTTTCGAGCGGTACTGATTCCCATTGTTACGATTCCACTCTCACTGATTGGCGTATGTACGTTTATGTTGTTTTTAGGTTACTCGATAAACTTGCTTACTCTGCTCGCCTTCGTGCTTGCCATCGGCCTTGTGGTCGATGATGCCATCGTCGTGGTCGAAAACGTACACCGGCACATTGAAGAAGGAAAAACGCCGTTTGATGCAGCAATCATGGGCGCGCGTGAAATCGCAACACCTGTTATCGCCATGACCATCACGCTCGCGGCGGTGTATGCACCGATTGGTTTTATGTCGGGACTGACGGGCGCATTATTCAAAGAATTTGCGTTCACGCTTGCCTCAGCGGTGATTATTTCAGGCATCATTGCACTCACACTCTCACCCATGATGTGTTCTAAAATTCTTTCGTCTGATATGAACAAAGGCCGTATCACACAACGTATCGACGGGATATTTCAAAATCTACGCGTACACTACAAACATGGGTTACACCGGCTACTTAATTCACGTGAAATCATGTTAGTTTTTGCCGCCGTCGTTTTACTAATGCTACCTTATTTATACCTAACAACACCCAAAGAAACAGCACCTGAAGAAGATCAAGGTTTCTTTTTTGTGGTAGGTATGGCACCACAATCAGCCACACTTAAATACGTTGAGGCGTTTACCCAACCGTTTGAAAAAATATTTAATCATATTCCAGAAAAAGAACATTATTTTATTATCAATTCAGCAACCCCCGTATCAGGTCTTGTACTTAAACCCTGGGGTGAGCGCAAGAGAAGTCAATTTCAACTAAAAAAACCGTTACAAGAAGCATTAAATACCGTTGCAGGCCTCAAATCCTTTGCCATGATCCCACCCTCCCTGCCTGGAGGTGGCGGTGGACCACCGATTCAATTTGCCATCAAAACAAGCAATGATTTTCAGAGTCTGTATGATGTTTCAACCACACTCATGAATAAAGCAAAAGACAGCGGCTTATTTATTTATTTAGATAACACGTTGAAATTTAATCAGCCCGAAATTGAGCTGAAAATAAACCGCGCCAAAGCAGCTGATTTAGGTTTAGACATGAAACAAATAGGCAACAGCCTGAGCAGTGCCCTCTCCGGTGGATACACCAATTATTTCAATTTAGAAGGACGCAGTTATCAAGTTATTCCTAAGCTTGAACGAAAGTTTAGACTGAATGCCGAACAACTCGGAGAAATTTATATTCGAACCATGAACGGCACCATGGTACCCCTTTCGACCGTTGTAACGCCTGTCGAAAAAACACAGCCTAACGCCATCACACATTTTCAACAACTGAACTCAACCACCCTGCAAGGCATGATGCGACCCGGAACAACCCTCGGTCAAGCGCTTGATTTTTTACATACGGCCGCCAAGGATAGCTTGCCTCAAGGCTTCGATTTTGATTTTGGTGGCCAATCACGGCAATTTATGCAAGAAGGTAATTCGCTTGTGTTTGCTTTCTTCTTATCGATTATTATTATTTTTCTTGTGTTATCAGCCCAATACGAAAGTTTTCGTGATCCTCTGATTATTTTAATCAGTGTACCTATGTCGCTCTGTGGTGCGCTGATTCCTCTCAACTTAGGTGCTGCCAGTATTAATATTTATACCCAAGTCGGATTAATTACATTGATTGGACTCATCAGTAAACACGGTATCTTAATCGTTGATTTTGCCAATCACCTGCAACGCACAAAAAAACTATCACGACGCGAGGCGGTTGAAGAAGCAGCAAGCATTCGCCTACGCCCTATTCTTATGACCACCGCCGCCATGGTTTTTGGCGTACTCCCACTCCTCATCGCCTCAGGCGCTGGTGCGGTCAGTCGCTTTGATATTGGGCTTGTGATTGCTTCTGGCTTATTAATAGGCACCGCGTTTACGCTGTTTGTCGTGCCAACCATGTATACATATTTAGCCACAGATCATACGCAAGATGATTTGTAAAACTGCATAAGACGAATGACGGCCGTCAACGTGACTAAACACGTGAAGACACAAGCAAGTAAATTAAACGCACTAGGAAAAAGCATCATCGCAATAAAAAAACAAAAGGCCTCAGCGCGCTCCATAATCCCAGGACTATAATGAAAGCCTTTCTGAGATCCATTCTCTGAAAAAACCCCCACCACGAGAAAACTCGTGATACATAACAGCATGCTGCCTAGCATCAACAAACACCCTAAACCACGTTCAGCTGGAACAACACACCACAAAGCAAAGACCACAACAAACTCAACCAACCGATCGGTCATGATATCCAAAACCGTTCCCCAATCGGTTGATTGATGATTTAAACGCGCCAACGTACCATCCAAGGTGTCACAATAGCCCGACAACAAAAATAAAATAATAGCCGGCAGCACCTGATGCATGACTAAGGCTGGTAACACAAGCAGCCCTAAAAATCCTGAACACAAAGTCACTTGATTGGGCGTAATCAAATCACGCATGTGAGCAGCAAGAGGATCAACCAAAAACTGTTGATAATACGTTCGAACATAATGCTCAATCATGGAGCTATCCTAGCATGTGAAAATTTCTATAGTACACGTACTTCGCCCCATTCACATCATCATTCACATCCTAATCGCTGATAGGCTACGACAGGCCGAGCGTGCATCTAAGTTGGCATCTAAATGCGTAGGGCTTTCTTAAATTTAAACATAAGTATCCGCTATTCAAGCGATACATACCCATGTATAGTCTGTACTTTATATTTTTAAAGGATTAAAAAATGAAAAAACTACACGTGATAAGTTTGCTCGCCGCACTTTCAAATCCACTGCATGCAGGAAGTATGGGATCCGATGAAATAGCTAGTTTTGATGGCGCCTACCTTGGTGTGGGTACCGGTTTTATTAGTTTATTTAATAACGATAATTTTAGAACTCAGCGCTCCAACAGCACAAGAGTAGCCGGTGGCGGAGAAGTGAATCGATACACCGATACGGCCATACAGTTTAATGGTAACTTAGGTTATGGGAAAATGATGCCCAAAAAAACCTACCTAGGTGCCAAGGCTTCCATTTATTATTCACCAATACAACTGGCCGGGGAAACTAATTATTCAATACCACTCGGTACAAATGTTATTACTGGCACGAACACCATTCGAACCAATTTAAAACCTATTTATAATATTGATGGCGTATTAGGTTATGAACTATTTCCGCATTTACTCTCTTTCGTTGAAGCCGGTGTAAGCTTTTCAAACGTTACTCGTAACTATGAGTTTTCAAGATCGTATGCCAACCTGACAACGCCTGCTGACACCTTCAGATACAGTTATCTTTTAAATTTAAATGCGTATAAAACCAGTTATAACGTGGGCGTCGGTCTTAATTATCTTCTGCATGACAATTTCTTTTTGTCGTTTGAAGTTTTATATAATGACCTTAGCAAACGCACAGGTGAATCTTCAACACTTATGGGTGACACCGGCGTGAGTGAACGACAATCAAGAACCGTATACAGTAATGCTGTTTCGGCATTTGCCAGTGCATCCTATCTGTTTAATATCTAATTTAGGTATTATTTGCCGCTCATCTTGATGCTTACACGTTGTGCGGCAACACAGGATTTTCGCTCTCAGATTCACGTTGTGCAATAGGCCGATAAAATAAACGAGAGCTTTGAGCCAACAACCTCTCTTCGGCTCGATGAACAAAACACATGCCCTCTTGCGCAGAATCATCCTGACTACGCGGTGAAAGATAAGAAAATACACGCCCTAATAATTCAGGTATTAATAGCTCACAAAAGCTCCTGTGCTCATCGGCCACTTCATCACGATGTGCTGGATAAGCCGCTTGCAACATAAAAATACACGTTAAATTCAACAGGCAGCGGTGCTTATGTCGTGCACGTGCATTTGCATCACCATAAAAATCATGTTGTTTTGCATGTTTAATCACGTCAGGAATCAAACTCAACACATCTTCTGCCTGATAATTATGAACAGTAACCGCCAAACGAAATAACTCATTCGATTCATTTGGTGTGACTTCCTCATGAACCCATGCCCTTAGGCTCGGAATGCTCAATAAGAATTTAATATCAGCATGCAACTCAGGCGAGTTACGACGAATCAAATTGCGTAACATATAAAAACACAAAGCAAGTTCAGTAGGATCCTGAAAATCTAACGCTTCATGCTGCCTTAGTCTTAAGGCATGTAAGCGCTCATTGATAAAAGTATGTGTGTGGTTAGCATATTGCTTTTCATAATGATCGGCAATTGCGAGCACGTTAGGAAAC
The DNA here is from genome assembly GCA_963974485.1 of uncultured Legionella sp. GTDB lineage: Bacteria > Pseudomonadota > Gammaproteobacteria > Legionellales > Legionellaceae > JAALKW01. The sequence goes on from CAXBBS010000003.1 coordinate 122,179, forward strand.
ATCAGTAACCGCTGAATAATCGCTACATCCCCCCCCTTTAAAGCTTGCGTCATGCATGGCAAAGGATAAAATTCACGGCTGACGCGCTCATTTTCCAGCATGAGATTTATCATATCAAGATTGCTAGCTATCATAGCCATCAGCAAAAAACTGGTTGGATTTGACTCAACAAGCGCATAAACCATTGGCTCTTGAAATAAGCGCTTAACCACCGCCACATGCCCTTCTTTGACAGCCCCCCGAAGCGCATGATCATCCGAAGAAAAACGGTAAGTCGCACACGTTAATAAAAAATCAACATGATCTAACAACCCCATTTCTGCAACAATACGTAATGGTGTATACGCTTCTTTAGTCGTCACATCATAGATATTGGCTTCTTGATTTTGTTCTGAGCGAAAACAATACTTAGCCTTAAGATAAACACTCGTCACATAGAGTTCATCCGTACGACGCGCATCGATAAAAGCCATCAGCTCTGGATGCTGATGAAGGCTTACTTCAGTAAACATAAAATAACTCTCTTGATTGATTGATTTATTTAATTAACGTGCATCGTACCTAGCGATTCATGCTCTTTCTTTTCTACTTCAATATGTCGGTAAAATAAACGAGAGCTTTGAGCCAACAACCTCTCTTCGGCTCGATGAACAAAACACATGCCCTCTTGCGCAGAATCATCCTGACTACGCGGTGAAAGATAAGAAAATACACGCCCTAATAATTCAGGTATTAATAGCTCACAAAAGCTCCTGTGCTCATCGGCCACTTCATCACGATGTGCTGGATAAGCCGCTTGCAACATAAAAATACACGTTAAATTCAACAGGCAGCGGTGCTTATGTCGTGCACGTGCATTTGCATCACCATAAAAATCATGTTGTTTTGCATGTTTAATCACGTCAGGAATCAAACTCAACACATCTTCTGCCTGATAATTATGAACGGTTAAGGCTGAAAGAAATAAATCATTTGCTCGGCCCAGCGTCACGGGTCCATGCGCGATAGCTTTAACCCTGGGTATATTCAATAAAAACTTAATATCAGCATTAAACTTAGATGCGTTACGCATGATTAAATGTCGTAGCATGTAAAAACATAACTCAGCTTCATTTAAATCAACGTCAAACCCATATTGCTGGGAAGCTCGTTCACGCATGCCTTCAAGTTTTTCACCGATAAATTCAAGTAGATTCGCTTGATTAGATACATCCCTATGATGATCAGCGCGTGCAAAACATTGGGAATAAGAAAAAAGTCGCTTCATGAGCATCGGGTTTAAAGCTCGGGATGCTCTATCAAACATCTCTGGCCATCGACGCATAAATACCTGCTCAACCTCAGGCATCTCAAGTAAGCAATGAAGAATAGCTGGATGCTCTTCTTGTATCGCCATGATAAGTGCAGAATAGATAGATGAAGCATCCAAATCTGTTAAATATTGCTCTAAAATATAAGCTACAATCGCTAACTGACCGCTCTGAGTAGCTTTTATTAAGGCTTGAGGAGCCTCTTCATTCGGTATGAATATCTCCATTTGCTCTAGAATTTTGACATGCTCAAGAAGCCCCACGCCCGAGGCAATCACAAAGGGAGATAAATGCTCACTAAACCTAGAAATACCGTTCATCACACGGTAATGATCACGTAAGTTTTGCGCTAAAAACTTACGTTCCGAGTTATTTTCAGCTCGAAAAAACGCATGTAGATCAGGATATTGACTGATCTCATTGAGACTAAACATCATGTGAACGATACCGGCGAAATTAAAGTCTCAATTATTATCCATTAAATATGATCAAAAAACAATCATAACTCACAATGTAGCCTATAATATAGCCTATATAAAAGCACCATGAATATTTTGTGATAATCGCTTTGAACCATCTAAAATATCATCTACACCAGCATCACGCATGATATCCCCAAGCAAGCCTTCTTTTAATGCCGCAAGTTGAGCGTCGGTAGGAAGCAAGCCGTAGGTGTACCCATCCAAGTGTTCATGAATTTCACTGTAAGTCAGCCGTGTTTCATGATCTTTCTGACAAAAATAATCATCAACACCCTCTGCATTGGTCATGCTAATTAGGGCTGTATTACCCTCGTAATCAACATAGCAAAGTTGCCTGGGTGCATCGCTTGTCCCAATCAAAAGATAACTGTTTGCGTGTGAAGACTTTAATGCATCTTTATTCGGCAGTAAATCAATCTGGGCCAAGCGGACCAAGCACGCATGCTCGTTATTGTTCGCATGTAAGGCATACGTTGCAGCAGCGAGTTTAGTATTTTTTGCTTTAACCCAGGGCTCACCAGAAAACCAATCAGATATTAAATAAACAAATGCCATGAGACCTAAAAAATCCCAATGAAAACTGCCCTCTAGCTTACGGGACGCACTGTATTTTTCGAGCTTTGATGACAAAGCTCCTACATTAATTTTCTGGCTTCGGATACGGTTAGTTCGCGATGTAAATGATGAAAAAATACCATGGTCCGATGTTTGACTGGCACGTATAACATCCGGTCTATTATGCTCAAGCTCTATACTTACCATACGATTAAGCCGGCCTTTGAGAGAAGATAAGACAAGATTAACCGATTGTTCATCATCGCCGCACGCGTGAAGTACGTGGTCCAGTGTCGAGCGCGTAGTAATTAAATCCGGCAACGCATCTTCCAACGCTTCGAGTATACAACGCTTGCTTAGCTTCGCATAACCATCAAGTGAAAACTCGAGGCCCAGGGGCTGCATGAGATCAAACAAATCACCCCCTACATGTTTTATCACCAGGCGTATCTTTTCTTCTGTTAACTCCCTAGGATTTCCTAATAGATTACTTAAACCATTGATGTATACAATATACATCAATTCATTATGCTCCTTCGACAAGAGAAAAGCTTCACACCGAGACGGAGTAAGCATCTCAAGTACATCATGTAACAGACAACGAGGATTATCTTGCAGATACCACATCATTGTCGTATTTTGTTTAAGAGCGGTTAATATTTCCTGAAAGCGCTCATCATTACAGCCTTCAAGCATCGTAATTAACTGCCAATGGGTGCAAATATTATTGGGCGACATGTTTTTAACGCACCTAATAGCAGGCCCACGATAGTGATCAGGTAATTGTTCAATATCAGAAGAAGATTTAAATACGTGTGTCACTAACGGTAACAATAACTTAGCATTGCCTGGTACTATCATACGATCGAATATAAATTTTATCTCAAAGCTTAATGAAAACATGGCAGGTACTTGATTTTGGATTTTTTCAAGGACAAATGTGAACTGCGTTTCATTTAAATAATAAAGTAATGATACGAGTTCATCTTTAGTTGGGATTATTGTTATAAGTTGATCTTCGAGCGCTTCTAGCACGAGGCGGCATGGCCCCTCATTCAAAGGCATCAATATCTTGGCTAACGTATCATGATCCGAGATAATCATCGTCAATTTATCTGCGAATACTCCAAGTACAACGCGACATTGATCTTCATTTAAAGGCTGAATAATCTCTTCCAACTTAAAAACTAACTTAAAATGATCTATGTCCATTGTTGTTAGTTTATCTTTCAATTCATCAAGCACGCGACCGCACTGAGCTACACTTAACGTGGACAGTACTGCTCCTAGATTCCGACCATTTCTGATCATACGCACAAGCTGACTTTTGAACATATCAAGCACGATGTCACGGTGCTTTTCATTTAAAAAATTGAGCACTCGCCCTAATTGATAGCTATTAAAGATGATGGTTGTTAGTTGATCTTGATATGCATAAAGCAAGGCTTCTTTTTTGTCGTCAGCATCCAAGAAACTCAAGAGTGCATGTAATTCATCTACACCAAGCGTACTCCCAATATTGGTTAATATAGGCTTATAGGCCGCTGGAGGAATCTCCAAGAGCAACCTTGATAGCGCATCAAAATCCTCATAATTATCTGAAATGTACTGCAGAGGTTCAGAACCATCCGGGTTAGAAGGATCCGACAAAAAAGCGTTGATACTTTCTGGCGGAAAACTGCAAAACCATCTGAAATCATCAGGTCCTGTGATGTTCAGTGTCATACCTAGCGACCTGAGTATCTCAGGAGATGGGGCGCGAATGTCGATTCCTTGATAGTGCCCGCTATCCAATGCACGAGCTAAAAGTTCCTGAGTAGATCTTACGTCAGCAACGCATTCATCGTACTCTTTTTCTTTTTCAGCGGCTGACCAACCCATGTGTTTCAACGTATCCGTATATGAACGTACGGCGGGCGCTAGCTGTTCTTTCAGCATACCCACACAGGTTGCTATGGTTTCAGTGGCTGCGATGTTTGTACCTGGGTTACCCAGATATTGCCAAAGTCGATTAAGCGGATCTCTTATCGCTTCAGGCACTTGCTTGAACTCCTCTAGGTCAAGATGCCCGGTCTGTGCCTCGATAACTTTAAGTATCTCCAATGACGGATTATGCTTGAACGCATCAAAAGCATCCTGCAACACATCCAACATAAGCCGTTGCTCATGATGCCCACCTTGGGTTTGAATCGCAGTATAAATTGCTTCAGGAATATTATCCGGTGATTGTAAAATCTCAGCATCATAGTCGAGCACCCAATCTTCATGCTCACTTTTTTTAGGCAAAATAATAGAACCCGCATCGATCATTGTCTGAAAATCCCAACGACCATCGGTTTGTTGACCATAGACGTGGTATGTTCCTGGCTCTTCAGTCGGTATACGAATTAATGTTGGGTGTTCATGACTTAAGGTTGCTCGAAGCTCAGGACTATCTTCAAACGCCTCCCGCGCCATGACGGTGATGGGATACCGTGCCGGTGTTTTTCCGTCACACAAAGGTTCTCGTGTTTCTCCGTCAGTTTGTCTGTAAGTCTCTCGGTCTGGTTCTTCTAATGCTCGCAAGCGGCCATCATCATCGTAACGTGACAAAAAATGCAACCCCGCATCAGGGCCGGACTGAACCAAGATATAACCCATCTCAAACTCAGCACCTAAAGCCTCTCTCAACGACGGCAGTTTATCTTCACTGACATGGAAGCCTATCGGATGTAGCCGGCGGTAATACTTGATAAAATTAGGTGCGACAGTATACACCGCTTCACCCACATCGGTCTCACGTCCTATGCCTTCATCAGCATCATTGGTTCTAAGCACAGAAACTAAATGATTCAGCTGCCCCAATAGCGTTGCATCATCATGTGCTGCCAAATCCAAACGCTGGTAACTATTTCGGAGTGCCTGAGTCTCACCTGAATGTTGAAACAAGCGCTCAAAATCTTTCATCGACACATACGGATGTGTTCTGTCTTGATCGGTATTCGTATCAAAAAAAGGGTTGATAAAACCATGCTCGCTTATCAATACACTGGACTGTTCATGCAATACTGCAGTCTTATCTAAGAGCAAGCGAACAGGCAACAAATAATGCCCATCTTCATCAAGTATGTGTGTTTTTAATAGATTAAATAACGATTGCTTATCTAAACTTGGAATATGCGCTTCATATTGGCTTTGGATATAAACATCAGGCATCAGGTATGAGACTGCTGGCTCTCCATCAAAGGCCTCGAGTTTTTCGGCGATGCTAACCAAAAGCTGAGTGACTGGATGCTCCGATAAACCTGTATACGATAACGGTGTCGCTTTAATCACCTGCCAGTGCTGAGCCAAGTACGCAATTAATGCCTGCTTAAAGGCAACATAATCCTCGGGATATTCACTGATAATTGCTTGCAGCTCAGCCTGAACTTTATTGATATAAGACGCGTGACATTGCTTTTGAAATGCTTGCGTTTTAGCAAAGACAGGATCTTCTTCTGCTCCTAATAGCTGTTCACGATAAACAGCATCGGCTTCTCGAACGAGCTTTGACTCCAACTCAAGATCACTTAATAAATCCGATGGTCGTTTTTCATGCTCACGCGCTTGAAGCGCTGCTTTATGTTCGATTTTTTTATACTGATAAGAACCCGCTTCTTGCATAGCCTGATAGACAGCTTGATTAAACGCGCCATCAATAAAGCGTTTTTTAGGCAAGATATCTTCTCGAGAAAACCGCTTATCTAAATCTACACCGGATATTTTTTTTGCGACAGGTGCGGTTTTCAAGCTTGGATTGTAATCTAAACGATATAAGAAACCTGATTCAGAAATCGCTAACCAAAATGCCCGTTTGGACGTACCATCGTAATCATAAGCGGGATAAATACTAGGCCTTTGACACGTAACGGGCTGGCCACCAACCCGCATGGCCGCAAGCATGCCATCATCATTTGAAGATACATCAACATATCCCCAAACATCAGGTGCATATTCAAGGAAATAGTTGTAGATAACAGGCATACAGCACTCAAGTCTAAAAATTGATGGCGTTACTGTAGCATAAAACACAACCTCTATGTGAATAGATAAGGCATGTAAGCTGCCTTATCTATTATTTTTTTGAGCAAGCAACAAGGCAAACATGCCTTGCTTGGGTTTACCGGTTTCATCCAACTTATGCAATTGTCCAGGTTTTTCTCTGTATTCAAGAATCGACCAACCGCTGTCTTGATAAAATTGATAAAGTTCGTTGGGTTCTGCCAAATAAGTAAAACTCTCTGGATATGAATAAATTTCTGACTTAATCGGAAAAACAAGGCAATGCATACCGTTCATCACCGTTTGATTTTGTAATTGCGTGAGTAAGGGGTGGATACTCGCTTTATTCAAAAACTGCAATGCAACCGTGGAGTATACAAAATCAAACGTATCATCAAAATCTGGAATCAGTTGATTCAAGTCATGAACCTGTAATTTTATATTGGATAATGCTTCTTTTTCTGCAATTTCACGAGTCTTATTAATGGCGTTTTGATTAATATCAATACCCGTTGTTAGATGCCCCAGCATGGAAAAATACAACGGGTTACGCCCTGAGCCGCAACCAACATCAAGCATGGTTATTTTTTCATAAGTGCTTAAGTAGGTTTGATAAACATAGTTTAAATCATGATGGACTGAAGATAATTTATATTTTTTCTCAAAATACCGATGCGGCTTACAATAAAACTGAAGTGTGGCATTAAACTCACCACTTTTTGGTTCGATTTTATGCCATGACGCAGGCGGTATCAGCAATGTTGCATGCTTTGAATTCATGAGCTGGCGGGATAGCTCGTGACCTTCCCCGTTTAAAAAAATAAAATCAATCTCACCCTCATGCAATTCTAAACAACCCCAAGTACCCTCTTTTGTACTATGTTTATCTAAAAAAAACTGAAGCTTATTTTCGCTGTTTAATTCTATTTTTTTATAGGGTCGCAATGTTTTGATTAAAGCTTTAAATTCTTTCATAAATTTTCCATGGTATTTTTTAATGCAGGACGTTCAAGGCCAGGGTCTTCATAAGACTGGCCTGGATCTTGCCTCATATCTAATGCATTATCGGTCATTTCTGCAATTGCATATGCTAAATTTCGTGCTGTTTTATCATAAAGTTTAAGCGGTAGTATTTCTTCGTTCAAGCGTGCCGTACCACCCGTGATTTGACCAGACTTATCATATATAAATTCAATGTCACGTATATTAACCCAACAACTGGCGGTGATACCTTCATTAAGCGCAGGTGTTAATCTAGGTTTTTGCTCTTGTGGCTTTAAAACATCCAAAAAAGCATAACGAAAATACCAATAAGCTCCTTCATTGAGTGACTCAATATTAACCAACGTTCCTTTTTTGTTTTTTGGACTAAACCCAGTTTCCTCATGTAGCTCACGCAGTGCATTGTCTTCAGCCGTTTTATCCACGAGCCCAGTATCATCTGTTTTTTCAAGAAGCAATTGATGTGCTAAATTTTGAATTTCTTCATGCGTTAATAATTTTCTTTTTTCTCCCAACCTTCCCATTGCACCAATCAGTTTTTGTGTATGCCCAAGCCCTTCTTGACGTGCATTATAAAAACCACATGGCATATCGGCCATATACATCGACGTTCCTGTTGCATCACGTCGTTTTTGTTTGTTAATTAACACAAAATAATCATCACCGTGCTTAATGAAAGCATAAACGATGCTTCCGGTTAAAGCAGGCTTAAAATGACTAATAAAAATTGAGGGTATACCTTTTTCATTACTCATTACTTCTCGAGGGCGCCAACCTTCTTTAAGTAATTCTTTAGATAAATACGCCGCACACGTTTGAGTGTTTAAGCGAAGATTAGAAGGCTCTTCTGGCCGAGGTGTAAATAACCGATGCGCTGCTGCACCGGCTAAAAAACTGACCGTCGAGATTGAAGCTTTACTTTTAAAACCTGACATAATTTTCTCTTTATTTTAACGCTTTAATTTTTTTATCCATCGTCATCACAGCCGCTTGATAAGCCTCTTCAAATAAGCCTTGAGATTCCATCCAATCAATTGTTTCACGTGTTGGATTCACGGCACACACCCATGTCATCCACCCATAGATAGGATGAGGCATGACGGTATCTAACGCAGAAAAATTGTAGTTTCCGTCGATCACTTCACCTGCCGCCGGCCTCTTCGGAATATTTTCAAATAAAGATATAAACGTTGCTTTTGATATCTTGAGATTCAAACGATATTTGCCATCAGCATTCAAATCACTTGAGGCATCATTTTTACCATCTTTTTCTTTGAACGTAAGTACATAAGCACCTTTAGAAAATTTATTTCCTGGATTATAAAATAACCCGCGCTCACCCCAATTATGATTTTCACTTAGCATGGTATATTTAAATTGAATACGCTGGATTAATTCATCAATCGTCATAACTACTTTCTTTCTCATGGATTATAATAAAATAGAATTACCATGTCATATTGTTGCACGTTTCTAAACGCGCATGTCGCATGATAGTTTTATGAGGCATACTATACCTAACACCTAATGATAAGAAGAAATTTCATGAAAAACCTGACTATTTATCATAATCCACGATGCTCTAAGTCACGACAAGCGTTAGAACTGCTTAAAAACCAAGGGCTTGAACCCAACGTTGTTGAATATCTTAAAGAGCCGTTGAATTACGAGCAATTAACCGCACTTCGCGCTCATATCGCATTAAAAGATTTAGTGCGAACCAATGAAAAATGCTTCAAAGAGCTTGCCCTATCGCTTGATGATGAAGTGCGAGTGTTAAACGCTATGACTCATGAGCCTAAATTAATGCAGCGGCCTATTGTTGTATACAGAAATAAAGCCGCCGTAGGCCGTTCCCCCCAAAATATTTTAGATATTTTGAGCTGAAACAGCAAAACCCCATAAATATCCTATACTAAAACTACACACTTCGTTTATAGGTGATATAGATATGGGAATTTTATATATTGAAGGGAAGTGCGAATTCAACCCTAACGACTCTAAAAAAACTCAAAATGGTCTTGATGATGTACAATATGGGTTTGAAAAAGCATTTGGGGGGAACGTCTCATTCGAAACACTGACCGTCGACGCTCCAAACAATCAAAAAAATACAAAAATCTTCTGTATGCAAATTAATATTCACGGACTTACGGATATGGATAATCCACGTCTAAGAACAGAAGTAGGAAGATTGCTCACACATTTACAAAAACATAACGACCCTTTATCAAACATTAAATTACTTGAAACAGACGCTAATTTAGAGGCTCTCTTCGCAGATAAAAACCCCAAGCAGGGGCCTTCAATAAAAGAACAACTCAAAGAAATAAAAGCCCCCTCTCCAAAGACAGTTGCTGATGGCATCTCGATTGTTTCCAATAGTGACGACGAAGACGAAGAAAAAGAAGAAAGCCAGAATCTTAATCCTTAGATACTATTTAGCCTCTATATTTTTACAACAACATCAGCTTGACGACTCAGTTTTAAAGCAGGTTCTTCTGAGTCGTCCATAAAACATGGCCCCGAAAAAAATTCAAAAATATTTCGTTTTTTCCCTACTTGAACATCAAGCGGTGGTGGCGCGTCCATAGGGAAATCATGCTCAAATCGAGCGGCGAGCACACTAAAATCATCCCGCTTTAGGATGACCTCAGCTCTTAATTCAGCACTTTTTTCTAAAATACTGGGTGTAAGATTAATACGTTGAGCAGGATACAATGCTTCGTAATGGTCTCCAAATACTTCAAGCGCTTCGTCATCAGATAAAGATTTTAACAATTCATAGGTTAATGGTTTACGCTCAAACGTAAATTTATTCAGATATCGGTGCACGGTATGATCACGTACCCCGAGTAATGAAGCAAGATTTCGTACATTTTCTGTTTGACGCGATAAATAATGGATATGTGCAGCATTATACTGATTGATATTAATATCAGGTGAACGTATTTTTTTTGCATACGCCTTACCCCAAATTTCACGGGCATCTTCGACTGAAAGTGCTTTTAAAACCTCAATACTCAATGGCTCGCCATTTAATAAATATTTTCCAAGGTTGCTTGTTAAAATTGAGCAGTCTGCAAGCTTAAGTTTTTGAGCTGCTGCACTAACGCAACGCGTATTACAAACAACTTGATGAATATGTGCAACGGTGTATTTTGAAAGATTTGACTTCATTTACCTGCCCTGCATAATTTCATAAACTTCACGGTCGTCATCATCCATGCTCTCATCGCCATACTCATGCTCAGCGATACTGAACAACCGATGTGGTTTGTTTTGAGACTTTCCAAACGTTTTCTTAGATTTAAAACCCTCAAGACTCTTCATTGGCTTCATCGCATACGCCGCTGAAGCATCAGCACTCACTGTGTCCGCCTCAGCCGCTGGTTGTTCTACACTCACGGGTTGGTCACCTTGATTTGTAAAATAATCAAACGCTTTAGCATGCACAGATATTTCAGCGGCTAGCTCATCCCATGCAAGCTCATGCTCGATTTCATCACATGATGAATCATATACAGCTTGAGCTCTACGGCACATATCTTGCTTTAATAATTCAGCCTCATGAATTGCCTCAGCACAGGTTTCTTCTAACACTTTACATCGAGCGTAATAGCGCGCATCTATCGAATGGGTCAGTGCATGATACACCTCTCTTGCATCATGGGATGGCGTCTCATCAAACGTGCAAATTGTCCCATCTTTTGAGGAACTTATGTGTCGTTTTGTGAGTTTAATATCATCCACCCCTTCCGGACGCTTAAGTGCTCGATTGCTTGCGGCAATAGTTTTAATAACATGTGCTTTAAATCCAGGCGTTGACGCCATTAAAGCTGAAAAAGCATCAAAAGACCCTGCTTTATCACGATAATATAGTTTTTGAACAAATTCTGTTGTATTTGCAACGATCTCGTCTGTCAGCACACGTTTTGATGTATCTAAGTCGGGTATTTGCTCGGATAATTCGGTTGTTATATGATAAGACCGGCGTAAAATATCACCGTAAGGAGAAATAACCGTCAAATTAACCTTATCTTCATCTTCCCCACAAAAATCAACATACAAGGTACGCTCATCGGGTATTAAGGGAGGCGCCATAAACAAACATCGGTGTTTAAATACAAGGGAAAGTGCTCCTAAGTCCAATGATTTTACAGCTTTATTCAAACGCGCAACATCAACAGCTGGATCATCTGAGCTGACATCATAAAATCGGCGTATTAATTCTGATTCATCAGAATTTTTAGTTGCTTCATACAGAGCCCATTTTAAATCCATATAACCAACAATCGGTTGTATTGAGTCATATGGATAAGGTGTGTTTGCTCCAACATTACCTGTAATATCTGGCGTTACGCCATCTAATCCTAAACGCTTAGCAACCATTTCATAACTGGTTTTCAGCAGTTCCTCCGCTCCAATCTGATGCCTTTCTCCGGCAGCATTTCTTTCTTTGAAGGCCTCGGCATGAACTTGATCCGATATTTTTTTAGTTAGATCATGCGTTTCACGTTTGCTACGATATAGAAAAGTCGATGCTTTGTTTACAGCGTGTTGATAAGGTTCTCGTACTTCGTTTATTTTAGCGTTTCGTAAACGATAAACGGGCGCGTACCGATGGCTCACTTGTCTCAATCTATCATCAAATAAGCGCTCCAACTTGGTGCTTTCGTTTTTATACATCGCGTCATTTTCATTTTTCTTTTGCGAATAGTCATGATGGATAGAAAAAAATGTTTGTGCATACAATAATTCAGCGGCTTTTTCATCGACCGTGCTTGTCGCCTCAGCAGCTTGATAATCAGACCACGTTTTTGTGGAAGATGAGCTTAAAGATTGTTGTATTTTTTGAATTGCATGATCACGACGCGCTTGGTTTTCTTGCGTGCTAACCTCTTTGTCTCGCTCAATTTGAGACGCTTGCGTTACATAAGCATCATGCAGCTTTTGTTTTTTTATCATCATATCTGATTCAAGAAAAGCGATTGCTTCAGCTTCACTTTTTTTCAAATATTGATTAAAAACATCTTTTTCACTTATTACAGGCATACTATTTAACCAAGAATCAAATAGAGCATTATATAATCAACAAGAATGAAGAATCAAGCTCTTTAAATAATCAGTCCGTTTGATTTACTTTTTATTTCTCCACGCTATAATAGCGCCTATTTTAAACACAAAGGTATTTGTAGTGACACTAATTGACGCACTCTACACACAAGACTTAACCCAAGTTCAAGCTGCCTTAGCGGCAGGTGAGTCCCCCAATGTCATATTTCAACATAAAGTTCATCAATTTTATTATGCGACGACTATCGCGACCGGATTTACCCGTAAAAATATAACCCCTTTAATTTATGCCATTGAAAATCGCCTCGAAGCGATTGCACTCTGCTTACTTGACTATGATGCAGAGCCGAATCCTGAAGGCGTCTTTGTTCATCCATTAAATCTTGCATGCAAACATGGATTTGAGCGTATCGTCGAAAAACTATTAGATAAAGATGCACATATCAACAGCACAGACGAACTGCATGCCATACCTATCATAGAGACGCTTAGAGCAAAAATGTTGGCGCGAGAATCTCATTCAGGCGAATTAACGCATGCATCAATTGAAACAACAAAAAAAATTATTGTCCACTTAATGAAAGCCGGCGTCAGCTTGAATCCAGGACAAGACGAGGCTTTCAATGCACAAACCCCTATTTATCAAGCTGCAACAGGAAATGCATGGACCGCAAAACAACTGGTTGATTTGCTTATGACATTAGGTGCCACGATAAATGTACAGGATAATCACGGCATCACGTTATTAGAGTATCTTGCAGATCCTCACTTGCATTACCTACCCTCTACCGCTGAGCGTCCTCTATCCATGCGACAGCTTACAAGAATCGTGCCTACTCCTGAGTACGCGCATCAATCACCACAGCTCGGTGGCTCTAAGTTAATAAACTATATCTTAAAACAATTGTTAAACAAGGAAAAACATCAAGATATTCGTGCGTTACAGCGTGTTGTAGCAGGTGCTGAACTATCAGAACATCGCCGTGAAGCGCTAACCATTGTACGCGCTTGTTTAGCACGTGTTGGAAGAATTGTTGACTGGAAACAGTCTATTGGTGGAGGTGTCGACAAAAATTCTGCTCTTACACACACACATATCTTATCGTTCTTGAGTTTTTCAGAGCAATGTATATTTGCATCTGCATCTAAGACGATGCGAACACAAGCGGTTGTTCATTCTGAACCTGAAGCAGAAGCTGAAGTAGTAGATGAGCCTCCAGCTAAGAGAGCTAAACATAGCTAATCACGCAATTTCAAGCACTTAAAGCAGTCTTGGGTATGGTCATCCACCATCCCCACGGCCTGCATGTAGGCATACATAATGGTTGGCCCCACAAAGCTCATCCCTCTTTGTTTAAGATCTTTCGATAATGCTGAAGACTCTTGTGTCTGTGTTGGAATAGCTTGCTGCGATTCAGGCCGATTAACTTTAGTCTTATTTTGAACAAACGACCAAACGTACGCATCAAATGATCCATACGCCTGTTGAATATCAATAAATATACGTGCATTTTTTCGCACTGAAAATATTTTTAGACGATGACGAATAATTTTAGGATTACTTAAAATCGTTTCTAATTCAGTATCACTTAAGCTTGCACAAGCTGCCGGATCAAATTGTTGAAATAGCTCACGATACCCTTCGCGTCGCTTCAAAATCGTTTCCCAATTAAGACCTGCTTGCGCGCCTTCCAAGATGAGCATTTCAAAGAGCTTAGGGTCATCATGCACCGGAACGCCCCATTCGGTATCATGGTAGCGTTCATAGTGAGGTTTGTTTTGTCCTACCCAAGCACAACGGTTCATCTTATATTCTTTTAATACAATAACTAAAAATATTTACAAAATAAAACGCGCTAAATCTTCATCTTGTACAAGTGCACCTAAATGCTTCTCAACGTATGTTTTATTGATTTTTATTTTTTCTCCAGCCTTGTCCGTTGCTTCAAACGATATCGTTTCAAGTAAACGCTCCATCACGGTATATAAACGACGCGCACCGATATTCTCCGTACGTTCATTCACTTGCCATGCCACTTCCGCAATGCGTTTAACGCCAGAAGTATCAAAGCTAAGTTTCACGCCTTCCGTTGCCATAAGCGCTGTGTACTGCTCTGTAAGAGAAGCCGTAGGTTCGGTTAAGATACGTACAAAATCCCCCACGCTTAACGCGTTAAGCTCAACACGAATCGGCAAGCGTCCTTGGAGCTCTGCAATTAAGTCAGAAGGCTTGGCCACGTGGAACGCACCGGAGGTGATAAATAAAATATGATCCGTTTTAATTATCCCATATTTAGTTGAAACAGCAGAGCCTTCAACCAAAGGCAATAAATCACGCTGCACACCTTCACGAGAAACATCACCGCCTTGCTGCTCGGAACGTCGCGCGACTTTATCAATTTCATCAATAAAAACAAAACCGTTTTGTTCAACCGACTCAATCGCAGCTAATTTGATTTCATCTTCGTTAATAAGCTTTGCAGCTTCTTCTTCGCGTAAGATTTTTAGTGCTTTAGCAATCGGTAATTGACGCTGTTTTGTTTTTTCTGAGCCCATTTGCTGGAACATCGACTGAAGTTGGTTGGTCATTTCTTCCATGCCAGGAGGCGCCATAATCTCAACACCGACACTTTGTGCTACAACATCAATCTCAATTTTTTTCTCATCCAACAAACCTTCACGTAACTGCTTACGGAACACCTGCCGTGCCGATGAGTCAGGATCGCGCTTTGCGTCCCCCTCCCCTGGAGGAAGTAAAGCATCTAAAATACGTTCTTCTGCTGCGTCTTCTGCCAATTGTGCTACTTTTTTCATGGCATGCTCACGCGCAAGCTTAAACCCAATATCAGCTAGATCGCGTATAATCGACTCAACATCGCGACCAACATAACCGACTTCTGTAAATTTAGTGGCTTCAACTTTAATAAACGGCGCATCAGCCAAGCGTGCAAGACGACGGGCAATTTCGGTTTTACCCACACCGGTTGGCCCTATCATTAAAATATTTTTCGGCATAATTTCGGCGCGCAAACCATCATCGGTGATTTGCATACGACGCCAGCGATTACGCAGGGCAATCGCCACAGCACGCTTCGCGGCATCTTGTCCAATAATATGCTTATCTAATTCCTCAACAATTTCACGAGGGGTCATGGTGTTATTCACGATCGTATCTACAGTATTATTCACAATGAACATCCAGAGTTTCAATGGTTAAATTATGATTGGTATAAACGCACATATCAGCTGCAATCGTTAAGCCTTTTTCAACAATTTTTTGCGCTGATAGTTTTGTGTTTTCCATCAAGGCACGAGCTGCAGCCTGTGCGAATGGACCGCCTGAACCAATAGCCATGAGTCCTTGTTCTGGCTCAATCACATCGCCATTACCTGTAATAATAAGCGACGCATGTTGATCTGCAACCACCAACAAAGCTTCTAAACGTCGCAACATTTTGTCTGTTCGCCAATCTTTAGCAAGCTCTACCGCCGCACGTACCAAGTGCCCTTGATGCAATTCTAATTTAGCTTCAAAGCGCTCAAATAAAGTAAAGGCATCGGCCGTTCCACCGGCAAATCCTGCAATCACTTGATTGTTATATAAACGACGTACTTTACGGGCATTACCTTTCATGACCGTATTGCCTTGGCTCACCTGACCGTCGCCACCGATAACAACCTGTTTTCCATCTCGCACAGACAAGATGGTTGTTCCACGATATTGGTCCAAAATTTCTCCCGATTAAAAAAATAAATACATGGGGTATCAAGTAAATGGGGGCTTATATCTAAAAATCAATGCCTAGGCCTGCAACGTGTGCACAAACCTCGAAGTTCAATGGGATCATCACTCAGATGAAAATCACTGCGAAGAGCCAGTTGCTGCATAGCTTGACGAACAGCAACATCGTGTACTTCGTCGACGTTATGGCACGCAGAGCACACCATAAAAAGCTCAGAGCATGCATGTGCCTCCTCTTTCCCACAGAGCGCATACGATTGAATGGAATCAATTTTGTGAACAACGCCTGCTGTAACAAAAAAACCTAACGCGCGGTATAACGCCGTCGCTGTTGCGTTGGGTTGGTCGTCAGATAAGCGTTCTAAAATATCATACGCCTTCAACGGTTTCTCTGTATTCCATAAGACAAATAGCACCGCTTTACGTAACGAAGTGATCGTAATTGCCATAGTCAACGACAGATGCTTCGTGTAAATAACAAACGCTGACGGATAACCCATGCTTTAGCCTTCTGAAGGTTTTAGAAACGAAACCCCATCCAACGCTGAGGCATCAATTTCTAAATGCTCAGCCAAACTTTGCCCTATATCTGCAAAGCTCGCACGTTCACCGATGGCCTGGGACTGAATACCTGGGCCAAATAAAAGTGCAGGCACATGCTCTCGCGTATGATCTGATCCCGGGAATGTCGGGTCGCACCCATGATCGGCTGAAATAACCACCGCATCACCCGGTTTTAAACATGCCTCAAATGCTGGCAAACGCGCATCGAACGCTTCCAAGGCTGCTGCATAGCCCGGCAAATCACGACGATGCCCAAAGGATGAATCAAAATCAACAAAATTGGTAAATACAAGACTTCCAGCAGGCGCTGTTTTCATGGCCTCACACGTCGCATCAAACAAAGCCATATTTCCATCGGCTTTAATAACTTGCGTAGGACCTTGATGCGCATATATATCAGATATTTTTCCGATCGCAATCACTTCGCGTCCGGCTTCGTTTAAATAATCAAGCAGGGTTTTTGCTGGTGGTGGGATAGAATAATCACGACGGTTTGCTGTACGCTTAAACGCCCCCGCTTCGCCTTTAAACGGCCGCGCAATCACGCGTCCAATATGATACTCATCCACCAATTCTCGAGCAATTTCACAAAGCTCATAAAGCTTGTCTAACCCAAATAATTCTTCATGAACCGCAATTTGGAATACGCTATCCGCCGATGTATACACAATCGGCTTGCCTGTTTTAATATGCTCGTCTCCGAGCTCGGCCAAAATATCGGTGCCTGAAGCATGCTTTTCACCTAAGACACCGGGTAAATTAGCACGTTTAATTAAAGCTTGAATTAATGCTTCAGGAAAACATGGCTGAGTTGCAGGAAAATAGCCCCATTCAAACCGAACAGGTACGCCTGCGAGTTCCCAGTGGCCACTGGGTGTATCTTTACCTAAGCTTTGTTCAACGGCATAGCCATAGTAGCCTTGGGGTGCATCTAGATTCAGAAGCTCAGGCAACGCATCTTCTGAACTTAAACCAGCTGCATGATACAAACCTAAACGTGCTAAATTAGGAATATAAAGCGGCCCCGAACGCAATCCCGGCACATCTGCTTGCCCTAAGCGACACGCCTCGACAATATGACCAAACGTATTTGCGCCTGTATCACCATACTTAACTGCATCATGACTCGCACCGATACCGAGCGAATCCATAAGTAACACACAGGCACGTGTTGATGGTGTGGATGACATACAGTCAAGTCTCCGTTCGTTTATTTAATGCTGTGGTCTCGCAAACGTTTCTTTTAAACCAAACGTAAGCAACAACGATATCAAAAAAGCAGCGGGTAAAATTAACGCCGCCGTCTGATACGACGCCAGTGGATAAACCGGTGTTCCACCGATGAGCTCAACCCCACCGCATTTCACTAAAATTTTGCTGAAAATATTTTGATAAACTAAATAGCCACCTTGCGTAAACAAAGAAACAACGCTCAAGGCTGTTGCAACCATCACCGGCAATGAACTTTCAGCAATAAGCACATAGCTAATCACCTGAGCGGCTGTAACCAAACCTAATAAGAAGAACAGCACGGCCATAACACTTGCAGAAACCGGCGCATATAAAATACATAACACCGTTATTAACGAGAACAGTGCACCTAATTTCATAGGGAATAAGCGACGTCCTAGTTTATCCGAGAAAAAACCAAACAACGGTCCACCTAGCATCGCACCAAAAAACAGCATGCCATTGACCCAAGAAGCCTCTGCCTGCGTCGCATCTAAACGTTGCATTAAATACAATTTGCCCATGGCCGCACCAAGTACCGCAATCGGCAAGTTCATCAAACTGGTATAAAGCCCTGCAAAAATAGGTTGGCGAGACAAACATGCCTTCCATGTTGTCCACATCGGCAAGGTTTGATGTACAGGATCTTGATGACCTTCTGGACGTTCTTGAATCCACCAAAGCATTAATACAAAAATCAACACACCTAACCAGGCAACGTTTAAGACAGCCCCACGCCAACCCACATGAAGTGCGATAGCCGTGATAGGGTACTGAGCAACCAAACCGCCACACATCGCCATGGTCACAATTGCACCCGTAATTAAAGCCATTTTTTTAGGTGGAAACCAACGTGTAGCAAGCCTAATAGGGCCTAAAAAGCAAAAAGCACTCGTCACACCCGCAATAAACCTATACGTTAATGCCAGATAAAAGCTTTGCGTATACGCTAAGAAAAACGTACTGATAACACAAACCAGCATCGAAAGAACCAGAGTTCTTTTGATAGAAAAGCGGTCGAGGACAATACCTGCGGCAATTAAAAAAGCGACGTTGGCAAAATAATAAATACTTGAAAGATAAACCATTTTATCAGCTTCGATGCCAAAATCACGCATGACATGATCACCCAATGAAGCAAACATATTGCCTTGAATGAATTGATAAAAGAAAAACAAAGAGGCCGAAAAACACACTAACCACGGTTGAACTGCTTCCCAACGACATCCTTCTCCAGTCGGTACTGAGCACTTCATATCCACACGAACTCCTAGCTAAACGAGGCATTTACAGGGAGGGAAATTCTACCAGAACCAAAACCAAATTGGTATAAAGCATTCAAATTAACTATCTGGCTAATTTAATGCAATCTTAATCTTTGTGTGTTAAAATAAACCACACTTAACGGTTCCTTGAACCTTTCTTGTCGGAGATTTAACCGTATGAATCGAGCTGAAGGTCTAAATACTGTTGCCACAGGTATCGCTAACATTTCTTTAGGTACGTTGAATATAATTGCCGGTTCGGTCGATCTTGTTATGAAACAAATACTCCCATCGACTCAAGCAAATCAAGATCCTTCCACACCAACACCCCCCACATTAAGCGACGAGGACATAGAAGCACTCATTCAAACCTATCCATTTTATATCGATATTTTACAAAAATATTCTGAAGCTTTTGACAAAACACATGCCTCTTTTCTGGATCAAACATTTTTAAGCGCCAATGATTTGGCCGCCTTAAAAAAAGACTATCTCAATCTAATAACGCATCAATTCAATAAAACACCGGGTGTTGAACACAATCATGCTGATTATTATACAAAATTACTTCAAGAGCGATTAAAAAAATCCCCAGTACATTTTATCAGAATAAACAAAACAATAGAACAAACCAAGCAAATCACTGATGTCAATACGTCACTTGCTTATCAATGGAAAACATGTGATAAAACGGAAGGCTCGAACAGTGTTAGTACATTTATTGACAAGATTGCTGACGCACACGGACTCATTCAAGCCATTGGTTGGGCCACTCAAAATGAAAATTCACTTTTGGCTATTTTAGATGCTTGGAATTATTATCGTTATGCCAACAGTATCGCTGAGGCACGTTTTATTATCAGCAGTCTTATCGCTCCGTTTTATCCTCTTTATACTGAATATCAAAATATCGCACACCGCGAAAAAAATACGCTACTCAAAATAATTCGCACGGCGATTCCGATGCTAATCACCGCAGGCTTTGTGATCAGCATGACGGCACTCATTCCTGTTGCCCTCCCTGAACTGGCCTTTGTTATCCTGGCGATTCCCTTGCTTTATCTAAGCTTTGCGATCGCTTCACTCTATGTCAAAACCAAAGCTCTCATTTATCAAGGCTATCGACTCATTAGGTATCACAATGATTTAAATTTATTTCCTGAATTTCAAATCAACGACCAACTAAGTCATGCGTTTAAAGATCAAGCCGAAAATATTCGAGCTTATTATATTCAAGCAATTAAAGCATGTGAGCTGATTGAAAATGAATATCAACTACAAACAACGTTCACTAGTATAGAAAAAGAACAAAGGGATAGGAATCTTGAGCAATGTAATACGCTTATTTTGGAATGGTTTGATCTTCGCGATAATACAAAGCTCGGTACCGACCAAACACCCTACATTGCACTCAAACGATTAAACAGCGATAAAAAAGAGCTGAATCTTGCATTCAATAATATACAAGGCACTCAAGATGAGCTTGAATTACAAGCATTTATCCATGCCATGTCACAACACCTACACCAAGCTTTGGCAGAGCCTATATTTTATGATACCCAAGAGGATAATCTTGGAGAAGAACCAGCACTGACACCGCTATCATCCCTACGGTTTTTCCCCGAATACGTGGTCTCACGCTCAAAAATTATTGAAGCACAAAACCTAGAAGCGCAAATATCAGCGAATTTATAAAATATGAATGCCTAACAATTGACAATTTTTGTAGGTTTAGGCATCATACCCCCCTTTACTTTCTGAAGTACCTGGAGAAATAAACGTGGCAAATATTAAATCTGCTATCAAACGCGCAAAACAGAACGTTAAACGACGCCAACACAATGCAAGTGCACGTTCAATGTACCGCACCTACGTTAAAAACGTATTGAAAGCACTTGATACAGGAAATAAAGACGATGCACGTGCGGCTTTTGCTAAAGCACAACCTGTTATCGACAAAGCGGCTGCGAAAGGTTTGATTCACAAGAATAAAGCTGCTCGTGTTAAAAGCCGTTTGAGCGCTAAAATTAAAGCATTAGCTGCGTAAATACTTGCTCCCTTGGGGGTTTGAACGTAACAATGCAAGGATAACAACGTCTTATGAGATTCATGAGAAATGTTTTATTGACCGTTATTTTTACCCTTGTCATTGCAGTAGCTTCGCTTTGGGCGGTAACGTATTGGATTAAACCCCATACAATTAAAGTTATCGCCCAAAAACAACTATCGAATCTAACCCATCAAAAAAGTACGTTTGATGGTGCCGTAACCTGGCGCCTGTTTCCAAGACCTGGTTTACATATCACCAACGTTCATATCGGTGATCTCGAAAAAACTGATGCGGTATATTCTTTACTGGTTGAAAATCTGCTCTTTAACGTTCAAATCATGCCACTTTTTCAAGGTCAGTTGATTTTCGACCAAGTCGAGCTGGATGGTTTTAAACTTCACATTAATCTTGATGGCACACCATTTGAGCCCACTCAGACAAAACAGCGGTCATCAAAAAAACCTCGCTCACATCCTTCGAGAATTGCACTTAAGTCACTGTTATTAACCAACGGTCAAATACTTGTGACACATCATACAACCGAGCATGCAACGTTTGATCACGTTCGCCTTGAGGCCTGGTTTCCTCAAACCAAACATGATCCTGTGCCCATTCAACTCAAAGCCATGCTTACCGATGACAACCCTATCGTACCGCTTCAAACCGAACTAAGTTATAAAGGCATCATTCGCCTTACACCTAATAACGAAAAAACATCGGATTCACTGATCAATAACCTTGAGCTCGATGGTCAGCTTCTTCTCCAAAATATTGTGCTCAAACATTATGAGCTCACCAAAGCAAACACACACCTTGTATTCAGTCATAACGCGTTAAAATTGAACCCACTCACACTTTCACTTTATAACGGTGAATCCATCGGGCAACTAAGCTACCAGATTGACACCCAGGAACTTGATTTTAATCAAACAGGTACCTCATTAACTGCAGAGCCTGTTTTTCAAAGTTTATTCGGTGACAAACTACCTCGTGTAAAAGGCGCATTAGATTTTTCCATCCATACCTTAGCGCACCTAAACGAACCTTCATGGCTCAAAAAATCTCAACTCAACGGAAGCGTCACCCTCCGCAACGGTACGTTAAGTTACATTGACCTTAAAGCTATGACGCATGCAGCCACCCAAACCCTACGCAATTTAGCGTCGCAAAACTTAAACGTCATTCAAGAAACACTTGCGCACTTAAAACCATGGAATATTAACGATTACTCGGGTAATACCCCCTTTGACCTTATCAATCTTCAATATAAAACCAATAACGATGGATTTCTTTTATACAGCTTACTTCTTGAGACAAAAAAAATACATCTTAAAGGCCAAGGCGACCTAAATTTTGAAACCAATGATATCAACGCTCGCCTTTCCGCTAAAATTTCGAGCTATGACCCAACCATGCTCGCCATACAACAATTACTCCCACAGGGTTTTCCTTTAAAAGTGAGCGGAACAATTGATAATCTTGCGATTCATGTTGATCATTCAATCATCCGTAAACTCTTATCCAACGGCTTATTGTCGACACCTCTTACAACACCAATAAAACTCATTCAGCATCATTTAAAACAACTTCAAACAGACACAACCGAATCAGCACCAGTAACAACAGCAGAACCCGCTTCAGAGGATATTATTTCTGAATAGTTCTGTATTCACACCAGCCTTATTAGACTGGTTTGATCTTTATGGACGCAAAAACCTACCTTGGCAACATCCAAAAACAGCCTATCATGTTTGGATCTCCGAGGTGATGCTGCAACAAACCCAAGTTAAAACCGTCATCCCCTATTTTTTACGTTTTATTGAGCGTTTTCCGTCGTTAAAACATTTGGCAGAAGCCTCTGAAGATGAGGTGCTCGCCTATTGGTCAGGGCTTGGTTATTATCGTCGTGGCCGTAATTTACCGCGTGCGGCACGTCTTATTCAAACCGAATTCAACGGTGTTTTTCCAAGCGACACACAACAACTCATCACCTTGCCTGGTATTGGTGACTCAACCGCTGCGGCCATTGCTTCACTAGCATTTAACCAACCTACAGCGATTCTTGACGGCAACGTCAAACGTATTTTAAGTCGTTATTTTCTAATTTCTGGAGCACCTGAAAAAGCTGCCACAAAAAATACATTACAAACACACGCTGACCTATGCATGTCGCACACAACACGTGCCGCAGATTACACACAGGCCATCATGGATTTAGGTGCCACCGTATGCACCCCTAAAAAAACAGCCTGTTCGCGCTGCCCTGTTAATACCAGCTGCAAAGCGTATGCACAAGATCAAGTTGAGCAATACCCCGAAAAAGCACAAAAAAAAGTAATTCCTACACGAGAACAGCAGTTTATCTTGCTATACAACACAGACAAAACAGCCCTATATCTTGAAAAACGCCCCTCTGAGGGCCTATGGGGCGGGTTATGGAGTTTACCGTCACTTGATATGACAGAATGCGCTGCAACCTATACAAACGCAACACACGGGCTAGACAGCCAAGAAAGCATCATGTTACCCATGCTCAAACATACGTTCAGTCATTTTAAACTCAACTTGCACCCACGCGCACGTCAAGTTCATATCAATACATTAAAACAACGTCTACCAACCAACGGCCGCTGGGTTAATATTTCAGATATCCAAAACATGGGGCTTGCCAAGCCCATTCGCAGCATAATTGAGAGTTTTCTAGCTCACGCCTGAGACCTATTCTGACGCCTTTAGAAGGCGTGACTGACATCAGGTTAGGGTATACCTCAAATATACACCACCTTCACAAAAGCATATTATTGAAATACATGTATTACATGTTATACTTATAGTAAGAGTTACTTATGGAGACAAGCATGCTAGCAGTACGATTACCCGAAAAACTTGAACATCGGCTATCAGAACTTTCAAAAGAAACGCACCGATCTAAAAGTTTTTATGTGAAACAAGCACTGTCATCATTTTTGGATGATCACGAAGATCGCTTAATTGCCATCTCTCGGCTTGAAGAAAACAACCCAAGAATATCTTTAGAAGAAATGGAGCGTAGACTTGACTTGGAAGATTGAATTCGACACAAGCGTTGAAAAAGATTTAAAGAAACTTGGGCATACAGCCCAGAAGAAAATTTTAAAATACATCAAAGAAAAAATCCTACCTTCTGACAATCCTCGCATATTGGGAAAATCCCTATCCGGCAAGCTCAGTGATATCTGGCGGTACCGCATCGGTGATTATCGACTTTTAGCAAAAATCGAAGACGAACAATTTATAATACTTGTTATACACGTGGGTCACAGAAAAGATGTTTATCGATGAGTTTGCGAGACCATAATCATTAGACAAGTTTTTAAGTTAAATAAACTCAGCAATAATATTGATACGTTCCTCAACGGAGCCATTGCAAATCTGTTTCTTGGATGAGCTTGGCATGCTCTACAATATTTCGACACGTGGGATGAGAGCCACCTAAGTCATACCAAAAGCACTCATCTAATTCACGAATATCAGTAAGCACCACTTTTTTGATAGGCAGGTTTGAACTATATTCAATAAGCTTATCCACATCCCAAGCTAACAAGCCTTCTTTGGAGGCTCTAAAATGGTATTGTTTTCTTAGTGCGCTCATGTTGCATCCTATTCTTGAATTTTTTCAATATTCTTCGGACATAGCATCTGCCTATATTTAAAAACAAAAGATTGGAATACTCAAGAAAAAGTAAGTACTACGTGATAAGTTAGGATAAAATATATCCGGCAGAAAGAAGCGACCCGAGCAATTCCAACGCGTTATATTATTAAAATCAAAAGAAAGAACATTATACATTACTTGTCAATAATTCAAACACACAGCGGCTAGCATTTTATTGCCTAATCAAAGCTTCACTATGGGCAAATCTGACCAACAGGTTGTATATTTTGGCGAACGCCATTGTCGTTTAGATATTTCCACTTGATTGAATCCGCTTGAAGCCATGCGAACACCTGAACTCCCAAAGCGCCGATTAATGCTATCATAGGTTTGCATCAACGCATCTGAAAGCTTGGGAGCCTCACTCCATATATCAAGCTGTTGTTGATTAGCCGGCGTAATTTCATCTAAATATACACCTACTTTTTTATAAGCGTAACCGGATTTAAACAGCTGCTCTAATATCGTGCGTGCCGTATGTGTAATAAGGCGAACATCACTGCTTGGGTACGCCAGTTTGATGCTACTGGCCGCGTTGTATTGCTTGGTTTTTACTCCAAAGGCATGGGTCCTTAATAAGATTCCTACCCGACCACACACAGATTCCTGCTTTCTCAACTTGGTCGAAGCAATATCGCAAAAAGACGCTAATGCTTGCATAATCGGGGAAAACTCCCCCTCTGTGGCAGAAAAACCACGTGAACTCATGATGCCCTTCTTGGCTGCATGCGTATGTGTTGCAACACACGATGTTCCGCTCAGCTCCAAGATAACTTGAGCAAGCGTCACGTTAAACTGCTTTTTCATATGGTTCGGGCAAGCATCTTTTAAATCGCCGGCTGTATGAATACCTCGTTGCATCAGTTTGTTTGACCATTGTTTTCCTATCCCCCAAACATCTGATACATGCTTTTGGTACAACCAGTGCTCTTCGCCGGTA
The DNA here is from genome assembly GCA_963974485.1 of uncultured Legionella sp. Taxonomy (GTDB): domain Bacteria; phylum Pseudomonadota; class Gammaproteobacteria; order Legionellales; family Legionellaceae; genus JAALKW01. Next base: position 148,112 of record CAXBBS010000003.1, read on the forward strand.
ATATTAAAATACGGGAGCTTTAAGTCTTTTTTAGCAATGTGGTTCGCAAGCTTAGCCAGCGTTTTTGTTTTTCCAACACCTATCGAAACAGGTATGCCTGTGTATCTCAAAACTTTTTCATGTAACTGATGGCAAAATGCCATCATGCCTGATTCCGAGAGACCATCTAATTTTAAAAAGGCTTCATCAATCGAATAAACATCAACCTCAGGCCAGCTCTCTTCCAAAACACTCATCACACGATTCGACATATCGCCATACAGTGCATAATTCGATGAAAATACGTGTATCTCCTTTAATTGACATAACCGTTTAATTTCAAAGAAAGGCTGCCCCATCTTAATATCAAGCGCTTTTGCTTCATTTGAACGAGCAATAACGCACCCATCATTATTGGATAGAACAATGATAGGTTGATTTAAAAGACGAGGATTAAAAACACGCTCACATGAAGCATAAAAATTATTGCAGTCAACGATGGCAAACATCGCTTAAACCTTATGAATAACATTGGTTACAACACCCCAAATAACCGACTCAGAAAAGGCATTGATATCAATATCATGATAATCTGGGTTATCAGGTTGAAGCTTAGTAACCCCTTCCATTTGATACAACCGTTTAACCGTTAACTCTCCATCAATGGCTGCAATCACAATTTTACCGTGCGTAGGCGTAATACTCTTATCAACGATAAGAATATCTCCAGAAGAAATGCCTGCGTTCAACATGGACTCGCCTTTTGCACGCACAAGAAATGTTGCGGCCGGTTTTTGAATCAAATATTCATTTAAATCGAGCAATGATTCAATGTAATCATCGGCAGGTGATGGGAATCCGGCTGAAACAGAGCTGCTATATAAAGGAATTTTAATCCCTTCACTGCCTACCAAGCATTGTTTAACCAAGAACTGTTTGGATTCAGGTATACGCACGACAACCGTAGGTTCTTTTTTGGGCCGTCCCGAACCCGCTCTTTTTCCACCTCGCGTCATAACCACTCACGTTTGATTTGTGTAACATAAATCAAGTGTAGTCTCTAAATACAATATTTCCAACTTATCATTCCAATTAATCATGATTTAGGGCCTGTTGATAAGAGTTAACAACAGGTGGAAGCCAGTAATAATGGTGCGTATCGACTAAGCACAGGTAATTAACAAGTAACAACCTCCTAGGTTCAGGTCTTATTTTTACTTTATCCACAATTTCTGGGGATAAGACTGTGAGAAAGCTGGTGTACGCTGTGGGATGGGCATTATTGCCGATTGTGAACGCATTCAGACCCGGGTTGATTCGTGGTGCGCAACAGGCTGTTGTATATGTATGATAAAATCATTCAAACACGAAGGGCTCAAGCTTTTCTTTTGATATGACAAAGTGCACTACAACCTATACAAACACAGCACATGGGCCTTGCCAAGCCCATTCGCAGCATTATCGAGGGTTTTGTAACTCACGCCTGATACTTTTTATGGCGTCGCTGGCACAGCATGAAGGTTCGTGCATTTATAATTATTTAAACTTAGTGTCGAAATATAAGCACTAGGCTCATCAACCCTAAATGAATCACACGCATAGACAGTGCCCGGATTATCTGGCGAGTACATCGTGGGAGTGATTTGAGTTCCTGCAATACTGGCATATTCAGCTTCTGAAAGTTGATAGTTTTCACCCGGTGCAATAGGTCCTATTTTCAAATCTGTTGTAACATCAAAAACAACGGGATTTTCACTCGAACTGGCAACAGCAAACGTAAGATTTCCAGCATGTAACGCTCCGCACATCATAAAACACATAACTCCCAAAAATAATTTTCTGCTTTGTTCTCGCTTAAACATATATTTAACTCCAATCAAATATCTAAATTAAAATATTAAATTTTTCTTAATTTTTTCTTAATTCCATAACGCCTGGAGCCCCGCCCGCGATGCCACCACAACTCGTCTCATCTATCAATACATTAATATCGAACAAAGCATCACTCGCTGCATCATAAGTACTCGATGTAGACGACGGCTTGATAGACATCGTAGGAGGAACGTTACACCACACCCGTAAAGACGTCTCAGGATACGTGATGGTCCCATCAGCATTAAATGTAAATGTAAAATCAATGGGATTAAAGGATCCAAGATCGGGATAAACAGCTAGATCTTTAATTACTCGGTCGCATTTTGTGCTTCCTGTCTCTATTAGATAGTTGCCAGGTCCTAGTGGTGGCACGCCAAATACAAACGTTCCTGCTAAATTAAAGTTATAGCTACCCAGTCCATATTCAGCTGATACACTTGGGCAGAGATCAGGAGAGGTCGTAATATCTACAATATCAGCTCGCTCAGGTTGATAACACTGATTCAGATTAGGATTACCATTCGAATCGGCTTGGCAGATTCTCATGCCATGGTGAATGCCGCCGCCGGGAAGCTCACTGCCCTTGATACTAATACTAAAGGTACACTGACTTCCAGGTTGCCCCTTCGGTGTAAGAATACATGGACCAACTTGGTTCAGACCGGGCGTTGATACTAAAACTAAATTCATAGGTCGTTGTGATTCATTAGTAAGTAAATACCGGACAAGACCAACAGAGCCTCTTGGCACATCTGTTGTATGCGCTGTAAGTAGTTCTGAAGTCCACATTGGACCGCTTGCATTTGCAGTAGATGCATAACACATCACGGCCAACAGCGTTAATAATGCGTTTCTCAAACTATATTTTTTTTTACATCGTTCCATGATGTTTATCCTTATGACATATACGTTAGGTTAACCAGCACGCCGTTGGTATATAAATGATTGGAAGCCAACCCTGAGTTAAGCGTTTGTTCTGGCGCGCGATCAAGCTTGCTTTTACCAAAATCTAAGAACTCATAACCAATGCCTGCGTGGATATGACGGCTTAATGGCGTTTGAAATCCTGCACCTACCGTATATGTAAACGCTGTTTCCGTATTGCCCGCAAAATTTTCATTCGGTAACGCCGTAAACGTTAACGGTGTGTTGGTGAAATCACTGGCGCGGTTAAAACCTACGTTGACACTTCCACTCACATAAGGAAATATCTTTTTATTTTTTTCGAGCAATGCTTTGCCTTTAAGGCCAATACGGGTATTGCGAACTTGATAGTTATAAGAATAATTATTAAATTGCGGTTCCGCATTATCCCAAATAACCCCATTCATGTTGGCGTTACCTGTGGTCGCTACAACCAAGCCTAATTGACCTGAAACTTGACCTAAAGTCGGGGTATCGAGCGATTTTTGAGTTCCAAAAAATACCTCAACATTCGGCATGCCTTGGCTATTTTTTGTTGCGTGGTAGCCTTTTTCAATCGTAGGATTTAAATAAAACGTTTGTGAATCCCCAGGTTGCGACCAAGCCGCACCTAAGCTTACTTGCCCAAGCCATTGCCAGGTCGCCATATCAGACATTTTATCCTGCATCATGCCCGCATGCAGCGGTGTGGATAACAAACAACCCACTAAAACTTGTTGTAATACTTGCTTCATATACATGTCCTTTTGTATATTAACTCGGTTATTTTCAACCATCCAAACTTTATTATTAACAAGCTCGTATCATATTGTCTACCTTTATGACTTATTTTCGAGGGTTTTTTAACGAAAACGCTTCACCTGGCTGACCATAAGGATCATGGGTACGTTGTTGCTCAAGTAGCCTAATCGCAGCAATTGCGTCAGGTTGATTCGCCTTAGCCGCTGCATGAATCCAGTTCCACGCTTTTTCTTTATTTTCGACCACACCTTGACCGTAATAATACATATAGCCCACCGCATACTGCGCATCCGGGCAACCTTTTTCAGCCTCTGGAACCAGCCGAATAAACGCTTCACGGTAATTTTGAATTTTAAAATTATAAATCCCTTGGCGTAAATTCAACGACGTCGCCATACACGCAGTTAAACCCAACGAGCTCAAACCTATTAAAGCTATTTTCACATAAAAAAAACATCGCATCTTACGCATACCTTTACCTTTCACCCATGGGTTGTGCTGGAGGAGCAAAGTTGAGTGTATTTTTAGGTAAACTCAAACTTTCCATCACCTCACCTCGCATTAATATAATACTTTCTGGTGTAATGCGCTTAATCAACGCTCCTCCTGGAATGGTATCTCCAACGCTAAATACTTGATTTTCATGCCCTGGAACTTCGAGAAGCACCTGGGAAGATGATTCATGTGAAGAATACAAAATACCAAGAATCGATGTGTTCAATTTAGATTGCTCAATACCAATGCCTTCTACACCATCCGGAGTATACGATCCAAACAAGTCTACATGCACCGCTTTATGTTGTTTTGCCTGCTTAACAGGCTCTGTAATTTTAACACGCGGTGGATTGCGTGGCTCGGTGACCTGCTCAAGTTGACGTGCATCATGCACGCCGAAGCCCCACGCCATGACAAGCAAGAGCGCAAGGCTACCTGCCAGTATTTTAGGCGTTTTTGTGTTTAACAACACTTCTTTAATAATTACATGCACCCAGCAGGCCTTATTATTTGAATCATATTTGCAGATAAACTTGAATTAAATTCCATAATACAATTTATGACCATTTTATACAATTCAAGCAAGCCTATTTTATCTCTGTAAAAATCAGATGCCAAGCCTTAGTATAAGCTGGTCCAGCTTTTACATCCATGCCATAATAAAATCAACTTATAGATCATATAGCTAATAAAACTTATGGAAAAAACACATTTTGACACGCGTGCTATTCATGCCGGACAATCACCCGACCCAACCACCGGTGCAGTGATGACCCCTATTTATGCAACGTCGACCTATCGACAAAAAGCTCCTGGAGAACACCAGGGCTATGAATATTCGCGTACACGAAATCCAACACGAGAAGCCTATGAAGCCTGCATCGCTGATTTAGAATCCGGTACGCGTGGTTTTGCCTTTGCTTCAGGCATGGCGGCCGTGAACACCGTGATAGACCTGCTCGATGCCGGTGACCATGTGCTGGCTATGGATGATCTTTATGGCGGTACTTACCGGCTTTTTGACCAAGTCAAAACACGTACCAATCAGCTCAGTTTTTCATTTGTTAATATGGAAAATCTTGATGCGCTAGAAGCAGCTATTCAGCCGAACACACGTATGATTTGGTTAGAAACACCATCCAATCCATTATTAAAAATAATTGATCTCGAAAAAATCGGTGCGTTCGCGAAAAAGCATAACCTCATTGCCGTCACTGATAATACGTTTGCAAGCCCATGGATTCAACGCCCACTTGAATACGGCTTTGATCTGGTCGTGCATTCAGCGACAAAATATTTAAACGGTCATTCTGATGTGGTGAACGGCGTGGTCGTCGTTGGAGATAATCCTGAGTTGGCCGAAAAAATCGCTTATTTACAAAATTCATGTGGCGCCATTGCCGCGCCTTTTGATAGTTTTTTAGTCTTACGTAGCTTAAAAACCTTATCACTACGTATGCAACGGCATTGCACCAATGCAATAGCGCTGGCTACCTGGCTCGAAGCTCACCCTCGGGTTCACCGCGTAATATACCCAGGCCTCGCAAGCCACCCACAACATGAACTGGCTAAGCACCAAATGAACGCCTTTGGTGGCATGATTTCGGTCGTATTAAATTGCACACGCGAAGAAACCATTGCCATGCTTTCACGTTGTAAATTATTTACGCTTGCCGAAAGTCTAGGTGGCGTCGAAAGCCTGATTGAACATCCGGCCATCATGACCCATGCTTCCATTCCTCTCGAAAAACGGCAAGCCCTCGGCATCGAAGACAGTATGATTCGACTTTCTGTCGGTTTAGAGCATATCGACGATCTCAAAACTGACCTCACACAAGCATTAGGATAACCAATCATGACCTCTTTAGAGCAACGCATTGAACATTATTTTGAAGAACGCGAAAAATTCTCACCAACCGACGTCCCATCAGACCTCATCGATGCACTGCATGATGTGTTTGACGGCTTAGACAAAGGCGAACTTCGTGTCGCTGAAAAAAAATCTAATCAGTGGGTGGTTAATACCTGGCTTAAAAAAGCGATTTTACTTTCGTTTAGATCCTACCCCAATCAAGTTATCGACGCAGGTTTTTCACGTTTCTATGACAAACTCCCGCTTAAATACGCGGATACGTCCGCTGAACAATTTGCTGCTCAAGGCACACGCGTGGTACCTCATGCGATTGCACGCCGCGGAAGCTTTATTGGTAAAAACGTGATTCTCATGCCATCGTACGTCAACATAGGTGCCTACATCGATGAAGGTACCCTGGTGGATACGTGGGCGACTGTTGGATCATGTGCTCAAATCGGTAAAAACGTGCATATCTCCGGTGGAGCTGGTATCGGTGGTATTTTAGAACCGCTTCAAGCGCAACCGACGATTATTGAAGACCACTGCTTTATTGGCGCACGATCTGAAGTGGTTGAAGGCGTGATTGTTGAACATCATGCGGTTCTTTCGATGGGTGTATTCATTGGGCAAAGCACAAAAATTTATAACCGTATGACAGGCGAAATCACCTATGGCCGTGTGCCTGCGGGCGCCGTTGTGGTCCCGGGTAACTTGCCGAGCAAAGATGGAAGCCACAGCTTGTATTGCGCGGTCATCGTAAAACAAGTGGATGAAAAAACACGCGCGAAAGTCAGTATTAACGAACTTTTGCGAGATGCTTAACCATGCAAAATATCAAAACGTTGCTTGCCGATCTGATTGCCTTTGAGTCCATCACCCCAGATGATGCAGGCTGCCAGGATTATTTAGCTAAGCATCTTGAAGCCTTAGGCTTTGCCTGCCAACGTTTTGATAAAGCACCGGTGTCCAATTTATTTGCACGTATCAGTACGACCACAGAGGCCACAAATCCATTGTTTGTATTTGCCGGTCATACGGATGTTGTGCCTGTCGGTGAGCGCTCAAAGTGGCATAGCGATCCATTTGTATTACATACCGAAGGCGATGTATTGTTTGGTCGTGGAACGGCCGACATGAAAGGCAGCATCGCTGCCATGCTGGTCGCAGCTGAGCGTTTTATCACAGATCATCCAAACTTCACCGGAAGCCTTGGCTTGCTTATCACCAGCGGTGAAGAAGGCGATGATTATGACAACGGCACGCCACATGTCATGGCAGAACTCAAAGCCCAAGGCGTTGTTCCAGATTATTGCATTGTCGGGGAGCCATCCAGTCATACAAAACTTGGCGATACGCTTAAAATTGGTCGCCGCGGCTCACTTACAGGGTATGCTTGCTTTCATGGAAAACAAGGGCATGTGGCCTACCCTCATTTAGCTGAAAATCCTATTCATACGCTTGCTCCCGCGCTAAACGAGCTTGTGCAACACACCTGGGATACAGGCAATGCATACTTTCCACCCACCACACTTCAAATTACACATATCGAAGCCGGCGGAGAGGCCAATAATATTATTCCAGGCGAATTAACCCTGCAGTTTAATCTTCGCTATTCGACCGAACAAACCGCGGATAAAATCACCCAATATATCGAAGCGCTTTTTAAAAAATATGATTTAAATCCAGATATGACCTGGCGCTTAAGTGGCGAACCGTTTATCACTGAATCCGGTGCATTACTTACGGCTTGCGTTGATGTGATAACAGAACAAACGGGCAACGCACCTGACTGCTCGACCAGTGGCGGTACATCTGACGCACGCTTTATTGCGCCTTACGGCGTCGAAGTCGTCGAGCTTGGCCCCATCAATGCGAGCATTCATCAAGTCAACGAACACGTGACGCTGAATGAATTAAACGCCCTTGCTCATATGTACTATCAGATTACAAAGCGCTTGCTAAAACCCTCTGCAAACTTTGAATAATGCGTGCTGTAACCTGCGTCAGTGATTCTGGGTTAGGATGAACCATCACAAGGCGTTGATTAAGTTCTAACTCAATGCCTACATACGCATCAGGAGCATAGTGCTTTCTTAACGCCGAAGTAAACCCATCGCTTGAGCCTTGGTAAGGATAATTCATGCGCACACGATACAGCGCGTCATCTCCCACGAGATGCGGCTTCCATGCATACGCCAAACTTTTTTCATGCGTGCGAGTCGGATCATAAAGCAACCCAAAATCAGCATCACGTATAACGCCGTCTAAAATCGGTGTGAAACTATGCACCGAAAGATGCAAGACGCGTTGTTTTTTTTGAACAGCCTCATGGATAAGCGCTTCAACAGCTTCTCGATACGGCGTGTAATACGTATGAATAATACATTGTTTTTCCGCGAGATCTAGATCCGATGTATAATCTGAAAAACAATGCCTGTTGGTGAGGCTTCGATTAAAATCAATCAGCAAGCGACTGGTTTTGGCAAGCACGCATGGGCATTTAAACGCATCACTAAGCGCTTCGGCGAGATGTTTTGCGCCAAAATCAATAGCCTTATGTGTGATTAGATCATGTTCAGCATCTTGAAATAAATGCTGATAATCAGGAGGAATCTCACTGCTTGCGTGCTCACAGCTAATGATTAAGTTCATAATTGTGTATTTTCTAACAAAGCATAGCCTAGTTCCCGATAGACACGCTGCATGCTTTCTTGATTTAGAGCACCCGAGCACGCGTTCAAAATACGTTCGCTCAAGTTGCCATGCCTTAAAATATGTTCGAGAGCACGCTGTGAGGCATCATCCAGGTAGGGTGCCACACGCTCTAATAACATCGACCAAATATCCCGAACACTGAGTGCACGCTTTGGCAGGTTCCATGAGGCTAACAAACGGCTATCATCAACAACCGTTGCAAACCCTTTTTCGATGGTTTGATCATACACCGCTCTTAATGCTTCAGTGGAACATGGTTTTTTGATATGGATATCTGATGTCTCATACCAATTTTTTAAAATATAATGAATTGCTTTTGCAATCGCAATATCTGCTATGGCACATTCTTGGCTGTCTGTGATACGAATTTCAATCGACATGCGTTCAAATTTTGGAATCGCCGCACGCGAGTTCAACCACTCTTCTTGAAGTACTTTCTCTGGATCAAAAGCATGTATTGCCCGATACATCGGCTTCAAAATGATTTCTTCATACTCGTGTCGGCTACGAACAAATTCCGGAATCACATTGCCCGAAATAGCAGGAATACGCTGTTGATTGGTATTATAAAAATGAAGTCTCGAATCCAACCGCCCTGTTCGTTGACCATCAAGAATCGGCGTGCTTGCCGCTAAAGCAGGAATCAGCGGTAAAATAAGGCGTGTGAGCGAATGGAGATGAAAAAATTCTTCATCATTGGCAAAAGGTAAGTTCACATGCATGCTTTGCAAATTTGACCAGCCATGCCCTCTGCAGTCAAAAATTGCATCATAGGTATCATAAATTTTTTTATCGCCATGAGGCCAACGCTTGGTTTCCTGCGATGGATTCATCCATGGATGAGCACCCGTCGGTAACAGCTGCATATCATGTTGATCTAATAGTGGTATTAAACGTAATAGCGTGCCATGAAACAACGATGCCAAATCGGTATTAAGTGACATGGGAGCATGTGTTTTTAATTCGATCGCATGCATCACCAATTCATTACTGATGGCCATGTCACCCAACACCACTTCGTTAACGAGCTCACCGGCTAAATGCTCTAAAACAACATCCACTTTAGGCTGCACGTTCAGCGATGTTTTATCCACCAACATGTATTCAATTTCGAGACCGAGTACTGAAAAAATAGAATAATCAGACATAACCATGCTTCCTACGAATACGTTCTAAAAACACAGACATAATGTGCGTATATAGTGCTTCTCCCATGATTTGATCTTCAACACCATAATCAATATTGGGGTTATCGTTCACTTCAATCACATAATGTTTTTTTCCGTCACTTTTAATATCAACGCCATAAAGCCCATCACCAATTGCTCGTGTCGCCTTAAGCGCAGTTTTAATAATACCTGGCGGGACTTCTTCTAAAGCCACAGTATCAAAATTGCCCTCTTTCTCTTCCTCGTCCTCTGATTTCCAGTTGTAAATTTGCCAATGGTCTTTGGCCATATAATATTTACATGCAAAAAGCGGCTTATGATCTAACACACCAATACGCCAATCAAACACGGTTGGGATATATTCTTGAGCTAAAATTAAATCAGATTTTTTAAATAAATCTTTCAACGCAATCAGTAACGATTCAGGATCAGCAACTTTAGAAACACCGAGAGAAAATGCGCTATCCGGCTGCTTGAGCACACATGGAAAATTAAGCTCTGGTAGCTTGGTGTCATATTTACTCAGAAATACCGTTTTTGGAGAAAGCACACCTTGGCTGTTCATAAGTTCGGTAAGGTAGACTTTATTCGTGCACTTAACGATGGATTCAGGATCGTCGATCACAACCAATCGCTCTTCTGCTGCACGCCTCGAAAAGAGATACGTGTAATTATCCACGGCCGTGGTTCGTCGAATAAACAGCGCATCATATTCTGCGATAGAATTAAGTTTATATTTATCGATTAAATCAACATGTAGCCCAAGTGACTCACCTGCTGCAATAAATAATTCAAGTGCTTTTTGATTTGAAGGCGGGTTTTCTTCACCCGGCTCAACTAAAATAGCCATATCATGAAGCCAACGTTTTTTTCGTGACGTATGAAATCTTTTTTTAGAAAAATAAGCGTGCGCTGATTCCTCCATAAACGATTGATGATTGCTAGAAACATCTTTCGCTGCCAGCGGCACAAGTTTTTTGATGCTCCATTTATTTTTAAGATTCTTAACAAAGGTAAAGCGAATCAACGGAAACGGAAATAAGTCGCGTAATTTTTTAGCTAGTTTATCATGTGAATGAGCCATGTTCCGGCCAAAATAAAGACTAAAGATAAATTCATCACCTTTGATGTAACGTAAACTATGCTGTATTTCCTCATCGATTGCTTGCGTTAAATGCTTGGTTAAACTATCGATTAAACCGTCTTGGATATTACTCGCCAAGGGAATGGCTTTATGTCCTCGAGCTTGCGCTAAAAGCGACACATAGTAACCCAGGGTTTGGTAATGATATGAACGACAGATATTAACCACTCTAATCGACGTGTTTGTATGATAAACCGGATCCGATAAATAATCGTTCGCTGAAACAACCTGTGTTAACGATTGAAGAAATTGCCACTGTTCCGGCTCATTGGTGACTAATAAGGTTTGCATACAGCATCTCTCTGAGAAATAACAAGTAAATTTGCGTCATAGGTATAGACACCCAGCAGAATTGCATTAATCAAATGATGACTGCTCACTTTGTAATAATTATTATGCGACAAAGGATTTTCACGATGAGGATCGGCAACAATAATACGCCGATGCTTTTCATCATAACCACATAAAACAACAAAGTGTCCACAGGGTGTGCCACGAATATCATCATAATGAGCTCGACCTTCTGGGGTAAAGCTTTCACGCGCACTATTATATAAATACGTTGCACTGAGGCCCGTAAGAATGGGCGTATTTTGTTTGAAAAAATGCTTTAAAAGTGAAACCGTCAGCGTTTGGTAGCGTACAGCCCCACCTTTACTTAAAAATTCGATGTAGGCATGGCTCGACTCTTGTATTGCGGGATCATCTTTATGGCTTAGTTGCGCTTCTAGTTTTTTAATTAAAAAAACGGGATCTGCTGTATGGTTTTTAAACCATGTTGGATCAAACACATCTAGATTATTAACATAAATAAGTGCGTCTAAGTCGCGCTCGAGTGCATGACACGCTAAAAGAGGAGCTAACGTTCCACCCGAACGTGAACGCTTCACACCTGAGATGGTCTGCTCTAAAGGTTCTTGAAGCGCATAGTATTGATAAATCGCGTTTAAACACGTTGGCCCACACGTCTCATCATCCGGTTGAGACTTCATGAGTAAATCCAACATACGCTTTCAACCTTATTGTATATAATAGATAACAAGATACCTTAATTTTCTATTATAAGCTGCAGGTTACGCGTAATACAACATCAGCTTAAGGCTGAGGTCCATCGTGTTCAGGTGCGTCTTCCGATGGTTGAGAAAGTTGCTTAATCGCCAACGCCAAATGGTTCCAAGCTTGAGTTAACTGAGTATCGATATGAGCAGACTCCTCTTCGGTCTGAGGCCTTTGAAAAAAGAACGGTCGATTCAACATACGTTCGGCAAGCATGTTTCTGTCTTGAGGAACGCCAATGCATGAGAGTAATGCTGTAATGCCGCTGCACATATACCGGAGAACATCCGTCACATGTCTAAAATGATCGGGTGAAAGGCCTTCAAAATACCTGCCTTTATGAGTCCCTATATTTTCAATCTGATCTTTAGCCTTGATAAGCTTCGTAGATAAAGCTTCGCTGCCCACATCATCATTAATTAATCCTTGAATTTCAACCTTAATGCTATCGATAGCTTCGCGACCAGAAGCACCCGCGGCATAGTGCTCTAAAGCTTCTAACGCCGTCATAATTTGATTCAGGTGATCACCCATGGCGTAAGCAAATACATCAGGAAATTCTAGTAGGTAATTTGTTACTTCAACGTTGCCTTGCTCAGCAGCAATCTTATAGACTTCATAATCGTTCGCAGTAAGCATCGCTTGTGCATCAACACCTTCAATATCTAGAAGAGTCTTGATCATAGCAACAGAACCAAAATATGCTGCTACGCAAAATGCATAATCCCCCTTTGATGAAATAATCCGTTGAAGCTCGGCCTTACCCTCATCGGTTTGAGCCATGCATTGACTCCAATACTGTAAATGGTTTGCATCACCAACATCCGTCACTAAGATAAAAATTTCTTCATCTAAAAGTTCGATTTTATGAGCAAAAGCTAAAAAAACTGCATGATGAACAGGCGGCATTGCGTAAGCCAACGCAAGCCAAGCAGTCACTTTTTCAGATTTATTTGGAAGTTCGTTAAACAATGAGGCTTCATCTAAATTTAAAATACGATCAACTTCCTCGGATGGATTTTCCATAAGACGAAGTTGATAATCTGACAACTCCTGATTAAAGTATGATTGCTTATTCCACGCCCAGCTAGATAGCAAACCTGCCTGTGGATGCGCTAAACGCTCTTCTTCAGATGAAAATCTCATGCTTTATCTCCACGGATATGCAATCCCAAGGTCATAGACGATGGTTTAATTGTTACTAATTATATTATAGTGATTATATAACACCCACCCAAACCAGTCAAATTAAGACCACTAAGGTCTTGTATAATACAAACATAACGCGTTAAGTAAAATTACTGGAAGCAATATTCGGTTAACCTGGCAACCTCATCGCGAAACCACCGCGCAAAATAACCTAGCGAAGCTACTCATAAACGACTTTACTTTCAAGCGAAAAACTTCAGAAAAAATATAACGGGTTATGATATAATTTCATTACATCATTATAAAAACCCTCCCACATGAAACGCTATCGCTTATTTTTATTTTTTTATGCTTTAAGTATTATTTTATTTAACTCAACAGCTTTTGCCAAAACAAATAAAAATATTATTTATATCTATCAAGATGCGGGCGTAAGTCCACATGCATTATCACAAGCCATGCATACATTCCAAACCGTCCTACCGCCTTCTTATGCCGTAAAAACCATTGATGCCCAAGGTGTGATTAAAAACGATTGGTCCCGTGATGCAGCTTTATTCGTGATGCCGGGTGGCGCAGACACCCCCTATACACAAAAATTAAACGGCGCAGGTAATCAGCAAATTAAAAATTATGTTCGACACGGCGGTTCATATTTAGGGCTTTGTGCAGGCGCATACTACGCCGCATCAAGCATTGAATTTGATAAAAATGGACCGCTTGAAGTGCTCGGCACACGAGAGCTCGCGTTTTTTGATGGCAAAGCGATTGGGCCTGTTCTCTCAACATATGATTACACAACAGAAAGCAGTGCACGTGCCGCTCAAATAAACCTGACCTTAAGCAATCCCAAAACGACAACCGTATATTATAATGGCGGAGGATATTTTGAACATGCTGACACATTCAAAAATACCTCCGTGTTAGGTTATTATGCCAACCAAAAACCTGCAATTATTTTAATCAACTACGGCCAAGGTCACGTCGCACTCTCAGGCGTGCATATCGAGTATGATGCTGCATTATTAGATTCTAACAATCCATTTTTAGCCAAGCTTATACCTGAATTAACTTCAGCTAATCAACAACGCTTGATTTTACTCAACGAAGTTTTAAAGCAATTACACCTAAGCATATCAACCTAAGATTATTTAGGAAAGTTACTCACGCTGTCTGCTACCGACTGAATGCTGGGACGACGTTCAGCCCGAGCTTCCCAGCATGCAGCAATTAAATCAGCATAAGGCTTCGATGTTTTTTCTTGTACTGCCTGCAACTCACCCGGCTTTATACCATCTTGAACACGTTGCTTAATCTCGGTTTCATTGAAACCTTTATAAGGCCATTCACCTATCGCCATCTCCCATAAAATTATACTAAAAGACCACACGTCAGAAGCAAAACTCGCTCGGTGGTATTGCACCACCTCGGGAGCCGCATATTCCCACGTGCACACTTGAGACACCTGGCCCGTCGTCAGTTGACTGGCACTCGTTAAACGTACAGCATGACCGAAGTCAGCGAGTTTAGCTTGACCTCCTCCGAGCAAGATATTCCCCGGCTTTAAATCACCATGTACAATCAACTCCGTGTTCAAATAGGATAAGCCCCGGCTAATATCCATAGCATAAGCTTGCCTTTTTTTAGGCGTTAACCGCTTACGGTCGATCGCTTGAGATAAACTACCGTCAGACAATAACTCCAGCACTAAGCCATATTGCATCGGTGTTTGATAAGCACCATATAAAGCAACAATATTGGGGTGACTCATACGACTATGCAAGATCCCTTCACGCTTAAGTTTTTGACCGTCATGATAGTTTGCTTTATCATCACGCAGCGTTTTAATCGCCACAGGCGTATGCAGTAACCATTGCCCTTGTATCACTTGGGCCATGCCGCCTCGCCCTAATTTTTTTGATGTAAAACGAAGAGATTCATATGGAATTGTTTTTAACGTTGATGCCTGTTGATGCGTTTGCAGTGCCTGCAGCACGGTTGTTGCATGATGTTGCGTTTGACGATCGTCATCCATAAGCAGCGGTCTTACATGAGTCATGCCATTAGCATCCAGTAAGATCTGAAGACTTCGTGAATCGTTCACAAACTCCACTAATAACTTAACAGCTAGCCCTCGTAGCTCAAAATTCATTAAAAACTTTACAAGCACGGTCATGCCACCGTTTTGGCTGAAAGTTTGTAAATCCTCTGCCTCTAGTTTCACTTCACACAGTAGGCTAAAAGCGTCCTCAGCAAAACGTTTATCCTTATAACAAAGACACTGAGTTAATTTACCTATCACTTGACTTGGAATCTTACTAGCAATGTCTTGCCTATATTCTTTATTTTTGGCCAAGAAACATATAATACCTAAAGGTCTAATATCCTTTTGACTTATCGCCCGATTAACCAAAGCTTCAATGCCTTGATTCGCATGAATAACGGCATGGTTATCTGTATTTTTTGATAAACAAGCAATGGCTTGGAGTGCATTTTCATGTTCATGTAGACAAGAAATCAACCGCGGAATAGCACCCGCTTCTCGGATACCAGAAGCATTTGATTCCTCCCTCGACAGCTTGAACATAATCGCTAAAAAATCATCTTCTGTCACAAGCTCATCTCGCTCTCGGAGCTGGCAAAGAGAGGCTATCGTAGCTGGGGAAAGAGCGACAGATGTGCAAGCATCATTCTTTAACAGGTCCAGCAATGTTTTCATGGCATGTATTCGCACAACGTCATTCGTGGCGGCAAGCAGCTGCTCTAAACGTTGAATATTCAGAGGGTTATAAGAATCGGTGCTGGAAGGATCGTATCGCTCTTCTCTTAACCGTTTAACACCAAAAAAACGTGAACTATCTACATCATCACGTAAAACTCGCTTCATAGCATGCTCGCAACAAAATCAGGCTAGGTAAAATAGAGTAAGATCATAACATGCTAAACTTTTAAGTTCAATTTAAGCGCACACTTCCTTATCATCAACCACATCTAACATATGCTCATCAACAACTTTAGTCACACATGAATCGGACCAAACGTTAAGCGATGTTTCAACCATATCAATCAGGCTATAAAACGGCAGAATAATACCCATCAGTGTAATCGGTACGTTCATGCTGGCGAGCAAACTCGCACTCAAGAAAAAGCATCCCATCGGAATTCCTGCATTACCAATGGCCGCCACAGTCGCCACCACAATCCATAACCCCATGGCAGGCAGTGAAAGTGTGACGCCATGATTTTGCATCAAATAAACCACCGTCGCGAAAATAAACGCCGCGCAGCCGTTCATGTTAATGCTGGTGCAAAGTGGTAACACAAAACGACTTAGCTCAGGACGAACGCCCAGCTTTTGCTCCATGGTATCCATCGTGACCGGCAAAGCTCCAACGGAAGACTTACTGAAAAAGGCAAGTGATAACGCAGGTAACATCAATCGCATGGTCTCAAACGGTTTGATACCTTGGTATTTGAGCCACAATGGCAACACAACAAAGCCTTGAATCAAATTCGCTAACACAATCACAAGCAAATATTCTCCAATCCCTTTGAGATCGCCCCCGCTTCGCATTTGAACCACGGTTGAGGTAATAAAGCCGTACAAGCCTATTGGAATAATCAAAATTACCCAACGCGTTATCACCATCATCATGCCATGAGCACCACGAAAAAAATGCGTGATGGTTTGACGTGCATCTTCATCAGGAATTGCTCGAATCGCAACGCCAATCACAATACTTAAAAATAAAACCGTCAACACTTGATTTTCAAGAAACGGAGCAAAAATATTTTCCGGAATCAAATGCGCGACGTGATCTAAATATTTCATGCCCGCTGTTGGTAACGCACCGGCAACGTCGGTTCCTGTGGAGACAAGTGTCGGATGAATCAATAAATACAATAAGCAACTTATACTTGCGGCAACCAACGTTGTGCCGAGCGTATAGCACATGGTGCGACGCCACACGCGTTTCATAATACCTTCTGAACGATAATGCGCCAAAGTCACAATAATAGACAGGGCAATAATCGGTAAACTAATGCATTTGAAAATACGAATAAACACATCGGCAACAAACAACCCCGTGGCTTTAAGTACAGGAATATCCGAAAACCCGCTCAACACACCCAGTAAAATCATGGCCGTATAGAGCACGGGTGTATTCAGCCACCAGGGCTTTTTTCTCTCTTGATTTTTAACCGACATCCAAACATTCCTAAACTTATCAAAAACATGTTCTAACATGATACAGATAATAAACTAACTTGTCACTGGCGTTTAAGTTTTTTTAGTCAGCCAAATAACGCCAACTTAAAATACCTGTATTTATTTCAGTAGATGTTATGCACGCTTTTTTTCTTTTGTTGATAGGTCGTGCAACCCGAATACTTAAAATCTCATGACCTAACGCTGGGGCTGCTACGGCAATAAGCCAATGATGGCTACAGACACGCACACCCAAATCGGCCACTGCATAGCGATAAGTTTGGTGTTTATAACTCAAAACACAGCCTTGCTCTAAGCGCAAGGAGTGTAGAGGCTGGTTTAAATCTTTTGTTTTTTTTATACAGCTTGTAGATACGTGCTTAAATCCAAGATGTTCAAGATGCGAGGCGGCTGCCTCCAACGCATAAAATGCCTCATGAGACGCGCGTGTTTGTCGTGCAAGCTTTTGATACATCCAGGTCCCTCGCATCATAGAAAACAAGAGTGACGCAATCAAAGCGAGCATAATTAGCGTCGTTAGTAAGATCATACCTTGTGAACGCTCCCTCATGGCATACGAACCCTCGCCTCGAAGCTATCTGATTTGCCATCGTGCAATACAAATTGCATGCCTAATATTGGATAAGCTGTATCGGCATGATGCTTTAATTCAAATTGAATCTGCTTGATTTGAGACGTCAACTTGTCTGCGCGATGCTGCTTATAAAACAAGGCCTTTTTAAAATAAAACGATTCAGACATCCATTCACCGACATATACCTCAGGTTCATAATCAAACACGAGCGGTGTTTTTAACGTCACAAGCCGCCCTCCACGCGTGGGCTCGATGCTTGCTATATCATGCACTTCAGCATGCGTGCAATCAGCAATGAGTACGGGACGATCGGGATTTAAACTCCCAAATTTATCTAATTTATTTATAAACAATACGGCGTTACTTTTAATGCTGGCCTGCATAAATACGGCTTCGTTCATTTTTCGAAGATAAAGCGTTGTTGGCTCATCTTGATCGATTTCGATAGGACGCAGCGATTCTGGATGTTCGCGTGTATCTGTGGTGATCAGATGATTCAATCGACGGCACGGCGTAAAACCTGCATGGCGCACCCTGTCACGCATCACATCCAATACCCACTGCAATTCCATGGCTTGATCTAACGCTGCATGCACATGATGATGCTGACGACTTACCGATAATAAATGCTGGGTTAAAATCAAAATTAAAAGCGTTGAGATAAAAAAACTTACCAGCAACTCAGTCAAGCTAAATCCAGCAACTTTACGCCACATCATTGCTCTCGGGTGTTATCTAAAATAAGTAACGCGGCCATATCTGATTTTATTTTACGTACCGAGTGATTGAGCTGCATTTGCTGTTTAAATAAAACAAGTGACGTTCCAGAAATAATCATCAGACACACCAAAACTTCAACCAACGAAAAACCTCGCCTACACATCATGCTATGCGTTCTCAGATAACTCAGAAGAAAACTCAGGTACCAAGCTTTTGATCAACACCATCAACTCATCGGTTTGGTATGTTTGGCATGCATGGTGCATCATGCGTAAAGCTTGGGTCAGCTCATTCCAATTAATCTCACGAAAACGTGCTTTGAATAATTTTTCATGGGTCGTTTGAACCAAAGGCTCCGAGGCATGAAACAGCTCTTCAAACAGCTTTTCACCAGGACGTAGACCTGTGTATTTTATCTCAACATCTTGACCTGGTTTTTTACCAGCCAAACGAATCATTTGCTCAGCCAAATACGTAATGGTGATGGGTTCCCCCATATCCAGCATAAAAATTTCACCGCCTTCGCCATTGGCCATAGCTTGCAAAATCAACTGACTGGCTTCTGGAATGGTCATAAAGTAGCGTTTAACTTCTGGGTGCGTCACCGTGAGGGGCCCCCCTAATTCCAATTGCTTTTGAAACAACGGCACCACACTTCCGACCGAACCTAAAACATTACCAAATCGAACGGTAATAAATTGTGTGCTCACACGCTGATTTAAATTTTGGCAATAAATTTCAGCAATGCGCTTGGTCGTTCCCATAATATTGGTTGGATTGACCGCTTTATCGGTTGATATCAACACAAACTTTTCGGTATTCACAGCAAGACTGGCTTCCACGACGACCTGTGTACCTATCACGTTATTATAGACCGCCACACGTACTTGATCTTCAAGCATGGGCACGTGTTTATAAGCCGCCGCATGAAACACAACATGAGGTTTAAAGCGCTCAAACACTTCGTTTACAGCAACCACATCCACCACACTTGCTAGAATCATATTTAGTGGAAGTTTAGGAAAATGCGCTCGAAGCTCGAGTTCAATATGATATAAATTGGACTCACTATTATCAAATAACACAAGTCGTTCGGGTTCGAGTGCTGCAATTTGTCGACATAACTCGGATCCAATCGACCCGCCCCCACCGCTAACCAAGACACAACGCCCGTGAAGCCCTGCTTCAATTTTATCCCACTCAAGCTCAACTTGATCGCGCCCAAGTAAGTCACCAATATTAACGGTTCGAAGCGCATTCACTTCAACGCGTCCCGAGACCAACGCCTGAAGGCTTGGTAACGTTCTAAACGGCACGCGGGATGCTTCGCAATAATTGACGATACGTCGCATGGCGGCAGAACCAGCTGAAGGCAGCGCAATAAAAATCAAATCAGCTTCGCATTGAGTCACTAATTCGGACAATTCTGGAATGCTTCCCAGTACACGCACGCCATGCACTTCGAGACCCCATTTTTTTTTGTCGTCATCCACCAGCCCAATCGGTAAATAGTCATGGGTTCGTTGCAAGTCTCGTACTAAGCTCTCCCCTGCATTACCAGCACCGACAATAACAACGCGTTTAACCGCCTCATCAGCATCCAGTTGCTTACCTTGCTTATCCCAACGGTAACGTAATGTGAGTCGTGCACCACATAAACAGGCCATGAGTAATAAGCCATACAACGGTAAAACCGTACGCGGTATGGTTTGAAGCCATGCTAATGTATAAAAAACAGGGTAAGCTAATAACGTTCCGACACACACCGCTTTTAAAATACGCGCCATATCACCCAATGACGAAAACCGCCATAAACCACGGTAAACTTTAAATCCGTAATAACAAGCAACTTGAAGCATGACCAAAATAACCAAAGGCTTCCAGGCGCTATGCAGCAACCAATCTTGGAATAAAACACGTGAATTAAACTGAAAAGCATTGGCGCAGCACCAAGCGAATGGAATAGCCAAAACATCAAAAAGTACGACCGGTAATTTTGTGTAGAACTTCTGTAAGCTATTTCGAAGAAAAAAGACGTTTCTATCCATGCGCATGCCTTGCTTTAAATTTTTTGCATTTTACAATATGTTACGTCTATCTGATATAGTTGCGAATAAACACATTTGCTCAAACGTATAAAACTTAAGGTGACTCACAGTGTCTGACGATAGAAATGAATTTAAAAATTTTAAACGTAAATTGATAGATATGCGCAATGAAAGCACACAATCACCTGAGGCAATAGCGCGCACAGTGGGCATGCTAAAAGAAACATCCAATCAATTTCAAACCATGAAGTTCGATCAATTAGCACAACAACGCGCAACACACGGTTTTAACCACTTTATTTTTGATTTAAAAGACCCGATCCATAATGCCCAGGGTAATGGATGGTTTTTAAATAACGGTATGCTTCACATTGATCCTACGCATTTCCAAAATGAAGTCACCAGAACAGAAGTACATACGCTGTTAAACCAAAAGCTTGGCGATAGGCCTTGGTACCAAATACCCAGTGAAGCAACCGCGACGTATACAAGCGCTTATGGCCTTGCGATTAAAACCTTGGGAAAAAATGGCATAAATGCTGCGGTTGATCCTATTTTATTAGTACAAGACATCGACGGTAAAGTCAGTGTACTTTCTGGCCAACGTCCCGTATGCAATGAGTATTGCTTACCGGGCGGCATGAATGAAAGCACCGTTATTAACACTTGCGTTTCAGAATTACTTGAAGAATGCTTTAGTGGTGCGCTGTTTGAGCCAGGTGAAAAAAGCAGCCGCCTATTAGATGATAGTACCCACAATATTTTAGAATTTAACGCCACGATTGCAGCGCTTTGCCCAGTCGAACTACAAGCTGAGATGACCGTGCTGCCTACGAATATTTCAGCTTCAGAAGCCGTTCAACATGCTGTTCGCCATATCCAAGACAGTGCATTGGATGAAGGTAAAAAAGCACCGTTGATTGCAAAAATAAAATGCACAATTTATCAAGAAAGACTGCCCGAACCGTTTGCTCGATTCTCTAATTTTGTTAATCAACATATTCATCAAGATCAAGACAATGTTATTAATGGCTCCGATCCTCGTAATACAGATGTGGCCTATATGGAAACAAAACCACTGCCTGGCTTTATAAAAATACACGAGATGGATGCCATCACGAGCCAATGTGCTTTAACGTTTGGAGCTGGCGACGACTTAGGCAATGTTAGGTTACGAGATATTGATGTTTTTTGTGGACAAATCGTATCAACAGGAACAGAACCAACAAGTCATCAACAAGGCACGTACAGTGATCATGCAAGCTTAGTTTTAAATTCAATTGCTTTAGGGTTAGAAAACGGTGATTTAATCTTAACCGACGCATTATCCAATCAGATCCACACGGTCATAACAAACCATCCCAGCTTAGATATTTGCCTCGATGAAGATGCGACTTCAATGCTAGTGCGCCATTCGATTAATTCTGGCTTATGATGCTCGTCTATCTAGAACCGAAGGTTGTGACTGAGCGACACGCTGTTTTTCAGTCAAAAATATCTTATAATAACCATCAGGTTAATTTAATTAGCACATAAGCCAAGCCTGATGATGATTCCACTCATTGAACCCACAACAACACGTTACATCCACGTTAACCCCGTGACTAATCGCGTGCACTTACTTGTGCCGTTTGTTGGTGGCCAGGATATCAGCACTGATAATACGTGTCGCTCAACAACAGAATTAAACGCATTTTTTGGAGGTGGGGGTTTCAGCGAATTAGAATCTTACAAAAGTGTACTGAAATTTCATATTACCCTGCTCGACGTGGGCGATGTGAGACGGGCTATGAAAGAAGCGCGCCTACACCAGATCAATATCTACCTTGAATCCGTTCGCAGCCTAGGGGTTAACTATCAAACAACAGTCAACGCTTTGCTAGCTAAACCCTCGAACTTACACAGTATTCAATTACGACCACGCATACAAGACCCCATCAGCCGTGTGGTGAACCCGGTGTTTACCATTAAGCGCGTCAATGATTGGTTAGGCACGCCCTTATCGCCTTTGTATAACAAAATGCATGAGGTTTTTTCGAACCAAACGCTGGGAAAACCCGACCCACGTACAGCGCTTATTACCTCGGCTTTAAGAACTCTACCTCAGGATGCAAGCTTTAAAGATATTCAACGTGTATTGACCGAGCAATGCCACATCCTGTTTGGAGCTCCTGTAGATTTTGAAAGTTATATTAAACGCACACCTGGCAGAGCAAGCAAGAACCAAGCTGTCACTAAGGCACATATTCACCAAGAGATGGGTTTTAATGATGCTGCAACGCCAGAAGATTATATTGATGCTCTTTTAGGTTTTTGTGCACCCAATTTATCGAGCTTATATACAGGCTCACCGTTTTACTATGGAGCGTATACGACACCACACGAACAAGCCGAACGCTTGTCGATGATGACCCAATTTTACATCGCCATTTTAAATATTCATTGTCGCGCACAAGGTATCAGCGATAAAAATTTTGGGGAAATTCTCGATAACAATGCAGCATTAAGTCAAAAACTTGTTAACGCTGTGTCGCAAGCACTAAGTCGTGGCGATGATGTGGAAAAGGTGATTATCATGCTTTTCTTTCTTTACGAGGAGGTCTTTAGTCTGTCTCGTGGTTTAAGTGCCAAAGATAAAGATTCGATTCAAGCGAAATTCGAAATCACCTACCGTACCGTGACCGCCACGAAAGAAAATCCACACATGGATGATTTCATGATACTAGATACAGAAGCCTGTGGCCCAAACGATATATTCTTCACACAAAAAGGTTTGATTTGCACAGACTTCGCGAATATCGCGCCGACCACAGGACCGAACCTAGCCTATTTTGCTAAAGTTCGACAAGAGGCAGCCACACATCCCAAATTCATGAGACCTCAAGATGAAGCGGTAATTACTGTTGATATTGAGCCCGAAACGCTTATGGATAAAATCAGCGACATCCAATGGGATAAGTTACCTCAAGAAGTCGCCGATGCGTGTCGAGCTTTGCCTGCCTTCCAAATACGTCAATTTCCGGATGATGTCGCGAAAGGTAAACAAGGCGATGCAGAGCTTATTTTAAATGCCTCGGATGATAAGCAAGCCTTAATAACAACTCTAGCTAAATTTACCGACTACTCAGGACGCACGTTTAACTGCACCGCTTACGAATACGCCTATTGGGCTAAAGACACCCACATGCGCCGGATGCTCGAAAGCCACATGGATGATACGACTAAAACTTATTTATTGGATAAGATTGATGAAATCGAGCGCTCAGGCCTTGTTTATCAACAACGTGGGGTTAATTACACAAACCCACATTATGACGTGAGTTTTGTATTGAAAGACTTGAGTCCCGATGAGTTTTGTTATTTACAAAACATGGTGGGTCAAAACATAGAAAAAATACAGCAAGCCACGTCAGAAAACTATCAAAACCTACCGTTTACAGCCACGGAATATGAACAACTGAAAAAAGCATTAGAACAACATCAGCAAGACAGGCTAACCTCGTTCTTTTACACATCACCGGCCAACGCCATCGCGAACAAATTGAGATTTGATTTTAAATCCTTAATCACGGCACTTAATACCTACGTAACGAATTATGATAGATGGAACCCTCATGACCGCGAGGCAGCCTGGCTTAACGTCGGTCAAGCCCAGCGTGAGGTTCCCGTACATATCGCTAATGAATATTGTAGACTAGACCGCCTATTTTACCCGTGCCCTGACTTTAATGAACGCGTGCTGCCGCGGGTTCTTAGGCTTGATGATTCTTCTTATTGGTTCCCTCTCACCTCTTCGTCTTCTGGCCTTGGTTTTGATTTTGGTTTAGCACACGGCGTCGTGGGGGCGCAGGTCGCTGTCCGCGCGGCGCTGCCAGGGTGGCGTGCTCGTGATTCGGCGGTCGTTACCCGCCTTGATAAAGTAAGAACCGCTGATCTCACGCAGTCGCGTGAAATCTTGGATGTGGCTACAGCGTCTATCTACGAGATGTGAGATCAGGACTGCTATGGCGTCGTGTGGTTTGCTCTCGATCTTGCAGAGCCTCTGTCTTTTCAGAGCATGCATCATCACTGCTCATCGAACGACGTGGATTATTTTTTTTAAAAAAAGAAGCTTCTCCATCACCTGACAAGATTCTTTTTTGAATGCTTTCGTCTTGCGAGACCAGACGCTTCGCAGGAGAGCGTACTTGCTTTTTTGGTGAATCGACAGATTTTGCTTCCTCTTCGTTTACCGATGTTTCAATCTTTTGCATAAACTCCAGGCGGGTATTCAACTGGCACGTTTTAATACTGCGTTGCTCACTTTCCCGCGCCCTTGCTTCCGCCGCTTTAACTTGCTGTCTCATACGATTTGCGAACATAACTCACGATCCTTGTTTGCTCAATAAAACCAAATTTAGTGTGATAGATACGGTGTAGAGCAAAGCCCAGTATCAAGACCTACTTTAGCAAAAGCCACACGCACATCAGCAACGTTATAGCCATAATCTTTTGTTGCAGCCGTCACGCCGCATGCAGCTTCTGTAAGCGTGGACATGCTTGGATTCCAATAATTCATATTTGCTTTAATCATCACATTAAAGGCTTTTCGAACATCCCAACCTTTCGTTGTTGCAATAAGATAAAAAGCTTTATTAAAAATACCTGCACCCGCATGCACTTCGGACGCATCAAAATCACGCATATGATCAATGGACGCGCCATCTTTTGTAGGGTTGTCTAAATAACGCATCGCGCCTTCATTTTTTTTGATATCTCGCCCAATATCCCATGTACTTATTCCTGTCGCATAATATTGTATGGCAACTGCAGCCTCATCAGAAAAGGCCTCATGCAATGCGCCCATCTGAGGCTCAGAATAATCAATACCTGAATGCTGTGAGGTAAACCCGTGGCTCACTTCATGTGCGGTCACACCCAACGACGTCAAAGGATAAAACATCGAACCGCCATCACCAAAAGTCATTTGTTGGCCATCCCAAAAAGCGTTATCAAAATTTCGTCCATAATGAACACGCATATTTAGCCGCATCGGTGTTTTACCGTCTTCTTCGACTAAAGCAGGCATACCGTACCAATCACGATAAAAACCAATCACTGTATTGGCGCCATAAAAAGCATCCAGACTGGGAGAATAGCCCCCGTTCACTTCATCTCCCTTCCAGCGGGTTCCATGATAATCGTTGCTTAACCAATACACAGGGTTGGCTTGATCGCCTTTGGAGCAAGTCGATGGGTTCAAACCGCCATAGGACATATCATGTATGGTGACTTCATCATTGATCAACAAGCAATAATTAAGTTGGTAGTTCATACCGCCCTGCTGCCCCTGTTGTTGATAGAGCTGAGCTTTGACGGCGGGTAAATGCCCTTCAGCACCGTCATAAATAACTTCGCCTGTTTTATCATTACCACCAATACCACCCGCTAATACTTCGGGTATTTCCATGGGATTTTCTGATAAGACACCATCCCAATGACGATACACATGTAATGATTCCGCATCCATAATCGTCGTAGGTCGATGCGCTCCCGTTTCACCATCATCATAATAAAAACTGATTAAAAATGCGTAATGCGCTTGTTGCGACTTATCAACATAAACAATTGTTTTTAATGACTCTTGTGTATAGCTTAAATTAACTAACCCTAATTTTTTTTCAAATATGAGCTTAGCCTGCTGAATGGCCTTTTTTTTGTTTAATTCAGATGAACTATACGTGGGCCGTGCTCCTAAATCTTGCCCTAAGCCTTCATAGATCACACCAGTCATTGATGTATGTTGGTTTAAATGAGCATACAACCCCAGTTTATGATTGGCCTTAGGAATATGAGCAATCGCGGTGGCATTCCAAACAGGTACGCCTGCATACATTTGCTGTAAACGTACGTGACTTGTTTGATTAAAATCAATATCTACTCTTGTTTGGCTCAATTCGGTTGATTTTAATACTGACGTGGGCGTTGCTATAACGTAAGGCTTAATGTAATTGCCTGACTGATGGCTTAAATCGATTCGAGTGGCTGCTGAGGCCGTGTGGGTTAACAAAGCACTCGCGAGTACCATGACAAGCTTTTTATTCATATTTTTTATACACCAAAATAAGATTAAATTAAGATTAAATTATTGAGCTAAATTTTAACGCGATGGTAAAATAAAAGCAATGGCGGCTCATGCAAGCCTTTCCGCAAGCTTGGTTAAACGATGTGCTTCTTTGTTATTATGCACGGCCATGCCAATTGCTTTTTTCTGACCGATTAACACCACACGTGACTTGCCTCGCGTGATACCCGTGTACAATAAATTGCGGGCAAGCAATGCAAAATGCTGTGTTGCAAGCGGCATCACCACCACGGGAAATTCAGATCCTTGAGCTTTATGAATACTGATAGCATACGCTAAATTAATTTCATCCAGCTCATTCACGCCATACGTTTTAATTTGATAATCAAATTTTATTTTGACTTCGCCTTCTTCTAAATCAATGCTTTCAATCACACCGATATCACCGTTAAACACATCTTTATCGTAATTATTGGTCATTTGAATCACTTTGTCGCCAGGTGCATAAATCGACCCAAAGCGTTCAATTTTAGGTTCTGAACGACCGTTCAAGCGCGCTTGCAAAGCAGCGTTCAAACTTCGGCTACCTAAACCTCCCCGATTCATGGGGGTTAAAATTTGAATATCCCGAATCGGATCATAACCGTAGCGTTTGGGCAGGCGATTAATCACAACTTCAAGCAATTTGTCATGAATTTCTTCTGGTGTATCGGCGTACAACGTAAAAAAGTCGCTCTGCGGCGAATCATGAGGTATCGGCATTTTGCCTTGATTCACGCGATGCGCGTTCACAATAATATGTGAGTGCGCGGCCTGACGAAAAATTTCAGTTAAACGTACCGTTGTAATCACGTTTGAGGCGATTAAATCCGCTAAAACAGCACCCGATCCAACCGATGGGAGCTGGTCTATATCCCCCACAAAAATAACAGCCGCATCTAACGGGATGGCTTTTAATAAATGATTGAGCAAAACAACATCAATCATGGAGGCTTCATCAATAATGAGTACATCTAAATCTAATAAATTATTCTGGTTATGCTTAAACCCATAAGTTTTCATATCAAATTCGAGCAAGCGATGAATCGTTTTTGCTTCCAGTTGCGTGGTTTCTGTCAAGCGTTTAGCCGCACGCCCCGTGGGAGCACATAAGCTGATGCGCAGATCTTTCTCTTCAATAATACCCAGTAAATTTTTTACAATCGTTGTTTTACCAACACCTGGGCCACCGGTCATAATAGAAATTTTTGATTTTAAAATTTGCTCGACCGCTTCATGTTGCGAATCGGATAACTCCAGACCTGTTTTTTTCTCAATCATCGGAATAGCTTTGGCAACATCAATCTCGCCCCACGGTACATGTGAGGTATTTAAGCGCTTGAGCTGTATCGCGGCACGTGTTTCTGCTGTATAGAGCGAAATAGGGTAAATACAGGGCACATTATTAATCGTATCAGCGACGAGTTGATTTTCGAGGATCTCTTGTTCAATACCTGCTTGGATAATCTCTTCTGGAATTTCAAGTAATTTGTGGGTAGCCTCAAGCAATTTAGATAATTCTGCCGCGCAATTTCCTTTGTCACAAAGCTCTTGTAACACATGCGATGCCCCGGCTTGTGCACGCATCAACGAATTTTTTTCTATCCCTAATTTTTCAGCGAGTTGATCTGCTGTTTTAAAACCAATGCCTCGAATATCACGTGCTAAACGGTATGGATTTTCCTCGACCATTTCAACAGATTTGTCACCGTAAGTTTTATAGATGCGTACCGCACGTGCTGTACCCACGCCATGGCCATGTAAAAACACCATGATGCTGCGAATGGCTTTTTGTTCTGTCCAGGCAGACAACACGCGCTTCATACGTTTGGGACCAATACCGTCTAAATCAAGCAAGCGATGCGGGCTTTGCTCAATCACATCAAACACGGCTTCACCAAATGCCGCAACAAGCTTTTTAGCAAAATGGGGGCCAATACCTTTGACCATGCCTGAACCTAAGTATTTTTGAATACCTTCAAGTGTGGTCGGCTGAATGGTTTTAAGATGTTCGGCTTTAAACTGCATGCCATGGGTTCGATCATTCACCCATACACCTTGGCACTCGATATATTCTCCAGCCGTAATCGATGGGGCGTTTCCTATCACAGTCACCACATCACGATGCCCACGTACCTGGGTGCGTAAAACACAAAAGCCTGTGGCTTCGCTATGAAACGTCACGCGTTCAACTGAACCTTGAACATGCTCCAAACGTTGTGCAGTCTTCATGAGGGTCACACCGGATTGTCACTATCTAAAAACGTATGTTCCAACCCAAACTGCTCGGCTAGATGCTTACCTAGCTCATGTATTCCATCACGTTCCGTAGCATGATGCCCGCACGCAAAATAATGCACGCCCAGTTCTTTGGCTTGATAATACGTACGTTCTGAAATTTCACCGCTGATATACGCGTCTACACCAAGCGCCGCCGCATCTTCAATATAATCTTGTGCTGCACCCGAACAAAAAGCTATTTTTTTAATTATTTTATTGGGCTCTGAAGCGGGTATGCACTGCGGTGCCCGACCAAATACTGTAGCTAATTGATGCGTCAACGCTTGCACATCCAAAGGATTTGCTAATTCACCGCTCCATAATAAATCAGGTATTTTTCCAGCAGCATGGTGTTTAACGTGCTCAAGTTCTAATTTTTTAGCGATACACGCATTGTTACCCAGCACTTTATGACAATCAATCGGCAAATGATAAGCAAATAAATTCATATCATGTTTTAGCAACGCGGCTATACGCGCACGCTTCATACCACGCAGTGTGGGATCTTCGCCTTTCCAAAAATAACCATGATGCACAAGCAAAGCATCCGCCTGATAAGCACAAGCGGCTTGAATCACATCGTGTGATGCGGTCACCGCTGTGCAAATACGATTTATAGCTGCTTTGCCTTCGATTTGAAGGCCGTTGGGGGCATAATCTTGAAACGCATCGACCTGAAGGTAATTTTGTAAATAAGTTTCCAATTCAATACGCTGAATCATGGTTTATATTCCAGGTTTATTTTCCAGAACAGCGTTTGATATCTGCACCCAGCATTGAAAATTTTTCTTCAATACGCTCATAGCCTCTATCTACATGATAAATACGCTCAACCCATGTCTCGCCTTTGGCCGCCAGTCCGGCAAGAATCAAGCTGGCTGACGCACGAAGATCGGTCGCCATCACCGGCGCTCCGGTTAAATATTCAACGCCTTGAATCATGGCTGCATTGCCGTTTAAGCGAATTTTAGCGCCCATACGTTGTATTTCTTGCACATGCATGAAACGATTTTCAAAAATATTTTCAATCACAGAAGAAGAGCCTTGGGCGACTGTATTTAAGGCCATAAATTGCGCTTGCATATCGGTTGGGAAACCTGGGTAAGGCGCAGTAGAAATATCTACAGCTTCCGGACGTTCGCCGTACATATCAAGTGTCACCCAGTCGTTTCCTAGGGTAATCGCCGCACCGGCTTCTTCAAACTTACAAAGCATGGATAATAAATTATCCGGCCGCACACGTTTGACCGTCACTTTGCCGCGCGTCATGGCTGCCGCAGCTAAATACGTACCTGCTTCAATTCTATCAGGCAATACAGTATAGCTGCCCCCGGTTAGATTAGGCACGCCTTCGATTTCGATCGTATGGGTTCCTGCCCCATGAATTTTGGCGCCCATGCTGATCAAAAAATTAGCTAAATCAACCACCTCCGGTTCACGCGCTGCATTTTTAAGAACCGTTTTTCCTTCAGCAAGCGTGGCCGCCATCATAATATTTTCTGTTCCGGTCACGGTCACGGTATCAAATACAATGGTTTTGCCTTGCAAACGCCCTTTTTTACATCGCGCTTTAACATAACCATTAATCACTTCGATATCAGCACCCATCGCTTTTAAAGCTTTTAAGTGCAAATCAATCGGGCGTGTTCCTATAGCGCAACCCCCAGGCAACGATACATCTACTCGTCCAAAACGCGCAAGAAGCGGTCCCAAAACTAAAATAGAAGCGCGCATGGTTTTAACCAAATCATACGGTGCGACCAACTCATCACCGATGGTATTCGCATCCACCGAGACTTGCATTTTTTCGTCAACAACTAAATTTGCACCCAATTGACCGAGCAATTCCATCATGGTGGTCACATCATTGAGATGCGGAACATTGGCAATGGTCACCGGCTCGGTCGCCAGCAAAGTTGCCGCAATAATAGGCAAGGCTGCATTTTTTGCCCCAGATATTACCACTTCACCGAACAACGGTTTTCCACCATTAATCACTAATTTATCCACGATTTTTCTCCCATTCGGCTTCGGTCCATGTTTTCATCGTCAACGCATGCAATTGCCCGGAGGTAATATACGTTTGAAGCTGTGCATACACCCATTGCTGTCGTGCCAAGCGTTTCATGCCTTCAAAATCATTCGAAACCAGGATGAGTTGATAATGATAACCATCACCTGAAACTTCGACGTGTATCACACCTGGAATCTTTATTAAACATTGTTCAAGTTCGCTATTACTTACGGTCACTCAATTTTCTCCAATAATAAGTTATCTACATCACAAAAGGTCGCTAAATCCAAAATCGCCTGAGACATGCCTTGGATACGTAAGGTCACGCTTTGCTCTTGACACAATCGATGCGCCTGAATAAGTAATGCAAGGCCTGCGCTATCACAATGCGTGACATGCTCCATGTTCAACACAAGCGTTGGGTTAGCCTGCTGCTTTAAATGCGCCGAGAAACGCGTCAAATCCGACGAAACAGTATCAAACGTCAAAACGTTTGATGGCACAAACACACATGCGTCACTCATCATGCAGCCTGACGTTCAGAATTGTTTTGCTTATTCAGTTGCATAATTAATGCATCCATATCCGTCATTTTTAATATTTGGCCAAACTGCGTTCTAAAGCTCTGCAATAAACTCACGCCCTCAACACTCAAATCATACACTTTCCACGTACCGTGTTTTAACACCAAGCTATAGCTCAAAGGAATTTTCTGCCCATTCGGCCGAATGATAACACTATTGACGCGCGTAAAACGGCCACTGGGCGCCGCCCGCTCAGGTAAAAACATAATTTTTTCATTCGAGTACTCAGCCAGTGGCGCCGCATACGTTCGAACCACTAAACTTGAGAACGCTTGCGTAAACCTACCCCGCTCATCGGGTGTTGCGCGCGTCCATGCATTGCGCCCCAAAACCGAGCGCGCCATACCCTGAACATCAATGTGAGGCAATAAATGCTCACGCACCGTGCGTTGCACCAATTGTGGGTTCTTTTTAAGCTGACCTTTGTTTTTATCAAGCGTATCAATAATTTGATCGGCTGTTTTTTCTAACATAGGCACCGGAGATGTTGCCGCCCAGGTGAATGAGCTGGCGACCACAAGGCAGCACCCCAAAAAAGTTTTAAACTTACGCATACTTACTCCCGTTTATCTTAATTTCAATAAGTTTCAATTAGGTTGATTGCTTTGCACTAAACAATAATTGGCCAATGATGTTCTCAAGAATCACCGCTTCTTGCGTACGTTCGATAACATCCCCCGCGCGTAAAAATGGATGGCCTGGCACGCTTTCAAAACCAGGAACCAAACTTATATAATTTGACCCTAGCAAGCCTTCAGTTAAAATACGAGCCGAGGCATCATCAAAAGGAATAGGCTGATCTTGGCGTAATTGCATTTTCACTTTGGCATTGAGCTGCCCCGGCTGCAACGTAATGCCAGTAACTTCACCGACTTTAACGCCGGCAACCGTGACGGGAGCACGTACTTTGAGCCCTCCAATATCCGAAAAATTAGCGGTGACTTCATAGCTTTTTGCGTGGGTTAGTTCTTGCACGCCGCTGACTTTAAAAACCATCACGAGCAAAGCCAAAAAACCCAGTAGCATAAACATGCCTACGCTTAAATCCAGTCGATAGTTTTTATTCATTTACCAACCTCCAATCATAAGTGCCGTCAACAAAAAATCAAAACCTAAAATCAGGAGAGACGCATGCACCACAGAACGTGTGGTTGCTTGGCTAATCCCTGCCGCTGTAGGTGTACTCGTGAAGCCTTGATAGACTGCCACCCAACTCACTAAAAAAGCAAACACCATACTTTTGATGATGCCACTTAATACATCAAGCCTAAAATCAACGGCTGATTGCATGTTCGACCAAAAACTACCGGCGTCCACGCCAAAGCGCTCAACGCCAACAAGGTACCCACCATACACAGCTACGGCCGAAAAAATAAGTGATAAAACAGGTAATGCAATCAAACCAGCTAAAAAACGTGGATAAACAATGCGTGCGAGTGGATCAACCCCCATCATGTCCATGCTGGTGAGTTGTTCCGTCGCTTTCATCAAGCCAATTTCTGCTGTTAATGCCGAACCTGCACGTCCTGCAAATAAAAGTGCACTCACAACGGGACCCAATTCACGCGCAATGCTCAATGCAAGTAACTGCCCAAGCTGACTCGAGGCCCCAAATTTTGCCAAGGTATGGTGACCTTGTAGCCCCACAACCATGCCAATAAAAAGCCCCGAAACAACAATCACAATCCCCGACAAAACACCCACGGAATATAATTGATGCCAGACGCTCGGGCCTATTTTTTTAAAATGGGGTCTGCGCCACAAGAGCCGACACAAAAATAGACCGGCCTGCCCCAAGCGCTGTACGGATGTACGTCCAATCGTACCTGCTTGTTCAATTCTATCAAGCATCGAGTAACTCCTCCGCATACGGTCGCGCTGGATAATGGAACGGGACCGCACCATCCGCTTCACCACGCATAAATTGCCGAACATCCGGTTGCGTGGACTTAAGTAAGGCCGCAGGTGTGCCCTCACCAATCACACGACCTCCTGACAGAAGATAAACATAATCTGCAATTCCACAGGTTTCAGTAACATCATGGGAAACAATCATGGTCGTTGTCTGCAGTAACTCATTCAAGCGCTTAATCAAACGCACCAAAACCCCCATCGAAATCGGATCTTGACCCGTAAACGGTTCATCATACATCATTAATTCAGGATCTAGCGCCATCGCACGTGCAAAAGCCGCACGTCGCGACATACCACCGGATAATTGTGAAGGCATAAGATGAGCCGCACCACGCAGCCCCACCGCTTCAAGCTTCATTAAGACCACATCACGTAACATCAATTCACTTAGATTGGTATGCTCACGTAAGGGAAACGCCACGTTATCAAAAACAGAAAGATGCGTGAAGAGCGCGCCATTTTGAAATAACAAGCCCATATTACGTCGAGCGACCGACAGCTTTTTACTTGATAGCTCATGTACATCTTCACCATCAACACAAATTTTACCTGCATCTGGCGTCAAAACACCGCCGATCAATTGCAATAACGTTGTTTTACCTGTGCCACTTGGCCCCATGATCGCTGTAATTTTTCCACGTTGTACGCGAATATCAACCTGATCAAAAATCAATTTATTATGATGGGAAAATGTTAATTTTGAAATATCCACCCATGATTCGTGCATGCCGTATGACTCCTTGTCATGTTTGCTCAATTATATATCCCGGTATGCGCAGATGGCCAGCTCGATTATTAATTTAGAGTTAGCTTTAGTTATGATAGAATCAAAGTACGATTTTATCCAGTTTTGACACCATGAACTTTTGCACCTCAGGCCTCACCGTTATAGAAACCGAAGCTGCTGCTATTTTTGCGCTCGCTCAAACCATTGATAAAAACTTTGAGCGCGCCTGCGAACTCATGTTTGCGTGTACTGGCCGTGTCGTCGTCACCGGTATGGGAAAATCGGGCCATATCGGTAAAAAAATTGCAGCGACACTGGCCAGCACAGGCACCCCTGCTTTTTTTATGCACCCCGCAGAAGCAAACCATGGCGATTTAGGCATGGTGACATCAAACGACATCGTGCTCGCCTTATCTAATTCAGGCAATACACACGAAGTACTTAACCTATTACCCAGCTTAAAACGCTTAGGCACGCCTCTGATAACGCTCACAGGCAATCCAAACTCGATACTCGCTAAAACAGCCACCGTGAATTTAAATCTTGAAATATCAGCAGAAGCTTGCCCACTTGGCCTAGCCCCCACCACAAGCACAACCATCGCGCTCGTGATGGGTGATGCCTTAGCTGTGGCACTGCTTGAAGCCCGAGGCTTTACGGCTGATGATTTTGCACACGCACACCCGGGTGGCGCACTGGGTAAGAAATTACTACTGACCGTCGATGAACTTTATCATTCCGGCGAAGCCTTGCCAAAAATTACCGAAACAACGCTGGTGCGTGATGCCCTCATCGAGTTAAGTGCTAAAAAACTCGGTATGGCTTGCGTGGTCAATAGCGAAGGTTGTTTGGTTGGCGTGTACACCGACGGCGATATTCGACGTACATTAACTAAATCTTACGATATTCATACCACCCTCATCAAAGACGTCATGACCCAAGGCTGCCAAACCATCTCCCAAGGCATGCTTGCAGCCGAAGCTTTAGCGCTCATGCAACAACACAGCATTACTTCGCTGGTAATTACAGATTCAGAGCACAAGCCCACAGCGGTGTTACATATCCACGATCTATTGCGTGCGGGTATGATTTAATCAAGGTTAGAACGTTGTAATAATTATCTATAGAGCGCGCTCTTCTGACCTAGGCGCCAAATTCGATCACTTTATTCTTTCCTTGTGCTTTGGCGTCATACATAGCTTTATCAGCTGCTTTTAATAAACCTTCACTATCCGTAGCATCATGTGGGAAAGTTGCTATACCAATACTTATGCTCGTTTTAATTGCCTTGTTATTTATTAAAAATGGCTCATTAAACGAAGAGATAATTGTGTTTGCAAATTGTTTTGCTTCTGCTTTTACCCTGAGGTTTCTTAACACAATAACAAACTCATCCCCACCTAATCGAGCAACACAATCTTCCGTACGCACCGAGTTTTTCAATCTCATGGCAACATCTTGCAAAAGCTTATCACCAGCATCATGCCCATAAGTGTCATTAATATATTTAAATGCATCCAAATCTAAAAACAAAAGGGAGAAAACATAATTATGACGCTTAGATATCGATAAGACTTTGTTTAAAATATCATCTAAAGAAGCACGATTGTATAACGTGGTAAGTTTATCAAAGTATGCTAGTCCCTGAAGCTCCGTTTGTAATTGAATTTTTTTTATATTGGCCCCAAGAATGTAACCGAAGTCACCAAATAAACGGCGATCAAGCTCAGAAAAAGCATCATTTTTTGCTGAAAAAAACAATCCACCTATGATAGTCATACCATCTAATACAGGAATCCCTAAGATATATTGTGTCTCATCTTCTGCAAGCATAGGCTCTTTCGTTTTCCAAGCCTTGGTATTCGAATTGGTTTTTTCTAAAATTGGTGAGTCTTGCTTGATGAGGTATTCTGTTAGACTATTTTGAAGAGGACGATTATGAGCAGAATCGGTAGCGTCCGCATGGCTTATTGAGTATATTAAATAAGCAGAATGGGTGTTGCCGTTTATTAAGGTTAATGTGCAATGTTGAAAATCTAAGAAATATTTTAAACGTTGATTTAAATAACTAACAAGTTCATTGAGTGTTTCACTTTGAGATATTTTCGACGCGATTTCTAGTAGAATTGCATAAAGATTTGATCCTATGATAATCGTATTTCGTGTCATTGAGCAGAGCCTAAAATATCATGGAACTCAGAATCAATAGGCACCTTAAACCCATCGGCCAGCATATTTGCAAACGTTGCAAAAGACGCCATGGCAATAATCTCCTGAAGTTCTTGCTCATTTATGCCTAACCCTCTAATTTGATCATAATCAACTTGCTCTACCTGAGGAGGACGCGTTGCAACTTTAATTGCAAATAAAATAATATCTCTATTTCGTGCGGGCTTTATAGCATGAATATCCTCTAATAGATTTTCTTTTGTTACTGAATCTACACCTAAGATAGTGCAAAATGCTAAATGAGCAGACTCACAATATTCACACTTATTTTCTTTTGAAATAGCAGTAAAAATCATCTCTTTCAAGGTTCTTGGCAATACCCCATTGATTAAAATTGTTTTAGCCGCAACCCACGTGGATTCTAAAAGGTCGGGTCTACCTGCTTGTATTTTGAAAAAGTTAGGAACAAAGTCAATTTGAAAACACTTGCGAATATCTTTATAAATTGCAGCTACCTTATCGCATGCTTCCCGCTCGTCAATGAGCTCAATAGATTTATTCATGTGTGTCCTTATAAATTATTTATTTCATAATCATTCGATAAGCAGCCCAGATTAAAGTCTTACACAAAAATACATTCATTTCCAGGTACGGGCTTAG
The DNA here is from genome assembly GCA_963974485.1 of uncultured Legionella sp. GTDB lineage: Bacteria > Pseudomonadota > Gammaproteobacteria > Legionellales > Legionellaceae > JAALKW01. The sequence goes on from CAXBBS010000003.1 coordinate 185,238, forward strand.
GGCGCAAAACAAAGTTACTTCACTAATAATCAACGCTCATTCAGGAGATCCCAAAATGACATATCACATGCCTTAGTACGACGTGATGTGTTGTTGTGAATCAATAAAAAATGGAGCAAACCAAAAGCAATTAATGCGTTATTGCATTGAAAATGCTGACCTTGACAAGAGCAAGTCATGGATGTGAGGATACGCGGCTCTAAATTTATAAAAATAAAAAAGGATTTTTAATTTTATGCATCAAAAATATTTATCGACATCTGTGGCCGTCCTAGCGCTCGCAATATCTAACTCAGCAACCGCTGGCTCAAAATATACGATCAACTTGGATAGTGATTTTATCAAGACCTTTTCAAGCCTTGGTTATAAAATTCAAGCGAGACAAGGATGCCAGTTACACTCCGGGAGCTGGACACACAATAATTCTAGCGAGCAAAGCGTTCTGGATGATAAATCACACTATATTTTAACGACCTCAAGATGTAAAAAAGACCCCGGGCAAAATAATCGTACACGGGATGTCAGGTATGTAGAGGTCAAGTTTAATAAAAAAGGGAAACCCACCCACAGTTGTAAATTTAACATTAAAACCGGTGACGCAAGTGCTACCAGAAGCTTCAATGTAAATATGTTCAATTGTGACCGTGCAGGCTTTTATAAAAATTTTCTTGCAAGCCAAGCCAATGACAATCTCACGGCGACCCTAAAAAATATCCCCAATGAAAAAATCAATGAGATCGCCCCAACAACGTATCTTTGCGACATAAAAGAATCGCCTGAAACCCAAGATACAAGACCATTCAAAGTAGAAGATTTTCTTAATTATGTTGATTACTATAATACCAACGACGAATTGGTCAAGCACAAGCCGGCACCAACCGACTTATCCAATCAAGATGGCTACCTAAAATCAGCCGATAAAGCCAGTCTTTTGGGTGAACAAGACGTCAACAACGCCCCGTATTATATTAGAATTAAAAGCTATGCTGTAAAAGACCAACCATCAATAAGCGCGGGTTTTGTCGATATCCAGTATTGGAATTTTTATGGTTTAAATGCCCCCCAATTTTTTAGGCTCGGAGGCGATTTTGTATCCAGCAAGAATTTTGTTTGGAAAAATTTTGCTTATCATGAAGGCGATTGGGAGCATATTACCGTACGGGTCAACGACACGTATGACAAAATATTAGGTGTTTTTTATGCCGGACATGGTGGTGGCCACTGGGTGGCTGGAAATAAAATAAGCTACGATGCCGGACATCCAAAAGCCTATTCTGCTTGCAACTCTCATGCCTCGAACGAAAAGAAAGAAATATTTAATGAAGAAAGCATTGCTTGGGAAGGCGTTAATATTGGTTCCGTTTGTGGTATCTGGTTAAAAGCGATTGATAACGGCTCTCACAGCACCATCCCTTGGACACCTTGGAAAAATAACAATACGGTTCGTTTAGATGATCCTAACACGGCTCCAGCATGGATTAACTATCAAGGGCAATATGGGCCAGACCGAGTCAATGATGCCGTTGCTATTGTTGGACAGGGAGGCAATACAGCTGCCTGCTTAAAATCTTTTTCTCAGTATGCTCCGTCCAAACTCAAGAATTCTGGTGGCCCCAAAAACCCTAACTATCAATCAAAATTCTGGAGTAAAATTGAATAGAGATATTCAACCTCAATCTGTGAGCCTCTATGTGGCTCCCCCCCCTCCCACTCATTGATGCTTGTCTACCTGTAAGTATTATCTGAACTGCATTGAACAAGCATTGCTCGCAATTTCTTGCTCTGTGATGCGCTCTAAGCGCTCCAGAGCATTCATCGACAACGCCCCATCCGGATGGCCTATTCTAAACTCAAGTTCATGTTCTAAAAGAACGGGCCAAAATTCTGCCGCATTAGAACCCTCCCTCGCGACAACAGCACCTCGCGCAGCGGCCATAAATTGTTCATCCGTGATTGTATGTGACAATACAACTAACGTATTCGCTTTTATGTTTGATGTAACCACTCCAATCCATACAAGATCCATAGCACGATGCAGCTGAACGACATTACCTTCGGGCAATCCATCAATCATTGCATAATGTTGCCATGCTTTGGCGTATCGAGGATAAAGCAACGTGCCTTGCAACCCAGAAAGACTGGCTTTAATTTGCATGGTTGACAACATAAGCATGGTGCCACGACAAGACTTAAGTCGTGTATTCAAAGAACAACTAATAGGCTCATGCAACGATAAACGATGTTGCTTGGAAAGTGATTTTGATATCCAAAACAAAACCTCTGAAGGCATATTCGGCTGAACTTCAACAACACATCGTGGCGTAAGATGCTTGAGCGTATGTTCAATCACAGAGAGCTGTATACGATCACTATCATAAAACGTTAACCTCGCGCCTTTTTTCAAATAAAAGGCAATCGTACCCATACTTTTTTTTGACATGCAGGGCCTGAGCGCAAGAAGTGATTGCGTATTCATGTTAGACGCAAGTGCCGTAAGCTGTGGTAATGAAAGTAAGGGGTCTAAAATAATCACCCCACCTGCTGAACATGATTGCGCTGTAGCTTGTAGTTGTTCATGACTTAACTCATGATCTAACAACAACATCACACCAAACGGTAATTCAGAGGCCACCTGACGAATCATATCAAGCGACAATGCTGGATCTAAACTAACGACAAACCCTAGAGATGTCGATCTGACCATGTGAATAATATCTTCATCTGGCCAAGACGCGCAGAGATTCACATGCGCATCATACTTAAACGATAGAATAACGGGTGAAGCAGCATTAGACACCTGAAACTCAACATGAGCACTCCTAAATATGCAGGGTGAAGTATGACGATGGCGTCGACTTACTCGGAGTTTACATGTGGATTTTGACAAAAAACTTAAGATATCCTTATGCATATCAGGCTGAGTCTCAATAACACAGCACGATTTAATTGAGCGCGATAAAGACTTAATCTGACAACTGGGAATAAAAAGACTATCATAAAATGTGACGCTTGCACGATCACGTAAGTTGACGGCCACAATCTCCATACTTTTTTTAGACATACAGGGCCTTAATGCAAGCAGCGCCTCCGAATTGAGATTAGACGCAACCGTTTCCAGTTGTTCTATTGAAAGCAGCGGATCTAAAATAATCACCGTGTTCTCTGAGCATGCTTGGACGGCCATAAGTAACTGCTCGTGACTCAAGTTTTTTTCCAGTAATAACATGGTACCTAACGGTAAGGCACTCACAACTCGAAAAATCATTTCAAGTTGTAATTCAGGATCGAGTTTGACCACACGACCGACATGGATATATTGTAATATTTTATCGGAAAGATGGGGCATCCAAGAACAATCGATCTTAACAACGGCCGTATAATAGACGGATAATGCTTTTACAAGCGAGGGAGTATCCCTCCCTGGGCGCACAGACGTACGTCGATTAAACATAGAATGCCCTGCGGGAACCTCACCAACTATAATTTTCTGACGATTTCTAGTTGTTTCATGCAATAAGCCAGATGGATAAATGCGTTTCTTTTTCGAGCTTGAGGGGCATAAAGTATCAACCTCGTTTTCATGCGTACTGCATTCTTCCATCTTAGAAGTACTTTCATCTACAGGTAAACACGCATTTAGCTTTTGCCCCATCTCCTGATCATTTGGATCAACAAAAGAACCCAAAAATAATTTGATCTGACGTAAGACTGCATCATCATATCGCGTCGCTAGATCAGTCCAAATTTCACGCAGAACTTCTTCACGGTTTTCAAGTATCTCGGCTACGTCCTCTGCTCCCATGTAGGCTTTAATCACGTCTAAGACATTAAGCGAGCCGCTAGCTAAAGCCATTAAGATAAAATCTCGACCCTGCTTATTGAGGCAGTTACGAATATCTTTACCATCTTTATAATTTCGCTTTTGAAGCTCAGTTGTTAAAATATAAGCAATTAATTCAATATCTTCTTGTTCAATCGCAAGATGTAAAATAGATTGTTCTTCTTTGTCCTGAAGCACGATGGCAATCAACTGCCTAACAGGCTGATTGGCTAAGAGCACATCTAAAAATTCAATTTTTTGGACTGATGAAAGTGCTTGATTTATCATCACGGCATGCAATGATGTCTGTCCACTGATGCGCGACTGAATACTGATATCAGGATTAAGATCACGCACGGATTTAAGTAACTCCAGATCGCCTGTTTCGCAAGCCCAATGGAGTAATGTTTTATTTTCCTGCTGCCATTGGGGTAAAAAAGACATATCCATACGCGTAGCATTTAAGCGAATTAAGATGGGAAGGTTAACCGTATCACGCGTAAGCTTTTTAATATCAGGCAATGCATAACGTTCAACGCCACGTATGGTATACCTATATAACGCGATGTGCGTTTGATAACGCTCGAGCGAGGTTTGCCAATTATCACAGGACTGAAGAAAGCGCTTATTATCGTATTGATAAGCATCGCCATAATAACCCAGAAATTGCTCACCTGCCTGTATCGGATGTTTTAAATAGCAGTAAATTTTATCATTCACCCGCTCATAATAAATATTGGCCGTTTCTTCGGAGCTCGCGCTGTTAATCATGCGTGTCCAACTGCCTTCATGCTCGGCACTTAATTCAAATCCATGACCAAGATTAAACGTATATAAACAACTTTTTTCTGCTTTTTCTTGCTCATCTTGTTCTTCTTTCTCTTCAATAATTTTTTTAAGTGCCCCTTGGTATTCGCCCAAGCAATACGGATACGTTAATTTTTGAGTAAACGATGTTTTAGCAAATGCTCCATAAATAGGATAATCATTGCGCTCTTGTAACAGCGCCGTCGGTGCAATAAATATATTCGACTCAATTGATTGATGATCACCTTGACCCGTGTTTTTATTAAATAAAAACTTAATAGCACGTCCTGTTTTTTGGGTGATTTCAGAAGCAAGTTCACGTACACCGTTTTCGGTCCAATCATAACCACACGCCGGTGTTTCGATGGATGATGGTGTAGCTCGGGTTGATCGTGCTGAACGTTTGATTTGATTATCGTGATTTCGAATCATATATTCATCTATTCATCTATATAGATTTCTTATAAAACGCATTGTATCACAAATAACCATGGGTTTAAATATAGGTCTTATTGCTTCTTTAGCTACATCATTTTATTTGTTTTGATACTTGTCACTAAAGAAGCAATTACACTACATGCTTTAATTATAACTTGAAGAACAGCTACTTGCCTGTGTAGGACGGGTATCTATCTCTTCTTGCTGCTCATCACGGCTAGTCCGCTTTACGCCTACGGTCCTTGATGGCGCCATAAACCCCTGGATTGAGAGAGAGGGCGTAGGATTATTCTGTGATTTTTCACCTTCCAAACTAATTTTTACCGTAGCCAGTAACTGAACACTTGCCATAATATTAACGCGCTGAGGGTGATGCTCAAATATTGCTGATTGGGAAAGTAGATGCAAATCACGCCAGCACTGATTAATAAGCTCTAGACTCTTTTGGGGCGAGCATGTTCTTGGTGTTGCAAATGCTAAAAGCGTCGAGACGCATTCACTATGCCCCTCTTCAGACACACATTCGCTATCATCCTCACTGGATGTGCTGTTCTGACGTAAACTCATGAGGCTTTCAATACCTGCCTCTGTATGTTTAGATACTTTACGTACGAGCACAGGCAGCGCTTCATCATCACAATCGACCTCACCTGAAGTATCCATATATAAGTTTAAGCTTGAGCTTGAATTTGAGTTATCTAGTATTTTTCTTGCAGCACTCAAACGCTTTTTAACAACCTCATATTCTGCTAAATACTCTGCCTCAAACGTTTTAGCACTCTTTGTTGGATATGTATCACGAGACGATGTCGCATAAAAAATACACTGGGCATTACACGTACATTGCTTCTCTAACAGTTCTCTTTTATCAGCTTTGGCTTCTTTGGGCGTTTTATCAAAACAGATACCATAATATTTACGGAGCCCTTCATATTGCACATGCATGTTATTGTAAACATCTGCTTTTTCTTTCTTTTTGCTCTGACTAAGCCCTGCAATCAACGCCTGATAACCTTGAATAATCGCTTCATGCGCTTCTAACACTTCAGGCTCTAATTCAGCATTTGAAGCTTGATTATTACAATACATCTCATCAAATAATTCACTTTGCTCTGATAATCGATTAAATTCTCGCAGACTAAAACTCATGCTATTTTTCCTCAGGATTTATAATATATATTGAATTTTTTCTTGATATATAAAGTAATATTGCGCGGGGTTAAGTGTACATTAATTAAGTCTTATGGTAAAGTACATGGCACTTTTGTATTCGGGATATTAAATCATGCGTTATGCTTTAAATTTAGCAAACTTTTCTACGGTAGATTCTGCAATAAGAAGTATTCCTAGATGGAACGTTACAGAACTTGATTTAAGAGATAACTTATTATCTACAAAAAAACCTGCCGATATTTTAAGATTAATACAATCCATTCCACCCAACATCAGTACATTAAATTTGACCAATACAGGCCTTGGTCGGATGCTAACTCAAGGCTTAATTGAGCTATTAAGCAATATTCCAGCTCACATAACGACCCTTATTTTAACCAATAATGGATTAAGTTCTGCTAATAAAAGCGACGATGATTTAATCGCAATATTTTCAGTAATATCAGAGCGTACATCTGTACATACGCTTGAGTTGGCATGCAATACTCTAGGCACGCGAGACAATCCCGAGATTTTTAATGCCCTAAAGGTCAACACCGTCAACTTAAGACGTAATGATCTCTGGCGCTTATCGCCAGCAACGTTGGTGGCGATTTTACAAAACCATCATGCCGTACATTTAGGAGATAATGAATTAACATCCGAGCAACTGTACACCATAGCTGCTGCACAAATTAATACACTCAAGCATTTAGATTTAAGAACTAATCGATTAAATCGATATCCAGAAGCTTTACGTGCTTTAACGTCTTCTTTGCCCGCCTTAAAAACATTAGGTTTAACCAACAACGAATTAGGCGCGATAGAAACAGCAGAACTCACGTCATTAGTACAAACCTTGCCTATAAGTACAGAAAAACTTGATTTAAGTAACAATACACTTTGGCGACACAGAGCACGAGGATTACGCGCGATTTTACTTGCTATGCAAACCGGCGTGACAACCCTTATGTTAGATAATAATGAGTTGCATTCGGTTCCTTATTTAGTAAGCGCATTAGAAGTTATACCTACCCATATTAAAAAGCTTTCTTTAGATCGTAATTATTGGGGTTATTTACCACTCGAGGCGTTTCTTGCTGTGATTGGAGCCATTCCTGAGCATGTAACGGCCATTTCTTTGCGTAACAATGGGTTGTCTCGCCATCCACGCACATTAATGCGCAATTTAAAAGATATCAGACCAAATTGTGATTTAGACTTTTCCAATAACGGCCTAACACATGATGTCGAAAACACAATGATAGCGCTTACTTCTGCTTCTGAAAATACGGGATTAAAAGCATTAGGCAACGATCCTTTGCTAACAATTTTTAGTTTCTTAATCCCTGCCACCACCACGATAAGAAATGATTTTTTTCTGATGACTGACATACTCTTGGCTTGGAAGCCCATCCGTGAAAACGGGCGAATTACCAATATGATTTACACTCGAGCTGCTGGAGAAATAGATCAGGTCGCTCATATCTATTCACCAACCATCGCACCTCATGAAGACATAGCCCGACAGATACCGCGGGCTCCGTCATCTATCATGCCTGCTGCTTTACACGAGGCTATAAGGTTTTTCTCGCATCCAGAAGAACCTACTAATCCAGAAGAACCTACTAGCCTACAAACAGATGCGCCACATTTTTGGATTGACCTTTTATCTCATCCCGTGACACCCGCGATCAGTTTGATTTTATTATTAACAGCACTTATAACCACGAACGTTGTGGTTGCAGCTATAACAGGGGTTGCAGGTACTGCATTATTATTTGGTCACCTGAGTTGTCACTGAAATAAATAACACGTCAGAGCCTTGTCATATCACTTGCGAGGCATACTCTTATATTTTTATTACGTGCGCTCATGGATGAATGCGGTTAATTGAGCGATAATACATTCAACCTAATTTTAGAGATTTATGTATGAACTTATCAGACTCACCTCAAATCATTGAAAAAACAAAAAATATTCGTTGCTTGATTTGCGATGTTGACGGCGTACTCACCAACGGATTTTTATATATAGATATCAACGGTAACGAATCGAAAGCATTTCATGTGCTCGATGGCATGGGGCTCAAGTTGCTGATGTCTGCGGGTATCGAGGTTGCGATCATCACCACCACAAGTAACACGATCATCGATGAACGTATGACGCAACTCGGTATCAAACATTTTTACAAAGGCCAAACCAATAAACAAAAAGCGTATGAAACACTTAAAACAACACTGAATTTACCTGATGAAGCCTTTGCTTACATCGGTGATGATTTACCTGACTTACCGATTATTCAGCAAGTGGGCTTGGGTGTTGCTGTGGGAAGTGCTGTGAGTCAAGTTAAACATGCAGCTGACTTAGTCACCACAAAAGACGGTGGTTTTGGTGGTGTACGTGAATTATGTGATTTTATTCTCACAACCCAAGATAAATTTAATCTTGCATTAGAGCATTACCTCACAGCATGAACACAACCCGCGGTATCACAGGGCTTTTTTCAATCCTGGTTATCATGGCGGCAGCAGCTTGGTTTTTTCTAACCGAATCGTCTTCGCCCATGCCAGACCAAAATGCCCTGAACAACACGCCCGATCATCGTTTCACATCCCTTGAGATCGAGCAGTTTGATACCACGGGGCATCGCTTGCATGCCTTACAAACACCGTACGCACAGCATATTCCAAGCGAACAAAATCTTTGGTTGAAGACACCACGTATATTAGTCACCGAGACCGACCAACCCACCTGGAGCATTCAATCACAAGAAGCCGTGATTACCGATAATGGACAAGAAGTTATCTTTAAAAAACAGGTCGAGATCGAGCATACAGCCTTCAAAAACACCCCCGCCGGCGTGTTAAAAAGCGAACAAATATCTTATTTTCCAAAGACGCAGTTGGCCAATACACCGCTTAAAATTACGTGGGAACAAGAAGATAACATCTTAGAAGCGATTGGAATGAAAGCTAATTTGGCCGAACATCAGGTCGATTTACTTCACAATGCACGTGCAACGTATAGGCCTGCGCATGGGTAATCAATTTATCGGTGTAAGTTTGTTATGTTTAAGTTTATTGTCGTTCAATGCTTTCGCATTAACCACCGATCGTAGCGAGCTTGTTTATTTTTCATCCGGACATGCCTCGCTCGATGAAAAAACAGGCGAAGGTCACTACACAAAAGGCGTATCCATCGACCAGGGCAGCACGCATTTGCGTGCCACCGATGCAATCACCATGATCAATGCAAAATACGAGTTCACGCGTGCCATCGCTCATGGCGATAAACAAAAACAAGCTCATTTCTGGACGTGCACCTCGCCCGACAAGCCGCCGTTGCATGCTTATGCTGACACGTTATCGTATTACCCACTTGAAAATAGATTAGAATTGGTTGGAAACGCACGTATTATTCAGGGTGAAAATTCCCTCCAAGCCCCTGTTATCAATTATGACACTAAAGCCGAACGTCTTATGACCACAGCAAGTGCCGATAAAGCCCAAGGGACGCTGATTCTTATCGATCCTAAGAAACACTGACATAGCACAAATATTAATTGTTGCACTGTTAAAAAAAATACTATATGTTGATATTACATTAATTAAGGACGATTAATATGATGATCAACGCCTTACCAAGAAACCTACTCTTATCGAGTCTTATTCTATTAAATACCTCGGTTCAAGCAGCAACCGTTTCCGTTTATGGCGCAGAACAAGGCAAAAGGCTCGCAAGCTCCGAGCAGAGCAACCATCAATATATTATTCAAATGGGATCGTTCAAAAATAAACAGTATGCAACAGAATACCGAGACAGCCTTGCTCGTCAAACAAATCAGCCGGTACATCTGGTTCATCGTGCTGATGCATCGGTACCTTATGTTGTTTATCTTGGGCCGTTTAATAATACGAAGGAAGTCAAGCAAGCCAGTCTTGCACTCTTAGGCGATCAAAATTCTGTAAGCCACGCCTCGCCTTTAGTGATGAAGCAAGAGCCCGTTAACCAAGATAGTATGAGGTCACCTCGTAAAACCTTTGGAAGTAATCGAGCCCCAACCACCATGAAAAACAACATGCCCGCATTAGAACGTGATGGCTCACACCCAGGATTTCTTACACTTAATTTTGGTCCTGGTTGGAGTGATGGCGGTAAAACACAAACATTTGCGGTACAACCTGATATCCAATCCACTTATGTTAAAACCAACAATACACGCGCGGTTGCCGTGGGTGAAATTTTTGCAGGTTATGAACAGGCCATCTATCCCGAGTATAAAGGTCAACTTGGCTTTGCTGTACAAGGTGCATCAAACCTTGATTTAACCGGTGATGTTTTAGTCGATTCAGATCCGAATTTTAATAACATGTATTATACATACAGCATCAATCACCTCGCTTTTGCACTTAAAGGCAAGCTTATCTCTGAGCATGACACCAAACGATTATTATCGTTACACCCGTATCTTAGCGGAAGTGTTGGCCTTGGATTTAACCAATCTCACAAATTTGGTTTAAACGCCAAGATATTCGAACAAGTTGTTCCGCCTCTCTTTAAATCACATACGACTACGGCATTTACCTATACCGTCGGTGCAGGACTTCAAAAACGCATCAACCCAGATTGGATATTTGGTCTAGGATATGACTTTGCGGATTGGGGTAAAAGCAACCTTGCGGCCGCAACGGGACAAACAATTGGGCGTGGTCTAGCGCTTAATCATGTCTATGTGAGCGAGCTTCAATTTGGCTTTACGTTCCAACCTCAAGCGAGAGTATAAATATAAATCAAAGCAAACCTATCAAAAGCCGTTATTTTACATAAGTAACGGCTTTATCTCTAAAATTATATCTCAATAAACGTCATGTGTTATTGTTATTAAATTGACACGTTTGGAATATTTAATCATGAATACATGCGTTTTAATTCCTCGCTTACTAAGTATCATTACATTATGCTTGTTAAATGCCGTAGCCAACGCGGCTTCTAACCCTGTCTGGACATTTACCCCTCTAACAGCAACAACGCTCTCCGTTCCATCCACACGTACAGCCACAGTAAAATACCAAGTTACCAATCAGTCATCAAAAACACATACACTCGCCATGAACCCTATCGCAGGCATTACCCCAATAATCTCAGCAGCTGGTGACTGTCCGAATCCTTTTACATTAGGATTCAACCAATCATGCACCCTCAACTTATTAATAACCGGGGGCCTTTTACAAGGTGATGTGCGGAATGGACCGATGGTCTGTGAGAAAAACAGCATAATGCTGTGTAATCGCCCCAGTGTAGCTGATAGTTTAGATATTACTTTAATTCAAACGGCTCCGGAAACCTCCCTTGCGGTCAGCACCAGTGAATTAGCGCTAAGTGTAACCGGCTTAGAAGACACAAACTCGGGCTTTACGGGTGTGAGTGGCATACCCAGAAACATCACGATTACGAATACCGGACCAAACCCTGCAGGTAACCTCACGATCAACGAGCCCACCTGGCCATCAGGTACAACAACCTCAACAACCTGCACCAGCACACTACCGGCAGGTGATTCTTGTGAGATAACCATCACGCCTGGCTCCATCGCCACGTCCGACGATAATTTGATATCTTGTGATACGGCCGTACCTGTCACGGCACCTGTGCCGGGTATAATTGAAATCCAAACAGATAATGCACCTACGCTATCCACCAGCGTTGTGGTGTTAGGCTATGGCTGCATTTACCAAGGCGGTGCTTTATTTTCGGTAACTGAAACAACAGATATAGCGCAAAGTATTGGCGGGAAAGTGACGACCTTAGAGAATGGATATGCTGGGCCCTGGGGACCTACTGACGTTTTAGTTGGTGGTATTGGTGTAGATTCGACCGCGTCACCCACGTCGTGCAATGGTAAAAGTGACGGAGCATGTAACACCGCTCGCATTGTTGCCGCAGGATTAGTTGGCCAAGTGGCAGGTAACGGCTGTGCTGCTCTTGACGTTGCTGGCTTTGACAACTGGTATTTACCGGCGATTTGTGAAATGGGATATGATGGATCCTCTACTGGGAACGGATGCGGTACATTAGCGTCGCCATTCATGCAAAATTTGTATACTAACCTAAAAGATAAGGGTGTTATTCCAACGGCCGCGTATTGGGCATCGACAGAGTCCTCCATTGCAGGACAAGCTTGGAGTCAAAATGTTACCACGGGTCTTCAGCGCACAGATTATAAGGGCTTAATCAACGGGGCTAGATGTGTCCGAACGTTTAACGACGTTTAATTTTAATAAAATGACCCGGCTAACTGCTCTACGATGGTGGCAGCCGGAAGAATTTCTTGAATTAAATCCACGCCTTCGCCAATAAATAAGCCTGCAATATCAAAATCAGAGCGTGCACAAGCATCAAGATACACAGCTTGTTGTTCGGCATTAATTAACGATTTCAAATGAGTTTGACCATGCCATGTATGTGTAAATAAATTTTGAAGCACTCTTGCTGTATAAGGCTCTGGCCAATCATAACCTCGTGCATAATCAAAAACGCGTGTTCTAATGGTGTCACAGGCTTTAGCTGATAGCATCAACGCCTTCGCTTTGTCAGATGCCAAAGACTCATGACTTGCCATAAAACGCGTCCCCATGAGTACACCTTGTGCCCCTAAAGCGCGTGCGGCATTCACACCACGCGCGTCGCATATACCCCCTGCCGCAATCACAGGCATAGGACTTATCGCATCAACAATCGCTGGCACTAAAGACATCGTACTTTGTTCTGCAGCATGACCACCGGCTTCGGTACCTTGCGCAATAATAATATCCGCGCCTTTGTTCTTACAATCCATAGCTTGCTCAACGCTTTGCACTTGGCAAATCAGTGGTATGCCTTTAATTTTTATTTTTTTTACAAACGGGGCAATATCCCCAAAAGATAACATGATGGCTTGTGGATTGCGCTCAAGAACCATGTCTAAAACTGCACGATTATCTTTAAGTCGCCAGCTAATAAACCCAATACCAAAACGTTGATTATCTGCGATATCCAGCTGTTGTGCAATCCAATCAGCATCACAATACCCACCACCAATTAAACCCAAGCCACCAGCCTGACTAACCGCTGTGGCTAAACGACCGCCCGCTATATTACCCATAGGCGCACTGATAATCGGGTATTGAACATCTAATAATTTTAAAATATTAAAATTAGCTTTAGCGTTAGTATTTGATGACACATGAACCTCGTTTTATTTAAGTATGGTTATACCCATGCGGCGCCTTCAGCGTCACCAACTCAATCATCACGCTTTCATCGCCATTAGCTAGCCAAACCTGACCATCTTGTATCGAGCAATTCAGTTGCATGTTACGTTGCACCATGTTTGCAAGGGCACGACTGCTTTCCATAGGCACGTTGATTACAGTCAAATTTTTGAGCCGTTCAAACTGAGCGCTATTTTGCGTGAACCACAGATCAACAGTTCGTCCGCCATAGCAATAAACCATCACTTGCTTGGCGCGCCCACACGCTTTACGAAGTAATTTTTCGTCAGGCATACCCACGTCAATCCACAACACAATCGTGCCGGTTAAATCTTTCTGCCACACATCAGCCTCGTCCTCATTTGTCATCCCCTGGCCAAATTCCAAGTATTCATGCGCGTGCAGGCAAAACGTTAGCAAGCGCATCATCATCCGTTCATCCGTTTCGGATGGATGCTGTGCCATCGTTAACGCATGATCGTGGTAATAATGACGCTCCATATCAGCGATTTGAAGATTAATTTTAAAAATAGTTGATTTAATGGCCATGAATTATTTTCCTTTGTGAAATCGATTCATCGAGCTTGCTCGACTATACTCGAGTTTAAATATAATGAAACAATAGCTACTGCTCTGGATTCTCATGAACTATCAAATCACCCAACATTATGCCAAAGGCGAAGAAGAACGGATTGCCGAGTTTAGTGTATTACATCAAGCAAAATTATTTTTAACAAAAAAATCGATGTTGGCTGCTGAAGCAAAAAAACAAATTATTTATCGATTGTATGATAACGAAGACGTATTACAAACATCGAATAACATGCATGTATCGGTTGCATTCGCCACATATGCGGAAGGCAATGGTGATTTTAATCGTGCAGAACCCCTTGAGTTTCAGGTTTGGATGAAAGCAAATGATGATTCAAAACAGCAAGCTATCGCTCGGTTTCATGACCAAAAAGATGCTTACTTATATGTGACGTGTTTATATGAATCTTATCAAGATGAACAAAACACCGTATTTTTCATTTACCAAAATCAAAATTTAATCACAATATTAGATAAAACCAAGATTAAAAATCAAAACAAAGAATTAGCTCAAAATCGTGGCAGCAACCAAGGCTCAACAGCTCATATGAGCCCACTATCAACAAGACCCACTCCGGATGGTGGCCCTCCTGATTACTGGGTTAATCATGATGATGAAAAGCTTTCGTAATCAAAAATAAGATAATCCATCAGACCCTATGTTATGATCAATCACATACATGATTTTAATATGAATCGCTATGCGCGCAGTTACGAATGAATTATCAGCCAAGCATCTCAAAAAGGCTTTTAAAGGCCGCACGGTCGTTAACGACGTCAGTGTACATGTTAAACGTGGTGAATGTGTTGGGCTTTTAGGCCCTAACGGTGCTGGTAAAACCACAACGTTTTATTTGATTGTTGGACTACAAGCTTCGGATAGCGGTGAAATTAATTTAAACCATCAAGCAATCACGCGTCTTCCCATGCATAAACGTGCAGAACTCGGGATTGGATACTTACCGCAAGAAGCCTCTATTTTTCGAAAAATGTCGGTTCATGATAATTTACTCGCGATTCTTCAGTGTCGTAAAGATTTAAATAAACAAGCACGTCTTGAGATACTCGAAAAACTTATGATTGAATTTCACATCACTCACTTACGCGATAATTTAGGGATGAGTTTATCAGGAGGAGAGCGTCGCCGTGTCGAAATTGCACGCGCACTTGCAACCGAGCCCTCGTTTATTTTATTGGACGAACCGTTTGCCGGCGTTGACCCCATTTCGGTATTAGATATCAAAAAAATGATCGCGCACTTATGCGATCGTAATATCGGAGTCTTAATTACCGATCATAACGTTCGTGAAACGTTGGATATTTGCAGCCGAGCTTATATTTTAAACCAAGGTCAAGTACTGTGCGAAGGTACACCTGCGGAAGTGCTTGCCAACAAACAAGCACGGGCTGTCTATCTTGGGGAATCGTTTAGTTTGTAAGTTTTCTAGTCATGGCCTATCAAACTACGCTATAATCATTGGTTACCGTTAGATACAAGGGGCACTATGGCAACACCAATTATTACCGTTGAACTTCTGAAGCAACTCGTCGAAGTCGCTGAAAAAAATCATGACGGTCAAACGGCTAATTATATTCCTGAACTTGCAAATATTAATAATGAACTCACCGCCATTGCCGTTCAGCCCCTGGGTGGCGAAGCGGTTATGTATAGCAATATGCCACTGCCACGCATAACACTCCAAAGCACCGCAAAAATGATCCCCCTCATCGGTTTACTTGAAGAGTTTGGTGCTGAGCACGTGTTTGAATGGGTGCGCGTTGAACCCTCAGGTGATGAATTTTCATCCATAACACGCCTTGAACAATTTGGGCCAAAGCCCTCAAATCCCATGCTTAATGCGGGAGCCATTGTACTCTGCTCACATATTCCCGGTAATGATGAAGCACGATTCGCATGGCTTGAAAAATGGGTCAGAATTACGTTTAACGAACGCCTTGCAATTAATCCTTTGGTCTTTGCTTCTGAAAAACGATCCGGCGATCGCAATCGCTCGGTTGCTTATTTATTGAATGGCCGAGGGCTCTTAGGTAACTCAGTGAAAGATACACTCAATTTATATTTTACCCTATGCTCTTACGAAACCTCGCTGGATCAAATGCTCTACCTCCCGACGTTACTTGCCAATGCCGGTCGTTGCCCTAACACCAACGAAGTTATTATATCCAAAGAAACGTGTAAAATCGCATTAGCCATCATGGCCACCTGCGGACTCTATGATGAATCAGGGACCCATATGGTGCGTACAGGTATGCCGGCGAAGAGTGCTGTTTCGGGATACACCATCGCCACCGTACCCGGCAAAGCCGGCATTGCCGTGTTTGGCCCGCGCGTGAATAAACAAGGTAACAGCATACGTGGCGAAATCATGCTCGAAGGTTTATCACGCGCCATGGACTGGCATTTTGCCTTGCCCTAACCGCATTTGATTTTGATTTAAATGGAGTTAATATATGAGCATTAGTTTGTTTGATTTATTCTCTATTGGCATAGGCCCATCGAGCTCACACACCGTGGGCCCTATGGCAGCTGCCAATCAATTTTTAGAACAACTCCATACGGCAGATGTTTTTAACCAAGTGCATCGCATCAAAACCGAACTGTATGGTTCGCTTGCCTTAACAGGCAAAGGCCATGGTACAGACAAGGCCATTTTAAACGGCCTTGAAGGCCACGCACCAGAGACCGTCGATCCCAGCATGATGGTTGCCCGCATGCAAGCGATTCAGAGCAACCAAAAACTACATCTGGCGGGCAAAAAATATATTGGATTTAATCCAGTACAAGATTTTGTATTATTCCAAAAAGAAATCTTACCTCAACATAGCAATGGCTTACGCTTTACCGCGTATGACGACCATCATAAGCAATTAATCAGCCAAGTTTACTATTCCATTGGCGGCGGGTTTATTGTTACTGAAGAAAATTATGGTCTGGAGCAACCCGAACAGGCCACGCTACCTTACCCTTTTGACACTGCGGATGAACTGCTCACTCAATGTAAAAAAAACAACCTCTCCATTGCGGAGCTGATGCTCGAAAATGAACGTGTGTGGCGAAGTACAGATGCGATTCACACCGGCATTTTAAAACTTGCCGACGTCATGAACAACTGCATTGAGCAAGGTTTCCAAAACGAAGGCATACTCCCTGGAGGTCTCCAGGTCAAACGCCGCGCCCCGGGTTTATATCAAAAATTAAATGAAAAACAAAACACCCAACACACCGATACCAGCTCCGATGTTTTAAACCGTTTAAATCTTTATGCTATGGCGGTTAACGAAGAAAATGCCGCGGGCGGACGAATTGTAACGGCACCAACCAACGGTGCGGCAGGTATTATTCCAGCCGTACTCCGTTACGCCCAAAAGGCCCATGGTTATACATCTAACGAAGATATCTATACTTATTTACTCACCGCAACGGCGATCGGAATATTATACAAAAAAGGTGCCTCAATCTCAGGTGCCGAAGTCGGATGCCAAGGTGAAATTGGCGTGGCTTCATCGATGGCGGCCGGCGCTTTTACCGCCCTCTTAGGTGGTACCATCGACCAAATTGAGAATGCTGCTGAAATCGCGATGGAACATCATTTAGGGATGACCTGCGATCCGGTGATGGGCTTGGTTCAAATCCCCTGCATCGAACGCAATGCCATGGGCTCGGTCAAAGCCGTGAATGCATCACGCATGGCACTCATGGGAGACGGTCAACATTATGTGTCGCTCGACAAAGTGATTAAAACCATGCTTCAAACCGGCAAAGACATGCAAAGCATCTATAAAGAAACCTCGCTCGGAGGCTTAGCCGTTAACTTTCCTGAGTGCTGATATTTAGCCATATTGCTGTAAATACGTCACCACTTCGCCTTCGGGAATATTAGGCAGAAGCATTTGATCTTGCTTAGGAAGAGGAGACTTGTACTGACTCCAACTCCAATAGTCTGTGCCTATAAAATAAGGGCTTTTTGCTTGCGCCATCATAATCGCACGTGCGGCTTTCATGTAACCTATTTGTGTCATGCCTTCAGAAGTATAGTCTTTATCTAATCTAAAATTAGGCGCTGGAATACTGCTATCATAAAAGCCAAACTTATTAAACTCAGAAAAACTAGACGCCGCAGGAATCACCACCGTATACGGTATTTTATTTTTTTTCGACTCAGCATCCATGGTCAATAACATCCCCGTCACACTCGCGGTATAAGCATGCATGCTTACGGGTACGGGAGGCTGCACATCCCCCACATCATAACCCGATACGGCAGCATAACCGTTGCTTCCAAACGCTGCAGCCAACGCCGGCCAATCACTGATTTTATGCGGACTTAAAAATGCGCCGAACACACGACCATCGGGATGATTGGTATCGATGCATAATGCGCTCGCAAATTGACGTGAAATTTCTTTGTAAAATGCAAATTGCCCTGGTGAGCTAATATCTAACGGCTCTAAATCAAAAAACACACCATCGACATTGGGATCGGCGCAAATCGTACGCGCAACCAAATCAGCTGTTTGTATTCCGACCGAGCTGTAACTCAAGGCTTTGAGTAAACTACTTTTTGTATTTCCATCAATAATCGCCATAACGGTCGCTTGAGGAAAAGCGGTGCGATAGGCTGCAACCGAATCCTGTCCATACCCCGCTGGTGCAGTATAATACACAAACACATTTTGTTTAGCGCCCGAATAAATACAATCATCATTAAGCCCGGTGCAATACATTTCGATATCACCTGAATACGGATACAAGCGCGAGATTTGGGAGCTCTTTGTAGCCCCTGCATTAAACGCGGTAATGTTCGCCTTCCACTGCCCTGGATTGTTCGTTCGCGCCGAATCAGGACCTCCTGCTTGCGTTACATCATATAATAAAGCACCGTGGCCAGAAGCCGGTACGGCAGCCATAACGGCGCCCGATGATGCGACACACACCATACTGACAACACCGATCATGTGCTTTATTTTCAAAACGAACATACAGAACTCTCCGTGTTTTTTATTTTAGGCAAAATATTGATTAAAAATATTTATTAATCGTGACATTTAAGCCCTGCTCAAGCAACTGAATTTGTCCTAAAAACTTACTGTAATAACTACTCGAGTTTGTTCTAAAATAAATAGGCGATATATCTGTCGTCGGGCTCACAATTAAATTATATGAAACATCGATGGCAAAGCGATGAGGCAATAAATATTCAAACCCCAGCTGCCCAGCTCCTCCCCATAAAGTTTTACGACTGCTTTTTTCTGTGTATTGAAAGTTAAATGCTGTGCTTTCTAAAAGATTACCTCGTAGCTCATTTTTAACCCCCGTAACAGCAGGACCAAACCCTAAATAAACCATCCAATTAGGGACAAATTCATACGCGGCTTCTACCGTTAGGAAAAATTCTTGAATGATGTTTGTATGAAAATCAGCTTGTTGATACGTACCGTTTTGAAACGTACCTGACCACGCAATTTTAGAATGCTGCACACCCAAATATTTATACAAACCTTTTAAGCCGAGCAACCATGAATGCTCTAAGGCATATAAATAACTCGCATTCACCACGGGGCTCAAACTACTTTTAATATCGTCACCACGAAAATACTCGGTCACAACCGGGAACGGCGAAACCATGGTAACGTCCGTCCACTTGCTGCTGTTGGTATTCACATAACCTGCTCCAAGCCCGGCTGAAAAACCATCAAAACCTGAAGTTGCCCCCATGGTCCCGGCATAAAGTTGCGTGCTACTTAAGATAAATAAACCACTTAATAAAACATAACGTCTACAATCCATGTAAAACATTTAAATATCCTTATTTAATTAATTTTAATTAGGCTGGAGCGTAGAGCCTATTATTAGCAGCAGCCACACCACAAACCTCCATGTTCAAAATTTGTTCCATCGCCTCACCAATGTGTGTCGAATTATGTTGCGCATGAGCATTCGGATATTTCACCTCGGTATGCATAGCATCATGGTGAATCGCATAACTCGCAAACAATCCAATAATCCCTAATAATAATGCTCCTGCAAGTAAACAAACGAGCGATAAAACCCAAACAGCCCAACTTAACGTAACCATGGCTTGACTCAGTCTGGAAGGCTCATACGAAGCGGATCGTCCTCGATTCATATCATGAATCACGCGCCCATACGCCTCAGACGTGACCTCGCCTTTTAAAAAACCTTCTGTTTTTTGAATCGCTTGAATTAACGCCGCGCTAGGCACACAGGCACCGGCGTGCAAAGCATCCATATTTTCAATAAAACGCTCGACGGGAGCATGATATATTTCTGGCATTTGATGTTGATAAGTGCTTAATTGATGACGCGCGTTTATATATTCAGCGTTAATTTTATTACGCGCTTCTTCTAACGATAATCGTCTACTAAAAAACATCGAGCACATCTCCAAAACCTTAAAATACATCATCATATACATTTTATCAATTACGGTCTATGTTGCTCTTTTTGTCATATTCTTAGATAATTAAGCACATTTTTTTAATTTGAGTAATCCTCGTATGACAACCCAGATTTTTTGCAGCAAACTAAAACAAGACTTAGATCAAATGGACGCGCCCCCGTTTCCTGGCCCCCTCGGTGATAAAATTTTTAATCAGATATCTCAAACAGCATGGCAACAATGGCTACAACATCAAACCATGTTGATTAACGAATATCGCCTGGCACTGATTGATCCTAAAGCGCGAACTTTTTTACAAGAAGAAATGGAAAAATACTTTTTTGGTGAAGGTTCTACACCTCCTGCAGGATTTTCAGAAAACACTTAAACTTTTTTCATAAAAATTTGAGTTTTTACTTGACTCAAAGGCCCACACAGCGTTTAATACGCGCTGAGTGGCCAGATAGCTCAGTCGGTAGAGCAGAGGACTGAAAATCCTCGTGTCGGCGGTTCGATTCCGTCTCTGGCCACCATATTTTTTGTATTTTCTTTTTCCTCAAGAACCACGATAATCAGCATTCCTTTACATCATCGCTTAAACCCCGTACAATTGATTTTTATTTAGACATCACGGATGCTTGTAATATAGGTAAAACCGCATGTTTTCTCGAAAAAAAAATCCGATGTCTATTTATGTAACCCATGGCTCCCCCGTGGTAATCAAAAGTGTTGCACGCCTATGCTCAAAAAACGAGCTTCATGTTATCGCAACATGTGCTTTAATTCATGGCGAAAAAATCTATTCGATTAAAAATCTTGAGTACCTCATTCTTCAGGCCACCGAATCAATGCACGTCCAAGAAAAACACCGTGCTGATTTAGCCCAGCTAAGCGGTGATAATTTAACATCCGAGCAATTTATTCACATCGTAAACTTAATCAAGCAATCGTTTAAAATAAACCATATTAATTTACGCGCTGATGCTAATTTAATTCACCCTGCCTCCGTGCAAGTATCGACCGAACTTTGTTACTTAGTTGATAGCATCAGGCCAACATCTCTTATTTTATTTTCAGAAACGCCTGAATGTATAGAGGACGCACAAAAATACTTAAATAGAACGATGACAGTCCAAAACCACCGCTTACCACCTTATCTATTGAGCGGTGCTGTTGCCACACGTAAGACATTGAAAGATGTTATTATCAGCGAAACAAATAAACCGACACTTATCCCTGTTCCTAATGCATGCTTGAGCTTTTTTTCCGGAAGATCTCAATATCGATTAAAAACACCTAAAACATATCCAACGGATGATACGGCAGATATAAAGTTTGCATCGGATCGCACAACAAGAAGCTCACTACTTACGCAGCCCGAGTCCAACACAACGCCTGACGATTTAGTCAGACCTTTTTAACCTCATTAAAAAATATCAAGCCAATTACATTAAGCTAACCACCTAAAACCTATCGGCATGCGCCTCATCCCAATATTTCTGATAATCATCCGGAATGTTTCTTCCCAATAACTGCCCTGGCTCAAGATAAGTATACACGTCACTTAAAGGTTGAACTTGATTGTGCGCGACGCGTCGCATCACGTGCGCCGGCGTAAGTGCATCGGGTGTTTCAAGCCCCATACTACCCAGTAAATCTAAAAAACTTTTCATGGTGTTTTGATGAAAGTGCTTCACGCGATGTTTTTTATTATCAACCACAAGTCCTCGCTCTAGGCGTTTATCCTGTGTCGCAACGCCCGTTGGGCAGGTATTAGCATGACACTGTTTTGACTGCACGCATCCTAGGCTCATCATCATCGTACGTGCTGCATTGCATAAATCAGCCCCCATCGCCAGGTGTGCAATCAAATCAAATCCGGTCGTGATTTTTCCACTACAAATAAGGCGCATTTTGTCACGTAAATCTGTACCAACTAAGGCATTATGAACAAAAATAAGTGCGGGCTCTAATGCTTCACCTAAACGATTGGTGTACTCCAGTGGGGCCGCGCCTGTGCCCCCTTCTGCACCATCTACCGTAATAAAATCAGGGTAAATCTCGAGCTCCCGCATGGCTTTACATATACCTAAGAATTCGCTTTTTCGTCCAATGCATAATTTAAAACCAACAGGCTTGCCCCCTGATAATTCTCGCAGGTGTTGTACAAATAAAATCAAGCCTTTGGGCGAATCAAATGCTGAATGTGCTGGAGGTGAAATCACATCATGCCCAAGTGGGACTTTACGAACATCGGCAATTTCTTGCGTGAGTTTAACCGCCGGCAAAATCCCCCCGTGCGATGGTTTAGCGCCTTGCGAAAGCTTGATTTCAATCATTTTAACTTCGTCACGCTTCGCTTCGATTTCAAACAATCCATCGTTAAAATGCCCCTCATCATCCCGACAACCAAAATAGCCCGTGCCAACCTGAAAAATAAGATCACCCCCTTGGAGGTGATGTGAGCTTAAACCGCCTTCGCCGGTGTTATGCGCAAAATTCCCCAACGCTGCACCTTGATTGAGCGCCATGATGGCGCGTGATGATAAAGCACCAAAGCTCATAGCTGAAATATTTAAACGCGACGCATCATAAGGCTGCAGGCAAGCGTCTCCACCTACCATAACGCGTGCCCCTGACTCAGGTGCTATTTTAGGCGCAAGTGAGTGCTCGGCCCACGTGTAGCCAACTTCTAAAATATCTCGTTCCGTTCCAAACGGTACGGTATCACGCATATTTTTAGAGCGTTCATAAATTAACGAACGAATTTCACGATTAAACGGCCTTTCTTCTTCATCGTTGGCAACAAAATACTGCTGAATTTCAGGCCTAAAAAATTCTAAAATATAACGCATGTGCCCCATCACAGGGAAATTTCGTAAGATTGCATGCTTGGTTTGCGTGAGATCATAAATCCACAAACAAACCAAAGGAATAAGTAGAAAAAGAAACCATCGGATATCATTCAGCATGGCAAATAAAAGAAAAACAGCCAGTAATACAGTTCCTAACGCAAGATACCACTGTCTTCGCATGATTATATCCTTATAATATATGCACAAAAAAAAAGGCTATAGCATAGTTTTATCATGAATCTGGCTTTAATTACACTTTGTATCGAATCACGCAGGGCAACCGCTTTGAACTTTAACCTGAGTTAAAGCACTTTCTTTAAAAGTGCTTGTTTGCTTGAAACATTAAATTTTTCTTTAAGCTGTCGCTGGTAGTCTTCAATCGTTCGGTGAGAAATAGATAGTTCTTTAGCGATCATTTTGGCGCTATACCCTTTAGCCATCCACTGGAGCGTTTCTTCCTCGCGCGAAGTGAGCTGAATTCCTGCTAAATTTAAGGCAATAGATACGTTTTCTTGCTTTTTTTCAGAAGACGTTAAAAAACCTAGATTGGTGAGTGCTTGTAGAGCTGTTGCAATAGGATGCTTACCGACAACAATCGACACCCCCATGGAGCCCATAAGCATCTCTTGCTCATCATAAAGAGGTTGTTTAATCGAAAATAAATGACAGGGTGCTTTATGAGCAATGCGTAATACTTCATCGTATAACTGTGTGGTTTCTGTATGCAAGACTTGTTGACAATTATCCAGTAATACTTCTGCTGTCTCACATGCATCATCATGTACAATGGTTTGTCCCATGGCTTTTTCTGGTGAGTCAAAACCACAAATATCTGCGCCTACCTGGTTAATTTTTAAGGTTTTTCCTTCTAAATCAAGCATAAATACATCATAAGGCAAATTAAACAGCTGCTCGATAGCGAAAGCTTTCACGTTCACAGGATAAGAACATAAACTTAATTTAAAGCCTTGTTTACATGGCGCAAGAAAAGTTTTGTCTGTAAATAATGTCTGTTTCATATTCATACGAAGCAGTATAACGAAGTGATTTTAGGTAAACAACTTATCTACGCCTACCCCCCGTAGGACGTAGGCATAAAAGCAAGTAAATTACAGGTGTAAACTAGATTCCTCATGTACTGGGTGCGTATCTGCTGTAGCCACTTCAGATTTAAAGAACAATTGATGACGTCCATTTTTATATGAAAGCGGGCTTATTGCCTTACTTTCAACCAGGGGTTGTGAGTAAATATCTGAGCAAAACACACTCGCTTTATCGGCTAATGCTTTAATATCAGCTTTCATCTTTTCGCCTAGATTTGCTCCAACGGGAATAACCACTTCTCCCATGTCTAGAACACTGCGATCAACCAACAGCTCATCGTCTTGAATATTAACGGCAGCAATACCAATAGGACAACCTCGTTGCTTTAATAACACACTTAATTGCCCTGCCAATATCTGACCTTCCAGACCGATTGCCAAAAGTTTAATCGTTCTATTTCGATAGCTAGAGTTGATTTTAAGCGCTTTATATTGCAACTCTAATTTTTCCGCGATCGTATTTAATTTATCCATTTCAATTGGAAATAGAAAATCACGGCTTTCTTTCTTTTCAGCTTGAGAAAACACCTGGTTAATCACACTGCCCGTTGCCATTTCAGGATCAGCGAGCGATGGTGACAACTGCTCTTTGGATAATGTTGTTGTGTTGACTAAGTAATTTAAGACTTCGTCTGTTGGCTCACCTAAAAGAGCAAAAGGCTCACGGGGTAAGGCAACGATGACAGGATCAGAAATAACCGTTAAAGGTAGATTTAATTTCATGGCAACCGCTGCTGCAACAGGAACACTTGCCCCCTCATAGACAGCAATATTGACTAGATTCCGCCCTGAAAATATCTCCAAGCAGCGCCCAACCTCGTCATTAAATGCATAAGCACTGCTCATATAAGGTTTCGTTCTGACCTCACGCGCAAATTCATCCGCTAAAGAGTGCACTTCAACGTGCTCTTGCAGCTGACTAACTTTTTCTTTAAAAATTTCGAATAATTCGTTGGATGTTGAAACTTTGCTATAAAACCACGCCTCTACTTTTGCTTCTATTTCTTGCGTGGGTACGCCAGACAAGTTGTGATACTGAAGGATGAGATCATGATAATTATGAGCAAGTATTCCCATCTCATGGGTATCACTAAAATGCAGATCATGAGCCCCAATAAATAAAAACCGTGTCAAACAAAGTTGTCGTTCCAACCAATCTAGAGGCAAATTATTGTGGACCACAATCACCGAAATATCTTCTGCCCCTTTGTGCTTTAACGTCTCAATTGCTTGGCATAACGTGCTTCCGGTGGCTGTTTCATCATCCGTAATGATATATTTGTCTTGCACGCGAATATCTACATCGCCCACACTTAAATTACTGATTGTTGCACTGTTATCTTGATGAGAATCACGATGCTTTTCACCGATCACGCGACGATGACACATCTTATCGCCTAATACAGTTTGCAATACTTGCGTAAGTGCTTTGGTTCTTTTAGCTGCCCCTTCATCTGGAATCACTAATCTTAATTGTGCATCACTGGTGAGTGAGAGTTGATCTAACCATCGTTTAGCAACATCAACCGTCATCTTAGACAGCCCGGGTACGGCACCACCCCGCCTTTTGCCATCGGTATACGTACCCGACATCGTGTGAGCATCATGACACTCAGCAGTCATCACTTGATCAATGCCTAATGATTTTAAAAGCAAGCCGTTTTGTTGTACATAGGCACCGGTGCTGCCTTTAATAGGATCGCTTTCAGCTTTATCTGAACGTGCGCTAAATTGATAAGGATTAACTAAGTTAATACTCTTAGCTCCTCGTTGTTTTGCTTGATAAGCAATGGCTGCCGCTTCATAAAAGTACGTTACATTTCCATCACGGCCATATGCTTTTGATAATATAAAATCATGGGGATTTGGGCGGGTCGATTGCACAATACTTACGGTAGCATCCGCGATCTCGGCGGCGGTAGGAATGGTCGCCTCACTGCCTTGTCCTTCAATAGGATACAAGCGAACCAATTCACCTTGTTGGCGTAATTGATTGGCCATTTTTATAGCAAAAGATTGGTTGGCCGAACAACATAGAATAATATGCGGTTGAATTTTCTGATCCGGTACGTCTACTAATTGAATCAATTCATCTTGAATATGACCTGTATAACTCGCATCATAAAAATATAACTGATCGGCACCACTTGCTTCTAATAACGTCGTATAAATTGAGTTAAAACCGTTTTGAACATGCTCTGGATGACATGACTCTGGCAATGCAACCGTAATAGAATTGGCACCATGCTCTTTAGCACACCGGCACAATTGCAGCGCCTCTTGACTCAGCACCTCTTTAGAAAAATCTTTATGCTCAAATCCAACATGAATATGAACATTGGCACCTTTTAATTGCACGTCTGGTGATATAATGGTGAATGGATCGCCTGTTTGGAAGACTTTGAGTTGGTTTCGCTGTACTTTATCTACGGCTATTCGCCATTTTTCAGTAGGACAACCTTGATTGTATAAATTAATAGGACGGCTTTTAATAATTTTTCTTTTAGAATTAACCCCTTGCAATTGCTCATCAAATATCATCGTACGTGATATTATTTTTTCTTCAATTTTTTCTTCATCGGCATTGTTAGCGAATGACAAGCCTGATTTTAACTGTCCCGCAGCTTCAAGCATGGCTTGATAAAGCATGACTTGCCTTGAAACATGCGCAATATCTTGGTGCGGGTTTTTAGAATCCGTTGCCATATTCAAACGAACCGCGGCCTCCCCCCAAGTTTCACGATAAGAGCCATCACTATTTTTTTGCATCGCTTCAATAATAATGCCTGGAATATCACAACAATCTTTTTTCACTTCAATCACGTGTTCGTTTTGTTGTAAACATATTTGAACAAAATCGACATAACATCGCTTTTCTTGATCAAAACGAATACCATTTTCAATGGATACCAAACATGCTGATTTACGCTCGGGTGTATGTTCTTTAAGGTATTGTAATCGATGCCTAGCACCAGTGATTGTTTCATCTTCAAGAGGTTGGTCGCTTACATTAGACGCTGCGTCAATCGCATGTAATTTTATGTTTAACGGGTCAAATAAATGCTCAAAAGCCTCTCTTGCCGCCGATGTTTTAATCAACGACTGGGAGCCGACATAAATCTCTAAGCTATTATCTTGATTAGCTATAGCAGCGGGCTCAAAGGTTTGTGTTGATTGATGCTGCGATAACTGAAATGTAAGTGGTGCATCTGCGGCGATTTGATAAGCTGTTTGCAAAGCAAGTATTTTATCTAAATCTTCTTCATTAAACTTCAAAACACTGATGAGTTTAATCCCTTGATCTTCCAGTTTTTTTCTGGCGTTAAAGTCCATTAATTCCGTTAAAGAAAACACAGCATCGACAACGCCGCCTTCTGCTTCAATTAATTCTATAGCGCCTTGAACAGAGCCGCCCGTTGCAATTAAGTCATCAACGACTAAGTAATGCTGACCTTGCTTAATTTTTCCTTTTAAGACTTGCAGTTGATCCGTGGAATATTCCGTGCTGGTTTTAAGTTGTTGATACCGGCTATCACCGGGTGCTTTTACTTTTTGAATTAAATATTTGCCTAATGTTTTATTGGGTGATTGAATCATATCCAAAAACAAATACCCTCTTGAAGCAATGCCTGCAACCCCATCAATAGATTCAAGGGTTCCTGAGAGAGCTTGATTAACTGCGCGAGCTAATCGTTCTTGTATCTCAGGAACATCAAAAAAGTGATCCAATACTGCAAAATTCACGCCTTTTTTCGGATGATCTTTTAATATGCCGCCTTGACGGATAATAATTTCAATTAACTGGCTTGCTTCTTTCATTTTATATTTTCCTTCGTGTTTGAATTCGATAGAAAAATGATAAAGCTAAACGAGAACACGAACACTCCGTATTAATTACGGGGTTTTAACGTTTAAAGCATGCCCTCATGATACGCCGGGCTCAAAGCATGCACGGCTTCAACCATGGCTGTTACGTGCTCGGGCGGTACATCGGGCGTAATCCCATGGCCCAAATTAAAAATATGACCTGAGCCCGAACCAAACGAGGCCAACACACGTGCTACTTCAGCTTGAATGCACTCAGGTGAGGTCAACAGCACCGTTGGGTCTAAATTACCTTGTAGAACCACGCGCTCGCCTACTTCGCGCCGTGCTCGCGCCAAATCACAGGTCCAATCCAAACCTAACGCATCACATCCTGTATCAGCCAAGGTAGACAACCACTGCCCACCGCCTTTGGTAAAAAGTATGATAGGTATATCTGGATGCAAAGCTTTAAGACGCGCCACAATCTGATCAAGATAATCACACGAAAACGCTTTAAAATTAGGCGTGGTTAATACCCCACCCCAGCTATCAAACACCATGAGAGCATTCACACCGGCATTTACTTGAGCACTTAAATAATCAACGATTGAGTCCGTAAGTTTACTCAAAAGCATATGCATGGCTTCGGGGTGCTTATACATAAAACCTAATACCAGCTTAAAATCTCGACTTCCACGCCCTTCAATCATGTAGCTTGCAAGTGTCCATGGGCTGCCAGAAAATCCAATCAACGGCAAATCTTCGGGCATATCTTGACGAATACGTGCCGCAGCTTCCATCACATAACCTAAAGATTCAGATGTGTTAGGAACACGTAACGCTTCAACTTCAGACACCGTTTGTATTGGCCGCGCAAATTTAGGGCCTTCGCCTTCAGTAAACGAAAGACCAAGCCCCATGGCATCAGGAATGGTTAAGATATCAGAAAATAAAATCGCAGCATCTAAATCAAAGCGCCTAAGTGGCTGAAGTGTCACTTCAGAAGCAAGTGCAGGTGTTCGGCATAACGTCATGAAATCACCGGCTTTGGCACGCACTTCGCGGTACTCAGGCAAATAACGCCCAGCTTGCCGCATAAACCACACGGGTGTTCGTGACACAGGTTCGTGTCGTAATGTACGTAAAAAAAGAGACTGATCGCATGTAACCATTCGACACCACCAAACAAAGCATGTTAAAAGTGCGATAGTTTAACATGAGAATACATCTATGAATATTTTACGGATCGAAGCCCTACGTACAACCACCCGCATTGGCGTACATGACTGGGAGCAAGGCATTAACCAAGTTTTATTACTTGATATTGATATTCCACTGAGCACAGAAAAACTGGAACAAGCCCATGATGAAATTGAAAATATGCTTGATTACGATGCACTCTGTCAACACGTCACAAAATTAGTGGAGTCGAGCACTTTCAAACTCATTGAGACCGTCGCTCTGCGTGTTATTAGCTCCATCCAAAGCAACTTCGGGGTTCAAGCCATAACCGTACGCGTGAGTAAACCTCATGCCATTGCTAATGCTAGCAACATCAGTATTACCATGAGCAGAACCTAAATTAGATTGAAATTGAGGCACAATTTCAGGCGCGTCTTCGAGACTATAGCGATAAACGTTCGCAAAAATCAAAAGCGTCTGAAGCATCATGAGTGCAGCTCCAACCGCGGGGCTCATCATGATTCCCGTTCCAAATAACAATCCCATAGGGGCAAAAACCGCAACGGCGTTATACAGCAAATTAAACGCTAGATTTTGCTTGATGTGCAGAACCGTTCGCTCAGCCGTTTTAAACACTTGAAGAACCGAGAGTAAGCTATCATCATGGATAACCGCAGATGCAGCCCCTTGGGCTGCCACATGCCCGCCTGTGTGCGAAACAGCTAAGCCAAAATCACTCGCGGCAATCGCACTAGCATCATTGCCATAATCCCCAACCATGGCCACCGTGCACCCTTGTTCTTGGAGCTCTTGAACATAGCCTTGTTTTGATTTATCTCGGGTATGACCTGCTTTTGTTGTAACATCCAAAATCTGTATTTTAAACTGAGTATCTTGTAGTTTTTCCTCTAAGTTTGTTAAGTCCATATCTTCGGGTAAAAATACGGACTCGCTCATGTCTTTCACAAAATATGCTTTAGGACTGTTACTTAAATAAACAACGCCTTCTTTTACATTCTTCAGATCACCCTCTAATGAGGATATCAATTTAAATTCATACCCACTCTCTCTATCTGGCGCACAATTATAAGAAACATGCTTCACATCAATACTAAGCGCCGTCGCATAAAGCTCGGCTGTACTTTTATCTGCTCCTGTACACATGAGTACCTTTTTACCGGCATCTTGCAGCGCTCGAACCACAATACCGGCTTTGCTACGCAGCTTATCTTCTAAAACCACATGGCCTATAACAACACCATTCGTAGCTAGATACACGACACTTTCACCAAAACCAACCTTAGGTGCCTCAACTGCAATACTCGCTTGCTCCATCATGCTTTGATTTCCAAGCACATATTCCACATCATCTAGTTTCACACGAATACCCGCTCGTTCATGCGAGACCACC
This sequence comes from uncultured Legionella sp., assembly GCA_963974485.1. GTDB lineage: Bacteria > Pseudomonadota > Gammaproteobacteria > Legionellales > Legionellaceae > JAALKW01. Next base: position 216,079 of record CAXBBS010000003.1, read on the forward strand.
TGGCGCCTACCAGCTACACGCTCGCCCGTATAGGCTTTTCGAATCGCGCCCGCCATCGCATGTGGCTCGCCTTCTTCAAGTGTTGCCATAAGGCCTAGTATCTCTTCACTCGTATAATCTTGAACTTTAGGCTCGCCTTCGGTGAGTGTGCCGTTTAAATCAAACACAACACAATCAACGGCCGCAGCGGCTTCAAGATGTTCAGGAACTCGAAAAGATACATCGTCTTTCTTATCTTCTTTCTTAAATTGATTAATACCTACTTGAATCACAAGCGGAGTAATCAACCCAAATGTACACGGACACGCAGCAACCAACACCGTTGAAGCACACTGCAAAGCAAGTACCCATGAAGAAAAATACACGCCAACAATCATGCCCGAAAGTAACGCAACAGCGACCACGGCAGGAATAAAAAATTGGAGCATATACGCTGTTGTGTTGGGTTTTGGTGGCGGATTTTCTTGAGCTCGTTTGATTTTAGCCTTAAGAATTCGTGCATCTTCTTGGGCCAAAAAAGAATCACGTGCTGGAGCGCTTGCTTTAAATAAAAGCGAGTCCCCATCTGAGACAGACATGAGTTTTGTGCCTGCATCGAGTTTTTCATGACAAACCAAGGCGGTTAAACGCTCTGAGCCCTGTTTATATTTATTAGACGTAAAACCCGAACCCGACACAAATTCACCGTCTACAGGTAAAATTTTACCTGGGAACACATGAAAAACATCATCTTTTTTGATCGTGTCACGTGAAATAATACGGCCGTTCTCACATTCCACTTCTGGTGGTAATGCCGTATCGTCTTGAAGTCGTGTTGTTGTAGACAAATTTGCTTTAAACGCTTCTTCAATCGCAAGGCCCGCATGTCGAAAACCAAAAATCAACAAACCGGCCTCAAACATCATCGGCAAACCAGGAACAAAAAGTGCGGAAACAGAAATCAGTAAAATCGCCCCGGTACTGATGGAAAAAAGCGTATCCATCGTCCAATGACCTTTCCACAACCCTCGGTACGCATGACGATAAAAAGGCCAGCCCAAAGCTACGGTTAGGCCAAGACTCATCGAGGCTATACCCGCCATCAAAAACCAAGGCAGACTTGTGGTAAATAATGATAAAAATAATAAAGAAAAACCAGAAATAAGCCCTAATGCGCCTTTGTATTTATGAGACCACGCTGTGACTTTAGGTGCATCCTCTTCAGGTTCAGGTTCAGGTTCAGATACTTCATCAGCACGCTCAAATATATCATCTGTATCGTCTAAAAGCTTAGACACAAAACCTATCCCATCCAGCAGATTAAATACGCGTGCATGCACATCACAATTGCTACGTAATTTATCCGTATCAAGTATTACGGTATGTGCAAGGTGAGATATTAAAAGATCACAATCCCCCAATAACTCATCGTTTTTGAAAGCATTCTTAACCCCATCAACACAACAAGCACCCATGTCAGGTACAAAATAAGTATAAATCAAGATCAGTACATCCTACGTCATGAGTAGCTAAAATACAGCTTAAAAATTACGACTCCATTCTTCGAATTATGCCTGAAATACGCTCGCTTTGAGCGATGGCTCCTTGCGTTTTTTCTGCTTGAATTTTTGAAGTAAAAGGCCCTAGCATCACACGATGCCACGCCGTACCTTGTTGTGAAATGGTTTTGATATTTGCATCAAACCCTCGCATCACCAACCCCGCCAACATCTGTTCAGCATCTTCACGTCGTTGAAATGACGCTACTTGCAACACATAATAAGATTGATGTTGGTTAATATTTACCGTGGATGCCAAAACAGGTGCTGCAACCAAAGGTGCTGGCTTCGCAACCGGAGGAGGTGTTTGTTGCTTAGGTGTCTGAGCTTTTTCTTGTGCTAATAATGTATAAAACTCAAATTTAGGTTTAGGTAACACAGCGATATCGACATCTGAGTTTTTAACAACCGAGGATTGACCAAAATGCACCTGAAACCAATTGATAACAAGTACAGGACTACAAAACCAAGAAAAAATATAACCCAACCCAAAACCTATCATCATTAATTTCGCCGCATAGGTTTTAGATCGGGCTGGTGCGCGTCGTGAAGAAACCGCTTTTTTTCTGTCTGGATAATTTGCCATTACATGCTCTCAGGGTAAGAAACACCAAGCAAGGTTAGCCCATTACGTAACACCTGGCGCACGGCAGACAGCAAGCTCAAACGCGCACATCGCAGGGCTTTGTCCTCACACAATAAAGGCACGGCATTGTAATAAGCATGCAGTGCATTCGCCAACTCTCTTAAATAATAGGCTATTTGGTGCGGTTCGCAAGCATGGGCCGCCGCAAGAATCGCATCGGGGTATCGCCCTACCTGTGTAATCAACGCTGATTCATGTTTTTCGGTTAATAAATCCAGGTTTTCAAGACCTACGGTTTTATCCCATGCCATATCACGGGCGTCGAGTTGGCGGAACACACTGCTGATACGCGCATGCGCATATTGAATATAATACACCGGATTATCACGCGATTCAGACTTAGCTAAGTCTAAATCAAAATCCATGTGTTGCTCAGGCTTACGCATCACATAGAAAAACCGCGCTGCGTCGTTCCCAACTTCATCGCGTAATTCACGTAGCGTGACAAAAGAACCACTACGCGTCGACATTTGAACACGTTCACCTTGACGGTATAAAATAGCAAATTGAACCAGGCACACACGCAGAGCTTCTTCATCATGACCGAGCGCTTTAACCGCCGCCGTCAGGCGTGGTATATAACCGTGATGATCGGCGCCAAAAAGATCAACCACGCGATCAAACCCACGTCGATATTTATCCCAATGATACGCAACGTCTGACGCAAAATACGTCGGCTGACCGTTGGCGCGTACAAGCACACGATCTTTTTCGTCACCAAACTCGGTAGATTTAAACCAAACAGCGCCTTCGTGAACAAACGTATAACCTGCATTTTTTAATGCATCCACACCTTCGGCTATCGCCCCTGAGTCCAACAAGCTGCGCTCAGAGAACCATTGATCATAATGCACACCAAACTCACCCAAATCCTGCTTGATATCATCCAGTACCGAGTTAAGCGCTGTTTGATGAAAAACTAAGAATCCGGCATCACCTAAAGACTGTTTTGCATAGTTAATCAGTGCGTCGATATACTTTTCTTTATCACCACCGTCCGGCTCATCCAACGGTAAATCAGATGTAATCTCTGACCAAGCCACACGATAAGCATCGTGATGCTCAGCATGCAATGCGGCAGCAATATCACTCACATAATCGCCTTTGTAAGCGTTTGCAGGAAATACAATCACCTCACCGGCGCAGGCTAAATAACGGAGCCACACACTCACCGCGAGAATATCCATTTGACGACCTGCGTCGTTCACATAATATTCGCGCGTGACAGCAAAACCTGCTGTTTCTAACAAATTGGCCAGACTCGCTCCAAAAGCAGCACTTCGACCATGACCGACATGCAAAGGCCCGGTCGGGTTCGCCGATACATATTCAAGTAAAACACGCTCACCACGACTCTCGGTATTTACGCCAAACGCATCGGCTTGCAAAAAGACACGTTTTAAAATCAGCGATGCGCGATTTGCTTCTTCCATAAAGAAATTAATAAAGCCAGGCCCCGCAACTTCCACCCGTTTTAATAATGCGTGCTCGGGCAATGCTTCAATCAGTTTTGCCGCTAAAACCTGAGGGGGTTGCTTGGATGGCTTCGCCATCATCAACGCAACATTCGTTGCAAAATCACCGTGTCGTGCATCTTTGGTCGGTTCTACTTTGACAAAAACCTGAAGATCGGCGGGAATAACAGCATCTGTTTTTAGCTGCTCTAGGGCTTGATTAATTAACTGCTCAACAATAGATTTCATGTTTATACGTACGTCGTGATCTCAAAGTTGCTATTATGCGCTCTTTCGTATCGACTGGAAAGTCATTCCTCAATGTTGTATAGGTTCATGATAAAATCAGTCTCACGAATAATCCGGTATACGAATAGCGTTTTTCACTTGATTCATTTTTTCCATCACCTGTGCATGCATGTGTTCAGCATTTTTTATTTTATTTTCATCTGTAGCAAGATATGTTTCACTCGCCCAAACAGCAAACGATTGATTGGCGTTAACAAACGATGTAAATAAGCTATGATAGCGCTCAAATGCTGTTTTATAACCACCTTGATCTGTTGCTATCTTTAACTCTCCGGCAAGAATATAAGCACCTATAAGTGCGAGACTGGTTCCTTGACCGGATAAAGGCGAAGCACAGTAGCCCGAGTCTCCGAGTAAAACAACCCGATTTTTAGACCATGCATCCATTCTTACTTGTGTAATGGAATCAAAATATAAATCATCCGCCATATCCAGTAAGGTTAAGATCTTCTCGCTTTCCCAACCTATTCCACGACATTGCTCGCGTATAAACGCCTTTTGAATACGCTCTTGTTTCATATCTTTGAGCTGAATTTGAGTCCGAACCATAAACCAAAACAAGGCTGTGTCCGGATCTTTATCACTTACAACAGACAGCTCTTTCCCGTCATGTTCATAGAACACACCCGCGTGATTTAATTTCAGATAATTCGGTGCACTAAAAACAGCAAGATAAAAACCTAAATCTAACAAGGCATACTCATCTTCTTTAAAAACCATGGTTCTTACACTTGAATGCAAGCCATCTGCACCAATCACCAGATCAAACGTATCAGAGCTTCCATCTGAGAACCGAACCTCAACATGGTCTGAATGTTGCTTTAATAATGTGATAGATACGCCATATTTTATAGGTACATGAGGTACCGCTTTAAGTAATATATTAGAAAGTTCATTGCGATTGATCTCAACATCGTCGCCATCTCGAAAGCCACACTGTTCGCCGAATTCTTCATGAATAACCTGACCCTCATGATCAACATATTGACCTGATTGAAGGGTTGTTCGTGATGCGCATATCGAGTCGTATATTCCCATCATTTTTGCGACATCGACAGCCGTTCCCCTGATATCAATAGCGTACCCACCTTTTCTTGGCTCAGGGCTTTTTTCGATCAATATTGGTTCAAATCCATATTTCTCAAGCCAATAAGCAATCGATGGCCCGGCGATACTCGCGCCGACGACTAATATTTTTTTTAATTTATTCAAAATAAAACCTCTTTTGCGATCGCGACGTTATCAGCGATATAATCTACAAAAATGATATGTATATTTATTTATCTTGGTATGATTATGACAGATGATTCTTTAGCTTCGCAAACATGTACGCCAGCAGCTGTGGTCTTACCTGCACGGTGGTTTGTTTTTCATGATGAAGAGATTCTTATTGAAAAAAATAGTGATACGTATACGCCCCCATTATGGCATGAGATTCCTCCTAGCCTCTTAGGCGATAGCACTACGCAAAAATTTTACCTTGGTACGCATGACAACCACGTATGCTATGCCATAAATTTACATCAAAAACCCAAACAACTTCATCCCAATATTTTTTTTGAACACATTCGACAAGCTTATGCACGACTCAACAACGACGATCTTTTTAATATGATATCTCGAGCCAAGCAGTTGATTCATTGGGATCAAAACACTCAATTTTGTGGTCGCTGTGGTAAAACTAACCAACTTAATCATACGGAGCATTCAAAAACGTGTACCGAATGCACGTTCATGATTTTTCCGCAAATAGCACCGGCTATGCTGGTGCTGATATGGCGTGAGGATGAACTCTTACTTGCACGCACCCCTCAATTTAAACCCGGGGTTTATAGTATTCTTGCTGGATTTGTGGAGCCAGGAGAAACACTTGAGCAAACTGTAATTCGTGAAGTCAGGGAAGAGGCTGGGATTAGCATCAAGAATATTCAATACGTGGGCTCCCAGCCATGGCCATTCCCGAGCAATTTAATGCTAGGATTTACTGCAGAATATGACCACGGGGACCTCAATATTGATGACGACGAGCTCGAAGATGCCCAGTGGTTTAAACTCGATCAACTTCCCCAGCTACCCAAACCTATGAGTTTATCTCGCATCATGATCGATCAACATCTTGCCAAACACCATGTCGTTTTAATTTAGGGAAAACCAAAAATGAATTTATTGCGATTATGTGTGTTATTCGTGGGTGCATGGTTTATTTCCTGTTCTGCTCAAGGTGTGACGGTTTATGGGCATCGTGGTGCAAGAGGACTTGCCGCAGAGAATACTCTTATCGCATTTAACCAAGCCCTTAAACATCATGTGGATGCCGTGGATTTAGACATTGTTATGACACAAGATAATGTTTTGGTGGTGTACCATGATTTAACACTTAATCCAGATATTACACGCGATGCAGATGGCCATTGGATGGGTGATGATGCTGTTATTGCGATTAAAAATTTAACGCTTGATACGATAAAAACATTTAACGTAGGTGGTATACGGCCTAACACACGTTATAGTGAAATTTATCATGCCCAACAAAGCTCTGGTGAATGGGCTCATATACCTACCTTAGAAGAAGCTATTCAGTATATTAAAACACACGCCGACTATCCGGTGGGTTTTCAGATTGAAGTCAAAACTGATCCAACGCAGCCTCAGATAAGTGCATCACCTCAAGTAATCATGGTCGCATTAAATAAGATCATCGAGCAAGAAGGTATTGCACAACGCACAAAAGTACAGGCTTTTGAGTGGGAGTGTTTGTTTTGGTTACAAAAGATCAACCCATCAGTTCAAACCGCTTACTTAACTGAAACGCACGCCTTGCCGCCACTAAGCCTGGATGATGTAGAAAAAAAAGCATTATGGACAGGTGGTTATTTCTTAAAAGATTTTTATTCGATACCCCATATGATACGCGCATTAGGCGGTCATTGGTGGGACGCCGAAGATATTGAACTCACGCAAGAGAACATTGATGAAGCCCATCAACTGGGACTTAAAGTAGCCGCTTGGTCTTGGCCTGAACGTACAAGTGGACTGGATATTAACTTAACCATCATACGACACCTACTCAGTATGGGCGTGGATGGTATTATTACGGACAGGCCAGATCTCGTTGTACCACTCACTCAGACATAGCCCTTTATTTTTCAACATCTGAAATAAAGCCATCGGACTGCATTTTCCATAACGTATGAAACACACTGCTCTTATCTTGTAATAAATCAGATAAAGAGCCATCTTCTCGGATTTCTCCGTCAACAAATACTTAAATAATGCCAAACAAATAATCCAAGCGTTTTCGGCAAAGGTTTAGTATCTTGTGAGTAAATATTCATACATGCATCCTATATTCTCTATGCATTTAGGGGTAATATCCACTTGAGGCATCAACTTGAAAAATAGTATTATTAATACTTCATGAATACACCAAGGATAAAACATATCCAAATCAATATGCAAAAAAAGGTATAGTGTAATTAATGGACAGAAAATCTAATGATCCACTGCATGGCATAACCCTAAAGACGATTTTAAATCACTTGTTAATTTGTTATGGTTGGGAAGGCTTGGCGAAGAGAATCCATATTAACTGTTTTCATACCGACCCCAGTATTAATTCAAGCCTTAAATTCCTGCGTAAAACACCATGGGCAAGGACTGAAGTTGAAACCCTCTATCGTGATTACTTAAACAACAAAAATTGTGACAACCCATCATTACTGGATTAATCAATCATATGAAAGATATTATTATTAATAAAGAACCCGTTGAACTCTTTAAAATTCTTAAATTTGAAGGGCTCGCCTCAAGTGGAGCAGAAGCTAAAGACGTGATAGCTGCGGGCACTGTATTGATCAACGGCCAAGTAGAAAAACAGAAAAGAAAAAAAATGGTTGCAGGAGATACAATTAAAATAAAGGGTGAGATTTTTCGGCTAAAGTTGAGTGAAAACCAAGCTCAATAACCTTAATTAACTCTTAATGTTCTTTGGTAGACTTTTTGAGATGTGTTGTTTGGGCGTTTGAAGCAGGAGACTTTTATTCTAATGCATGATAGTACACGATTAGCACAAGCCGTGTCGCGGATCAGCGCTGGCCATTCTCGGTAAACTCTACTCCCCAGAATAAAGGCTAATATTAACACAAAATGCATTTTATGTTACACTAGATTAATGTCAGCTCTATCTTTCAGGTGTCCGTGAATTTAGAACGCATATTAAAACAATATTTTGCTAGCTCGACGCATGTTGCAGAAATAACTAAACCGTTAGAATCGCTTGGAATTGTTGGCTTTTTTTATGCGCGCTTATATCCTGATGGTTCCATGGCTAATTTAACGTCGCAGCCTGAATGGTCGGAGCATTGTTTTAAACAATTATTCAGCGGTCATTACCAAGCTCAAGATACAACTGACTATTGTCATCAATATCCTGGTATTAGCTTATCTGCGTTAAACCCTCATAATTTTGTATGGCAAGATGCCAGAGAGCACTTTGGGTATGGAAATAGCATCTCATTTTGTGATGATAATACGCATTTTCGAGAAATATCCTGCTTTTATTCTACAGCCGATAATCACGCCATTAACCAAACTTATCTTAACGAGCTGGATATTTTAAAAAAATTCAAACACTATTTTATAGGACAATCTGCAACTTTAATTCAAGAAGCTAATCGAAACAAAGTTTTATTACCTGAGATTATTCTGGAAGAAAAAAATAGACTATCTCAACCAGACGTGCAAGCTGTTTCTCTTTCATCTGCGAGACTTCAAAAAATAAGTAGCTCCGATAGAAAAATATGTCTTTTACATAAAAACACACAGCAGCCTATTTACTTATCAAGCCAACAAGGCCGTTGTCTTGTATATCTTATGCAAGGAAAATCTGCCAAAGAGATCGCACGAATAATGGGCTTGTCACATAGAACAGTCGAGTATTATCTTACGATCATACGTAAACAACTGGGTTGTAATTCAAGTAAAGAACTCATACTTTCATACGCTCATCAGGTACTTCCACAAACCATAATTTAATGCCGTTAAAGTACTCGAATCCCGGCGCCGTAAATCAAATACCAAACAGGAAAAAATCAACGTGAGGACCATAGGATAAATTAATTCCTAAGCACCCGGTTGCCTTACAAGTTCACAAAAAATTCTGACACGTTTTCGTCACAATAAATTTTCACTCAACTTGTTATTGTATATTACCTTTTCAGTTATCATCATTTACTTTTCTCGGCAGACTCATTCGATAGCCCCCCGTTACGTCATTGTGGAGTTATAGTCAGATCTGGTGTATGACGGAATGAAGTAGGTGGCGTATCCTGTTGGTTGATTTTCGACAATCATAACCAACAAAAGGAAATACGCCGTGAGTAATTTTACACCTGAAGTTGTTGCAATACCAGAAGCGACGATAAACGATCCATTAACCGAGTTATTAAGGGTTGGTGCAAAGAATCTTATTGCACAAGCGGTTGAGGCAGAACTAGCTACGCTACTCGCCAGGCATGAAGATAATAAGCTTGATGACGGTCGTCATGCCGTTGTGAGGAATGGTTACTTGCCTGCACGCACGATTCAAACGGGTCTTGGTGATGTGGACATACACGTACCCAAAGTTCGAGACAGGAATAAAACAGGGGTTAAATTTAACAGCAATTTGTTACCGCCTTATCTGAAGCGCTCGACGAGTATTGAAGAGATGTTGCCGTGGCTTTATTTGAAAGGCCTGTCAACCGGTGATTATGGTGAAGCCCTTGCGTCGTTGCTTGGTCAAGATGCAGCAGGCTTGTCGGCAGGTACGATCTCACGGTTAAAAAGTGATTGGATTGATGAGCATACGTTATGGCGTAAGCAAGATTTAAACGATAAACGGTATGTTTATTTTTGGGCTGACGGTATTTATAGCCATGTTCGCATGGATGACCGATTGTGTCTGTTGGTCATTATTGGCGTCACAGAGCATGGTGTTAAAGAGTTAGTTGCTGTGGAAGATGGGTTTCGTGAGTCCACAGCAAGCTGGACCGAGGTGTTGACTGGATTACGTGAGCGAGGCCTGACGTTCTCGCCCAAGCTTGCTGTAGGCGATGGTTCTTTAGGTTTTTGGGGTGCTTTGACGCAGGTATATCCTACATGCGATCAGCAACGATGCTGGGTTCATAAGACAGCGAATGTTTTAAATAAATTACCGAAGGTAAAAGATGCTCTGCATGATATTTGGATGGCTGAAAGCCGTGAGGACGCAGATAAAGCGTTTGATAGCGCCATTGCGCGTTTCGGTGTTAAATATCGAAAGGCTATGGACTGCTTGGAAAAAAATCGTGAAGAACTGTTGGCTTTTTATAATTTTCCAGCCGAGCACTGGATTCATATTCGAACAACCAACCCGATCGAGTCTACGTTTGCGACGGTACGGTTGAGAACGAAGAAAACGCGTAATTGTGGTTCTCGTGATACCACGCTGGCAATGGTTTATAAACTCATGCAGTCAGCAGAAAAACGATGGAGAAAAATAAGTGGGTTTAACTTGTTGACGCTCGTTGTGAACAATGTTGAATTCAAAGATGGGGTACAAGTGAGTGAGCAATCAGACAGGAAGGCCGCCTAATGCCATACACCACATTTGACCGTAACTCTCTAGTTTCTAATGACATGCACTGTTCTGCTGACCGTCTTTATGAAGTCTACCAAAAACGGTGGTGAATTGAAGAGTTTCATAAATCAATTAAGCAAAATGCTAGCTTGGAAAAATCACCAACCAAAAAAGTTAAAACCCAATGTAATCATATGTACGCCTCCATGATCGCCTACTGCAAACTTGAAATGCTCAAATTCAAAACAGGCTTAAACCACTTTGCTATAAAATATAAATTGGTCATTCGGGCAAATCAGATTGCTATGCAGGAGTTAAATAATATGACTTGTTAAGGAGGCCCGTGCGTAAGGTGAGTAACTCATGATAATTACCAAAATATTTTATTGAAAGAAACTTTACCACGAAGGTGTTTTAATGAGCAATATTTATTTCCATTAATTACTTTGAAATTTATGCATCTTTGATTAAATTTACAATCAATTTGGTCATGGTATCTTTTTGTGCGGGATCACTTTGCGCAACCAACAATGCAATGGCAACCAACGCATTATCATTAATCTTAGAGTCACCTGTTGCTTTTAAATGATGTTGGTTCCGTTGCAAAAACCAGACAAACATAAAGGCACCAATGCGTTTATTCCCATCAGTAAAAGGATGATTCTTGATAATAAAATAAAGCAGATGTGCCGCTTGCTCCTCAATGCTTGGATATAAATATTCATCACCAAAACTTTGCACAATATTACCTAATATCCCTGCAAAACCTTGGTCTTTAGGACGACCAAATAATTCGGTCGCTTCTTGTTGAGCCATCAGATTTTGTTTCAAATCATGAACTGCTGCCATAGCTTCAACGACCGTTATTTCAACAGTAATATTTGTATTCAAACCACCTTCTGGAAAATTACCTGTGTCATATTGATTTAATAAAACAAAACTATGCGCATAATCTGTGAGTACACTTAAAAGCCCCGTAGCTTCGGATTGACTTAAGCGTTTAGATTGAGCTTCTTGAAACAAATTAATTGTCTTCTGCAACTCTTGAAGCTGATGTTTCTGTTTATTTAAACGTTCTTGGTCGAGTGCATAACCTTGAAGCAAATATTCTTTAAGCACTTTGCTTGCCCAAACTCTAAATTGAGTAGCTTTTTTTGAATTTACCCTATATCCAACAGCAATAATTGCATCTAAATTATAAAATTTTGTTTTATAGCATTTACCATCCGCCGCAGTACGTTCCAAAATGGAACATACTGAATTCTCACTCAATTCTTGGTCTTTAAATATTTGAGTTAAGTGCTTAGTAATGGCTGGTCGTTTCGTTCCAAAAAGCTCACTCAACTGAATCTGTGACATCCAAACAGAGTCATTATTTAACGTAACTTCCGTTCTAATTTGACCGTCCTTTGTTTCATAGATCAGTATGGAATTATCCATCTTAATATTCTTCCCGTTGGAGTAGCTACGTTCGAGTTCCGTCCTTAAGCTCGATTATACCAAATCGTGCGGTATCAATAAATAATCTTGAATTTTAAATTGAGAATATTGATTTTAATGGTGCGCTCGGAGAGATTCGAACTCCCGACACCTTGGTTCGAAGCCAAGTACTCTATCCAACTGAGCTACGAGCGCATTAAAGATGGGTGTATATGGTGGGCCGTATAGGATTTGAACCTATGACCAAAAGATTAAAAGTCTTCTGCTCTACCAGCTGAGCTAACGGCCCTAATGTGTATCTTGTCTTCTAACGCTTTGGGATGGTGGGCCGTATAGGATTTGAACCTATGACCAAAAGATTAAAAGTCTTCTGCTCTACCAACTGAGCTAACGGCCCCAAAGACGAAGAGATCATACCGGATCACACGAGAATATCAAGGGGTGAATGGCATCCTGTTGGTATTCTTTTCGTTTTTTTTAACATAAAGATCGTTTGATGTAGCTAAAACAGCCCAACCCGCCAAATCAAAACGTTTTTTACACGCTAAGAGCTGTTGGCTTGGGACAAGTGCAAACAAGACATCCGCTCCCATCGCCCCACACCCTTTACAAGCTAAAACATCCTGATCCTGGGCTAAGTTTGCCAGTTGCTGCTTTGTTCTCTCAGCCACTAAATCCAGTGCGGTTAGTGCCTCATGATAGGCTTGCACCGCTTTGATTAATTGCGTACTGTCTGCGCGCAAAAAAGCCTCATGTCCTGACAAGGCAATTGAACTAAGTTCCGTCATGGCTTCTGTCAAACGTATGTCTTGGAGATGATGATGTGTTGCAAGCTTGTCGCCGGTATGCAATAAAATAAACGCCATATCCGTAAATGGCCAAGCATATGCACCCAATACGGCATGATTATTAATATAAACACAGCCTGATGCAGCTTGCGCTAATACATCGTAGCCACTAGGACGCACGCCTTGCCCTGCTTGCCAACTGCATGCCCAATAAGCCTCAAGTAGTGCATCTGGGTTTGATTTCGGTTGTGATTTTTCAGCCCAGTACGCACCTAGAAATTGCGCACTGGATGCACCAAGCCCGCCAATTCCATGATAAGGGTCGTTCCATGTGAGTTGTGAGCTTATGCCTGTTTTTTTCCAGAATAAACCAGCGGGTGAGTCAGGATGAATAGCAGGGCTTATGTGCTCATGCGAGAGCCCTACGTTAAAACACGGCGTGGTGGTGAGTACAATGGCAGGGCCCCCGTGTAACGCCGCGTATTCACCTAATAAAAAAGTTTTGGCAGGTATCGACCACGTCACACGCGTCATAAGCCCGCAGGTGCCGCATGACGCAACTCGGCTAAAAGCGTGATTGCATGTTTTAAACTCACCCGACGATGTAACGTGAGCCAATGCTGTAAACGTTTTTTTAATACCGGTAGCTCTTCGTCGTTGGCACCTGCGACGAGTAATAAATTATCGATGTGTAACTTCATGTGGCCTTGAATAATACCCTCGGTACACAAAGCCGTAAGGGCGCCTAAGTTTTGAACTAAACCGACGGCCGCAAGTACACGTGATAAATGAGATGCCGATGTAACACCCAGCATTTTTAAGCAAAGCTGCGCCGTTGGATGCAATGCGGTTACGCCACCGACGGTCCCTACCACAAGCGGCGCGGTTAACTCGCCTGTTAATACGCCGTCTTGATAACGCCAATGCGAAATAGCTTGATACGTACCCGACCGTGATGCATACGCATGAACACCGGCTTCGACGGCACGCCAATCGTTTCCTGTGGCAATCAAAATAGGATCAATGCCGTTCATCACGCCTTTGTTATGTGTTGCCGCACGATAGGGATCGATTTCAGCAAACAACGAGGCTTCTTGAATACGTTCACCGAGTGATTGCTCGACGTTGTTAATCACAACCCGCGCACGTGCAAGTTTTTGATCGTTAAGATTGGACAAAATACATAATCCAACTTTTTCATCGGTTAATGTTTCAATGGGCTCTTTTAAATATTCAAGCACCTGATTGATAATATTCGCCCCCATGGCATCACAACTATTCATACTTAAATGAATCACCGCCATATCATGCCCATCGGGCCGTAGCAGGCGACGCAATACCATATCGGTAACACCGCCACCTCGTTGCACCATGGTGGCGGCAACATCGCGGTTTGCTTTTTCAATCCATGATGCGCGATGCTCTGCAAAACACGCCTCTAAACGCTCAAAGTTTTCAACGTGAGGGATTTGTATTTGCCCTAAGATGCAATCACCTAAAATTTCTGTCGTAATACTGCCTTGCTTTCGAATCCACTTCGCTGTTTTAGACAAAGCCGCGATAATGGACGTTTCTTCAACGGCCATTGGGATCACATAATCTTCACCATCGATACAAAAATTGGTTGCTACACCTAAAGGCAGTTGAAAATATCCAATCACGTTTTCGATGAGTTTATCACCCAGATCGAGCTTGTGAACGCCGCCATCACTTAGATATGTCACATCATCTCGGCTCAAAGCACCCATCGCAACCAGGCGTTCAAAACGTTCAGTACGTGATAATTTAGAAAAACCTTCAAAGCCAATATAAGCATGATTATTTAACAACGGATTTTCTCCTTTAATTCACTTAAGTTACGACTTCCGGTGCAAAATAAAGCAACGCACAGTTCATATTCAATGGTTTGCATCACGTGAATCACATCATCGGTTGAACGCATCGCCGCTTCTAGCATTGGTTTTGCAAACGCGACGGTGCCTGCGCCCAGCGCAAATAATTTTGCGGCATCCAAACCATGTCGCACACCACCCGATCCCCAAAGTTCAAAATTAGGATCAATATTTTGGCCATCACGTACACTTTGAACGGTCGTGATACCCCAATTACGAAACGTTTGAGCGGCTTGTTGACGCATCGGAGCGTGCTCGGCACGATGGCCTTCAATACGCCCCCAGTGTGTGCCACCTAAGCCACTCACATCGACCGCCGCAACACCGATATTTTGTAATCGGATTAACGACGATTTTGAAAAACCACAGCCTGTTTCTTTCACAACAACGGGCAAACCTAGATTTTTCACCAAAGCTTCTAATGCATCCCAACAACCTTTAAATTGCGGCGTACCCTCAGGCTGGATGCATTCTTGCAATGGATTACAATGAATCATGAGTGCACGTGCACCCAGTGCTTCGGTCAAACGTAAAATAGCATTCATCGGTGTTGTAATCAGCTGTGCAATACCTAAATTTCCGTATAACTCTACTTCAGGACATGCATCACGCAGCGGCTTCCAGGCTAAACTCGCGTTAGGATCGGTTAATTCACGACGCTGCGAACCCACCCCCATCGCCCAACCGGTTTCTGCACAGGCCTCGATCAAATGACGGTTTACGTGCTCAGCCTTGGCATGACCTGCAGTCATCGAAGCCACCATCAACGGTTTATCGACGGGCCTATTCAGTCGTGTGCCGGAAATATTTAGCGCATCAAAGTCAAGATCAGGCAAAGCTTCGTGCACCAACTGCACGACATCAAGCCCATTCAGCTCATAGGCTTGATTGGCTTGCATAAGTGCGAGCTCAATATGATCTTCTTTTCGCTTCTCAAACTGGGTGTAATCGTCCGGCATGCTTATTCCAAAGCGCTTGTGCATCAAATGCCACAAATTCTATCACACTTACCTTGTATTCAACCACATATGCCAAGCTCATCAATCATCGTATTGAAATAATACAGATTTACCTCAAAGAGATATTATAGTATACCTATAAGCACGCTATATTTTTATATGCATCATAATAATATATGGATTCAAATATTGGCTTAATAAAAACATCCCCCAAACAATCACCACCATGTTACGCCCATCTTTCGTTTTTCTCTACAAATACATCCACAACGCTGTTGAATAACCGCCTCGCTTTAGCACACAAAATAGGCCAATTTATTGAAGAAGCGATTGAGACCTGTTATTTCAAATACTGGCTTAACGATGCTTTAGACACGCCGTTTTGTTCTGAAACAACCCAGCAATCTACGATGTATGTTGCACCGTTGATTCTACGCATGATTGAGATTATGAATAAAGAGTATGCAATAGATACGATCTTATTCTGCACGCTGATTTATATCGATCGTTATTTTAACCTTCATAAAGCAGACTACTTGCATCGGTCAAATTTTAAATTACTTCTTATGTGCAGTGCTTGGCTCGCAATAAAAGTACTGGAAGACACCCCTATTAATCCCTTAGCTTTTTCACAATGGGTTGCATTAAGTGGTATAAATAAAGAAAAACTTCATGCGCTTGAACTATTTTTTTTATCAGAGCTGGATTGGAATACTTATATAAAACACTCCAGATACAACAACTTTTGCATTGCACTTGATGCCTATCAACCTGCGCTGGATGTTAAAACAATCGACGAAAATAACGACGACGTAGAAGACGGATTACGCGGCCTTGCGTTTGTATAATACTTAACTTGAGCGATAGATAACAGATGAAAATAGCCTGGGCACGCTCTCTTTAACGTCACTCCGGAAGGAGTCAGTGAAGTCAGTGCTTTCAACGTTCGTTGTATTCGAAATTTAGATTATTCATCCCAGACCATACTGGATCAAAAAAAGAATTCTATGGCCTTAATTTGACCACAAGAGCTTAGTGTAGTACCCTACTTCAAATAATTTTTTACGATTACAATACCTATGTTTCCTTTCCACTCACTTCGCCTTCTATCACAGAAACCAGAGCAAGCACCCAAGCCTGAGCAAAAAAAGTTGGTAAGTGTGCAGTTCGCTCAAATGCCTCAAGTTAAAATTATTCAAAATAGAGAAACACTCAAAGAAGAAGGCTTAATCGCGGAAATATGGTTCCAGCCGGATGAGTATGCAAAAATAAAAGAAGAAGCTAAAGAACAAGTGCTCAATTTTGCCTATAAAAAAGGAATTACACCAAAAAAAGCTATGCATCAACTCTTTCAACCTCACGCCCTAGATGCATCGTCGGAAGAAGATAGTGAAGATAGTTCGGAAGAATACGACTCAGAAGAATACAGTTCAGAAGGGTACGATTCAGAAGAATGCACACCAGACGTACATAACCCATATGATGCCCTTAGAATGGGCGCTTAATTAAGCATACCCTTTGTTTCTGTCGCGTTTCGTATTATCCTAAGCTATGCTCGACACGTATGGTAACAACGGCAAGGATGAATGACGCGACTGCAACGTTAGCACAAACACCCCATAGCGCCACACAAAGCGCGCGTTTTGTGTTTGACGACAAAAACCATAGATACCTGTGCGAAGGGCATTGGTCGACGCTGTGTCTTGGGGATATGACAACGGACTTTGAGCCTCCACGCGCATCAACACCAGAGCAAACCCTCTCCATCAGTGCCGAACGCCTGGAAGCATTCGACAGTGCAGGCGCCCTGGCTTTATTACAATTCATGGCGACTCTGAAACAAGCCGGTTACAACACCGAGCTTACGCATTTTAACGACGGTCAAAACGAGCTTTTGCATCTTGTACAAAATAAGCAACTTGTCTTAGATAAAAATCCGCCGGCGCCTCTACCTAAGCCTCATACAGGCGAAGATTTTTTTGAAGCCCTGGGACGCGAGACGACAAGTAAGCTTCACCAATGCGACGGCCTGTTAATTTTAGTCGGCGACCTCACCAATAAAATTTTTCTAGCATTTGGAAATTGGCGCCGTTTTCAATTTCCAAGCATTGTATCCAATATCAATAGCACGGGCATCAAAGCCCTGCCAATTATTGCCCTTCTATCGTTTTTGATTGGCGTGGTGCTTGCTTATCAGATGGGCTTGCAGCTTGAAACCTATGGCGCTAATATTTTTATTGCTTACTTATCAGGCATGGCTATTTTTCGAGAATTCGCACCCCTGATTACAGCCATCATTGTTGCCGGCCGAACCAGTTCGGCCTTCACCGCACAAATCGGCAGCATGAAGATCAACGAAGAAATCGATGCGCTAACCACCATGGGGCTTTCGCCCACAGAATTGCTTGTTTTACCCAAAGTTTTGGGTTTGTTATTTGTGCTCCCGCTGGTTGTTTTTTGGGCTGATGTGTTTAGTATTTTAGGCTCTATGGTGATGTCGAAATTCATGCTCCATGTCAGCTATTACGAATTTCTCTTACGATTAAAACTTGAGGTGGGAACCAAGCAACTCATGCTGGGTTTATACAAAGCACCGGCCTTTGCCTTGCTGATTGCCTTAGTGGGTTGCTTCCAAGGTTTTCGTGTTCAAACCAATGCGGATAGTATCGGCAGCCAAACTACAAAAAGTGTTGTGCAAGCTCTTTTTCTAATTATTATTACCGATGCCATTTACTCGGTGCTTTATAGCTGGTTGGATCTCTGATGACTTCTGTCTCAAATACAAAGCTTGCGCCGATTATTGAAGTGTCTGGTTTAAAAAATTACCTCGGCGATCAATGGGTTCATACCGATGTCAACTTATCGGTTAATCAAGGCGAAATATTCGGTATCATCGGTGGGAGCGGTAGTGGTAAAACCACCATTCTTCGTAGCATTCTTATGCTTTTAAAACCAACAGCGGGCTCCATTCGGGTATTCGGCCAAGGTCTAGAAAATATGGATGAACACGAAGCCGGGCTCCTGTATCAACGCTGGGGTGTTTTATACCAACACAGCGCTTTATTTTCTGGCATGAGCGTTTTGGAAAACATTATGTTTCCTATGCAAGAGCTCACGGACTTGCCCCTTAAATTTATCACACAACTCGCGCTTATTAAGCTTGTTTTGGTGGGTTTGCCTTCCCATGCCGCTCACAAACTACCGTCTGAACTCAGCGGAGGTATGCAGCGACGTGCAGCTGCAGCACGTGCGATTGCCATGGACCCTGAGCTTTTATTTTTAGATGAACCGACCTCGGGATTAGATCCCTTAGGTGCCAAACAATTTGATGAATTAATATTATTTTTACGTCGCGCACTGAACTTAACGGTTGTTATCGTAAGCCACGATATTGACTCACTCACGCGAACCACTGACCGCGTTGCGTTTGTCGGTGAGGGCAAAATTCTTGCTATCGATCCTATTGACAAATTGATGAAAAATAAACACCCTTTAATTAGCGAGTATTTTAGCAGAATATAAACGACTATAATTAAGCAGCGTACGACAACGTATGACTCAGGAGGCAACATCGCTTGGAAGCAAAAACCCATTACACCCATGTTGGGATCGCCGTCTTACTTCTGGCTGTAAGCTTACTTTCGGTAAGCCTGTGGCTATCAGTTGGCTTTGATCGCAAAAACTATCATAACTATTTGGTTTACTTAAACGAACCGGCTGGTAGCTTAACCGAAGACTCAATGGTCAAATATAACGGTGTGCGTGTAGGGCTTGTTAACTCGATCGAACTGAATCAAAAAAACCCTCAACAAGTGATTTTAGTCTTAAAAATTGACGATGAAATCATCATTACCGAAGGTACACAAGCCACACTTATCTCTCAAGGCATCACCGGCACAACGTATTTAGGGCTTACGGCTACGTCACCGTCACTGAAACCCTTAAAGAAAACGGCAGGCAACCCCTACCCTGTTATCCCATCAAAACCTTCCTTTTTTTATCAGCTCGAAAAAAATATTGATAAATTAACGCAACAAGTTAATCGTGTATTTGATAAAGAAAATACAGATAATATTCGTTTAACACTCGATCATTTAGAAAAACTCTCCGCTGTTTTTTCTAAAAACGATACCAGCATTGATGAAAGTCTTCAGGAGCTCCCCAAACTCATTAAAGGCTTAAAAATTAGCGCTCAGAAATTTGACGTGATGGCAGATGACATCTCTGTTTCAGGAAAGCAATTCACATCAACCATGAAAGCAGGAAAAAATAGTATCGATCAAATATCACAACAAACGCTTCCGCCAGCTACCTTGTTATTAAGGCGCCTCAATGAAATTGCGGCAAACCTTGAAAAAATGAGTACGGCCATGCGGCAAAACCCATCCATTGTTTTACGCGGTAGCGCACCACCCAAACTCGGCCCAGGAGAATCATTGTGAACCAGGTGAGTCTACATAAATCCATCGGATGTTTGGTAAGCCTGCTCGTGCTAGCAGGCTGCTCACCGATTAAAACGCCGGTAACGCATCAATACATGTTAGACATACCCGTTCACAAACATGCGACACACAAACGCCTGAACAATACGTTGCTGATTTCAAAACCTGAGGCCATGGCGGGTTATCAAACGGAGCAAATGCTCTACGTTAAAACACCGTTCACACTGGAGCCTTTTGCAAAAAATGCTTGGGTTAGCCCACCTGCATCCATGCTCTATCCTGTGTTAGTACAACACATACAAGACAGCCACGTGTTTCGCGCGATCACCTCCAGTCCCTATGCTGATAAATCAGATTATCGGTTGGATACGCAATTACTCACGCTCAATCAAAACTTTTTAAACAAGCAAAGCACGCTAAATTTCACCGCTAAAATTGCGATCACACGCGTTTCTGATAACCGCGTGCTTGCATCACGCCTCATTATTAAACGTATTCCCTGCCCAAGCAACACACCTTTGGGCGGCGTGATTGCTGGAAATCAGGCGAGCACAGCCTTTGCAGAAGATGCGCTTGTTTTTGCTATCAAACACATCCAACGTGATAGTTTACAGGAAAAAACTTAGCATCTTCCATAGTCAAAACATCTAAACCTTTGTACAATGGGATGTCATAAGATATAAAAATAATAAACGTTAACAATTTCAACTGTTTCAACAGAAGGATACTTAAACATGAGTACAAAATTCTTACTGAAAATGGGAGCCCTGGCAGCAGGTTCGCTGTTGTTGGCATCTTGTTCTCACAAAAATGATTTTTTTGATCGTGATGGCTTATCCTCGAACGGTTTGGGGCGACTGACTCATTTCGCAGGCCAAGAAGCCGGTGAAATGTTTACAACACAAGCACCTCATAACCAAATTTATTTATTTGCTTATGACAATAGTGGGGTAGCATCAAAATACGTTGCTTCGATTCATGCGCAAGCGAATTATCTCAAATCACATCACAATGCCCGTGTTCTATTAGCTGGAAACACCGATGACCGCGGCAGTCGTGAATACAACGTGGCGTTAGGTGAGCGTCGTGCAAAATCCGTGGCTCAAATGCTGCGATTAGCTGGTGTTGATAAACGCCAAATGCGCGTCATAAGCTACGGTAAAGAAAAGCCGATCAACCTAGGGCATGATGAAGAATCACGCACTCAAAACCGACGTGTTGAATTAACGTACGAGGCAAAATAATGAAAACATTCGTTCATCACACCGCCGTTGCCATGGGCTTAAGCTGTCTTATCGCTTGGCCTGCTTTTGCTGAGGCTCCGGTGGTAGATGAGAGCGAAAATTACGCGCTCTTCGATGAACAACTGGCCGCAACGGAGCGGCCAGATTTTCCTCCGACCCAAGCACAAAACTCAATTGAAGACGAACGTATAGCGCTTGCTTTTGACGACACCTCGCGTAATAGCCATGAATCACTCCAAGACGACGATACAACCCTGTTTGATAAACTGCAAAGCATGCAGCAAGAAGTCAATAGCTTACGTGGCCAACTTGAGGTGCAAGCTCACGAACTCCAAGCATTAAAACAACAACAACTTGAATTTTATAAAGATCTCGATACACGTATGCGTGCTCCCCATGCAGCAACACCTGAAACGCTGTCACAACACAATACAACCCCTAACAATTATCATGCAGAACAAACTCAAGCTTCGACTGCTCTTCCAGAAAGCACCGCGCCGCGTGGCAATCCTGCAGATGAACAAATCAGCTACCTTGCTGCATACGAACTCATTAAGAGTAAACAGTTTGATAAGGCCGTCATCGCTATGAATCACTTTATTAGCCAATACCCTCGTGGTGGCTACACAGCCAATGCACACTACTGGCTCGGTGAATTATACATGGTTAAAAAAGCTTATCCTGATGCCATTCAGGAATTTCAAACGGTGCTCAAAACGTTTCCTTCATCCAGTAAAACATCAGACTGCTCACTTAAAATTGGGTATGCATTGCTGGCTTCAGGACAAAAAAATTCAGCTCGCCAACACTTACAAGAAGTTATTCGAGACTACCCAGACACACATGCTGCAGAGCTTGCTGCCGGCAAATTGGAAAATATCAACAGCTAATGAATCGTTTTTCACATCAACTTCGTATTACCGAAATTTTTCACTCACTGCAAGGTGAGTCCACAACCGTCGGGCTTCCGACGGTTTTTGTGCGCCTGACGGGTTGCCCCTTACGTTGCAACTATTGTGATACGGCTTATGCTTTTCACGGCGGAAAAACGCTTGAGCTTGATAACATCATGGCTCAAATCACGGCTTTTGACTGCCAGCACGTCTGCGTTACCGGCGGTGAACCTTTGGCACAACCTGGATGCATCAACTTGCTCACACGCTTATGTGATGCAAACCACGCGGTCTCGATTGAAACCAGTGGTGCTCGCGATCTTAAAGATGTGGATCCACGTGTCATGATTGTCATGGATTTAAAAACACCAGATTCAGGTGAAAGCAGTAAAAATATGCTGTCAAATTTAGCTTATTTAAAACCGACCGACCAAATTAAATTTGTTATTTGTAGTCGTGAAGATTACGAATGGGCGTGCACCATGCTTACTGAGCATGCTCTAACCCAACATGCACATGTATTATTTTCCCCAAGCTTTGAACAAATCAAACCCAAAACACTCGCTGAATGGATTCTAGAAGACCGACTTCCCGTTCGATTTCAGCTTCAGTTACATAAAATATTATGGGATGATGCCCCGGGGCATTAAGTTGATTTTATTTGAGTTAAATTCATATTTTATTTTAAGGATAATTTGTTATGTCATGGTGTGCCGAGGCTCCTGCTAATATTGCTCTGATTAAATACATGGGCAAAGCGAGTCCAACCACAAACTTACCGCTCAATGCCTCGCTATCTTATACACTACCTCATCTAATCACCCGCGTTGAATTAGAGCCAATAGAACAAAATACCGAGCAAGCCGATCGTTGGGAAGCGTTAGTCAAACCTAATTTTATTCCACATGTATTTTCAGAAAAGTCGCAGCAACGTTTTTTAAAACATCTTGCCTTTTTAAAAAAAGAATTTAACTGCCAAACCAACTTTATTGTTCGGTCAGCCAATAATTTTCCACACGGGACAGGGCTTGCAAGTTCAGCCTCAAGCTTTGCAGCACTTACGCGTGCTGCCGCCAAAGCCTGTGCCGCATGCACAAATTCCCCCGTAGCTTCTATCCAAGAACAAGCGAATTTGAGCCGACTTGGTTCAGGATCTTCGTGCCGATCTTTTTTTGAACCTTGGGCGCTCTGGGAACATGACACGGTTCACAATATCCAACTTCCGTACCCCGAGCTTATTCATCAGGTAATTTTAATTCATGAAGATGAAAAAGAAGTGTCGTCGAGTGAAGCCCACAAACGCGTCAGCGTTCTACCCGAATACCCTTCACGAAAACTGCGTGCAGAACAAAACCTAACCGAACTATTGCAAGCATTAAAAAACCAACAGTGGGAAGAAGCGTATCATATTTGCTGGCGTGAATTTCAAGACATGCACGCACTTTTTTCGGCATCCATCCCACCGTTTAGCTACATCACAGAGACAACGCGTCGCGTACTCGACCAACTCAAACATGCCTGGGATATCCAAGGCGACGGCCCTCTGATTACCATGGACGCCGGACCTAATATTCACTTATTATACCGCCCCGATCAGGTAGCTCTTGCAGATGCCTTTAAACACCAAGCATTGCTGAGTAACCTTCATGTCTTATGATTTTGAAACCACGACACATGGTAAATGGATTTTAGCGGGTGAACATGCCGTGCTCCGAGGGCACGCTGCTTTGGTTTTACCTCTGACCGATAAAACACTGACGCTTCGCTATAAAAAATCGGACCAGCCTCTGCACATCACTCACGATGGCCCTTACGGCGAAGGCTGTAGCACGCCTATTTGGCAATTAATCGACACTGGATTAAGCGCACTTGATCTTACGTCATCTAATTTGACAGGCGAGCTTAATATTATTAATCATATTCCTATTGGCGCAGGCATGGGGGCTTCGGCTGCATTATGCGTTGCCATGACCCGTTGGTTCCAAACTGTATTTGATGAAAAAAATTTAAAAATAAACGCGTTTGAATTTGCACGCATGCTTGAAGATTGCTTCCATGGCCAAAGCAGTGGTTTAGATATAGCAGGTGCCGCGGCACCGTCAGAAGGTGTTTATTTTAAATCAGGCGAAACCACACCGATACAACACGCCTGGAAACCCCATTGGTATCTTTCCTATTCAGGCGAGCCCGGCATTACATCCGAATGCATTCAACACGTTCAAACACTCTGGCAACAGGATAAAGCACGCGCTGAAGCCCTAGATAACCAAATGGCGGATAGCGTACACCAAGCACGTGATGCACTGATGAATACAACACCGCTTGCAATAAAACAACTCGCCCACGCAATTGATCAAGCATCTGATTGCTTTCAAGGCTGGGGGCTCATCAACACAGCATTACAAACTCATATCGCAGCCTTACATGCGGCCGGCGCCATGGCGATTAAACCTACGGGTTCTGGTGGTGGTGGCTATGTTTTAAGCTTATGGGAAAGCCCCCCTCCAGAAACACCCCTTGGATTAATTACCTTATGATGATTTGGATGGATGGAGATGCATGCCCCAAGCAAATCAAAGACGTACTCTACCGTGCGTCAACACGTACAGAAATCATATTAATGATTGTTTCAAATCATATTTTTTCAACACCACCCTCGCCGTTTATTAAGAAGCATTTAGTTGGATCTGGGTTTGATGTGGCTGATGATTATATCGTTCTGCATATTCAATCAGGTGATTTACTCATAACCGCGGATATCCCTTTGGCAGACGCAGCTATATCCAAAGGCGGTACGGTAATTAACCCTCGAGGCGAGCTTTATACCGCGCAAAATATTAAACAACATCTTGCGCATCGCAACATGAATGAATCACTTCGAAGTACGGGCATGCTCAGCGGCGGCCCTGCAAAACTTGGGGCCAAACAAACTCAGCAGTTTTCAAATAATTTAGATCGTTTTTTAGCAAAGTATAAAAAATAACTTTATTAAATCTACCATAGATATCAATCAGCCACCTCTGCCTCACACAAAAAAAACGCACCTTGGTTGCTAAAACACCCTGTAATGGTTAAAATGCACGCAAGCTTGTAGGAATGTGATCTATCCTACGTCTATTTAATGATTCTAAGGTGTAAATAAATGGAACAACCACAAGAGAACCCCCGCGGTTTAGGAGAACGAGCAATTGGGCTAGCAGTTCGTAATCCTGTTGCAGCTGTTGGTGTTGTTGGCGTTGCAGGTCTTGCCATGGGTGCTGTCATGTTGACACGAAAAATTCGTACTGAATGGAATAAAGTAGATGACTTAAGCAAATCTGATCTAGAGCGTTACACCAACCTTATCAGAGCGTACAGAGAAAATTTTCCTGAGACAGAAGAATTACCTGAATGTTGGGCTCTTGAAGGAAATAAACCCCATGCAGAAATAAATTTTGAAGAAACCGGGCTGCGTCTAAAAGCTGAAGCCGTCGCTTTAAACAAAAGAACCTCTTATGATCATGACGTTCGCGCCACAATTCTGACACACATTGGCACCTTATTCATATCAATAAGCAAACGTTCGCAGATAGGCGACATAATCCAGAGACGTAAATTAAGAGTTGTTCGTCACGATGGTATTGAAGTGATGTTTTACACTCACCTTGCAGATTGGCTTCTCTGCACCGCTCCAAACTTTGATCCTGACAATAAAACAACGGTTGATGAATATAAGCGAATCTTGGACTATTGTTCGACGATTCAGTTAACCGTAGTTACCGATCAAGCAAGCGAATCAGGACGAAACAATCCTCACTCAACATTACATAGGATTCTAGAATCTTTTGATACACATCATAAAAATTTAGAAGATTTGCATAATGCAAAACGCTTTAATAGGCTAGTTAAGCAACTGAGTAATAATGTGCTGGGATTGGCTTCTTCTGTTATTGATGCTTTGTATTTATTGATTGACGATGTTACTGATGATGCGCTGATCGTTGATAAGTTTACTTCGCCAGATAAGACAACTAAAAATCATGCAGCTGCCCGAGAAACGGTCCTTGGTGAGTTTTTGTACTTAACACTAAGTAAAGCTGGAATCACGCATTCTAAATATAACTCAAAAAAAACGTTAACTATTAAAGCAATAGAAGAGCATTTGCATACTGATATGATTCGGCAAAAAAAATCTGGACATCGCCCGTTTTCTATCAGAAGCGATGATAACTATCCAAACGGTCGTGAAAAAGCAAAGATTTATTTAGAATACATGCAAGAACTTAATCGACTTGTACTTGAGGTTTATTACCTTAATCAAGAATTAATTCAATCATCACTAACATCAGAATTTTTTGGTGAATCATGGATGTATGGTAACCAAGCAGGAAAAGCAGCGTTGCTCGAATTACTTTTGTCGACGACAGAGGTTACTGATGATTTGAGAAATAAATTTCAAGATTTTTGGACCATCTATTATGACAATGATTTTATACCGTATGTCAGGAAGACGCATGCTAATACACTGGCACAAGAACACAAACCAGTTATTCATATTCACACCATAATCAGAGACATCATATCAACGAGATATGATGCAATTGGCCTGTGTGTTAAGGAACTTCAAGCCGAAGCTGAAAATTATTCGAACAATGAAGAGAAAATGCAGAGGACTAAGGTTTTATTTATTAAAGATGTGCTGGAGCATCGCCTCTATCGACATCGTGAAGATACAGAAAACTATGAAGATACAGAAAACTATAGAACTGCAGCGCAAGAATTAGAGCACCTTTCCCATCCTGAAACATTAGTTCGTGTAGCTGAACCAGCTCCAAGAGCGCAGGAGATAGAAGTTATCGCTCCAAATATACATGCATTATCTATGTTTGAATCCGTTGAAAATCTTTTAGATGAGGACAGCGAACTTGATGATGAACTTTCAGCTTTACGAACACTTCAATTGCCAGCATTTCCACCTGAATTTCGTTTTAGATCTCACATACGAAAAAAAATATTTGAAACTTTTTTAAAACCAAACGCTTCAGTTGTAAATTTGTATCATATTTTTTCTTTTTTTCAAAATATTTCACCACTTAAGATGGACTCTTTTTCTTCGTTATACATGCGCGTGAATGCGGCCATGCACTTCATTTACGTTTATAAGAAAAATGCTCCCCGTTTATCTAAAATTGAGTCGATATTAATTGACGCGTTATTAAAAAAGACAATCGCTGACGCATTTTCTAAAAATATTTATTACAGTTTCCAGTTAATTGATAAATCTCGACAATCACTAACCGTAGAAGTTAACGGCAATCTTGTAGCTATATCTCTTAATGCATCAACAATCCATGTTTCCAGAGATCAATTTACAAACCATTTCCTTACCTTTATCCAAGATACTCGGGTCGATGAGCTTGAAAAAAAGAACATTGCACTTAAAGAAGATCTACAAGAAAAAGAATCAACCATTGAAGGACAAAGTTCAACCATCGAAGAGCAAAGTTCAACCATTGACGGGCAAAGTTCAACCATTCAAGAGCAGGACAGGAGCTTAAAAAACCAAGCAGATGAAATCAAAAACCTCAAATCACTTCTTTTGTTAGCGCAAGCGGCACTTGAATCAGAGGCACCTCAGGAAAGTCAGCACTCAAGGCGATCCGAAAACCCCTATAGTTGCCATCAACACGCATCACCCCAAGAAGAGAACTCAAGGGAACATGCTTATTCATCTCCTCCTAGCATATGAGAATAAACAAGGATTGACATGACTTATATAGCGCTTAGCACGCCAGCTTTATCCCAGTTAGATTATCATTGGCTTTGGGGGCTCCGTCGAGTCCCTCACGGTCAAAACAATCTGCCAGAAGCTGTACAATTATTACGTGATAATCTTGATACACAAGAAATAATTGCCTTGCAAATGCAAGCGATTTGGCGCTTGCCTTGGTTAATACGCGCGCTTTACTGGCTTTTTAATATCAATAATTATTGCCTGCATTACAACCTGCTTTGCTGTTGTATCGCCTTAGAACTTTATGAAGCAACGTTATCTCTAACACAACACAACCCTATTAGAGGACATGACATGAGAGAATTTTTAACCGACATGAATAAAGACGTTTTATTGGTTGGGGGATTTAGTCTTGCCGGTCTTGCAGCCTGGGCCATGCTCAAACACTATGGGTGTGAACCCTTTATAGCAGAACACCTGGAGTCTTTTTCTAAATCGATATCATCTGTATTCTTTGATACAGAAATACATGATTTAACTGGAGAACGAAGACCTTTATTAGCTATGGCAGAAACATGTGCCGAGAATATAGCCCATTATGAAGCGCTGATTTCATCAGCCGAAGACATTTCAGTGACCGAAGCCATGTTAAGTCACTTGTATGTACTGAGCTTAACCAACGAGGTGGGTGAGAGTTTATCATTACGAGACATTGAGCAAGCTTATAAAAAAGAAGCCAAGCGAACTCATCCAGATAAACCAGGCGGTAATGATGATGACTTCATCGCAGTCAAAGATGCACATGATGAATTAATAAAGATGATAAGTCATGCCGAAGGATCCGAATTGACCCTCTATAAATCGATGCTTGCGTATGAACAGCGCTTAGCTTCTGTCGTGACCGGGTATCAGACGCTGGAACGCGGAATACAAGCCTATCACCAGAAGGTTGATGTTCATGTAGCAAGAGTTGATACACATGTCGCAAGAGTTGACACACATGTCGCAAGAGTTGATGCTCATGTAGCGAGAGTTGATGCGCATATAGAGCAGGTTGATGAAGTCAAAGCCATTGGGGAGCGCGTTAAAGCACTGCTTGCTGCTCGTTTCGAAAGGACTAAGCTAAAACAGAAAGAACATTATGAGCAAGAAAGCAATGAATTTGCATCACGTATGGAAGAAGGTACGTTGAACTTAAGCTCACACCGATATAGCTTACACACGTCTTTTTCTACAGACTCATTACGCGAACATATTTCAGCGGATAGCTCCATCCCTAAACGGAGCGGGTCTTTCTAAATTGAAACTTGGTTGAATAGATACAACCAAGCTTAGTAACGTGTGCACGTGAAGTTGGTGCCATCGCAATTAACCCACGAGGCAAACTGTATACCGCGCAGCATATTAAGCAACACCTCGCACATCGAAACATGAATGAATCACGTTGAAGTACGGGCATGCTCAGCGGCGGCCCCGCAAAACTTGGGGCCAAACAAACCCAGCAGTTTTCAAATAATTTAGATCGTTTTTTAGCAAAGCATAAGAAATAGTTGAGATCAAATCACCCCTTCATCCTCGCGCAATAAAAGCCAAAACATTTACAACAATCCCTTGATGGGTTAAAATAAAACCAATAAAGACTTGTAATGCACATACAGGTATTTTTAAACACTTACTCGTGGACTATTTTTAATGCGCCAATCAAATCTAACACCTGAGGACAAACGAAAGAAATACAAGATCTCTTTAGAGCGCTATGAGCAGGAGCATGCCGCCCTATTAAACGCAGGCTTCACTGCACCGCAAGTCAATAAAATCATCCTAAGAAAGTCATCTTTTAAAACGGTTAATTATGTTCTCAACCATCATACGACACTGCGAGAGGCACCATTTTATTTTAGCTCAGAACAAATAATTGCTATGGCGTCAAATAATGGCGGTGCACAAGCCCTTAAAACCGTGTGTGCATCTTATCAAACACTGCAGGACCTTGGTTTTACACAAGAGCAGATCGTCGCCATGGCGTCTAATAACGGCGGTGCGCAAGCCCTTAAAACCGTGTGTGACGCCTATCAAACTCCGAAGCACCTTGGTTTTACACCCGAGCAGATGGTCGCCATGGCATCGAACGATGGCGGTGCGCAAGCCCTTAAAACCGTGTATGCATCTTATCAAGCACTGCAGGAAATCGGCTTTACATCAGAACAAATCGTCGCCATGGCATCGAACGGTGGTGGTGCGCAAGCCCTTAAAACCGTGTGTGCATCTTATCAAACACTGCAGGACCTTGGTTTTACACCCGAGCAGATGGTCGCCATGGCGTCGAATAACGGCGGTGCGCAAGCCCTTAAAACCGTGTGTGCATCTTATCAAGCACTACAGGACCTTGGCTTTACATCAGAGCAAATCATCGCCATGGCGTCGAACGGTGGTGGTGCACAAGCCCTTAAAACCGTGCGTGACTCTTATCAAATACTGCAGGACCTTGATTTTACACCCGAGCAGATGGTCGCCATGGCTTCGAATGGTGGCGGCGCGCAAGCACTCAAAACCGTGTGTCGCGCCTATCAAACCCTGAAGAACCTTGATTTTACACCTGAGCAAATCGTCGCCATGGCATCGAACAGTGGCGGTGCGCAAGCCCTTAAAACCGTGTGTGACTCTTATCAAGCACTGCAGGACCTTGGTTGTACACCCGAGCAGATCGTTGCCATGGCGTCTAATAACGGCGGTGCGCAAGCCCTTAAAACCGTGTGTGCATCTTATCAAACACTACAGGACCTTGGCTTTACATCAGAACAAATCATCGCCATGGCGTCGAACGGTGGTGGTGCACAAGCCCTTAAAACCGTGC
>CAXBBS010000004.1:0-182461 GCA_963974485.1 uncultured Legionella sp.
GGTAGCCGCTGGGCATGGCGGAAGGCCAGCTTGTGGGCCAGGCGCTGGGCCAAGAACTGGGTTGTCCGCTGGGTTCCCCTGAGGGCTCACCGCTTGGATTAAATGTGGGGTAGGCCGTTGGATCGAAGGTTGGGTAAGCACTTGGATCCGACGAAGGTTCTGCCGACGGGTAGCCGCTGGGCATGGCGGAAGGCCAGCTTGTGGGCCAGGCGCGTTGACCACTGGGTTCACCAGTTGGAGAGCTTGTTGAAGCACGTAACCAATCAGTCGTGACCGGGTTGGAGATTATTACGTCGTTTTTAATGTCAGTCACGATGGGAAGTGGTGATATGTTTGCGATTGTTAGTGTCGATGTTGTACGAGATCGTGAGACAGTTTGTGCATTGGTAACAACATCTGTTGGATTGTAGTGATTCATTCCTGCTGGAAGTAAGGAAGCATCGAACTCGCCATTAGAATCGCGCGTCATAACTATCATTTCGTGTGTATCGTCGTAGCTTAGGGTGTTACCGATTGTGGTAGCTGAACCATCACCGTGTAAAACAGTCTTATATGCAAAGTCGTCAGCGGCTCCGTCTAATGCTGTGTTTTTACGTACTGTTCCATCAAGTCCAACAAAAACATTCCAAATAGCGCTACTAGTTGTTGATGAATTGGTTTTCGAGCCGGTAGCAAGCCATTCAGATATTCCATCTGAGGTCCTGTTTTCGCTAAAAACAATTCCGGAAAGAGAGTTAGTGCCTGTTCCTCCGATTGGCAAAATCCAATCATTTATGTGGGTTTCATTCCCTTCCATGCTTGTATTTAGGCTGCCAATGACAGAATCTGTGCCAATGTTACCTACAAAACCCAGTGTATCTATGTGCAGAGTAATATCATTAATGCTAGCATCACCACCACCTGATGGAGTATATGTATCGGTCCATAATTCTTCCCAGCTTGTAGCAGTTTTTCTTATTTTACTTAACCAAGCTTTTTTAGGGGAGTCATAGGTGCCTCCCCCAACGAAATATGTATCATCATCTACTTTTGCAATCGAGAAAATAGCACGATCGTAGATTGTAATAGGTAAAGTAACAACTTCATTTACGGGATCAAATTCAAAAATGAAACTGGCTGTACCAGCATAGTAGTCGCCTGTACACATGAGTGTGCAGTTATTAGTAAGAACCATAGCTTTAATACGTGCTTTTTCGGGAAAGCCATTGATATCCCAAGCATTCATTAATATGCCGTTAATTAAATTATTTTTAGAGATGTAAGGCTGATCGGGGTAAGGTCGTTCAGGGCTATATAACCAATATTGACCACCGGAATATACCGCGGTATCAGTGGCGACCTGGGCATGAAATCTAGCTCCTTGAACTGTAAATTGTTTTTGAAGCCAATTCGGTGTTCCTGCTGAATCTATTTGACCTACAAAGAGCTGATCTGTACCAAGTTTAAATGTTCCTGCAATATTGGCGGAGCCATCGACATTCGCTGTAATGGCTGTTGGTGTGAGCTCACGATCCGAATAAAGTCCGAAATAATTATCAGGAGTCTGGCTCTGAGCACGGGCATAAGGTAACACACATAATAAACTCATCAGAGCAAGGGATTCAGGAGCGAGAAAAGCCGAGGCTAAGCAAGCGCCTAATATGCATTTGATTGCATCTGATGATTTCATAATGTGTGTTCCTTAGTTATTAGACAATTTCATCATGCTTCTGGACATGTATTCCGTACATGTATTCCGTTTCACCTCACCCTCTGGGTGGGGTGTCCATGCTTAGTGTTGTATTAAAATATTCGAGGCGTTGAATGGCTTTAGGTAATAGCTTAATGATATTTTGTGTTCAATTTGATATATTATAAACTAACTAATAGCTATTGTAAATTAATTGAACATTTTTTTGTTTTAAATAAGTAGGTTTAAAAAGGGGTCAACAAAAAAGGGGTCAAATCTATTTATAATGCAATTTAATTTTGTTATCATCCCATCCTACTTAGCAAGACTATGGAAATCAGGCCATGGCCAGACCGCAACGCATTGAATTTGAAAACGCTTACTACCACGTCATGAACCGTGGGGCCGGTCGGGAAAATATCTTTCATGATGACATCGATCGAAAAAACTTTTTAAGCGTGATCGATGAGGCTCACAAACAATTTGGTTTGGAGGTACATGCTTATTGCTTGATGGACAATCATTATCATCTGTTGATAAAAACACCTCGTGCTAATCTTAGTCGTATTATGAGGCATATTAATGGCGTGTATACACAGCGTTATAATCGCAGACAAAAAACAGATGGTGCGTTGTTCCGCGGGCGTTATAAAGCGATCCTCGTTGATTCAGATGCGTATCTCCTGCATTTGTCTAAATATATCCATCTTAACCCGGTGTCAGCTCATTTAGTGGAAACACTTGAGGAATACACGTGGTCTAGTTACCGTGTTTACATTGGTCAATGCACCCCGCCAAGTTGGTTATATCAATCGGAGGTGTATGGTCAGGTAGGTAACGCATCTAATCAGGCAGAAGCGTATCGTTTGTTTATGAATAACCAAGAGATATCCCAACCTCTTTTTGAGTTCTATAGTAAACAGCGCTTAGTCCCTGTTCTTGGCGATGAGGTTTTTATTAATAAACTGAAATTAACCGATGTAGCCGCAGAAACATCGCGACGGGACCGAGTTACTCAAACGCTACCGATAACTAGAATTCTGGCAGAAGTTGCGGATGCTTTTGATGTTCAAGTTAATTCATTATTAGAATCGAAGAAGGGGCGGGGTCAGCAGAATACGCCAAGAAAGGTTGCCATGTATATTGCCCAGAAGCACGGCGATCATCGTTTGAAAGAAATTGCTGAAGTATTTGGATTGGCGCATTACGGTGGTGTATCAAGTGCTATATATAGTATTTATGAGGCCATGAAAGTAGATAATGCTTTTTTTGAAAAGGTTAATAATATTATAAATAGATTTGCCCCCTAATCAGCACCTGTGCTGCACGTTGTGGATCTTCTTCTCCAGGTGTAAATACTTCAAGTTTATTGGGATCCATGATGGGTGGCGTGCTTGGTCGGGCGTTGAAAAAGTTAGGAGTGTATAAGTTTGTTGATGAATCTGGTACATTTGTTACGACTGCTTCCACTACGTCTTCTCCTATATCCATCGTATCCATTTCAAAATCAAACGCCTCGTCTGAGAAAAAACTATTTTCTAATAAGGTAGGGAGTACGGATGCACTCGCTATCTCAGAGGAGCTTTTTTTAGAGATTTTTTTCTGACGCACCACAGGAAAGAGGTTTTCAAATCCTGGGATCTTATTTTTTTCTTTTACTCTGAGGCGGGTTAGTGGCTTGTCAGTTTCTTGTGTAAAAATTTCATTATTTCTAACGAGCTTAATAGGCGTATCAGGGAGTATATGTGCTCCTGTTTGCGTATCCACCAAAATATATTTAGCAAGCGCCATTTTTGTGGAGACAGGTATACGTATATCATCAATTATGACATAGCTGGAGAGGGATTTATGAGCATTTTTATTGTGTATTTCTAACGTATCATCCACATCTTTTCCATGATAAAAAACGTGTCGTGAAGTTCGTTTCGTACTGGCTCTTATCACAGATATTTCCTGTCCATCAGGTTTTACGACCCTGTGTCTCTTGTTACGTTTTATGACGTTTTCTTCTGTATCAACAGGGGTTCCATCAGGATAAATAAGTCGATTCGATTTTTGATCTTTGTCTTGTAAAATGTCTTCAGCTGTTAGATGCGAGATAGTTTCTGCCACTATCTTGTTTTTTTTCATTTCTAATACGTCTGGCTTTCTTTTTCTCACACAAGTATTAGCATCGTTCTTTTGTTTTGAAGCAGGTATTGAACAATCGATAAGTTCTTTTTTAGGTCGGTTTCGAGAAAAATTTGAGTGTTTACGTTGAATTGTAGTGACGATGCGGTCAGTTCCAGCGACAATTATTTTCATATCTTTATTCAATACAACGGGTGTGTTTTTCTCTAAGACTTCAGCGTTATCTTTTGTCATGAGATTATATTTCAATAAATAGTCTTTTCTAAAAATGGGCACAGGTACCCCGTCTATTGTAAGCGCGTTTACTCCTTTTAGGTTCTTAAAGTCTTCTTGAATTAAGCTTTTATCAACATCTTCACCATTATAATATTGCCATCGGCCGCTAGCTAAGCTGCTTTGTCGTATCACCGGGTGTTTTACACCATCTTCTAGTACATAATATCGCTTCTTTACTTTGATGACCGAGCAGTCGGGAGAAACTTTATTTCCATTGGGGTATACAAGAGGATTGTGCTTTACTCTCGTGGCTGTTGTTGTAGCCCCTAGAATTTCTTCTGGTGTTAACCTCGGTTGATCATCAAACATAAATTCACTCAGTATTTATTGACTTAGATATTTTAAGAATAATACCATAAATACTCTTTGTGATCGAATTTAGGTCACTCGAGAGTTGTTTTACTGGAGTTAATCAACGATCAAAAACTAAAGTTGTTTAGATGCATAACTAGAAACAACTTTAAAACTTGAAAAACTGTGCTGGCCCGTAATAGCGATAGGGCCAGCCGTAAGCCAGGCGTGAGAGGCATAGCCGCTGGGTTTATCCGCATCTTTTGTAAATCCAATATATAAAATATATGGTATTTTAAAGTAGGAACACCAAAATTTAGCAACCATGGCTTGGGTTAAGCAATTGGAATCCCAGGGCGTGTATTTTGCAACGAGAGCAATGGAACGACGTAGTTGAATGGCGTGATTACGTTGCTGACGCGTGATGATGGTCGAGAAAATAATGTTTTTATGAAGTGTTCCAAAGTAGGGGGCAAGGCGTTTTAGAGGAAATATATTAATAAAAGCACGAGCAATGCCGCAGAGAATAAAGTTGATGACAAATAGGCATTTTAATTTAAAACGCATGTTCAAAAAAAGATGCGTTTTTCTTTTGATTACAGCTATCATTAAAAATCCTTTTTAACGTATTTTTCATGATAGTACGCGTGTTTACAAGATATATTTTTGATATTATTTAAGAGCACACGTGCTCTCGTACTTCCGTAAATTTTAGGTATGTTTTTCTCGGAACAACACGTTGTATTATTCGGATTAGCCCCTCTTATTTCTCGGGTCAAATATCAAGCGAAATCTCATTTAACGGTTAATCAGATAATAAAGATATTGTACTCTATATAATTATTGACTCTGCGGTTTTATTTTTAGCGGTGATCTGGCAGAATCGGAAAATAATCGAATTGCTCTCAGGGACCGAGTGCTATGTATATGTATCATGCGTTTGGATTAAACATTCAAAGCGCACTCAATCTACCCGAGTTATTAGCATGTGCTGATAATTCTAATCTTAACCCGGATGTGACCATTCAGTTTGGGGATGTTCCTAAAGCGGGTTTATCTGAAGCAGTGGTTAAAGGCGCATTTTATCAATCGAATCATGATGAGCTTTGGCTGGATGTTCCCCATGTTGCGCGTTATCTCATTACGCACGGTAATTGCATTACGATAGACCCTTACGAACAAGCTGACGAAGACAGTATTCGTGTGTTTTTACTTGGTTCGGGTATGGGTGCATTATTGATGCAGCGAGATTTGTTTTTGTTGCATGCAAATGCGATCAAAATCGGTGATGCCTGTGTTTCATTTTCAGGAAAATCGGGGGCAGGGAAGTCGACACTATCGGCAGCATTTATGAGTCGTGGTTACTCGGTACTCGCTGATGATGTGTGCGCGATTAACCAAGCCGGGCAGGTGATGCCAAGCTTCCCTCAAGTGAAATTATGGGCTGATTCAAGTTATAAATTAGAGATTGAAACAAAAGCGCTTAGACGCATTCGTCCGAATATCGAAAAATTCGCGGTGCCTCTCGAACAGCAATTTCATGCCACAAATTTGCCTTTAAAAATTTTATATATTTTAAACTCGCATAATCAAGATACGTTTGAATTTGATTCTATTGAAGGCATGCATAAAATGCTGCCGCTTAAAAATAATACTTATCGCCATCACTATTTAAAAGGCCTCGGGAAAACCAAAAAGCATTTAAAACATGTTGGGAGTTTAGCTTCTCAAGTGGATGTGGTGCGTATCACGCGTCCTAAAACTGGGTTTCAATTGGATAAACTTGTCGAATTAATCCAAGCGGATTTGTTAGAGCGAGGCGTGGTCGGTGTCTAAGCAAAAAGGAATTTATTGGTTAGCGTCGTATCCGAAATCGGGGAATACCTGGTTTCGTATTTTTTTGGCGCATATGTTGGCCGAGTCGGATGAAGGTTTGGATTTAAATAGTATTCATACGGGAGCGATTGCCAGTGGGCGCGCTTGGATAGATGAAGCGTTGGGGTTTGATAGTGCAAACTTCACACATGATGATTTAGATGCCCTGCGGCCTGCGGTGTACAGATGGCATGCCGAGCAAGCAACCATAGCCGAGCATCATAAAACGCATGATGCATACACGTATTTACCGAATGGTGAAGCGTTGATTCCTGCTCAAAGCTCGCTTGGTGCACTCTATTTTGTTCGGAATCCGTTAGATGTAGCCGTTTCGTTTGCAAATCATATGGACTGCTCGATTGATAAAAGCATTGAATCGATGCGTAAACCTGATTATGCCTTGTGTAAAGGTAATAAAAGAGCCAACGATCAACTACGGCAGCAGTTATTGTCATGGTCGATGCATGTTCAAAGCTGGTGTGAGGCAAAAGACATGAATTGCCTGGTGTTACGGTATGAGGACATGAAGCAGGAGTCGGTGGAGACGTTTACACGAGCGGCTAATTATTTAAAACTGGATGCTTCAGAAGAACGCATTCAGCGAGCGTTAGAGCATGCGCATATTGATCGGCTGCAAGGTTTAGAGCAATCGGGTGGATTTAAAGAAAAGCCGCCCAAAGTGAAGCAGTTTTTTAGAAAAGGGATTGTCGGTGACTGGAAGAACGTGCTGACCTCACAGCAAATTGACACAATTATTCATGATCATGGTGAGGTGATGGAGATTCATGGTTATATTTAATGGATATATTTAGGAGAAGGATATGATGCTAGCAATTAACGAAGATGTGGTTTTCACACAAATTGATCAAGACATTGTGATGATGGATCCCAACAGTGGGGAATATCACGGGCTAAATACCGTGGGGGCGGAGCTCTGGAATTTATTGGATTCAAAGCCGATGACTCAAGATAGTATGGTGAGCTACTTACAAAAAGAATATGAGCTGGATGAGCAAACCGCAACGACCGATGTGCATGCTTTTGTAGACACGATGTTGAAGCAAGATTTTCTTGTGAAAACGTGATAACTGCGGATTAAAATGAGCCTAAGTTTAAGTAATCTTCGCGTATTAAGTAGCTTGCTACGTGATCTTTTTAAGTTTGATGCGATACGCTCAGGGATGACGTTGTGTTTGATGCTCGCGAGGAGCTTGACTTCGGGCTTTGGTTTATTGATGATTCTGCCGTTATTACAGCTGATTGGCGTGTCGTTAGGACCTGTAGCAAGTCAGGGGTTTCTTACCCAATTTAATGCATGTTTTCAGCTGCTTCATCTTCCGATGACGCTGGTCGGCGTGCTCGTTGTTTATGCTTTAATCATAAGTAGTATTGCGTTGCTTGCTTATGTTGAACAAGTTATGGGGACAGCCCTGCAGCAAAGCTATACGCGTTACTTGCGTGCAAGTTTACATAAAAAATTATTATTAGCGCCCTGGTCTTTTTTTTTAAAGCGTAAAATGTCGGATGTGTTGTATAGCTTAACGACACAAGTTCAAGGCGTCTCAACCTGTAATCATCAGTTGTTAAGCCTAATCAATAATATTTTTCTTGTGTTGGTGTATACGGGGCTTGCGTGTTTGTTATCCTGGAAAATGACTCTGGCGGCCATGGGATGTGCTTTGCTGTTGTTATGCTTGATGCTGCCTTTGCATCGTTTGACATCGAAGGCAGGACGCGATCATTTATCTAAAAATCAAACCATGTTCCAAGCGATTCAAGAGCAATTTTCAGCGCTTAAAATGCTCAAAGGTTCAGGCCTGGAAACACGTTTTATGGATAAGCTTGTCGATGTAAATGCGTCACTGGAATATCAAAATCAACGTGTGACGGTGATGACGGCGCGAAGTCGCTTAGTGTATACCTGTGGTTCGGTTTTGGTATTGAGTGTGCTGTTATATATCGCGATAAGCGTGATTCATGTGCCGCTGGGTAGCTTGCTACTGCTTTTAATTGTGTTTTCACGTACGTTACCGATGGTGTCAACGGCTCAGCAAACGTACCAACGTATTTTGCATCAATTACCCGCGTATTTGGGTATTCAATCGTTGTCTCAGGCATGTGCGGCGGAATATGTATTACCGTCTCAAAATAAATTAAGTTTTGAGTTTCTAATAGAACTTAAAGCGGTAAGTTTTGCTTATCCGGCGAAGCCAAATATGGATATTATTCAAAATCTCTCAATAAAGCTTATTAAAAATAGTACGACGGCGCTCATAGGCCCATCCGGTGCAGGAAAATCGACGCTGGCAGATTTGATGGTCGGGTTGCTTACACCAAGCCGGGGAGAAATTTTGATTGATGGAAAATTACTTGATGCCTCAAATTATACGGCTTGGCAACGCCATATTGCTTATGTCACTCAAGATGTTTTTTTATTTCATGCCTCCGTACGTGATAATTTAACCTGGTTTTGTGATGATTACACGGATGAAGCGCTTTGGCAGGTATTAAACACTGCAGCCGCAGATTTTGTGCATGATCTAGATGAAGGACTTGATACGGTTTTAGGTGATCGTGGTGTGCGTTTGTCAGGGGGGGAACGCCAACGCATTGCTCTCGCACGCGCGCTCTTGATGAAACCGAAACTTTTGGTGTTGGATGAAAGCACAAATGCATTAGATTCCAAGAATTTACAACATATTCAAGCAGCGCTTACGGCATTACGTGGCACCATGACGATTTTGATTATTTCACATCAGCATGAAATGAGTGGGTTTGCCGATCAAAAAATTATACTTCAAGCTCGAGGAAAGAATAGCCATGCATTATTGGACGTTAAGCAAGCGGCAGTTGTGTGATCTTGAGTGCTTATTAAACGGCGCTTTTGCTCCGTTGAACGGCTTTTTAGATGAGGCGGATTACGACAGCGTGTGTGACACCATCCGCCTGCAAGACGGCCGTTTATGGCCTATGCCGATTACGCTTGATGTATCTGAAGCTTTTGCTGAGCATTGCGTCTTAGGTGATGTGATTGTATGCGTGGATGATGAGAATACGCCTTTGGCAAGTGTAAAGATTAGCTCGATATGGCTGCCTAATAAGCAGCGCGAGGCCGAGCAGGTTTTTGGAACGGTAGATAAGCTCCACCCGGGTGTTAAGTATTTATATGATGAAGCCGGTGCTTGGTATATCGGCGGCAAAGTGACGGCGTTGTCAGCGCCATCACATCATGATTTTTGTGAATATAGACATACCCCGGCTGAATTAAAGCAATTATTTAAGCTTTACGGTTGGTCACGTGTGTTAGCTTTTCAAACACGTAATCCGATTCATCGCGCGCATTTTGAATTAACGCAGCGTGCTGCGCGTAAGGCCAATGCCAATTTATTGATTCATCCTGTTGTAGGCATGACTAAGCCCGGTGATATTGATTATGTCTTACGTGTAAAATGCTATGAGCATGTGCTCAAACGTTATCCTAAAACACAACATGCGATGCTGAGTTTACTGTCTCTGGCAATGCGTATGGGGGGCCCGCGTGAAGCGGTGTGGCACGCCATCATTCGTAAAAATTATGGCGCGACTCATTTTATTGTGGGGCGTGACCATGCCGGTCCTGGAAATAACAGCCAAAACCAAGCTTTTTATGAGCCCTATGCGGCGCAAACGCTCTTGCTTGCCCATGCAGACGAAATTGAACTTGAGGTGATGGCTTTTCCTGCGATTGGGTATGTTAAGCAAAAAAATACTTTTTTGAGCGCTGATGAACTCAGTGCTGATGATGTTGTTGAGAATATTTCAGGAACTGCGTTGAGGCAGGCGCTGCAACATCGAGAGGTGCTTCCTGAGTGGTTTTCGTTTCCTGAGGTTATTCAAACATTACAAACGGCATATCTACCCAAGCATAAACAAGGCTTTACGTTATTTTTTACGGGGCTATCTGGAGCAGGAAAATCAACGTTGGCCAAAGCTGTTCAAGCAAAATTTCTTGAAGACAATCTTCGCACAGTAAGTTTATTAGATGGTGATGTGGTTCGGCGAAATTTATCAGCAGGGCTTGGTTTTTCTAAACAAGATAGAGATATGAATATTAAACGCTTAGGTTATGTCGCGTCTGAGATTACCAAGCATCAAGGCATTGCGATTTGTGCAGCCATTGCGCCGTATGCTGAGGCCCGAAATGTGGTTCGCGCGCAAGTTGAGCAATACGGTGGCTTTATTGAAATTCATGTCGCAACGCAGTTTGATGTATGTAAAGCACGTGATATCAAAGGCCTGTACCAAAAAGCCGAAGATGGCTTGATTACAGGATTTACCGGGGTGGATGATCCGTATGAAGCACCAGAAAATCCAGAGTTAGTGATTGATACATCAAATATATCTGTTCGTGAAGCCGTTGATTTGATATTTAATGCTTTGGATCAATTAGGTTTTTATGAACGTAGTCATGTAGCTACAAAAAAAACATCGTTGTTAGATACGGTCGTTTAATCTTATAATTGTTTGTGTTTGCTTTGTATGAGGAGAGAAAGAAATGCAGGATGTTCGCTGGAGGCAAAGACTCGAGAATTTCGGAAAAGCTTTATCTCAATTAAGTAAATTTTTACAGAAAGATAATCTAAACGAATTAGAAGAGCAGGGTTTAATACAGGCATTTGAATATACGCATGAACTTGCTTGGAAAACAAAAAAAGATTTTTTAGTCTCTCGAGGTGTTGATAACTTATTTGGTTCAAAAGATACGGCAAGAGAAGCGTTCAAATTAGGCTTAATCGAGCATGGGGATGTTTGGATGGATATGATTAAAAGTCGAAATCTCACATCGCATACATATAACGACGTGATTAGTGCACAAATTATTAAGCAAATCAAAGCATGTTATCACGCGGAATTTAAAGTGCTTTATGAGAAACTAGTAGGACTTGCTGCGGCAGCATAATATGATAAATGATAAGCCAGATTTGTTGTCGGAAACGTGCGGTTTGAAGCAATCCGTGATTACAATAATACAAAAAACTTTGGCGAATTTCCCAGAAATTAATCAAGTTATTTTATATGGATCGCGAGCAATAGGAAATTACAGAACAGGTTCTGATATTGATTTGACGATATGTTTAAATACCTCATATTTACCTTCGATTACATTGTTAAATAAAATTGGGTTAGCGCTAGATGATTTGGATTTAATTTATACGTTTGACTTATCTTTTATGTATGATATTACGAATGAAAAATTAATCGAGCATATCAATCAATTCGGTATGGTTTTTTATACTCGCGACAAAAGACAGGCTTCTTAGAACCAGGTACAATTCACTGTGTAAAAATATTTAGATAGGTAAGGCATGGCTCGTTCTCGTTTTGTTCATTTAAGAGTACACAGTGAGTTTTCATTGGTGGATGGTATTGTTCGTATCAAGCCTTTGATGAATACCGTGACGGACCGTGGTATGAATGCTGTTGCTGTGACTGATTTCTGTAATCAATTTGCAGCACTCAAAATGTTCACTGCAGCCATGAAAATGGGTGTCAAACCTATTTTTGGTGCCGAGTTACCTTGTCATAATCCCGATAAGCCTGATGACATAACATCGATTGTTTTACTGTGCCAAAATATAACCGGCTATAAAAATTTAACGCGCTTGGTATCTCGGGCGTATTTTGAAGGGCAATACCAAGGTCAGCCACGCATTCAATATGATTGGATTGCCGAAGAAGCCGAGGGCTTAATTGCGTTGTCGGGTGGATTAAGCGGTGAAGTAGGGCGCGCTTTAGCACAAGAAGATGATGTCATGGCCGAAAGCATCGCTAAGCGCTGGAGCGCGTTATTTCCAGGGCGGTTTTATCTTGAAATTCAGCGCACAGGTCGTGCGGGCGAACATACATACAACGAACGTGCAGTGCGTTTAGCTGATAAATTAGATTTACCACTTGTAGCAACCAACGATGTACGTTTTATTGATTCAAGCGAATTTGATGCGCATGAAGCGCGTGTTTGTATTCATGATGGTTATACCCTAGCCGATCCACGACGAGAGAAGCGTTACAGTCCAGAGCAATATTTACGTTCAGCTGATGAAATGTGTACGTTATTTGCTGATTTGCCCCAGGCGATTGAAAATACGCATGAGATAGCAAAGCGTTGTACGGTGAATCTAGAGCTTGGCAATGTTTATTTACCTAATTTTCCCGTGCCAGAAAAATTTTCTGAGAAAACCTATTTAACACATATGTCAGAAGAAGGGCTCGCCAAGCGCTTAGGCTTAGCCCATGTATCTGAAGCACCGGCGGAATACCGAGAGCGCCTCGAAATTGAGCTCGGTGTAATTAATCAAATGGATTTTGCGGGATATTTTTTAATCGTTGCCGATTTTATTCAGTGGGCAAAAAAGCAAGCGATTCCTGTAGGTCCTGGGCGTGGTTCGGGTGCTGGCTCGTTGGTGGCCTATGTTTTATTGATTACCGATTTAGATCCCCTTGAATATGATTTGCTGTTTGAGCGATTTTTGAACCCCGAACGGGTATCGATGCCCGATTTTGATATCGATTTCTGTATGCATGGTCGCGATCGTGTGATCGATTATGTTGCCGAGCGTTACGGGCGCCAAAGTGTGTCGCAAATTATTACGTTCGGTACCATGGCTGCTAAAGCCGTGATTCGTGATGTAGGTCGTGTCTTAGGTCATCCCTATGGTTTTGTTGATAAGCTTGCGAAGCTTATTCCGTTTGAATTAGGCATTACGCTCACCAAAGCTCTCGAAATGGAGCCCGAATTGGAACGGCGTTACGAAGATGAAGAAGATGTTAGAAGTTTGATTGATCTGGCTTTATCGCTTGAGGGTATTACGCGTAATGCTGGTAAGCACGCCGGGGGTGTGGTTATCGCACCTTCCGTACTGACTGATTTTACAGCGGTGTATTGTGAACAAGGCTCAACGCAATGGGTAAGCCAGTTTGATAAAGACGATGTAGAAGCCGTTGGCTTAGTTAAATTTGACTTTTTGGGTCTTAAAACCCTCACAATTATTGATTGTGCATTACAAACCGTGAATAAAGCGCGCGCCCAAGAGGGTTTAGCGCCGCTCTCGATTGAAAAAATTCCTTTGGATGATGTCAAAGCCTTTGAATTATTACAGGCGTGTCAAACAACGTCGGTGTTTCAGCTTGAGTCACGCGGTATGAAAGACTTAATTCATCGACTGCAGCCTGATTCGTTTGAAGATATTATTGCTTTGGTTGCTCTGTACAGGCCGGGGCCGCTGCAGTCAGGCATGGTGGACGATTTTGTTGAGCGAAAGCACGGTCGTTCGCCGATTGTATATTTACACCCCGATTTAGAACCTATTTTACAGCCAACG
Source organism: uncultured Legionella sp. (assembly GCA_963974485.1). Classification (GTDB taxonomy): domain Bacteria; phylum Pseudomonadota; class Gammaproteobacteria; order Legionellales; family Legionellaceae; genus JAALKW01. The sequence goes on from CAXBBS010000004.1 coordinate 13,600, forward strand.
TATGGGGTTATTTTATATCAAGAGCAGGTCATGCAGATTGCTCAGGTCTTAGCGAACTATACGCTCGGATCGGCTGACGTATTACGTCGCGCGATGGGTAAGAAAAAGCCGGAAGAAATGGCAAAGCAACGTGTGATTTTCACGGATGGCGCAACAGCGCGTGGCATTGATAAAAAAATTAGTACTGCGATGTTTGATTTAATGGAAAAATTCGCAGGTTATGGATTTAATAAATCTCACTCGGCAGCCTACGCGTTAGTGGCTTATCAAACAGCCTGGCTTAAAGCACATTATCCTGCAGCGTTCATGGCATCGGTTATTTCGGTGGATATGGATAATACCGATAAAGTGGATATGTTATTGCGTGAATGTAAAGACATGAAGATTGACGTTCGTGCGCCGTCGGTTCTTCACGGGCAATATGAGTTTACAGTTGCTGATGATAAAACACTGATTTACGGATTAGGTGCGCTCAAAGGTGTGGGTGAAGCAGTGATTGAAGCCTTAATTCAAACACGCGAAGAGCAGGGTGCTGCAACGGATTTGTTTGATTTTTGTCGTCAAGTGGATTTACGGCGTACGAATCGCCGTGTATTCGAGGCGTTAATTAAAAGCGGGAGCTTTGATGGCTGGGGTGTTGAGCGTTCGGTCTTGTATGCATCGCTAGCCCCTGCCATGAAACGAGGGCTTGAATTCCATACCAGCCAAAACAGCGGACAGGCTGATTTATTTGGTTTGTTTGGCGAGCAAGACGACACACCGCCTTATACAGAGGTTGTCGCTTGGACAGTGAAGCAACGCTTACAAGGTGAAAAAGATACGCTAGGATTCTATTTGAGCGGCCATCCTGCTGAGTCGTATCGAGAAGAGCTTGGCGCACATGTTGTGCCTATTGCCGATTTAGGCAAAAATCATCTTAAAAAAGCTCGCGTATGTGCGTTAGTACGTAGTCTTCGACGCATTTTAACCAAGCGTGGTAAGCAGTTGGTTATTATGGGTTTGGAAGATGATAGCGGAACGTTGGATGCGGTGGTTTTTTCTGAAGTTTTTGAAGCAGCCCCCACGCCACCGGCGTCTGGTGATATTATTTGCTTAGAGGGTGAAATAGGCGAAGATAATTTTACCGGTGGGGTGCGTGTCACAGCAACCGCCGTGTATTCGGTAGCTGAGGCGCGTGCGCGCTTTTCAAAAAATTTATCGTTGAATTTAACACCTGATAATTCCAGTCAGTTTGAGCAGTTAAAAGCACTGCTTGAGCAGTACCCAGGGCGTTGCCCCGTTCGACTGAAGTATGTGAACGGTGATGCTGAAAAAATTGTGCCTTTGCCACCGCGTTGGGGCGTGCTTCCCGAAGATGGCTTATTAGAAGCACTCACGCAGTTATTTGATACGGCGTCTGTTAGTCTTTGTTACTAAATTTTCTCTTTCTAAAAATAATAGCTTGTATGCTCTATACTTAAACCTAATAGTTAATTAAAACTCAAGGTGAGATCATGACAAGATACAAAGAGCGCTATCTAAACGTGGTGCATTATGGTGAGAGAGCTGATGCTGCAGGTCCTCAGCTGGATAAAACCAAGGATAACCAGGTTGTATCGGATTGGAATCGGATGATGGCCGCAGGGCAAAAGGCAGGTGAAACATGCCCTTATTACATCAACGGAAAAAATTTACGTCAATTGAGAACCGGAAATGCCTTTTTAGATATAGCCGATCTAAAAAACTTTTTAAAATATGAATTACTTTATCATGTATTAACCGATGATGAAAAAAACGCCTATGATAAGTTGCTAGATGAACACGCAACACCCGAAGGTCTTGAGGCAGAAAAAAAGCTGGATGCGTTAACTGAATTTTCTTTTATGCATTGCCATCAAGGTGGCCTACCTCATGCAACTGATTTTTCTCTTAGAACCGCTCGCACCGATGCGATGCGAGAACGTATTGCCGTTAGCAAACCTGAAACACGTGTTGATTTTAATGCCAGCATCGAGGGCTTAAAGATTTGTGAAAGAAACACCTACACGAGGTGGCAAGAACGATGCGGCAGTCTAGAAAAAGTTCATGTATCTTTAGATAAAGGCAAACCGTTTTATGCCCAAACCGAGAGTACGTACTTGATAACACCTGATACAAAAAATATTGAACTTGTTAAGCTTAATATAGATTGTCCAAGCAAAAACCTCGCTCCCATTTTTAATAAATTAGACGAGCATACACACGTTATTCAAAGTAAGTTTGATACGATACGGATTAAGTTGCACCTAAAAAAACGCCCAGAACAGGACACAACGCCCGAAGAAGGTCATGCTTATTTTTATAAAGATGGGAAAGCATGTGACTCGAGTACAGACACAGCACCGCCTTCAGAGCGCTCTGATTCAGGTTCAGATTCAGAATTGGAGGATGTGGGCCCTAAAATTTAAGCCGAGAAGCTCAACATATGTTTTATCCAACATCATCTTTTTCTAATTGATTCATGCTAATCATCGCTTGAATATCTTCGATATAATCATGGCCCCTTTCCGAATAGCTCACGAGTCCCGTGGCGAGTACATCGCCTCTTAACGGTTTGTTTTGACTGCGTAGCTCGGAGCGAATGCTTCGTAATAAAGCATAATGCTTGTTTGTGTTTAAATTCAATAAATAAGCACGAATCGAGTCGTACGGTGATGTAAACTTTTGTACTTCATGTGTTTTGCCGCTATCTCGTCGTGATGGTACCATCCCACAGTGCAGAGTAAAGCACCATTGTCCAAAGTAATTATTGGCAAGTCGGGCAAATTTTGAAGTACCCCATGCCGATTCATTAGCAGCCTGGGCTAAGATTAACGATGGAGGAATAATATCCACGCGTTCAAGTAAAGGTGCAAAGTTCAGCTCGGAAGACGATGAATTTAACCCGTATTCTTGTGATACATGCGTAAGCCAACGTCTTTCTTTTTTTGAAATATGGTCTTTTTCTTGTAGAATAATAATCTTATGTCGGAGGGCAAGAATCGTGTTATTTGCTTGCGCAATATAAGGCAGAAGATAGTCAAAAAAAGCTTTCTTTTTTTCTTGGGTATTTTCAATGGCTCTAAAATCGGGTGTTGCTACATGCGATGGTTTAGATGTGACTAAAATGATGCTTAATAGCATGATAATGCTTAAAAACAGAGATGCTATTTGTATTTTTTGTATTTTTTGTTTTTTTTTCATTGCTTTCCTTTTGGGGGAGCTTTATTTTGGTACGCCACGAGTCTAGTGGTTTTGCATCAGTAGGGCTATAATTTTGTGATTTGAAGTTGTAATGAGAGTGATATTGTATGAGTTTTTTATCTGATTTTAAAGATTTTGCTATGCGTGGCAATGTCCTTGATTTATCGATAGCGGTTGTGATTGGCACGTCGTTTGGAAAAATAGTATCTTCGTTGGTCGACGGCATACTGATGCCTGTGCTTGGTTGGCTTTCTGGTGGAATTAATGTTTCTGATAAAGTAATTATTCTTGGGCAAGTCACCATAAAATGGGGGGAGTTTCTCCAATCTGTGATTAACTTTACGATTATTTCTTTCGCAATATTCATTGCGGTAAAACTTATTCATGTGATGTATAAACAACAAGAGAAAAAACCTACCCAAGTATCGCGTGAGGTCGCTTTACTTCAGGAAATTAGAGATTTAATGAAAGCGAGTGACTCCAAATAGTGCTCCCATCAAAACGAGCCTCGAGGAGAATCATCGTAGCTATTATCGTCACTTTCGCTGCAGCTGGTGTCATGATCATTATTTCGTAATTGATTGCGGTACATATGCGTAGGATTCTGTGTTGTACGTTGATATAATTGTTCAATTGTTCTAGACAGTTTGTCTTCTAGAGCTACCGAATGGCTTGCATCAAGATCTCGGTATAACTTGATGATAGATACTAAACATGCTTGTTTGATTGCTCCCGATGATTGTGTGTCGGAAAGGGCGGTTAATGTTCCTACGGCATCATGGTTTTCTAATGTTTGAGCAAGCTCTTGGATAAAAGCTATCAATACGCTTTTATCTTCACTTGCATCAATATTTGCCAGTATATCTGATAATTTGAAGAGTTGTGGATGTTGTAAATAGGTTAACCCCGTTCTATTTTCAAGAATGTTTTGCTGCATTTCAGGAGACAAGGCATGATAAAAATCACGTTTTTTATTGATATATTTTAGGTTTCTTCTTGAAATGGTCTCATTGGTTTTTACAGGTTTAAAACCACCGTGCACGACGCTTTGTTTTTCAGCATATTGAATCACTGTTTCAGGGGATGTGTCTTTAATGGGGGTATTTTTCATGGCTTCGGGCAATCTTTGGAGACCTGTCCACGTTTGCATGCCACGAAAGATGCGTGTTAATTTTAATCCGCCGGTAAAATTGCTCGCTTTGATTTGACCCTCAGGGTTTGAAATTTCGGGTAACTCGTTGTTGTATAGCCTCGCCGTATTTATTTGTGATAATTGTTTCAAATGCTCTATGGCAAATACGCGACATCCAATGGTTTGTGTTTGAATCGGTGAGTTTCGGCCTGTAGCACCTAGATCAGGTATATACACATAGTGCTCGCCCTCTGGAAACGTCTCTTTTAAGCGTGCATGCATGCGTTGGAAGCCTTGGGCATTTGCGGCATCCAAGACAAAGGAACTGATTTTACCGTCTTCTTTTACAACAAGATCGACGGCTGTCCAATGTGCACATGTGCGTTTACCCTCTTCATAATCTGCACTCCATTCATAATCCGGATCAACAAAATGGGTTAGCACGGCTAATTGAATGCGAGTACCTGAGGGAATATCTGAGGCGACTGTTTTTAATTGATGAATAAATTGTGTGAACTCGCTATCATCGAGCGATTTTTGCTCGAGCACAAAACCGTTAAACGATTTATTTTTGCCTAGGCGATGTTCTTGCTTTGCGGCCATTAAAACAGCTTGGCTCGCGGGTTTACCTGATATCCAGTTTGATGAACCAAACTCGTCCCATATCTCAGCTTCAATTTCTAGCATGTCTTGTGTTTTATCTGGCATGATTTGACCCATATAAGTCTATGTAGGTTTAATTATAGTCAACTTTAAGGGGTTTGCTTACATTGATAAAATTGATACACATGGGGGTTGGAGTAGTGCAACGCGTTGAAAAACGTTAAAGTAAACAATCGAACATACTTGAAGCTAGGATGCTCATGACTCAGATAACAGAGATAATCCCTTGTGATCTTGCGATATTGGGTGGGGGGGCCGGTGGTCTAAGTTTGGCTGCGGGCGCTGTGCAACTCGGCGCAAAGGTTGTGCTTGTTGAGTCGGGTCACATGGGTGGGGATTGCCTCAATTATGGCTGTGTGCCGTCTAAAGCATTACTCAGTGCGGCCAAAGCAGCGCATCATATGCGAGAAGCCAAAGCTTTGGGAATTCATGCGAAATCTATTAACATTAATTTTTCAGACGTGATGCAGCATGTTCGGGCAAGTATCGTTCATATTGCCGAGCATGATTCGGTGGCACGCTTTGAGGCTTTGGGTGTTCGGGTGATTCAGGCTTCGGGCTGGTTTGTTAATGCTAAAACATTGGAAGCCGGATCGTGTCAAATTAAAGCCAAGCGCTTTGTTGTTGCAACCGGCTCTCATGCATTTGTTCCACCGATTCCAGGCCTTGACCGTGTGCCTTATGAAACCAATGAAACGATCTTTAATCTTCAGGTCTTGCCGTCACATCTGATTGTTATAGGAGGGGGTCCTATTGGCTGTGAGTTGGCACAAGCATTCGCAATGCTGGGCTCAAAAGTAACGATCTTAGAAGGTTCTCAAATATTACCTAATGATGACAGTGACGCCGTAAGTCTTGTTCGTGAAAGTTTAAAATCCATGGGTATTTGTATCTATGAAGATATGAATGTTGAACTCATTGAGTCTAAAGCGCGTCAAGGCTTATCTGTTTTAATTAAGTCAAAAGGTCAGCAAATTAAAGTTGATGGCACGCATCTTTTAGTTGCTACAGGACGTCGAGCAAATATTGATGGCTTAGGTTTGGAGGCTGCGCAGGTTAAATATTCTGATCGCGGTATTATGGTTGATGCGAGACTGCGTAGCAGTAATAAAAAAATCTATGCGATAGGCGATGTCGCTGGAAGTTTTCAGTTTACACATGTTGCCAATTATCATGCAGGTATTGTTTTACGCAATATTTTGTTTAAATTGCCAGCCAAAGTCGATGCACACGCCGTGCCTTGGGTTACGTATACAGAACCCGAACTGGCCCATGTTGGCATGTTGGTTAAAGATGCCGAAAAGCGCCATGATTTATATATTACAACAACACGTGTTGCAGATAACGATCGCGCGGTTGTTTCGAAACAAACGAGCGGAAAAATGACCGTGATCACGAATAAACAGGGGCGTGTGTTAGGTGCGACGATTGTAGGGCCTGAAGCAGGTGAGCTTATTTTACCGTGGGTGATTGCTGTGCGAGAAAAAAAATCATTACGTATGTTCACCGATACGATTATCCCGTACCCAACGTTAAGTGAAATGAGCAAACGCGTGGCTGGAGACTTTTATAAGCCGCAGCTTTTTTCTCAGAGAACACGTAAATTGGTTCGTTTTTTATTAAAATTTGGGTAAAAACATTTATTTTTGATGCTGTTTGCTATATATAGTGCTTATATTTTCAAAATTTAGCTTTGATATTTCAAATAAATAATTAATAGGTGCTGAATGCTCGCTCTCATCAAAAAAACAGTCGCTCCATTGCTCAGTCTTTTTATATTCGCCATGGGCAGTGGTTTTTTTATGACACTCGTTTCTTTGGCGATGAATACGCATCATGAAGCACCTATGCTGATAGGTGCGATGACCAGTATATATTATGCAGGCTTGGTGTGTGGAGCCTTTAAAATTGAAAATTTTATTACACGTGTGGGTCATATCAGGGCGTTTTCTACACTTGCCTCGGTGTTAGCCGTGGTGAGCCTTTTACACGGTATTTTTTATCATGTACCGCTTTGGTTTATACTTCGTTTTATTGGCGGTTTTAGTACCGCGGGTATTTTTGTTGTGATTGAGAGCTGGTTATTATGTAACAGCACCGCGGCGACACGAGGACGTGTTTTATCGTTGTACATGATTGTTTTTTATGCTTCAGAAGCGTTTGGCCAGCTCTTGATTAATGTAGCAAAACCAGATGATTTATTGCTTTATGCTATCGTGACGATACTTTGCTCGCTATCGGTTATTCCCTTATCCATGACGAAAGTGGCTTTACCGACGTTTGACGAACCCTCAACGATGAAACTAAAAGAGTTGTATGAAAAAACAACGTCGGGTATTTTTGGGTGTTTTTTTTCAGGTATGATCTTAAGTGCAACGTACGCTCTATTACCTATTTTATTATTTAATCTTTATGGGGATACATCAAAAGTTTCTTTTTTCATGTTTAGCCTTATTTTTGGTGGTATGGCACTGCAATATCCGGTAGGAAAAATATCAGACATTATTGAACGACGACTCGTTGTGATTGCCGTGTCTGGTTTTGTGATTTTGATGTGTCTGTTGATGTTTGTATTTATGAAGAGTTATTGGATTTCGCTTGCGCTGGTGGGTATTTTTGGAGGATTAACCTCGACGATTTATCCCGTGAGCATTAGTTATGCTTGTGATGTATTAGATGCGAAAGACATTGTAGCAGGTATTCAAGGTCTATTACTTTCCTACAGTATTGGTGCCATGCTTGGGCCTTTTGTCGCGCCTGTCTTTATGCAGGTATTTCATGAGAACGGCTTATTTATTTATTTTATTGTTATTTCGGTATTCATTATTTCGATATTTACCTGGCGTAAAACACAACGAGAAAGCCCTCCTCAAGAAGAGCCTTTCCAAATGATGCCGCTAACGACGCCTGTGATGGCTGAAATCGATCCGCGAGCTGAGTAAATAACAAATACATACGTGACAAGCGAAGGGATTCGCCATTTTATGTGTTGTGTGTCTATACTGTAGAAATACTGATATATGGCGGAGCAGCACATGTCGAATAAAACCGACACTCAGTGGCTACGAAATGGATTAATCTCTGCGTTTCTTTTTTTATGTGTGTTTTTATTGGATATATCTCAACCATTAGGGGTTGCCATAGGTGTTACCTATGTTCCTCTTATCTTACTTAGTCTTTTATTTGGTAATAAAAAAATTCCATTTATATTAGCAATATTGACTACAATATTGATTATCTTGGGAATTTTCTTGTCACCTCACGAGGGGATTAATCTTATTAACCCATTGATTAATCGTATACTTTCTATTATGGCTATCTGGGTGATTGCTTTGGCGCTCTATTTAAATAAATTAACACAAATTAAATTGGAAGAGACGGAAGAAAGTCTTACCCTGGGATGGAAGGGTGCGGGTGATGGTATGTGGGATTGGGACATCAGCAGTAATCATATGAGCTATTCCGATCGCTTTAAAGAATTATTGGGTTATGCACCCCATGAAATGACCCATGATTTTAATGAATGGTCAGGTCGTTTACATGAGGATGATAAAAAGAAAACATTAGATTCATTACAAAAACATATTAAAAATAAAACAGTGTATGAATCAGAATATAGACTGAGGACAAAGTCTGGCGAATGGCGCTGGTTTCTTATGAGAGGGATTGGATTATTTAATGATTCGGGTGATGCCACGCGCATGGCCGGGAGCCTGAGGGATATTACGCTTTCGAAGCAAGAAGTTATAGAACGGGATAGGTTAATTAAATCATTGGAGCAAAGTAATGCTGCATTGGATGATTTTGCTTATGTTGCCTCACATGACTTAAAGGCACCTTTACGCGTCATCGATAACACGTCATCTTGGTTAGAAGAGGACTTAGCCGATAGCTTAGATGACGATAGCAAAGAGAATTTAGCCTTATTACGTAATCGAACGAAACGAATGGAAAAATTGCTGGATGATTTGCTCGAGTATTCACGTGTTGGACGAGAAACGAGCCGTGATTATTCAACAGAAACGACGGGTGCTACGCTGATTGAAGATATGGTGCCGTTATTAGATATTCCACCAGGCTTTACACTTGATGTTAGTAATAACTTTAAAATGATTAATATCATTCGGATGCCGTTACAGCAAATTTTCTTGAACTTAATTAATAATGCATTAAAACATCATGATAAAAAAAATGGGGTGATTTCTTTAGATGTGATTCGAAAAGGGCGGTTTTGTACGTTTACCGTTCAAGATGATGGTCCTGGAATTGAGCCAGAATTTCATGAACAGGTTTTTAAAATGTTTAAAACGCTCAAATCGCGAGATGAAGTTGAAGGCAGTGGTATGGGGTTAGCATTAGTACGTAAGCATATTGAATATGCTGGTGGGAAAATAACACTGCAGTCTCATAAGGGTGGCGGTGCGTTATTTTCTTTTACATGGCCAATTAAGGCGAATGGGAGAATGTATGACAATCGATGAGCTTCGCAAAGCAACACCGTTGACTATTTTTCTGATCGAAGATGATGATGGCGACGCAAAAGCAGTTAAACGAGCTTTTTCTAAAGAGCAAATTTCTAATCCCATCATTCGTGCAAAAGATGGTGTTGAAGCATTAAACATGCTTAGAGATGAATCTTCAGAAGGTATCATGAAGTCAAATATTCCATTTGTAATGTTAATTGATCTGAATATGCCTCGTATGGGGGGGCATGAACTTATCACCGAAATTCGAAAAGACTCGCGATTAAAGCATATTATCGCGTTTGTACTTACTACATCCAAAAGCGAAGAAGATAAGATGAAAAGCTATGCACTGAATGTTGCTGGTTATATTTTGAAAGAACGTGCGGGAAGAGATTTTCTTAAGTTAACACGGCTATTTGACGCTTACGTAAAATTGGTAGAATTACCGAACACATCATTGTAGGTTGCAATCATGGATGAGCATGTGATTAATATATTACATATTGAAGATGATGATGGCGATGCAAAAATTATTCATCGTGCCTGTTTAAAAGAATTTGGGCGTGATAATTATCGTCTCACACGTGTTCAAACGATGGTCCAAGGATTGAACGAAATACAGGCGCAATGCTACTCCGTGATTTTATTGGATTTAAATCTTGGTGATACTACAGGCGTGAATAATATTAAATTAATTAAACGAGAAAATCCTGATATTCCCATTGTTGTTTTGAGTGGTCATAATGATACAGAAACGGCACTGCACGCCATTAGAGCCGGAGCACAGGAATATATGGTTAAGGATCATATTACCAGTCGCTCTATAGGCTTAGGGCTCTTAACCTCGATTGAGCGTAAAAAATATGAGCGTGAACTCTTTGAGCAAGCCAATCATGATCAGTTAACAGGGTTGGCGAATCGTCGCGCGTTTATGGACCATATGATCCAATGGTTAGTTCGAGCCAAGCGATGGGAGCGAACAGAGTGCATCCTGTTTTTGGATGTTAATCATTTTAAATCAGTGAATGATACCTACGGGCATAAGGTAGGCGATGAGTTATTACAAAAAGTAGCAGCCATCTTGAAAAAAACGCTGCGGGGTAGTGACTTGCTGGCGCGTTATGGGGGTGATGAATTCATTGTTCATTTAGATGTGGTAAACCATGAATTACCAGAAGTATCCATTGATTTTATGAATCGAATCACCAAAGCATTTAATCAACCCATCAATATTGATGATCTAGAGCTTCAAGTTGGTATGAGTATTGGCAGTGCCTTTTTTCCTCAAGATGGAGAAAATATTGAAGCGCTGATCCAAAGCGCTGATCAAGCCATGTACCAAGCTAAAAATAAATAAAAAGAACCGATCTCAATAAGAGGAATTCGGTTAAATCAAGCAAATAGCGGAGTATAAAGTGTAATTTTTGATGTTTTAGTACTACTATTATAGTAATAGCTTACTTTAAAAGAACACTCATTCATGAAATTCTTTGTTTCACTCAGTTCTAAGACGGCATTATTTGCATCGATTATGGTGTGTGTCGCAACGTCTATTATTGCAGCACTGGTCTTTTATTCCAGTAAAACTTTTTTTCTTGAAAGCTCAAAAAAAAGTTTAAACAGCGAAGCAACGTTGTTGACAATTGAAATCGAAAATTCGTTTGAACGTGTAGCAAAAGATCTTATGTTTCTCTCACATACCCCGCCTATCAAGGGAATCATCCGAAGTTATAATCATGAAGGTATTGATGTTGAAGGTGAATCAACGATTAAAATCTGGAAGCAACAGTTGTCGATTATTTTTCGTTCATTGCTCGAACTTAATCCTGATTACACCCAATTGCGCTATATCGGTGTTGCTAATCGAGGAAAAGAACTCGTTCGAGTAAACCGAAGTCGCTATGAAGTACATGAAACCGATGAAAGTTGCCTCCAAATGAAAGCCGATACAGATTATTTTAAGCAAGGCGTTAACTTGGACCACGGTAGTCTTGCGCTTTCTGACGTGACGTATAATCGTGAAAAAGGAAAATTACAATATCCTTTAGTGCCAACGCTACGTATTATGAAAGCAGTCTATGGCGATATAGGTGGTGTATTTGGCTTATTAGTCGTGAATTTAAATTATGAACAATTTTTAAAAAATATTTTATTGAATTCTCTGAGCGAACATAATGTACTTCTTTATAATTCACAAGGAGATTTTTTTGAATACGATAGTTACTATAAAACATTAAAATTCACGAAGCATAATGACGCAAACAAAAACAACAAAAAAAAATCAATCCGAGATATTATCTCCTCAATAGAAAATGATCCGAATCAAGTCATTGTGTCTCGTCCGATTCATCTCATAAAAGGAACCAGTCAAACTGTCCTCACGCTTGTTATTTCGATTACTAAAAAAGAATTGTTTAAGTATGACCAGGTGATTATTAATAATATTATTATGTTGATTTTGTTTATTACGATGATATCAGTCGGAATAACCTTCTTTTTTTCACGATGGTTGATGCGGAATTTAAGAAAAATGACGGCCATGATTCAAAATACAAAGTTAACCTATAAACGCGATGACTTTCCTACACATTTGCATGATGAAATAGGGATTCTAGCAAGGGCGTTTTTGAAAAAGACCGAGTTATTAAAAAAATTAGCCTTGCATGATCATTTAACAAAATTGCCTAATCGTAAAAATTTAATGGATTATTTGAAGAAAGCTGTGCTAAGAGCCAAACGAAATAAAACCATGCTTGCCGTGTGTTTTATTGATTTAAATAATTTCAAACACGTGAACGATCGTTATGGTCATGACTATGGGGATGAACTGTTGATTATGTTTAGCAAAAAACTTACATCGTTAGCACGTGCCACCGATTTTATTGGGCGTTTAGGAGGGGATGAGTTTGTGATTGTTGTGGAAAATCTAAAGAGCATAGAAGATTTGACGGCTTGTGAAGCACGATACTCCAAGTGTTTAAAACATCAATATACCGTGAAAGATGTGCCTTTAGACTTGTCGATCAGTATCGGGGTCTCACTTTATCCCATGCATGCCACAAATGCGAATGAGCTTATCAAAGATGCTGATTCTGCTATGTATCAAGGTAAAACTGTAAAAGCGGGTGAATGGAATATTTTTAAACCTAAAGCGCTTTAAGATAGACTAAGATATATCCTGATTATTCCGAACATGTGTAAAAACGCTTCTTTTGCCCAGACGCATACGCTAAGATAGGTCTAAGATAGGTCTGAGATAAATTAGGGATTTTTATCATGTTTCGACGTTCTGCTTTATACACAGCTGTGTTATTACCTTTGTTATGCTTCGGGAAATTTTCTTATGCGGCAGCTACTCCAAATGATGCGTACCGAGACTTTTGGTATCCTTTAGAGCATGGGATGCGCCTGAGTTATTGTTCTGAAGATCATCAAGAATGCGGACTGCCACTGGCATCTAAATATTGTCAAATGATGGGGTATGATAAGGCTTCTAAAGCGCGCATTGATCATAACGTGGGTTTGACACGCTATCCTGCATCGACCAATCAATGCAAAGGGTGGCGGTGTGATGGTTTTATGTTTATTTCATGTGAAGAAAGTATTAAAAAAGCGGAGCCCGCGGCTTATTCGTATCGATCAAATGATTTTGTACTGCCTCGTTTTAAAAATTATCGTGTTGATTGGTGCTATAAGAGCAATAAAGACTGTGGCTCACGTGCGGCCAATGCGTTTTGCCGTCAGCAAGGTTATCGACATGCAACATCATATGACAAACAAGCAAACCTACCGGCTACGCAGACGGTAGGTGACCAGGAGCTGTGCTTTGGTAAGACGTGTGATGGGTTTAGCCACATCACGTGTTACCGGTAAGTCGTTTACTTATCTTCTTTCTTTTTTGCCGCAGCTTTAGGTGCTTTAGCCTTGGGTGCTGCGGCTTTTTTGTGTTTTGCTTTATAATCATCAGCAATTTCACACACACTTTTTTTAACATCTTTAAAAAGTTTGCCAGCCATATTGCCAATTTCGCTTAGATCAGGAAGTTTTGATTTTAAGTCGCTCATGATGTGCTCCAGTTAGTGGTCCGTTATTAACTAGTTTTATAGTACATAATACAAGTATAGTATAACGTATTAAGTTATGTGTTGCTCATATGTTAGAATGCCTGATTTTTTCGAAAGGATCCATCCATGAATAATCAAAATGAAGGTTATGGTGAATTAGGACAATCAACGCTTTATGATTCTGAGTATAATCCGAAACGTTTGTTTCCCATTGCGCGCGCTCCGAAATGGCAAGCACTGGGTTTAGATCCCAAGGCTTTACCTTTTGTAGGGTTTGATACCTGGAATCATTATGAGGTTTCATGGCTTAATCCAAACGGCAAGCCGTGTGTTGCAACGGCGAGTATGACGTATGACTGTAGCTCCCCAAACTTGATTGAGTCTAAATCGCTTAAGCTTTATTTTAATTCGTTGAACCAGGCCGTATTTGCTTCGGTCGCTGCCTTAGAAGCACGTATTACCGAAGATTTAGCTGCATGCCTTGCAAGCCAAGTGGTTGTAAAAATCTTTCCGTCACAGGGCTGGCGTGTATTAGAGATCCAACCGCGTTTTGATGGGACGTGTGTCGATGATTTAGATGTTGCCTGCTCGGTTTATGAAGTGGACCCAGAGTTACTTCAAGTCAGTGATGAGATAATAGAAGAGCGTTTATGCTCGGATTTACTGCGCTCTAACTGCCCTGTAACAAACCAACCTGATTGGGGTAGTGTACAAGTATCTTATCGGGGGCCGCGTATTTCGCCTGAAAGCTTCTTAAAATATATTGTTTCGTTCAGAAATCATCAAGGGTTTCACGAGCAATGCATTGAGCAGATTTTTGTAGATATTATGGCGCAATGCAGACCTGAGCATTTAACCGTATACGGACGTTATACGCGGCGCGGTGGACTTGATATTAACCCGTATCGTACCTCAGGGCCTTTGGTTCCGAATGCTATGGATTTGAATATAAATTTAATGCGGCAGTAATAAAATAGGCTGTGTTTGAAATGTTGTTTTTATGGGTATATACAATATAAAAATAAATAATAATCTGAGCCACAAACCATGCGGCCCAGATAAATTGCAGGCTATATTATTATTAAATAATCAAAATATATAACGCGCCAGAACCACGTAAAACTTGAACAAGTAACTGTTTTTGTTTTTCAGCGGCAATCGTTTGCAGTACTTTACTTTCGTGGGTTGGCTTGTTGTTCGCACTAACAATCACATCACCAGGTCGAAGTCCTGCACGCCATCCAGCACTGTTTTCAGACGCGCCGACAATTTGAACACCGATAATGTGTCCGTGAAGCGGAGAGTCTTGCTCAAAATCACGAAGCGATAAGCCATACAAAAACGGATTTGCTGTTTGCATTTGTTGTTCTTGTTTTTTCATGTCGGTGACGGTGGCTGTTAAGGTCATCGCTTCACCTTTGCGTTTTATCTTAAGTTTAGCGCTGCTGCCGACACGTAGTAAGCTCACTGTGGTTTTAACTTGGGTTGCTTGTGTAATATCCGTGTCGTTGATGGTTAAGATAATATCACCGGGTTTTAAGCCAGCCTTTTCTGCCGGTGAACCTGGGTTCACCTGTGCAATCAAGGCGCCTTGTAAGGTTTCGGGATAGCCCATGGCTTGTGCTAATTCAGGTGTTAAGTGTTGAACAAATATTCCCATAAGCCCGCGCTGAATCGAGCCGTATTTGGTTATTTGTTGTGCAACGTCGCGTGCCATATTAATAGGAATAGCAAAACCAATCCCTACGTTACCACCATGGAGTGAAATAATGGCCGTATTAATACCGATTAATTCTCCGCGTGTATTCACCAAAGCTCCACCCGAGCTGCCAGGATTAATCGCTGCATCAGTTTGGATGAAGTTTTCAATCCCTTCGATATTTAAATCACTGCGTTGTTTAGCACTTACAATACCGAACGTTGCAGATTGACTGTTACCAAAGCTATTTAAACCAAAAGGGTTTCCAATCGCCATAACAAAATCGCCCACTTCGGTTTTGTCTGAATCACCGATGGGTAAGCTTTTTAAATTTTTAGCGTCGATTTTAATCACAGCAACGTCGGTTGCGCTATCGCTGCCAATAATCTTAGCTTTAAGACGTCGACCGTCGTTGAGTGTGACCGTGACCATGGTTGCGTTTCGAATCACATGGTCGTTTGTTAAAATAACACCATGTTCGGGATCAACAATAACACCGGAGCCAATGCTTTGAAATTTACGAGGGCCACCGTCTTGTTCTTCGCGTTGTTGTTCAGGATCGTTCGGTCTATTTTCACCGGGTTGCGGTGGCATTTCGTTTGGAATAAAGCCTTGAACCGCAACGTTGACAATCGCGGGCATGACTTTTTTAAGCACAGGGGCCAGCGTTTGTGGGGCCGTCGGTGTGTTTTCGGCCAGGGCAAGTGGCGAAAATATAAGAGCTACTACGGCAAAGCAATATGAAGCAAGTGCATGTTTCATGTGAGTCATCCTAAGTCATCCATTGTCTGATTGAACCAAATGAGAGTAGTCATTCTACCGGTTTGTGGCGTCCTTCGATAGGAATAAAAGCGATTTTCTTGTTCCAATGTGCATGCATCGGCATGATAAATGGCGTGAACGCCTTGCTGGTTTAAAATAAGTTCAGCAATTTGGGGAAGATCACCCAAATATTTTTCATGATGTGGGCGAAAAGCTGGTGCTGCAGAGGGATAATGTTGAATAAACGCATCAGGTACTTCGTGCCCGACTTCAAAGCAATCTTTGCAAATGGCAGGGCCTGTCCAAGCCATGAGTGTGTTGGGAGGCGAATGCATTTTATCTAACGTATGTTCAATAATACCGTTTAATAATCCACGCCATCCAGCATGAATAGCGGCAATCTCGGTACCTTCTTGATTGCATAATACAATCGGCAGGCAGTCGGCAGTCATGATGGCAAGCGGGTGGATGGAGCTGCTTGTTACGGCTGCATCAGCATCGCGTAATATTTCCTCTTCAACGCGAACGCATGTGTTCGTATGCGTTTGGTTGAGCCACATCGGCTCGGCAGGAAGGTCTAAGTGTGCGCGTAGTGCCGCACGGTTTGCTTCGACATGTTTGACAGCGTCACCTACGTGTAGCGCTAGATTATTATGGGCATATGGCCCGGGGCTTGCCCCGGCATCTCGCGTTGTTGTGAGCGCGTGAATATGTTTTGGGGCAGGCCAGTTGGCGTGTAAGTTGATCATGGTTTGCGTCCAGTGCAGGTGTGTTCATCCTAAAAATGATCGGGTAGAGAGATATAAAAGTCAATTTTTACCTATTGAGCCTATGTCCAGCAACTTCTAAGCGCCTAACCATTGCCGCAATCGCTTGGCTATTGTCGTTTGTTGTATTCATAAAGGTAAATGATTCCAAGATAAAAATGAGCAGGCTAAATAAACGTGAATGCTTGTAAGTGTATGGCCGTGTCTTGCTGTTCTGGCGTGAGCGAGTTCGGTTGGCATGGTGTACTTACGTTGAAAACATCTGGGGTGCCTGGGGTGTAACCTTCATGACATAGTGAGGCAAGGGTTCGGGTTGCAATCGAGATGATTGAGCATGCGATGTTAAAAATTTCTAAAAAGGAGGCATGAATAAGAAGACCTATATTGCTTAAAGCACTCGTCCTACCACTATCAACGCACTCGCTAGAAAAAAATGTACTAATATAAACATACGAGCTATAAAGAATACGCGCAGCATTTCGGATGAATTGCCAGGCGCGAGCGAAGGGAGGCATGATTGATTCGCAATGCGCTTCAAAGGATGAATATTCAGTGCATGATGCTTTCAATGTGAGATCTAAAACACGACCAGCTTGTGTACGACTATGTCTGGCTTTGGTTGGAATATCATCAAAAAAACCCATGTGCCTCTACGCCCTGTAAGTTGTGGTGTTAATCGACTCTTGGTGTGCATATATTATACATGATATATATTGACAATCAATACGCTGTTGTAATTAGCTCACCATGTGTATAATTCACTCTTTAGGTTCGAATGACGTAATGCGACACTGCGTCATGCTTGGGGTAATAACGATTAATACGATAAAACAACAGAATGGATGGCGGCAGAAGGTATATCCATGGATTGTATGGCTCTTAGGTGCTGGTTTCTTTTTTTATAAGTACCTGGTGCAAGTGTCTCCAAGCGTGATGACCGATGATTTAATGAGAACGTTTAATATCAACGCAGCAGGCCTTGGTAATTTATCGGCTTTTTATTTTTATGCTTATCTTGTTATGCAAGTTCCTGTTGGGATTTTGCTGGATAAATACAGCCCCAGATTATTAACGGCTGGCGCTATTTTTATGTGCAGCTTAAGCACGCTTATTTTTTCTCAAACAAACTCACTCGTGCTTGCTTGTGTTGCCCGAGCGCTGATTGGAACCGGAGCGGCTTTTGCCGCCGTGTCATGCTTTAAACTAGTCACGTTATGGTTTTCACCTAAACGTTTTGCTCTGGTTTCAGGCTTATGTATGACGGCCGCCATGTTGGGCGGGGTCGGGGGGCAAATGCCCTTGTCGTTTTTAACTCAAGCTGTTGGCTGGCGGATGGCATTGCACATTGTTGGTGTGATGGGGCTTATTTTAGGTACGGTTTATCTTTTTATTGTACGAGATAAGCCTATGCTTCCGATAAAAAAAACACATCAAAAAACTTCATTCTGGGGGAGTTCCATTTTTGTTTTACGTAGCAAGCAAGCATGGTTACTTTCTTTTTACAGTGGGCTCGCATTTGCGCCAGTTTCAGTGTTTGGCGGTTTATGGGGTGTACCTTTTTTGGAGACTTCCTACCATCTAACGCGTAACAACGCGGCATTTTCGGTGTCGTGGATTTTTATTGGTTTTGCGGTAGGTGCGCCTTTTTTGGGGTGGTTATCGGATTATATTGGCCAGCGAAAACCTATTTTGTTTGCAGGCACATGTCTTGCTTTGATATGTATTTTGATGGTTATTTATAGCCCAACAAGTCATGTCAGCGTGTTGAGTTTGTTTTTGTTTTTCTTTGGTTTCGGCACCAGCGGTTTTTTTACCAGTTTTGCGATGATTCGAGAATTATTTCCTTGGGAACTTGCAGGCACCGTGCTTGGGATTATGAATACGTTTGATGCCGTATGTGAAGCATTGTTTGAACCTGCTGTGGGCGCTGTCTTAGACTTAACTTGGGATGGTCGCGTAGTGGATGGCATCCATCATTTCTCGGTTAATAATTATCATCTATCTTTATTATTACTACCGCTTTCTTTGTTTATCGCGTTTATATTATTATTTTTTATCAAAGAAACCTGGTGCGTACCGATTGATGCATCAGGCTCAAATAAGTGCATTTGAAAACTCATCTTGCCGAATGATTTGTTTGTAATAAATAAGGTCATATTATTTCCTCTTGACACTTGAAGACTAAAAATATAGCATGTGCGTTATATGCTATGTCTAAAAGGATTTAAGTACTGAAATAACCAAGGTGAGCGCAATGATTAAGCAATACATCCCGTTATATAACCTGCTTACAGAGGACGAAAAAACACTATTCGAGAACACAGACGCCGGTAAGAAACTCTCTGCAAAAATTATTCAAAGGAATACACATCAACCGTTTAGAATGTCTAATGCCCCAGGAAATCGATACTCGGTTCATTTTCAAGCCTCGCAAAAAATACATAAATATATCGCTGAAAACAGCTCGCTTTTCATTCAGTTGAAAGCTCAGATTATTTCAAAATTTTTCCCTGGAATTAAGCTCGCAGATAATGAGCTTAACTATTTGAGTTCATGCGATTATTCAAAATCGATATTGACCTATGTAGATGAAAGCTTCACGAGTAGGTGGATTGTTAAATTTTTTTCTGATGGATCCCCGGAAGCTCAAGCTATTAAAATAAAAATATCTAATCAATATGATAAATACTTTGGTTTTTTATTGAAAGAAGAACGAAGCTCAGAAGAGCTTTTAGACATTGCCCTTAAATCAGAGAAGAGTGAAGGCAATTCTTTAAAACAAACCATTCGTTCAGAATGGCCAACCACATCGTCATCTTATCAACAGGCACTTAAGGGGATTGAAGCTGGGTTGGGAGATTTATTCAAGCACCCTATTAATAGAACAAAAAAATACATGGATGATCTTGCCAGAACACATATGGTTTTTCGTTTTTTAGGATTAAGTTCAGAAAATATGGTTTTGGGAATAGGGTTTGAAGGAGTACCTAGGCCCTACATGAATATTTTTGATTACTATAATTATCATCAGAATAGAGAGGCGGTTGGAGCAGGCGTCGCTATTTTACAAACATTAGCGATTCCGTTTCAGCTAATCTTTAGTGAATATGCCCATATTGCATTGTTTGAAAAAAATCCTCTCTCGATCTGTTTCAGGGCTTTTTTTCCGTTTTTAGTCATGGGAATAATTTTGTCATGTGCTTATACAGTTCTCTTGCCATTAGCCGGTCATGTATTTATTGAGTATTTACTGTTCATTCCGACGCTATATCTTTCAATTGCAGCAGCGGGTGTGTGTGTTCAGTACAAGAACAGAACACACACAGCCATGCTTGAATGGTGGTACGGTGGGTTATATATGGCACCAAAATTTCAGTCAAATCAACGTATCCAATCTGCATTTTCAAATGATATGGAGCTTAGTCATGATGTTGCTAAATATTATGCAAATAGTTTAGAGGAATGTGATCGTATCGAGCAAGAATATGCTCCGAAGCTAGGAAAACTTACGAGTGATGAAATTTTGGACCGTAAAGCCAATCAAGAATTTAAAAGTGCGTTATATCTCGAATGGTATGATTTGCATGATCGAGAAGATTTGGGTATTAATGTTATTCCTGATATCGTACTTGAGCGATTACGAAGCGATCATTCGCGCTTGGGACAAAAAATAAAAACAAAGAGTGAAGAGTGGACTAGAACTAAAAAGCAATTTTTTTGTGATAAGCCACTTTTCCGTAAAGAATTCAATCAATTAAAACAATTTTTGTTTGATAACGAGTCACTTGAATCTAATGTAAAAAAGTATATTAACGATTTGGACGGTACAGAGCACCAAGAGATTAGATTAGACGCAGTGTTTTAGGATTTCAGGCTGATGTTGAAACCTTCCTAAGCGAAGAAAATGCAATATCTGATTTTTCACGCGCGTGTTACTCATCATAAACGTATGATTTACAGGCAAAACAATAAAATCACTCGTATGCTCCATACGGGCACTTGAAACCGATACTTTGCCGTCATGGTCACCATGAAACAAATAATTTAAAAACGGAATAAGATTAAAATTTCCTGCGATAATTCCAATCTGATACGAGTGTGTGAGAGGTGGTTTGTTGTTAGGATGATCGGTTGTTAATTCTTGACCTGCGGGTCCCATAATTTTTTTATAAAACCAGTTGGTATGTAATACGTCAGCCAGTGGGCTACCATGGTTTGGTGGGCTAAGCATCACGATATGTGATAAGTTATGTATCGTATGGTTTTCTAAATATTTCTGTAAAACAATACCGCCAAGCGAGTGCGTCACAAACATGATGTGGTCTGGATGATGGTTTAAGCATGCATCCACCATGGGTTGAATATTTTGATTGGCAAGCTCTGTGATGGATTTTTTCGTGGATGGGTAATCCTGATTAATTACCCAGTAATCGTGGTTTTTGAGCGTTGACTCGATCGATGACATGGCGTGATGTGTACGTGCAAGGCCATGTAAGAGCACCACACAGTTCACATCACGCGCCGCGTATGCCGATGCAGATACGGATGTTAGGTAGAGTAAAACCCAAGCTATTTGTTTAACAAATCTTGGCATCTAACGCATCAAGTAAGTTTTGAAAATCATCGGGCAAAGCCGCCTCAAGCGTTATTTGCTCATCACGCATAGGATGATGAAAACTTAAGGTTTTAGCATGCAAGGCTTGGCGTTTAAAGCCAAGAAAAACCTCACGTGCCTCATCACTTAATCCGACCGGATGACGGGGTCGTCCTCCGTAGAGGGGATCGCCGATGATGGGGTGGCGAATATGCGCCATATGGACCCGAATTTGATGCGTTCGGCCCGTCATGAGTTTCACATCTAGAAACGTAGCGCCCGCTTTCGGGTAATGTTTTTTTACCGTGTACGACGTGATGGCCTCTTTGCCGTCTTCACATACTGCCATTTTTAAGCGTTGACGTGGATGACGACCGTATAACGTTTTCAACGTCTGACCGGCAATAATGTGGCCTTGAACGAGGGTTACGTAATGGCGGTCGATTTCACGCGCTTGCATTTGTCGCACGAGCGCCGTGTAGGCTTCGAGTGTTTTTCCTACGAGTAAAAGTCCCGTTGTGTCTTTGTCCAATCGATGAATAATGCCCGCACGTGGGAGTTGATTCAGCGATGGGTCGTGATGGACTAGTGCATTCACAAGCGTGTGCGAACGGTTGCCAGCACCCGGGTGAACCACAAGGCCTGCAGGCTTGTTAATGACCATGAGCTCATCATCTTCATACGCGATGTCGAGTGGAATAGCTTCAGGTATAAACTGCGTGGTGGCGGGTACGGCGATGTCAAGCGGACGTGAAAGAATAATGCATTCGCCGCCCTCTAGCTTTATTTTTGGCTTCAAAATTTGTTCATCGACAGTGACAAATCCGGCTTTGAGCCAGGCTGTGAGTTGCGAGCGTGAAAACATCGGGCATAGCTGAGCGAGGATGCGATCTAAGCGTTCTCCAGCCAACTCTACAGGAACCATAAAGTGTTCAGGTATGTGTGCTTCATGCATGAGCGAGTTCTTCTTCTACGAGACGGCCGCGTAACGAGTTAGGGAGAGACTCGGTGATATATACATTAACAAACGTACCTTGCATGCCTCGAGGACCATCAAAATTAATAACGCGGTTACACTCGGTACGTCCTGCCCATTGCTCAGGGTTTTTCTTAGATGGGCCTGTGATAAGCACACGTTGCGTGCTTCCAACCATCGATGCACTGTATCGAGAGGATTGAAGGAGTAAACGGTTTTGTAATATTTTTAGGCGCTGTTTTTTGACTTCCATCGGTGTTTCATCAGGAAGATTTGCCGCAGGGGTGCCGGGTCGAGCGCTGTAGATAAAGCTAAACGATATATCAAAGCCCATTTCATGAACCAGATTTAATGTATCTTCAAAGTCTTGGTCGGTTTCACCAGGAAAACCCACAATAATATCGGTGGATAAACGAATATCAGGACGAATTTTACGAAGTTTTCGAATTTTAGATTTGAATTCAAGGGCAGTATAACCACGTTTCATCATGGATAAGATGCGATCTGATCCCGATTGAACCGGTAGATGTAGGTGATTAGCAAGCTCGGGTACTTCGGCGTAGGCATTAATTAAATTATCTGAAAATGCGATAGGGTGGGACGTGGTGAATCGGATTCGACCAATGCCTTCGATGGCTGAAATATAGTGAATCAGTAAAGCTAAATCAGCTGTTTCACCGTCGTGCATCCGGCCTTGATAGTCGTTGACGTTTTGACCCAGTAAATTAATTTCACGCACACCTTGTTCGGCGAGTTGGTGGCACTCAGCAAGCACATCATCAAACGGACGATTAATTTCTTCACCACGTGTGTACGGCACGACGCAATAACTACAGTATTTACTGCACCCTTCCATAATCGAAACAAACGCAACAGGGCCTTCGGCTCGAGGTGCAGGCAGGTGATCAAATTTTTCAATTTCAGGAAAGCTGATATCAACCACAGGTTTTTTAGTTTTCCAATGATCTTCAAGCATCTGAGGCAAGCGGTGCAGGGTTTGTGGACCAAACACCAAATCAACGAGTGGTTCACGTTTAATAATATCGCCACCTTCTTGACTGGCAACACAGCCACCCACACCAATCACAACATGAGGATTATTTTTCTTGTAGTCACGCCATTGGCCTAATTGTGAGAAGACTTTTTCTTGGGCTTTTTCACGAATAGAGCATGTGTTCAGCAAAATAACATCAGCTTCTTTAACATCTTTCGTGAGTTCCAAACCGTGAGAGGCATGAAGGACGTCGATCATTTTAGATGAATCATATTCATTCATCTGGCAACCGTTCGTCTTGATAAATATTTTTTTAGCCATTGCAGGATATCCCGTCAATTTTATATGATTGAAGTAAAGCGGTACAAGGGGGCGCAATCCTATCAGCTTGATGGCTGCTTGTCTATTATCTGAGCGAGAACCGAGCGAGTACGAAAGATTTTGGTGCGATTTTATTGAAACACCGCTTCTAACATGGTATAAATACGCCGATTTTAACGATACACACGTCTCGTCACGTAAAGCGGGGTCCCTTTGAACGGGGTGCTTTATGGGGGGCGTGGAAGCCTAACCCTGGAGATAATCTAATGGCTGTAAACATGCGAGAACTGCTTCAAGCAGGTGCCCATTTTGGACACAGAACCCGTTTCTGGAACCCAAAAATGGGTCAATATATTTTCGGTTCACGAAATAAAATTCATATTATTGATCTTGAAAAAACCGTACCTATGTTGCAAGACGCGGTAAACCACGTCGGTTACTTAGCGTCGAACAAGGCTAAAATTTTGTTTGTTGGCACAAAGCGTGCTGCACAAGATGCAATTAAAGAACAAGCCCAGCGTTGCGGCATGCCTTACGTTGACCATCGTTGGTTAGGCGGTATGTTAACGAATTACAAAACAGTTCGTCAGTCTATTTTTCGTTTGAAAGAATTGAAAAAAATGCAAGCTGAAGGCAAGTTCGAAGGCATGATTAAAAAAGAAGCCTTGATGTTGACACGTGAGCTTGAAAAATTAGATCGAAGCCTTGGTGGTATCGAAGACATGGGTGGCTTACCTGACGCACTTTTTGTTGTTGATGTTGGTTTTGAGCACATTGCTGTTGAAGAAGCACGTCGTTTGAAAATTCCTGTGATTGCTGTGGTTGATACCAACCATGATCCAGATAACATTGATTATGTTATTCCAGCAAACGATGATTCTATGCGTGCAGTCGAAATTTATGTTCGTACAATTGCTGATGCTATCTTAGATGCTAAAGGCAGTGATACCACAGGTGGTGTTGCAGCTGATTCTGAGTTTGTTGAAGTACCTGCTGAGAAAGCTGCTCCTGAAGCTGAAGTAAAAAAAGCTGAGCCTAAACAAGCTGCTTCTGAGTAAGTTATTGAAAATACATGAGGGGCGGAATTCTACCGCCCTTTTTATTATCCCTGAATTGCTATGATGCATTTGAGGAATAATGTGTTCGGAGAATAATCATGAATATTACAGCTGCAATGGTAAAAGAACTGCGTCAACGAACTGATGCGCCTATGATGGAATGTAAAAAGTTTTTAGTTGCGACAGAAGGTGATATCGAGCTCGCCATTCTTGAAATGAGAAAATCAGGTCAAGCCAAAGCCGATAAGAAAGCCGATCGCGTAGCTGCTGAAGGTGTTGTTGTATTTTGTATGTCTGACGATGGAAAACGTGCCGTACTTGTTGAAATTAACAGCGAAACTGATTTTGTTGCACGTGATTCAAACTTTACAGAATTTGCAAGCAGCGTGGCGCAAACAGCGCTTGCTTCTGGCCTGACAGATATCGCAGCTTTAGGTCAAGAAAAGCTGGTTGGTGGTGACTTAAGTATTGAAGAAACCCGACAAACATTGGTTTCTAAATTGGGTGAAAACATTCAATTGCGACGCGTTGAATTGGTTGAATCTGATGAAGCGATTGGTGGCTATTTACATGGCACACGCATTGGTGTGTTGGTAAGCATGAAGCAAGGTTCACAAGCGTTAGCCAAAGACTTGGCTATGCAAGTTGCGGCAGCTCGTCCATTGGTTGTTCGTCCGGAGCAAGTTCCCGCTGAAGAAATCGCACGTGAGCGTGATATTTTCATGGCTCAAGCACGTGAAAGCGGAAAACCAGAAGCAATTATTGAAAAAATGGTCGAAGGTCGTATTCAAAAATTCTTAGCTGAAAAAAGCTTATTAGGCCAAGATTTTGTGAAAAATCCAAATCAAAAAATCAGCCAACTTTTGAAAGAAAACAATGCTGATGTGGTTTCATTCGTATGTTTTGAAGTGGGTGAAGGTATTGAAAAGAAAGTTGACAATTTCGTAGAAGAAGTTATGGCACAGGCTCGCGAATCATGAGCTGGCTCCCAAAACCAACCTTAAAATACAAGCGGGTTCTTCTTAAATACAGTGGCGAAGCCCTGATGGGAAGCGGCTCGTTTGGGATTGATCCTAAAGTACTTGATCGCCTTGCTGTTGAGCTACGTGAGCTCATTGATATGGGCGTTGAAGTTGGGATTGTGATTGGTGGCGGGAATCTTTTTCGTGGAAAAGTGCTCTCTGAGGCAGGCCTTGGCCGTGTGACCGGTGATCACATGGGCATGCTTGCCACCGTGATGAATGCACTTGCATTACGTGATGCACTGGAGCGTGCAAACTTAGGCGCTCGTGTGATGTCAGCTATTCCTATGTCAGGTATGGTTGATCCGTATCATAACCGTAAAGCAAAAAAGCATTTGAGCGAAAAACAAATTGTTATTTTTGCTGCAGGCACAGGAAATCCATTTTTTACAACTGATTCTGCTGCATGTTTACGTGGTATTGAGATGGAAGCTGATGTTGTTTTAAAAGCAACAAAAGTTGACGGTATTTACTCGGAAGATCCGGTTAAAAACCCTAACGCTAAACGCTATGATTTTTTGACCTATCATGATGTGTTGACCCAAGGTTTAGAAGTGATGGACTTAACCGCCATATGCTTGTGCCAGGATCACAAAATGCCTTTACAAGTGTTTGACATGGCAGCACCGGGCGTTTTAAAACGCATTATTCTAGGTGAAAAAATTGGTACGGTTGTAGGAGAAAAACATGAGCAATGATATAAAAAAAGACGCTGAAGCGCGAATGAAAAAAGCCGTTGAATCTTTGCAGCATGAGATGTCAAAAATAAGAACGGGTCGAGCTACACCGGCTATTCTTGATCATGTACGTGTGGATTATTACGGGAGCATGACACCGCTGAATCAGGTGGCAAGCATCTCAGTGGCTGATTCACGTATGCTGTCTGTGGTACCTTTTGAAAAAAACATGATGCCTGTGATTGAAAAAGCAATCATGAATTCTGATTTAGGTCTTAACCCATCATCCTCAGGTAATGCGCTTCGCGTTCCAATGCCACCACTGAGCGAAGAACGTCGTAAAGACTTGATTCGTGTGGTTCGTGCAGAAGCAGAGCAAGGTCGTATTTCTATCCGTAATATACGTCGTGATAGTAATCAGCAATTAAAAGAGTACGTGAAAGAAAAACTTATCTCTGAAGATGAAGAACGTCGTGCTGGCGATGCCATTCAAAAACTAACGGATAAACACGTCGCTGAGATGGATGCTTTACTCGTTGTGAAAGAAAAAGACCTGCTTGAAATTTAAAATTTTAACAAAATAAAATCTGTTATTACACCTACGTCTGGCGCATAACGTGTGAGACGTAGGTTCCTCGAACTATTATCCTCTGCGTAATTTACTAATTTACTAATTTACTAATTTACTAATTTATTATATGGTAATTATTCATCTGTAAAGCTGTAAGGCTCTATTGGATCTCACCCACAAGGAATGTCATGTCTATTAAACGTATTGTTCTAAGTACGACCCTAAGTTTGTTGTCACAACACGCTCTTGCAGCCGTTCCTAGTAATCCGGTTACTGTTGCTCAAATGCATATTGCTATCAATAAGGCCGTAGCAAGTATAAGCCCCGGCGAAACATATACCGCGGGAACAGCCATAAGTATTATCAATAATATTATCAGTGGTGCGTATACACCTGGTGCGGGTATTGGTATTTCGGGCGCAGAAATTAGCGCAACACCTTACACTGTGAGTAACGGGCTCACGCTTGATTCTAGTGGTTTTGTTATTCAAGGTTATCAAGCCGGAACGAATATTACGATTGATACAGGGACAAACCCGAGCACGATTAATGCGACGGGAGGAGGCACGACGGTTGCTGTCGGTGACCTTTATCAAGGCGGTATTGTTTATTATGTGGATGCCACGGGGCAGCATGGGCTTGCGGTTTCACTACAACAAACAAGTAACATCCCTTTTACTGATAATACTACCACTACAATTATGAGTAATTATGGTATTGGCTCAGGCGCTCTAAATACATCTGTTTTTGTTGCCTACGCTATATCTCGTCAGGAAATAGGAACTGCACCACAAAATGCAATAAATTATCAAATTCTTGAAGACGGTATAAGTAGCTGTTCAAGTATTACTTCTTCCACGCCTACGCTCCCATGTTATGGTGGTTGGTTCCTTGGTACAGTCTCAGAGTATCAACTGATTTCAGCAAACTTTTCGGCCATTAATACTGCTCTTACAACAAATGGTGGTGCTGGCTTAGATTCTGTTAGTTATTGGACTTCTAACACCGAAGCTACCGATAACCAGAGGGTATACTCGGTCAATATGTCAACTGGCCAGGTGACGTCCAACAACTTAGTTAATGGTACCGAACGTCCATTTCGTCGTATCCGTCAATTTTGAATAAAATATGTTGAGCAGGCATCTATCATCACGATGACATGATTCGTGAGGTAGGTGCCTTTCATGCGGTATTTTTTTGATATGAAATACGTTGATATATTTTACACGGAAGTTGCTGTTGACCTTCCTTCTCCCGCTCACACGGGAGAAGGAAAGTCAAAACATCCAATCAAGATTTTTAGATTTATAATTTCGCATAACTCAAAAAAAAAATACTTAACTGGATAAATCAACCAGTATGTCGTAATATAAACGACATACTGGAGATTTATATGCGAATAGAAGCCCTACGAAAACAAGCTGGTCAAGAAGAAATTGATTACCAATTTCTCAAGTCAGCATTGAGCGAGTATGCTTATCCACGCGATAAAATTACCGCCTGGCTAAAATCAGGTGAGTTAATACGTGTAAAAAAAGGACTTTATATTTTTGGTGAGGGTGTGTCACAGCGCCCTTATTCAAAAGAAACGCTCGCTAACTTGATCTACGGGCCCTCAGCCATTTCATTAACTTACGCGTTAAGTTATTACGGCCTAATACCTGAAAGAGTCGAGACAGTAACAAGTATCACGAATAGTCGTAACAAAAAATTTTCTACAGGTGTAGGGGCGTTTCAATATTTTTATTTACACCCCAAAAAGTATGCTGCTGGCATTCTGTTACGTTCAGATGATCAATCCCCGTCGTTTTTAATAGCATCGCCTGAAAAAGCTTTATGTGATCAGCTGCATTTAATTGACAACGATTATGTACTGAAAAACTTGGATGATATGGATAAATATTTACTTCTATCACTTAGGATTGATGAAAGTTTACTCGTAGAATTCGATTTGATACGTCTTAAAGAGCTGAGTGACATCTATCACAACCCACAACTTACCCTCTTATACGATTACATCAAAGCCAGGAAATAAATTATGCATGACGTCGTGAAACACATGTTGGAAAAATATCCATGTCATTCACAGCAAGATTATACCAACGCGCTTAAAGAGATCTTTCAAGAAATCGCCTTGCTTGGTTTATGGCGCGCTAAATTTTTCGAAAAAGCAGCATTTTATGGTGGTTCAGCTTTGCGAATTTTGTATGGATTAAATCGCTTCTCAGAAGATTTAGATTTTTCATTGTTAGCTGAGGATAAAAATTTCAGCCTAGAACCTTATAATAAAGCAGTTACTCGAGAACTACTGGCATTTGGGTTTGAAGCCTCGGTTGATACAAAAGTAAAAGCTAAGAAAACAGATATAGAATCTGCTTTTATTAAAGCAAATGTAAAAAAGCAATTTATCGCTATCGAGACACCTTTAAATATCATCAACGTTGTTCATCGCATGCAAACCATAAAAATTAAAATGGAAGTGGACACCACACCTCCGGGATTATTCAATACTGAAACCAAGTTTCTATTGCAACCCATCCCATTTTCAGTAAAAAGCTTTACTCCGACGTGTATGTTTTCTGGAAAAATTCACGCACTTTTGTGTAGACCATGGATACACCGCGTTAAGGGAAGAGATTGGTATGATTTCATTTACTTTATTTCAAGAAATATCCCGGTCAACTTACCCCATCTACAGCAGCGACTGGTACAAAGCGGTGCACAAGAAGAAGGAGGACCTTTTTCAAAAGATATCCTTCTTGAGTTACTTAAAACTACAATCCAAAGAACTGACTTTGATAAAGCTAAAGCTGATATTTCTCCCTTTATTAAAGATACATCAAGTTTAAACATTTGGTCTGAGACGTTTTTTTTATCTCTTTTGGACCAACTAACGACGGTGGATTGATAACTGACTACCTCTAAACCCTCATCCGCCCTGGCGGGCACCTTCTCCCGCTCACACGGGAGAAGGAAGGTCAACAGCAGATCCTGCTTTGAAATTAATCACTTAACCATCCTTTGTCCCTAGGGTAAACCTGGTATAATGCAGATCTTAGAATTTGCTACTCAATTTAGGCGTGATCATGTCAATTAACTGGTTTCCTGGCCATATGCACAAAGCACAAAAAGAAATTAAAGAAATCTTACCGAAAATTGATGTGGTCATAGAAGTGTGTGATGCTCGCTTGCCGTTTAGTAGTGAAAATCCTATGATCACGAGGATTCGGGGTGATAAACCGCTGATTAAAATTCTAAATAAATGCGACTTAGCCGATCCAGAAAAAACAAAAATTTGGCTAGAATATTTTGAATCACAGCATAACGTTAAGGCCATTGCTTTAACCACTGAAAATAATGCACAAGCAAATATAATTCCAGCATTAATAAAAAAATTAGCACCCAATAAAGCTGAAAAAGGCATGCAAATTAATGCTGTGATTATGGGTATACCTAATGTAGGAAAATCCACGTTAATTAATACGCTTGTTGGAAAAGCTAAAGCAAAAGTAGGGAATGAACCCGCGGTAACCAAAGGGCAGCAGAGCATTCGTTTAGAAGATGAGTTGTACCTTTTAGATACACCAGGTATGTTGTGGCCCAAAATTACGAATGGAAATAGTGGGTATCGTTTAGCTGTTTCAGGGGCGGTTAAAGATACGGCCTTTGAATATGATGATATAGCCTACTTTGCAGCAGAGTATTTATTAAAAGCTTATCCAGAGCGTTTGATCGAGCGTTATAAACTGGACGAAAAACCAAATGACGAAGAAGATTTAATGACAGCGATTGGTCGCAAGCGTGGTTGCGTCCGTGGTGGTGGTCATGTTGATATACATCAAGCTTCGGTTATTTTTATTAATGAAATACGAAGTAAAACATTAGGTGCGATTACGTTTGAAATGCCAGAAGATATAGCACAAGAAAATGTACATTTTGCTGAGCTAGAAGCAAAGGCCACGGCTGCCCGTGAAGCTAAAAAGCTAGCACGAGGCAGAGGGCGAAAAAATAAAAGATAGTCGTCATCGTGATCAAAATCGTGATCAAAGATTGGCGGATGCTTGGCTTAATTTTTCAAGAAGCAGTGTATCAATATCATTGATTAAGTCCGGTTTGTTATAAAAGAACCCATGACTATAATCAGTCATAAATTTTTCTTTGATGTGACAGCTAAATAAATATCGAAATGCTCCTATCACTTCAATGATGCGCTGTGGGCTTGAATCTTCTTTTATTTCTTCATTAATATAATAATCTAATTCAAGGTAAAATGGTTGACCCATGCTAAGTTGTGCATCAGCACCTTTACAATGAGTTTTACCATTTTTGTGCATTGCTTCAGTTACTTCAATGGACCCCCAGGCATCAGAACGTTTCTTTTCTTTATCGTATTCTGAAGCATCGAAGACGTTATTTTGGTATTGGGTTCCTAAGTCATTTTTTATACAACACTGAGAAGGGATGTGATCATGCTCTAACTTGTCGTCTGAATCTTCATGTTTTTTTAATTCTAGGTAACTGCCAACATCTAATTGTTGAACATGATTCTCTACAGATGATGGGAAGCTTAGCTTGCCGGTTGATTTCCAAACTCTTAACGTTCGTGCTGGCCTAAATATTTTAAAATCACCAGGCAGTATTCTTAGGTAATCTGAATTGATGGATGCATTATTCAGTGCTTGGGCGATGTAGGTGTGTATAAAGCTGGTTTCTTTTTTATCATGTTGTGATGAAAATTTATCTGCTATATCGTTGACACAATCCAATAATAGGCTGCCTGAATATGAGTACCAAGCATGGGTAAGTCTATTATTATGATGATTTATCAAGCCTCGATCTTTTAGCTCTTCCCAAATCTGAGTCACCACACTTTTACGCTGCAAGTATTTTTTTGGTATTTTTTTTGTCACATCGCCTGAAAGCTCAGAGCATTCATCAAAGAACCTTGCTTTGGTTATTTCAGCACTGCTGGTGCGTTTGCCTGCATCTTTAAATCGTCTAAAGTTACTCCAGCTCATGGATATTGTTATAGTCTTATCTTGGACAAAAAATTGACTGGAATCATGACCCTTTGCAACAGCATTATCATATAAAATATCATCGCCCTGGACTAATTTCCAATAGACTTTCCCTGCAACGATGGTTAATTCAACGCTAGGTTCAGGCGTTAAAGGCCAGCCAAAATAGGTTGAAAAATGCTCAATAAATTTACCACTGAATTGTTCGGCATCCGTCGTATCAAGCGTTAATGCATCTATGAATTCACGACATCCAAAATCTTTTAGGTGTTCTTGAATTATTTCTAGTTGTAGCTGGGCATACTTTTCTAGATTTTTAGATGCCTCATAGGCCATAAGATATTCTTTGAGGGGACTGGTATTGCCAATAATGGGAAGACTTACCCCTTGTTTTATTAATGCTAACAAAGGCTCATATATCGACTCTTCTGAAGTTTGACGTATTTTTTTTAATACAGATTTTTTAAGTTTTGGGGAAAAGGGCATGTTAAGTGGCTTCATCGAATGAAAAAGATATTATACCTTATTCGTGGGTTATATGTAATCAAAATAGGTTAAATTTGATCGGTAAACTGTGGGGGCTAAAAGTGTTACACAAGAAAATATTTGTTTAAAATGAATTGCATCATATAAGAAATAGAGATATGTTTAAGTTTCATCGATCTGCATTGTGTTGATTGAATGCTTGGAGAAATCATTATGTATACATTATTTAAAAAATTAAACGTAGCTCAAGAATCTATCCAGGACTTGCTTTGGCGTAACTGATTCACCTCTTAATATTTTGCTCAAACGAATCAATATTGATTCATCTTCTTATAATCAAGCATTACATATTTACCTCTCTAGCAATTCTCAATTAAGTCAATTGATTAACCCTGTCTATGCATGTTATTACGGTCCAGGTGGTCCGGGTGGCTATGGTGCAAACTTAAGAACATCAAAGACTGGATATCGAGGTTTTACAGCCGAGGGAATAGAAAAAATTCTTGAGCTGAAGGGATTAAACGTTTCGTTTATCAAAACCAAAGATGCTTTTCAGAAATTTGTTCATGATACACCCATGTCAACGCGCAGAATTGCCGTGATTGCCCACAAAGGCGTAACTTCGCTAGGTGGTGATCAATATATTTACGCCATCGTTTACGAAAAAACCAAACAGTATGATAATTTATATCTCTACGATTCAAAAGCCATTGAAAATGATTGCTTAGATAATTTTAAATCATATTTCCGGGAGAGTTTTCGTATTTTATGCCCAGATGAAAAACATCGCGTGTACGATGATTTATTCTCCAGGCATGATGATATTGAAAACGCTTCGGTGATTGAGGATGTCTTGATATTAATTAAAGAGCAGGACAAGGCAGTGGATTCATCTCAAACGATGTCATTTTTTTCATCTTTTGCATCCAAGAATCATGAAGATTGTGAAGAAAATACGTTTAGTTTAAGTCCCGCTTTTCATTACGATGAGCAGGAAGTCAGACGAAGGCATTTGTGTGATCTGATTAGGTTAAATGAATATGGTTTGTTAAACAAAGAAGAATCTTCTTTGAGACTCATGAGTTAAGCTCATTCACCTATATTTAACCCATTCATCTTGCATGGATGGGTTTTGATATTTTCAAGATTTGACTGGTGTCCCAGGCAGGATTCGAACCTGCGACCTACCCCTTAGGAGGGGGCCGCGCTATCCAGCTGCGCCACTGAGACATTGTATGATTGAACGCATAAAGTTTACCGATATCTTTAATTAAGCACAACATCAGCATTCAACAATTTTTTATATTCAAAATAGGTTTTACTAATATTAAAAACATTATAAATCATGATAATAAGTAACAGTGAGTGGAGCCACTGCTGTTGTAAGTGTGTCACGATAGGCAATACAAGCAAGACACCTAAGCATCCAAAACCGCTTAAAATCAGCGTTTTTTTCAAAGGAATTTTACCCTGCTTTAAAAATACAAGCGTGGTTAAAGGCTGTTGCATGGCGCCTGCTACAGTCATGATCGGAAAAGCAACGGCGGGCGATAGATGCATTAAAAACAAAACAGCTTGAACCATAGCAAATAAACCAATACCCACCGAGGTCAGTGAACCACAAATGAGCATGGCTAGAAAGCCGAGACCTAATTTCCAGGAATGCAGGGCTGTGATTTCATGATGGGAAGCCTTGGCCCCCAATTGCTTGTAGATGAGCAGGGCAATAATGCCTGAAAAACAGAGGATCATCGCCAAGCGAAGTTTTTGTTTACTGAGGCGCGTCATGATCTGACCGCCAAGTATGCCGCCAATGCAGGTCCCGATGACGAGTGTGAGTAATGTTGTTAAATCAACCTGAATAATTTGTATGAAAAAGAGAGCCTCTAATGTACCTGGAATCACTTGTGCGCCGTTTGTGACTGCAGGAAGCTCGTGGTCTTCAAATGTACCCCAAAGTTTAGATAAAGCGATGGTTACAGGAAAACTTCCTACACCTAATGTGTCTGCAATAAAAGCAAGAATACCCGTGGCAGCTAATTTAAATTTTTCTTGAATGGAGCATGGTTCATGGCGTTGCGTGGATAGTTGATAGAACATAGCAATCACGCATGTGATTGACACGCACAGAATACTTATAATAATTAAGGTGATGGCCATCGGTGAAAATATCTACTTGGAAGGTAATTTTAAAACAATTGAAGTTTACCGTTATCTTTAATTAAGTGCAATAAAAGCCTGAGTTAGCCTTGAAATTATATTATTCGTCCCCATATCCAAAGTTCTAATTATTTTTTTCTTTTTTGTTCATCAGTGGGAGATTGCATAATGGCCGGCAAACAACAAACCATGGGATTCCAAACCGAAGTAAAACAAATGCTTCATTTGGTGATTCATTCGTTATACAGCAACAAAGAAATTTTCTTACGTGAATTGGTGTCCAATGCGTCTGACGCGTTAGATAAATTACGGTTTTTAGCATTGTCTAACGCCGATCTTTACGAAGGCGATGCTGACTTACGCATTACCGTGAGTTTTGATGAAAAAAAGAAAACACTCACGATTGCAGACAACGGCGTTGGCATGAACTGGGATGAAGCAGTTGAAAATTTAGGAACAATTGCAAAATCAGGCACAAAAGATTTCTTGAGTCATCTCACGGGCGATCAATCGAAGGATTCACAACTCATCGGGCAATTTGGTGTGGGTTTCTATTCAGCGTATATTGTTGCCGACAAAGTTACGGTTAAGAGCCGTCGCGCCGGTGTTCCAGCTGATGAAGCCGTTGTTTGGGAATCTAACGGTGAAGGTGAATTCACCATTGAAAATAAAGCTAAGAAAGAACGTGGTACAGAAATTACGTTGCATTTGAAGCCTGAAGAAAGCACCGAGTTACTTAGTGACTGGCGTTTACGTAATATTATTAATAAATATTCAGACCATATTGCATGGCCGATTGCTATGGAAAAAGAAGTAGAAATCGAACCGACTGAAGAAGCTGACGATAAAGACGCGAAAAAAGCAAAGAAAGCAAAAAAAGCAGTTGAATTCGAAACAGTGAACAAAGCTACGGCCCTGTGGACGCTTCCTAAATCTGATATTTCTGATGAAGAGTACCAAACATTCTATAAGCATATTTCACATGATTACCAAGAAGCATTGGCGTGGTCGCATAACCAGGTTGAAGGCAAACATGATTACACAAGCTTGCTTTATGTTCCTGCTAAAGCACCGTTTGATTTATGGCAGGCTGAATCGAAGCACGGCTTAAAGCTGTATGTAAAACGTATTTTTATTTTAGACGATGCAAGTCAATTTTTACCGCGTTATTTGCGTTTTGTTAAAGGTATTGTTGATGCAAGTGATTTACCACTCAATGTATCACGTGAAATTTTGCAAGATAACAAACAAGTAGAAAATATTCGTACGGCATGTACCAAGCGCGTATTAGCTTTGCTTGAAAAAATGAGCGAAAACGACGCAGAAACATACCAGAAATTCTGGGATGAGTTTGGTGCTGCAGTCAAAGAAGGTCCTGTTGAAGATGCAGCGAATCGTGAGCGTGTGACGAGCTTACTTCGTTTTGCAAGCACAGCAAATGGTTCTGAAAAACAAACCGTTTCTTTGGCTGATTATGTATCTCGGATGAAAGAAGGCCAAGATAAAATTTATTATGTAACAGCAGCAAGCTTTAATGCGGCAAAAAATAGTCCACATCTTGAAATTTTCAATAAAAAAGATATCGAAGTACTGTTATTAAGCGATCGCGTGGATGAATGGCTTGTTGGGTATTTGACCGAATTTGAAGGTAAAAAACTTCAGTCAATCACTAAAGGTAAACTTGAACTCGATGTTGATGACAAAGAAGACAAGCAAGATGCTGCAAAAGACGAAAGCATGTCGCCTATGTTAGAACAAATAAAGACAGTTTTAGGTGAGCGTGTGAAAGAAGTTCGGGTTACGCATCGTTTAACCGACTCACCGGTATGTATCGTGGCTGATGAGAACGACATGGGTCTTGAGATGCAGCGTATTCTTCAATCTGCAGGACAAGCAGCGCCGCCAACAAAGCCTATCTTTGAAGTGAATCTGGATCATGATTTGTTGAAGCGTTTACATGCAATTCAAGATGACGCGCTGTTCGCTGAGTGGGCTGAAGTATTGTTTGATCAAGCTGTTTTAGCTGAAGGTGGAACGTTGGATAATCCGGCTGAATTTGTGAAGCGGATGAATCGCCTTTTAATTGCATAAATAGCATAAGGATAGGTAATGTACGTTGTACGGTTTAAGCAGGGGCATACATGCTGAAAACAGCAATTTCACGTATGGCTTCAGCTGCGTCTAAATCTGTTTTGCTTCGTGGGCAACAGCACTATGAAACCGGTGATGTGCTCACGTTTCGCTTGAGTGACGGCTTACTTAGAGCACGGGTGAAAGGCGAAACGCATCAGATTTTTGATGTGTATATGGATCTTCGAAGTTTTCCTGCGAATTCAGCACGGTGTGGATGTGAACGAAAAATTAATTGCGAACATGCAGCCGCAGCTTTACTTGCTTTAAACGCCAGGGAAACCGGCGCTGATTTACCTAAACATAAATCACCGTCGTCGAAGCCCATGTACGAAACTGTAATTAAAGAAGATGATGTTACTTGGTACTCTCAAAGTCGTTCGGAAGGACATGATTTTTTTGCGTATCAATTAGGGATCTTAATTGACGATCAGCGGGTCAGTATTGTACCGTTGGTCGCCGGTTTACTCGAGCAGTTTGGTACAGATACGTTTGAGAAGCGTGATGATGAAGAGCGATTTCGTTTACCGATGGGTGACGGTAAAGTACTTGAAGTTGCGTTAGGACGTTTAAAGCCTTTATTGCGTTTATTGTGGCAGTACGGCTTAAAAACAAAAGATTTAGCCGATGATGCATTAAAGTTAACACGTTATCAATTACTGTTTATGCAAGAAGCCGAGCAGGCACTTGCGGCGAGTACGGCGCGTTGGCAAGGTACGACAGAATTTAGACGAATACACCAGGCGTTACTTGAACATGACGAAAAACCTGAAATTATAGCGCCTGTAGGCTTGAAAGCTGATCTTCGTGATTATCAACTTGGAGGGTTAAGCTGGCTTCAACGTTTACGTTCAGCTCGCTTAGGTGGTATTTTGGCTGATGATATGGGGCTGGGTAAAACACTCCAAGCCTTAGCTCATCTGCAATATGAAAAAGAAGCGGGGCGTCTTAAGCGCGCAGCGTTAATTTTAGCACCGACCAGTGTTATCGGTAATTGGTTTGAAGAAGCGAAACGTTTTACACCCGATCTTAAAGTGATGATTTATCATGGACTGATGCGCCACCAAAACAGTGCGTTTGATGATTATGATCTTGTTATTTCAACCTATGGTGTTGCGCAACGTGATAAAAATAAGTTTATTAAGTATCCGTTTTATTATTTAGTGCTTGATGAAGCGCAGGTGATTAAAAACACACAAACAAAAACACGCCAAATTATTCAGCAGCTTCAAGCAAAACATCGGTTGTGTTTAACGGGAACGCCGCTCGAAAATCATTTAGGTGAACTGTGGTCATTGTTTCACTTTTTGGCACCGGGTTTTCTTGGAACGTTGAAGCAATTTCGCCAAGTTTTTCAATATCCGATTGAAAAACAACAAGATGAAGAGCAGCGCTCAGCTTTAGTACGACGTTTGCAACCGTTTGTATTGAGGCGCACAAAAAATCAGGTGGCGTCTGAGCTACCTAAAAAAACCGAGATGACATTGACGGTTAATTTGCAAGGTTCCCAACGTGATTTATACGAAACCATTCGTATGACAACCGAACGCTCGGTTCGCGAAGCCATTGCAAAACAAGGGCTGGGAAAAAGCCAATGGGTGTTTTTGGAGGCTTTACTTAAATTACGACAAGTATGTTGTGATCCTAGACTTTTAAAGCAGCGTGAAGGCGAGGTGGTGAGTACACATTCTTCAGCTAAGCTAAATACATGTCTTGAGCTCTTAGATAATCTTATGGACGAAGGCCGCTCGGTCTTAGTGTTTTCACAATTTACAAGCATGCTTGATTTAATTGAGCAGGCGTTAATTAAACGCGGTTACCCGCATTTAATTTTGACAGGTAAAACACGTGACCGTGAAGATTTGATTCAACGCTTTCAAGCAGGCGAGGCGCCTATTTTCTTAATTAGTTTGCGTGCGGGAGGGGTTGGGTTAAACCTGACGCAGGCAGATACCGTGATTCACTACGATCCGTGGTGGAATCCAGCGGTTGAAGATCAAGCGACGGATAGAACACATCGAATAGGTCAGGAGAAGCCTGTGTTTGTGTATCGTTTGATAGGCTCTGGTACGGTTGAAGAAGTCATGATGAAAATGCAGGCTAAAAAACGTGTTTTGTTTGATAGTATTTTTTCAGAGGAAACACTCAGTGCACCTGTTGAGTGGACCGAAGCTGAGGTTGCTCAATTTTTTATGCCGTTGTCGTCCGATTAAGATAGTTTTGGTGTAAAACACGAAGTGCTTCTTCTAAATGCTCGGGGTTGCCATCGTTGCGTATCACATCATCAGCAATCGTGCGTCGAAGTTCTTCGCGCGGTTGTAAGTTGAGTATAGCGATGGCGTCATCATGCGTGCAGTCATCACGTGCAATAAGACGCTTCATTTGTAGCGACGACTCCGTCTCAAGCAATAAAACACGGTTTAAATAAGGATAATTTTCTCGACTGACCAGGAGAGGAATTTCAATAATAACGTACGGACTGGTTGCGTCACATAAAGCATTTTCTATACGAGCTCTTATTTGAGGGTGTAGATAACCTTCAAGCCATAAACGTTCCGCAGGATGCCGAATAATCTTATTTCTCAGGGCCCGGCGATTAAGTTCACCATTTTTTTTCAGAATACCTTGACCAAAGTGCGAGACGATAGATACAAGTGTAGGTTCACCAGCTTTTGTTAAATCACGCGCGATTTCATCGGCGCTGATAATATCAATGGCATGTCGTTCAAAAAACGCAGCAGCTGTCGATTTTCCGGTGGCGATACTTCCTGTAAGACCAATAGCATATGTCATGGTTATTTTTCATGATTAAATATGATAGAAAAACTATTAAAGCATGCTGGGCTGTTGTTGGCTAGTTGGCTAGAGTGAAAATTTAAGTTTCTGCCAATACGTATTATAAAGCTCGATGGTTTTTTCACCGAGATCGCGCTGAATCACGCCACGTTTTAAAACTTCAGGCGCTGGGTAGGTCATCGGGTTGTTTTGTATTTTTTCGGGCAATCGTTTTTTTCCGGCCTGGTTGGTGATGGCATGACCTTCGATCAAGGCAAGCGAGGCGCTACTGCTGGCTTTTAACATGAAGTTGATAAAAGCATAGGCTTCATCAGGATGCGGAGCATTTTTAAGTATGGCAAGGCAATCGATCCATATCACAAAACCATCGTCGGGGTAGACAAACTGAATGTTTGTGTTTTCACGGTAGGCTTTTAAAGCATCAGCATTCCATGTTGAGCCTAAAACAGCATCGCCATCAATAAGAATGGATTGGATCCCTTCACTGACAAATAATTTAATATTGGGTGCAAGTTCTTGTAAGCTTTTGTATGCTTCTTCAATATGCTTTGGATCACTGTCATTGGGATTGTATCCCAGTTTGAATAAAGCCATACCAAACACTTCACGAGGATCGTCTAAAAGCATCAGTTGGTGGCGTAATAATGGACTCCATAAATCTCCCCAATGTGTGGGAATATTTTTGACCCAGGCTTGATTATAAAAAATACCTGTAATACCCCAAATAAGCGGAACACTGTATTGATTCTGGGGATCATAATTATTATTGGTAAACGTAGCATCTAAATTTTTTAAGTTAGGTAGGCGATTGGGATCCAACGGAGTTAAGAGCTTTTGTTTTTTTAGGCGCTCTACAAAATAAGCTGAAGGTAGAACCACATCATACATGGGCTTAGGGGTTGCTTTTAATTTAGCATACAGCGTTTCGTTGCTGTCATAGGTTGAGAAATTTACTTTGATACCTGTTTCATGTTCAAACGTTTGAATAAGCGCTTTAGGAATCTCGCCTCCCCATATGTAAAGATTCAGTGTTTTCTCGGCAAATAGCTGGGATGATACGAGGCATACGAGTGAAAATATAAATAAGCGT
The DNA here is from genome assembly GCA_963974485.1 of uncultured Legionella sp. Taxonomy (GTDB): domain Bacteria; phylum Pseudomonadota; class Gammaproteobacteria; order Legionellales; family Legionellaceae; genus JAALKW01. The sequence goes on from CAXBBS010000004.1 coordinate 54,247, forward strand.
TTGAACATCATGATGAGGTTTTCCGTGATAGACGGTGTGCTGCAACCACTAAAAGCATGGAGAGAAAAAACGTGATACTGCATAAGGCGTTTAATTCGGGGGTAACGCCTTTTCGTACCAGTGAATAAATCGTTAAAGGTAAAATATTATACCCAGGACCTGCAACAAAATAACTGATGATGACGTCATCAAACGATAGGGTAAAGCCGAGAAGAAAAGCGCTCATTACGGCAGGCCATAAGAGCGGCAATAACACGTGTGTGATGGCACGGCTTCGCGTGGCGCCTAAATCAAGCGCGCTGTAATATAAATTAATATCAAGATTGTGAATACGGCTGTTGATTGCCACAATAGCAAAAGGCAAGCAAAACGTGATGTGTGCGATGAGTAAGCTAAAAAATCCAAGAGGTATCGATGTCAGATTAAAGAAAATAAGTAAAGCGATACCCAGCACGAGATCGGGCAATATAATCAGCATTAACAACGTGCTTTGAAGCGTGCGGTTCGGTCGGTGGCTGTGTAAAAACAGATGTATGCAAATAACCAAGCCGGCAAAGCTTGCAACAAACGAGGCGCATGTCCCCAAAAAAAGAGAGTGCGTGAAGGCCAACCATAGATCAGCATCTTGGAAAAGCTCATGATACCAATGGGTTGAGAAACCATGCCATTGCAATGAAAACTGGGCTTGATTAAACGAGTAGAGCATGAGCACAAAAATAGGAAAGTATAGGAGCGTATACACAAGCCCCATGTATATTTTTTTAATCCAATCACTCACGACTTAACTCCACGAGGTTTTCGGTACATCAGTAGCAGGAGAAGCAATAATACGGTTAAGAAAATACTGGTTGCAGCACCTGCAGGCCAGTTTTCTTCAACAAGAAATTGGTTCTGGATTAAATTACCGATTAAAATAGAGCGTGCGCCACCGAGTACGTTGGGAATGTAAAACAGTGTCATCGCTGGAAGAAACACGAGCAGCGAACCAGACACAATACCGCGTGTGGTGTTGGGTAATAAAACGCGGAAGAAGAGCGTTAAACGATTCGCGCCTAAATCTTCTGCGGCTTCAAAAAGTTTAAAATCAAAGTGCTCCATATTGCTAAACAAAGGCAGCACCATAAATGGAAATAATGTATACGTGAGGCCACTAAGCACTGCAAAATTAGAATACAATAACGGCAGCGGTGTGGTGATAAGATGCATGTTGATAAGCAGCGTATTTAGAATGCCGTTAAATTTTAAAATGGCGACCAAGGCGTAGGTTCTAACCAGTGAGCTGGTCCAAAATGGAATAATAATAAAAAGTAATAAAAACGATTTATGTTGAGAGCGTGCCATAAAATAACTAAAAGGGTAGGCAATCACTAAGCATGCAAGTGTGGTTATCAAAGCCATCACCAGCGAACGGAGCATGACGTGGCCCAGCAGGGGTGAGAACAAGGCTTTATAGTGCGCGAGTGTGAACGGTAGGGTCATTAAATGCGCGGCATCACGTGAAAGAAAACTCGCGACAAATACTAAGCCAAGCGGAATGAATCCGAACAAAAATAGCCAGGTATAAATCGCATAAAGCGTCAAATTTTTAGTTTTCATAAGGCAATAAAACTTCCCAACCCGTGTACCACTGGACCCATACCACTTCGTCCACTTCATAAGCGAGATCGTCATCATCTTCATCAAAAAATTCAGATGCGTTAATGATTTTTCCGGTAGGTAGTGCAACGGTTAGATCAACCGTGGAACCTTTGTAAATAATATCCACGATGGTGCCTGGGATCATTTCGTCGGACGAGGTAACTTCATCGAGGTGCCAAACGCGAATATCCTCGGGACGAATAACCAAATGCAGATGTTCGCCCAACGTGTGATTGCCCGTGTTTTTGCAACGAAGTGGTCGAGACTCAACGGTTACACATAGCTCTTCATCTTCTAACGCTTCAACTTCAACATCAAAAATATTGGCTTCACCAATAAATTTAGCTACATAAAGATTGCTTGGGTTTTCATACACTTCTCGAGGTGTACCGATTTGTTCGATATGGCCATGATTAAACACGGCAATACGATCGGACATCGAGAGTGCCTCTTCTTGGTCGTGTGTGACCAAAACAAAGGTGATGTTCAGTAATTTTTGTAATTGCTTGAGTTCATATTGCATGGTTTTACGTAATCGATAATCCAATGCACTCAATGATTCATCGAGCAGCAGTACTTTAGGGCGATTAATAATTGCACGAGCAATGGCGACGCGTTGCTGTTGTCCGCCACTTAATTGTTTGGGTAATCGATTCCCAAAGGCACCCAGTTGAACACGCTCCAATGCTTCTTGTACACGTGTTTTAATTTCATCTTTAGGTATTTTTTTGCAGCGTAATGCAAATGCAACGTTTTCAAATACACTGAGGTGGGGAAAAAGCGCGTAACTTTGAAAGACGGTATGCACATCACGTTGCTGTGGCGTCAATTGATTCACGCATGTGCCGTGAATATAAATATCACCGGAGCATGTTTGCTCAAAGCCCGCAATCAGTCGTAAAAGGGTTGTTTTTCCACAGCCAGAGGGTCCGAGTAAGGTTAAAAACTCACCAGGATAGATCGACAATGAGACATCCCGCAGAATAAGATTTGGTCCATAAGATTTTGAGAGATGTTCAATTTCAATCACGGATGTTTGCATGGGCAGATTGCTGAGTTTCAAAAAAGGCAAATTATGACGGTTTGTCAAGAAATTGTCTAGCTGTTTAATAAGCTTTACCTTGTCTCATGTTAGTTCAAAGGTGTACCATATTCAGCTTGTTGGCCAAGGCATTATAAACTTTCATGACAACAGTAAATAAAGCAGCTGAGCAAAAAGCTAAATTAGTATGGCGCTGCCGACGTGGTATGCTTGAATTAGATTTAATTTTAACGCGGTTTCTTGAGACGCATTGGGATGCATTAAGCACGGAAGAGCAAGCGATATTTGAGCGCATGTTGCATTCGCCCGATCCTGATTTATACGCGTGGTTTATGGGGTATGAGACCGTTGAAGACAACGACTTTAAACACATGGTTACCCTTATCCAACGTTACGGTACGCCTTAAACACTCACGCGATTATGTATGCCTGCTGGTGTTGGTACATGCTTTTGCTGTGATTGCATTATTTCAAACCGCCTGTCCTGTAGGTGTAATCGCAACCCTTACGTGCGTGTTAGCGGCTCATGGTTCTTATTTGTGGCGAAAAAAAACACCTGGTGCGTGTTGTTCTGAACTGACTTATGCAAAAGAGCGTTGGTGGGTTTTAGATGACAGCACCGGTGAGTTGGTGACGTACACCGAAGCCCAAGTTTATTATGATTTTGGTTGGTTGATGTGGGTTATGTTCAAAGAAGAAGCATCTATATTTGAAAAAAAACGCCAGCAAAATGTGCTCGTGTTTCACGATCAAATGAATCCAGATGAACACCGTCTGCTCCGGCTTATTTTGCGCGTTCGTGACACATCCCATAAAAATTCATACAAGCATAAGAGTAAAAAAACATGATACATGTAGCATTATATCAACCCGAAATACCGCCCAATACCGGCAATATCATTCGTCTGTGTGCCAACACAGGAGCGCAGCTTCATCTGATTCATCCATTAGGTTTTGCACTGGATGACAAACGTATGCGACGCGCGGGTCTTGATTATCACGAATGGGCTGCGGTACGCCAGTATGCAAATGCAGAAGACTTTTTTGAGCAAAACAAAGCGCATCGTATCATTGCGTGCACCACCAAAACACAAACCAATCACAGTGATTTTAGCTATAAGCCAGATGATATCTTGTTATTTGGGCCAGAAACACGCGGCTTACCCGCCGATATTTTGAGTCAGCATGATAAAGTACGCATCCCGATGCGCGCAGAAAGCCGGAGCTTAAATTTATCGAACGCAGTGGCCATTATTTTATTTGAAGCCTTGCGACAACTGGATTATGGCTCGTTAGCTTAAATATGCCTTTATTTACGCCAAACTAACCAACTATACTATACTATACTTAGTTTAATAACTTGTATTAAGTGGATTTGTATATGATTGGCGCAAGTAAGTTTTATTACAGCGAAACACAAAGCTCGATTCAATATACGCGAACACCCACAGGTGCATTGGCCCTTAACGAGTTGATTGCAGGCAAGGCTTGCTGGATGCCAGCAACGTTACCGCGCGTCCATAAGAAAAAAACCTTGATCCTTGCGGACTGGACGGCAAGAAACTGGACGCCCGAAAAAAGAGAAGCGGTCATACAAGCACTCGGGGAGCTGATGGATCAAGGGTTTTCGGTAGGCATCTGGCGTGACGGTCATGTTTCTTCCATGACTCAATTATCCATACGAACGGACCTCGAGGCTTTAAGAGACTTGCGACCCGTGTCTGCTCATACGGTGTGTGAGGTTGCCGTAAAAGAAAATGAGCTGACGTTGGATCAAATCCAAGTGATTGATGACTATTGGTTAAATTATATTCTGAGCGAAACAGAAGTACTTTCACCTCGTGTTTTTCGAACCAGTGAACTATCTCATTTTGGACCTCAAGCAGTGGACGATCTCGTCCAAATTTTAAAAACAGCTAAGCCTGCACTAACTAAGATTATTGATGATCAATTTTGTATTGATTCAAGCGGCTTCAACACACATAACAGAAATATTAAGTCGCTATTCGAGCAATTAGGCGATGTTGAGATAGAACGCCATTATACAGCAGTCAATCTTCGTAACATGAAAGAGCCCGATTCTTTTCTCAGCGCGCTTACTGAAAAACCTACCGCTTATGACGATGCGAGTTTGAATAGCGAGCAATTCAGGCTCATTGAGTCACTTGATTTATCGGAAAGCAAAATGACCGTTGACACGCTCAATCAATTTCTCGCCGCCGCACCCCTGCTCCGTTGTCTTCATTTGAAGGGTTGCTATGCATTAGATCTTAGTGATGCGCTTCAGCTTGACACGGCGAATCTACAGCATCTTGAAGTACTTGATATACCGGGAAGTAAGATTTCGGTTGATACCTTAAATATAATTTTGGCAGCCGCACCTAAGCTTCACACATTTATATTCGGTAGTGATGGCGATGATTTTCGCACAGGTGAGCTTAGCTTTGAGAGGGGCAGCCTTCAAGCGCTTAAATCATTTGATATGGTTGGTGGTTACATTTTAACTGGTTTTATAAATAAATTTCTGGCCGCCGCACCTAAGCTTCGTACGTTGAAGACACAACGTTTCGGAGAAGATTTTGATGCGTTTAATCTAGAGAGCGAGGGGCTTCAAGAACTTGAAGTGCTTGATGTATCGAGGGGTTATATTCCAGTTAAAATCTTAGAAAAAATTTTGGCAACTGCGCTTAAGCTTCATACGTTGAACTTAGCTGGATGTAGCTGGTACCGTCACGATCAGCTGAATGTCGACACGGCGAGCCTTCTGCATCTTGAATCACTGGATGTATCGAATAGTAAGATTTCTGTTGAGAATATGAGTAAATTTCTCGCTGCGACCCCCATGCTTCGTGCACTGAATTTGGCTCAGTGCGAGAAGCTTGACGGTGAACTTCGCCTCGACACGGCGAGCCTTCTTCATCTTGAATCACTGGATGTATCAGAGAGCAATATTTCAGTGGATAATTTGAATAAACTTCTGGCTGCTGCACCCAAGCTTCGTACCCTGATCTTATCTAAGAGCAAAAGCCTTGATCGTGCACTTAGCCTCAATACGGTGAGCCTTCTTCATCTTGAATCACTGGATGTATCAGATAGCAATATTTCCGTGGATAATGTAAATAAACTTCTGGTTGTTGCACCTAAGCTTCGCACACTGACCTTGTCGTATTGTGATAACCTCGATGGTGCGCTTTACCTCCATTCGAATAGCCTTCTTCATCTCGAATCACTTGCTCTATCCAGTAGCAATATTTCAATTCTGAACGTCAATAAATTTCTGACTGTGACACCTAAGCTTCGTACGCTAGAATTAAATTGGTGCGAGAGCCTTGATGGTGCGCTCAATCTCGACACAGGTAGTCTTCCGTACCTTGAATTACTTAGTGTATTGCAGAGTAATATTTCAGCTCTGAGCGTGAATAAACTTTTGGCTGCGGCACCTAGGCTTCATCGTTGTTACTTATCTTCCTGCAAGAGCCTCGATGACGTACTTCATCTTGAAACGAATAGCTTATCGCATCTCGAATCACTTGCTCTATCCAGTAGCAATACTTCAGCTCTGAACGTGAATAAACTCGTGGCTGCCGCACCTAAGCTCCGTACACTGAACTTAAATAGTTGTCATCATCTCGATGGTGCACTTAATCTCGATATCGATAGCCTTCCGTATCTGGAGTCACTTGATGTTTCTGATAGTCATATTTCAGTTTTAAACATCAATAAACTTATGGCTGCGCCACCTAAGCTTCGTACACTAAGTTTAGCCAAGTGCAAGAGCCTCGATGTCGCGTTTAGTGTTGATAGCGATAGCTTTTCTCGGCTTGAGTCACTGGATGTATCGAAAAGTAATATTTCAGCTCTAAACGTGAATAAACTTCTGGCCCGCGCGCCTAAGCTTCGTAAACTTAACTTAGAAGGCTGTAAAAGCCTCGAGGGTGGGCTGAGCGTTGACAGAGATAGTTTTCCGCATCTCGAATCACTTTATGTATCGGAGAGCAATATTTCGGTTTTGAACGTGAGTAAACTTCTGGCAGCTGCACCCAATCTTTGTGTACTGTCTTTAAATCAGTGCATGCTCCTTGATGGTGAGCTTAACCTTGAAGCGAATAGTCTCCCGTATCTTAGAACAATTCATGGGTGGCAGTTTAATATCTCAGCAGATAATGTGAAAAAAATTCTGGCGGCAGCACCTAATCTTGACCAAGCTTCTAAGACGAGTCTTACGTCTATTCTTAAAGCTCAAAACGAAAGCATACCGAACTTACCGCCATGGACAGGCGAGCGAGCCGGACAGGTTAACCCAGTACACGATTCAAAAAAATACAAAGATTTGAAACCTAGATCTCTAAATGAAAAATTTGAGTTTAAAGGTACAAATCAAACTCAAAATCAGGATATGATTATTGAGAAATTATCTCAACATTTAACACTGCACAATAAACATGTGGCTGCTATCCCTAAAATCCAACAGGGTATTTGTGATGCCTTAGCACATTATTTTTTAGATCTTGAACAAGCATCTTGGGATGAATTTGTAGATTCAGCTCAGGCATGGAATGGCCGAGAAGCTATATCAGAGGTATTAATTAGTCATTTTGAAGTACTTTATACCTATGTTGAAACGTATCAAATGGGTCCTCCTGTAGCCAACAAGTACTACCTTGGTGACGGATTAAAGGCTTATTTAGACACGAAGAGCCCCTGTATTTTAGCTAACCCCTGGCATGCAATCGCTATTCATTCAACACGCCATGGTACATGGCAGGTATATGATCCAAACTATGTCACCGGGTGGCTGGAAGTAAGCCAAGGCGAACTGCTTAAAACGCTTGATAATTCTCTTGGACACCTTATAGCGGTTGAAGGCGATAGGGCAACACATGCGCTGGGTATCCATCATCCCAATAAGTTTATGGAGCACGGTGGTTTGCTGGCCTTGTGTCGTTTTGCTAATGCAGAAGCCATGCTTGCCGAATTACCGCGAGATTATACCTATTCTGAAGCAGCGCTGGATGGCATGCTTTTAAGAGGCTCGTCAGGAAAGCCTGCTTGGATGCGGGCCATGGCAAGTCCTAATCCGGCTATACGTGCACTTGGTGCATCATTAAAATCACAGTTTGAAGCCATGCATGTGGATGCAGTCACAAGACTCGTTAAAAGCATGGACGCGCTAACGCCCATGCAACAGCACGAGTGCATGACACAATTAACCCAGTTCTTCCGATTTGAATCAGGTGGTGACCGGGAGCAAGACACGGCACTTATACATGCCATTCGAGCCTCAGTAAGCAAAAATCGTTATATGAAGGTATTCAAAACCTGGGATAAAACGGCAGAATACGCACCCAATATTACATCTTACGCGCATGATTGCCTAAAAAAAATCTATTCCAAGCGCCTGATTGAGTTAAACAGCACACAGCATCTGGATACCTTGCGCTTGCATTTGGAGCAGCAGGCCGTGAGCACAAGCCGCCCTGTGTTTTATATTGACAAGCCGGATGATTTGATTTGTTCGGCACCGTGGATGAAAAAAAATGCAGACGGCACCGGAGAGTTATGCAAAGGCCCGGGTGGTTCACTTTATGATTTTTTGCAGCTAAACCAAGATAAAGCACCGCTGATACTGGTTAATTACGAACAATTTGATGCAGATGACATGGTGCGGTTTAATGGGTTTTTAGATAAAGAACCCCATGCTGACGGAACGGCTTTGCCGAAAGATACGATGATCATCGGGCTGATGAATAAAAATAAGCCGGATTGTTATCAAGGTTCAGATTTCTACTCTCGCTTTAATCGTACTGAACAATGCCCCTTAACGCCCGAACACTTGGATAAGGTTGCACCGTCACGCTGCGTTGATGTTGCCACGTTAGCCGATGGTGAGCGTGCGATCATCAACCTTTATCATGCCCCAGATTGGGAAGAGCGTCTATTGGGTCGTTGGCTTTTAGATGGAGATACGTTGAGCTTTCATGAAGGCGAGCTGATGCAGGCCATCCAAACAGGAAAACCGATTGAAATTCGACAAGGTTTGTGGGGTAATCGTAAATTTGAGCGATTTTGGCAGCAAATCTTATCAGGAACCGTACGGCATGCGGGGCGCCAGGTTCATATTCCTGAACATGTGCATATCATACGACCCGAGGCCGAAGATTATACCTGGGACAAACGCGATACGATTTTAGCAATTAACGATGATGTCGTGCATCCAGGCGCGCGCGTGCTCAACCCTTCAAGCTTAGGTGATTTTTTTGGGCGTTATGAGGTGCAAGGCGATAAGTTAATCAAACAACCGGGGTGGATTGAAGCCTGTTCATCCGAGCCATCCGCTCATGGTGCAAGCGTTTTGCATGTCACGGTGACGCGTACGCTGACCGATGATGCTTGGGCGATGTTGTTGGATGCATGCACCGAGCGGGGTGTACCATTAAGCCTTCATGTGGCCCCGGGAGTTGTGCTTCCTGAAGCTTTTGGGTATTCATCTAAAACACGGGGTGAACCACGCAAGCTTCAGCTTCCAGTTACAGGGGATGCTTGCTTAGCCAGCACCGATATCGATACCACGGTTGCGATGTTGACCCAAGATACAGAGCAAGCCTATCACGTGATTGATATTTCTGAATGCACCTCGGCTGATTTACTGGTTTGCTTAGACGGAAAGCTTAACCAAGAAAGCCTTAAGTTTGAATTTAGTCAATCAGAACGTGCTGTGCTCACAGGTTTAGCGCGCAATCAAAACATGATCTTAAAAGGGAGTTTCTCCCCTGAGTTATTGGATGCTTTGGCGCCGGAGTTATTAGAACGTCAACAAACACCTGGGGCAGGGCAGCTTTTGCTTGTTGTGGATGATGCAACAGATGCAACGGCCGTAAGCCCCATTGTAGCTACCTATGCGCACGCCATCAGGCCAGAAGATAAACTTGCGTGTTTAGATTTAAATCAAGCAACCCGCGATGCACTCGAGCCTTATCTTGAAAAAGAACCGCTCTGTAAGTTGCAAGCACGATGCATGTATTTGAAATCTCATCCCACCGCAACAAATACTCAGGATGCATGGCTTGGGATGATGCATTTGTCCGGTCATACACATGTCGAAACAGGCCGCTTGGACAGAGCGCACAGTGAAGAGGCATGTGCGGCGTTCACAACGGCACGCAAGAACGCTATTAACGAAGTTCTCGCATGTTCACCGTATGTTTTTTTGACGGGATTGTCGGGTGTAGGTAAATCTACGTTTGTAGAAACAGAGTTATGCGATCCTAATAGCGATACGTTATATCTGACTGAGCATCGCATAGAAGCTTGGGCATCAGATACATCTAACAAACGAAAAATTCTGTTTCTTGATGAGGCTAATTTTGATGCGTGGGGTGAATTTGAAGGATTATTTAATACACCACCGAGTATTTTGATTGATGGGGTGGTTCATCGATTAGACGAGCATCACAAGGTTGTGTTTGCCGGCAATCCTGTGAGCTACGGTGATGAGCGTACGTTAGCCCCTTTATTTCAACGTCACGGCAATGCGGTGTTGTTTAATCCATTACCACCGGAGGTTATTTATGAAAAAATTCTCAAGCCTGTTATTTGGGATGAATCGGTCACCGATCGAATTTTAGATGTGTATGATTTTGTTTGTTCATGTTCAGACACCGATGTGTTAATTTCACCACGTGAATTACAAATGATGGCGTTACTGACGCAAACGCGCGCCCAAAACTATCCCGAACAAAGTCTCGACGACATTGCTGAGCATTTTACGTATACGTTAGCGAAAAACTTGGTTCCTAAAAAAAATCGCGCGCAATTTGATGAGCGCTTCAAACCCCAAAATTCGCTTGTTATGTCCCCAAAAGAAACCCATGCATCCCGTGAATTTTTTACCACACCATCGCGTCATGCTTTAATCCAGCAACTTCATGACTTAATGGATTTACATGCGTGGCGCCAATCATCAGGGTCGAGCTTGAATACGCAGCAAAAAAGCGGGGGGCTTGGTGGCATCATTATCGAAGGAGCCCCCGGTATAGGAAAAAGTGAGTTGGTGATTCATGAGTTAATCTCTCGTGGATACACAGAAGAACATGATTTTACAAATCCAAGCACCGCAGACCATCCGTTTTATCGCATGCCGGTGAGCATGCCCTTACAAGAAAAAGAAGCTTTACTGATGAAAGCGTTTGATGAAGGTGCGGTGGTCATGATTGATGAAATTAATAGTTCGCCGATGATGGAGCGTTTATTAAATGATTTACTGATGGGAAAAAATCCACGCGCTATCGAAGGCCATGTGGCGAAGCCTGGTTTTATGGTGATAGGAACCCAAAACCCTGTTTCTATGGCGGGGCGACGTATTGCTAGCACAGCTCTGCAAAGGCGATTGATAACCACCGAATTACCTGAGTACCATGCCGATGAAATAAAAACGATTCTTCTGGCGAAAGGCGTTTCGAGTCTAGAAGCCGAGAGCATGGTGGAGGCTTATGAAAGCAATCGTGCCTATGCAATAAGACAAAACCTGTCGCCGGTTCCTAATTTTCGTCATGTGATTGATCTAGCCGACAAGCATGTGAAGCCGTTAAAACCCCGTGTTTCTACACCTGAAACAGGCCTCTTTGCTATGGCTGAATGTTTAATTCAATCCATGAAACAGGTCTTTCAACTTGGACGAGAGGAAGAACATAAGCGAGACGATGAGTCGGATATATTTCATTCAGGACCTAAGCCCTAAGTTCTGGCTAAGTTTTAGACCTCAGTTGTTGTCGTTTGCCTTTGATGTGCAGCAAGTTTATTTTTCATGAAACGCATCCCATCAAAAATAGGTTCAGACACCTGTTTTGGAAAAGACTGGGGTAGGCTTGCTGAAACCTGAGCAATCACAACATTCACGCGCGCTAACATATCATCAAGAATTGCTTCTGCACGTTCCACAGAGTAATTAATTTGCTTCGCCGTTTCTAAAAAATCAATGCGCTTGATTTGATGCCAATACGCAGGAGCGGCTTTGCTCTTGAGTGGCATCGCCATTTTAAGCTGATGAGCGTTTAAAAGGTTTTGCGCGATGGCCGGGTAGGCTGATTGTATGTCATACAGGGGTGTTAGACGATACTTACCCGCAGGCTCAATAAACACACTAAAGTTTTTGGCATGCCCGTCATGGTTGGCCAACAACCAAAATAATATTTGAGAGCAAAAAAATACATCTCGATCATGAATAGGATTCGCCGATCCTAATAATAATTTCATGACATCATGCAGGCTCGGACCACCTGCAATTTGGTATTTTAAATACGGTGATATGCCGAGAGCCTGACATAAATCTTCTTGCGGTAAACGCATGAGCCACGTGTTATCACTTGAATATTTTCGATCAAAACGTGTGACAGCTAAGGCTTTGATACCTTCAACATAAAGAAGGCGTGACTCAGCAACGGGCAGCCCAAATGCTTGTGCGATTTGGGCGCAAAGCCATTCGTTTTCGGCATGATGTAGGATGTCTTTAGGTAATTTAATGATATGACTGGTCGGTGTTTTATCTTGAGGTATACACCAGGTATGATTGTGGTATAAAAGACCGATTTTTTCTTGGGAACCTGCAAGTGAGATGTGCGTATCTTGATGATCGCGCAAAAGGTTTGCGAGGTTTTTTTTATCTAACGTTGTAAATCCCAATTTCTTTTTGAACACCGGCACTTTGCCAGCAATAAGCTGAATCGCGCCGGTGCATTCGTTTCCAATGCATGCCAATAAATCAAACGGGTGTTTACTTGTGAGCTTCCACTGTTTTTGAATACGTGCTCTTATCTCAGGGTTATCGGGAAGCAAGCCATCAAAAAAGTGATAAACAGCTTCCGTTGTAAACGGTTGTTCGACAAGAGGTAGGGCAAGCGAAATGGGACGTGCGCCGGGCGTGTTTAACCAGCTGGTTGCATAGGTAAAAATAAGTTTGCCGCGCGTATTTTTTTTCAAGCGACCGACAAGATAACCGTTCATAACAATGCGAAGGGTTTGGGGATCTTTTTTAGTCTTTACCATTCTTCATTCCATTGTGATTCAGTGGCAAGTTGTTCTTCTTTAGCAAGAACCGATGCATCCAATTTTACAGCCGACAAAATTTTAAATAACGTCGCGAGTTTGGTGCTGTCGGGTTTGTTTTCAAACTCAGAAACGGTTTGTTGTTTTAGTCCAACGAGTTTAGCCACAGCGGTTTGGCTTAAATTTAATTTTTTTCGTCGGTTGACGATGAGTAGCGCAAGCTCTTTTGATGAGCGAATAAACATGATGTTTGTTCCTCAGCCTTGATTATCTAGATATTTATTTATACTAACGGTTCTATGCATGAAAGGCGAGAGAAAGGTTAAGTCTAAAAAGGGTTCTTTTTAAAAAAATCCTCAACTTTTAAACGTGGTATTTTTACTTCTATTTTGTTTTTTTGAGGCTTATTTCCATCTCAAGTGTGTATTAATTTTTGACGAAGCAAGAGATTTCCTGTACGATATTATGTCAATTTTTTTTGTTTAATCCAAAAAACCTCCCAAGGAGCTTCTTTTATGTTAGAACCCCAGCCTTTATCAATGCTAGAAGCTGTTCCACAAGATGTTTTTGGTGGAATTGCTGGTTTTTTGGATAGATCGGCGCTATTTCAAATGAAGCCCGTATCAAAAATAATGCGTGATTATGTACACAATGATATTTATCGAGAACAATATCAACGCGAACTTGCTTCGTGGTCTCAACTGCTCTCAAAAGATATTAGACCTGAGGATTATAAGAAGCTTAAAACGTTGGCGGTTAGTTTATATGAAAAAGGTTTGTTTCGAAGAATTGTAGGTGATTTAGATAAAGTTAATCTAAAAACGGTGATTGTTTCGGCTTTATTGGAAAATTATGCGTTTGAACCAGCACATCATAATGCTCTAGAACTCGTGTCGCATCTACTTTTTTTCAATAAAAATAGTAAGATATTTTTTGCTCAAGACGATGGTGAGCGAAAAAAGTTTCCATCGTTTGCTCAATTACCCAACGTACTTGAATGTTACGCGAAAAAAACCGAACGAGATTGTTTTTATTTACTCTTTACAAGCAGCGCGCAAGTTGTTTATTACAATAAGTTAACCAAGGACGCTCGTATTTTTTTATGTCCGCATGCGGGTTGGGGTATTGATGGAGTGCCAGAAGACCATATCTTTTCTCTATTGCTACGTAGAACGATTGGCCACGTCGATTGTTTGGTTGATGTACCTGATATTCAATTACCAAATAATATCGACTTACGCGATGAGCGTGTATTAAACCAGGCTATTCAATGTGGTGCATTATTGCTTTCGTTCTATCGAGCATATATTCAACAGAACGTTGATGATGACCGTGAAATGCGTCACTTTGAACGAAGCACGGGCTACCATGGACATTATCTAAAAACCAGTGGAGTACCAAGAGAACGATTGTTGGATCGTTTCGTTGATTATTTGCAGGAAACGTTATTCCCTATTATTGATAATCGTCTTTATAATGATCAAACAGAGGACCGAACAGCGATGACAATGCCCGTGTTTGGATACCTTGAGCAGTTGAATGCACACGCTAATAAAACATATACAGGTGGATATTATCAGTTGCTCGGTCGAGGTTTAACGATATTTCCACATGATCATACCGCAGGGGCGAATATTGTTAAGGCACTAGGTTTTTCTATCAGTAGCGAAAGGCCTCCAATCTCAGATAACCTCATGTGCAAGAGTATGAGCATCTCAAAGGTCATCGCTCATCCGTATTATAGTGATCAATATATTGAAATAAGCTCTAAAGAGCAATTGGTTGAGTTTTTGCGAACGCAGGCTGAAAAAATTAGTTATGTAGATTATGGACAAAATATTCTTAAACGCTTAGATTACGCTTATCTTTCCGATATTTTAATGCAAGGCGAGATCGGCAATCTTAAACACCTGATGGTGTGGTTAGAACATGCATATGGCAGTTGTCACGATTATGTTTTGTTAAGAACAACACTTGTGGATATCTGTACACGCGCAAAGCCATGGGCTGAACAAAGTGAGCTTTTGAACCAGAACCAATATCCTGATGAGGCTTCGTTTGAAAAAGCCTTGGAACATGAAAAAAATCTAGCCTTAGCAATGATAAAAGACGTTATACATGTTGAGCATACATCTTTAGGTTTGTTAAAGCATTTTTCAAACGTATTGCAAGACGATGGTGACGTAGTTAAAGCATTGGCTAAAATTGACTTGAATGAGTTTAAGTATGCATCCGATAGATTAAAGCACGATATTGATTTTTTAGTGAGCATTACTAAAATAAAAAAATATTTTCCTATGCATATTATGCCCGAAACTATGCGTGATAATCCACGTGCCATGTTAAAAATACTTGAACAGACAGATAACTCTTCCATGGGGACAACCTTTGCAGGAGCATCCGTTCGATTAAAAGCATGTCCTTGGTTTGTGCTTGCAGCCATTAGGCAAGCGATGATAATACATGGTAGAAGTTATCTTATGGAGTCTGCTTCCGCGGAGCTAAGAAACAATAAAGCCTTTGTCATGCAAGTACTTGAAATGAGTGGCTTTGAACTTGAAGAAGTAGATCCTCGTTTTACCTTGGACAGAGCATGTGTGACCACAGCGGTTAAACAATGCGGCGAAACTGCGCTGAGAGCCGCACATCAATCATTTCATAAAGAGTGGGGGTTATTCATTACAGCTATACTCTATCCCACTGAATCACAATCGGTGTTATTAGGGTTGTCTGTTTGTATAGTCACCATGGGTTATGCGCTCATGGCTGTTGAAAAATCATCGATAATAAAGGCGGTAGTCTCGGGTGTTGTTTCTGGGGCATTGGTTGGGCGAAGCTTCTTTATGTTAAATACAAAGCATGACAATGCATATCTCGAAAGAAATTTCCAAGAAGATGAATCGCACATGGAGCATGCAGCGGGACAGCATCCATAGGTAATCTCAGTCTTGCTTATTACCTGTTTGCGCGTAAAGCACAGGACAAACATCAGTTGTTGACGCACAATTACGACAGAGCCAATTCATTCGCACGGTTATGCAAGAGCTCTATTATATAGAATTATTATTTGGATCGCTTTGATTTCTTCCACTTTCGTGGCTACCATGTCAAAATGCGCGCATCTTATGATTTTTATGCTCTAGAGCTACTTATGTTAGAAGTCCAAGGCCTGCAATTTGATTACGGTGATAAACCCTTGCTTCAAGACGTAAGTTTTACACTTGCGGCCAGCTCTGCTTTGCATATAAAAGGCGCTAACGGTGCGGGTAAAACGACGCTTTTAAAGTTACTCGCAGGGCTGCTTCATCCTACCGAAGGCAAGATATTGCATCAGCATCAATTAGCATATGTAGGCCATAAATCTGGCGTGAATATGCATTTAACACCGCGCGAACATGCGCGACTTGATCTTTCATCTAAGCTATCTGATGCTTTAATTAATCAATCACTTCGGCGCTTGAATTTACTTGATTTGCAACACACACCGTGTGGTTTACTCTCAGCAGGGCAGTGCCGTCGTGTGGGTTTATTGCAGCTTATTAATTCAGATGCTTTATTATGGTTGCTCGACGAGCCTTGGGTTGCTCTCGATCAAGAAAGCGTAAATATTCTAGGTGATATCTTATTCGCGCATGTCAGCGTCGGTGGGGCGGTTGTTTTTACCTCACATCAAGTTTTACCGTTTGCATTTCCGATACTGCAGGAGCTTGTTATATGAATGTTTTAAAGCAAGCCTTATTACGTGAAATAACACTTCAAAAACGACAGTTTCGCGGAACGATGAATGCGTGCTTGTTTTTTTTCATGGTTGTGATGTTATTCCCGCTGAGTTTTCCGTCTGATCCGGTTTTTCTCCGTAAATTATTACCGGGTTTGGTTTGGATTGCTGTTTTATTTGCATTTTTTTTATCGGCAGAACATTTGTTTCAGCAAGAAGATGAAGACGGCGTGCTTGAACAATGGCTGCTTTCTTGTGAGCCTATGCATGTACGTGTGCGCATTAAGCTTCTGGTTCATTGGGTGACTAATCTTGTACCGCTTGTTTTGTTTTGTCCAATATTAACTATCTTGTTTGATCTTACTCTGTATGAAACCGGTGTTTTAAGTTTGAGCTTGCTATGTGCAACCCCGACGTTGATTGCTTTGTGCGCTTTTTCATCGGTGTTTGGAATGGGTCTCAAACGCCAAGGTTTGTTTACGGCGTTAATTTTATTACCTCTTACGTTACCCGTGATTGTTTTTGGGGGCGGGGTATTGACTGCTGCGATGCAGGGGTTGCCTATCAGTGGGCATTTGGCCTTGCTTTCTGCGATTTCCATTTTGGCTTTTTGGGGCTTGCCGTGGGCTATTTCTGGCGTGATTCGAGCGAGTATGGCTTAGCTTTATGATTTCAGAGTACGTCAACACGCCGTTTTATATAGGCTCTCTCAAATTATCAAATCGCTTGATTCAAGCGCCGTTGGCGGGAATAAGCTGCGCGCCTTTTCGAGAACTTTTCTCGAAATATACAAAACCCGCCTATGCTGTCACAGAAATGATTTCTGCGCATTCTATCCTGCAACATGAAACATTAAATCCACGTTATTTAGCGCACTCACCCAAAGAAGGGCCTTGGTGTATCCAGCTCTCAGGCAATAATCCCGAACTGATGCATCAAGCCACTCAGATTGCAGCGCGTTACGAGCCTGATGTGATTGATTTAAACTGCGGTTGCCCTAAGCCTAAAATCAGAAGCAAGGGCTGCGGTTCGGCACTCATGGATTCGCTTGATAATTTGAGCGATGTTGTGTCGGCCATGAGGCAAGCTACCACACGGCCACTTACGGTAAAAATCAGAGTAGGCGGTCAAACGAATGACAACGCTTATTTAGACGCAGCCACCTTGATTGAAGCGTGCGGTGCAGACGCGATTATTGTGCACGGTCGCCATCATTCAGAAGATTATGATGTCGCGGCCAATTATCAGCACATAAAAAACGTTGTGGAACGCGTGAGTATTCCCGTGATTGCGAACGGTGATGTACGCGACAGGGCAAGTATGCAGCGTTGTTTCGAGGAGTCGGGTGCCGCTGCTATCATGATTGCTCGCGGTAGCCTGGGTCGGCCGTGGCTTTTTCAAGCATTATTAGGGTTTAATATAACGCCTTCTGTATCTGAAATTTTAGATATTTTTAAATATCATATTGAGCAACTAGCAAAGCTTGAGGGGAGTGATAAAGTCGCCTTGTTGCAAGCACGGCGATTATTAAAGTGGTATTTTCCGAGCTTAAATTCTACGCAATTGGCCTGTTGTTATGAAGCAGGTGATTTACAAAAATTATGTTTGACGTTAAGTGCATACATGATCCCAATTTCGTAGCGTGGCGCTCTATTGCTCAAATGCCTTGCATCATGCCCTAATACTGTTATTATTCTGCGCTTTATAACATTGAGTTAAAACTTGCCATAAGTAACTTGATCGGTTGCTAGCAATATTGTTTTAATTAAGGACATAAAGCATGGAACGTTTCAAAAAGGAGCGAGGTCAATCGCATCGTAACAATTTTAGTGATGATGATAGTGATAGTAGCACGGCTGCAGTTGATGGACGTTATTCTCCTGAATGTGCTCCTGTAAGGATTACACCATCTGAACCCGCTAAGATTTCGACATTAACAGGATGCTCTTTAGTTGATGCGCAGAAAATTATTGACTGTGTGAGTGATATTCATTGGGATGATCAACGAAGAACAAAACCCGCAATAAAAATCGCAATAGCAATACTCGCCACACTCGTTGAGCATCAAGAGAGCAAAGTAAAAAATTGTCATGCCATAGGTGAGGCCGGAGGTATACCGCCACTCATGAGTTGTTTAGACGATGGCAGAGTTGGAGAGAATTCGCAAGCGATGCAGAATCTCACTTACTTGATTGGGAAACTTTCAGAGACTCATACCAACAGAGATGCAATCCGCGAAGCTAGAGGGATTCCTAGGCTGTTGAGATATATGGATTCTTCTTATCAGAAAGTGCGTGAATATGTTACAAAGGTATTCATAAATTTATCGAGGATTGAAACGAATAAACTTGCAATTTTCGAAGCTGGAGGTATTCCGCACTTAGTGCTGCGGCTAGGGGATCGTAGTACTTCCGTACGTAAACGTGTTTCAGGAGTGTTAAATAACCTATCGACACAAAAAGAATGCATCAAGGCTATTCGGGAAGCAAGTGGGATTGCACCTTTAGTGAATTTATTACGCCAGGACAAGGATAAAGATATACGAAACAGCTGCCTTAATGCGCTGTACCGTTTATCGAAATATACAGAAAACCACGCTGAAATCATTAACTGTGGTGCCCAAAGTATTTTGCAGCAATTGCTTGCCGACAGAGATAGCGATATTGCGTCTAAGGCCCAATCGATTCTTGAGCATTGTTCTCCCTACATACAGCGCTTAGAAGCCGAAGCCAATGCTCGAGCAGCAGCAGAAGCTACAGCCAGAAAACAAGCAGAAGCCAAAGCCAGAAGAGAAGCAGAAGCCAGAGCTAAAGCTCGGGCAGAAGCAGAGGCTAAAGCTAAACTAGAAGCTGAGATTCAAGCTGAAGCAGGACAACTTCAGGCTGTGGGCGAGCAAATTATCCAAGATGATTATCGAAAATTTATGAGGTTGGTCCAAGACATTAAGCACCCTGATGCCTTATTGCCTGATTCACCGCATGGCTCCTTGCTGCACTTAGCCGTATATCATGCTCGGCCTGAGGTAGTAATCGAGTTATTGAAGCGTTGGGCATCAACCGATGTAAAAAATAAAGAAGGTTATACGCCTACTGAGTTAGCACAACATATGAATCAACCGTTGATGCTGTTGCTCTTAGGAGAGCCCGCGAATATATCGCATGCCTTAGAGGCGATCAATGCGCGAATCGAAGTTACGTCGATGGTATTAAGTTTGTACGTGATGCGAGCGAATATGTACCACATGTTATCACTCAGTGAGCCGTTACTTCCGCAAAAGAGCATGTATATAAAACAAGCTCGTTTAGACATTGATCGTGTTCAGCGAAAAGAGCCGAGCGAAGAGTTAGGCTTGTTTGATCAAGAGTTATTGAGCTTATTGGATGATAATCAAGCCGCGATTGAGGAAGAAAAAGCAGCGGGTTCTAACCGTGTTAGACATGCTTTGAGAGCTGCGTGGACGACAGCCGATGCAAAAACAACGTTATCCTCCTATAAAAATTTAATTAAAGAAGCACCGCGAGAAGGCATCAATTATCGAGAGTTGGGTGATTTTTATGTTTATCTCGCTGAAAAATCCACACGTACATTACAAACGAAGACTTTGTATAGCCAGGCATTGCCTATGTATGAAAAAGCGGTGAATTTGGACCCTCTCGATGAGGATGCTGCACAACGGCATGAAGATGTTTCGGCACAGATGGAGGCCAGCGAGATGAAAGCCTCAACGCAAGCATTGCCGTCGCAAGGTATGTTTAAACAAGCGCCCAGTACTTCAGCGCCGCAATTTACTCCTGCCCAAAGAGCGGCTATCGATGCAAGAAAAGCCGAGAAAAAAGGCATGAGTCAAGCATTATAAATTCAAAAAATAAGTCAAAATTGACAGGAGTTATGTCATGGATCGTCGTTTTAAATCAACCTCAAAACTAGGCGCTGGCTCACTCGAGATTGAGCGCTTAACAGAACGTGTCAATGAAATTTCGCAATCACTGATGACAGCAGAAGATAATCTAGTCAGGGCAAAAGAAAGAACAATTTCAGCACACAAAAAATTAGGGAAACAAGAGGCAAAACTGAGTGCATCCATATCTAAACAAGAAGGTTGTGGATCGCGTCTTATTGAAGCCGATAGTCAGCAATCGCATAGCGCCCATAAATTCAGTGTAGCTAAGCACAGGGCTGATGAACAAAAGAAGAGTACCAAGAAGGCTTCTCAACAAAAAGAGCAAGCAGAACGAACGTTGGCTAGTTTAAAAAATAAAAAGTTAGCAGAAAAACAACACCTGATTCAGGAAAAAAAAGCTCAGTTAGCTAAGGCCAAAGCAGACAAAGCGAAATTAAAACAAGAACGTGAAGCAAAGCAACAAAAAGCGATTGAAATTAGAGGGTATAGAAGAACAGAGAAGCAATGGCGTATGAATAATAAAGCGTGGATTAGAAGACACCTAAACGATGGTTCGCCTAGCAAAGCAATTGCTGCCGCTGAGCAGGGCGTGAATCATGCAGCTAGCTGCCTTCATTTAGAGCAAACCAAACGCGGTAATATCTTATCCATCGTTCAAAAGCAGGCTTTTCGTTTGCAACAGGCATGGGGCGTGCTGAATCGTTTACGTGATAAAACAAAAGACAATAATGTTTATCTTGGTGATGATGGTGGCGATGTTGATGATGGCTATGAAGACAATGATACCCATGACATTGAAGAAATAAGTGAAAATGAATCATTCCTTGAAAGAGATATTTATGAAGTGGAGCATAGCTCCGTGGATGTAGAAGCCATGGAAGACGTGCGTGAACTCGATGAGACCTATCAAGAGCTTGATGAAAAATTAGATGAAGAAACACAAGACTTATCGTTGAAAGAAGAGGCGATGCATGAGGCGCAACACGCCTTAGAGGAAAGTGAGCATGCAATGTCTTCTGCGAGAGATGATTTAGAAGCAGCAAATCATGAGGTCGATATTCAAAGCCAGCTTGAAAATGAGATGACGAATGATTTTAACGATGCAGAGCAGGATGAGATTGATCTTGAGTCTCAGCTAGAGCAATTACAAGATGAGCTTGATAATGCAAAACTTGAGTTAGATGAGGCGCTCGAATTAGAGGAGGTTCAATCGTTAGAGAGTGTGGTATCACTGGACGGACCGGAAGATTTGGATGATGTGTTGTCGTTAGGCAGTATTGCATCGTTAGATAGTGTTGTATCGTTAGTCAGTATTGCATCATTAGGCAGTATTGCATCGTTAGAAAGTATTGCATCGTTGGACGGGCCCGCAGATTTAGATGATGACAATATTTCTTTAACAGATGAGCAGTTAGATGCGATTGCACAAGCAGAGCTTGATGCCGAAGCGAGCGGTGATAACGGTCCTAGCTCTTATACGGATGAGCAGCTCGATGCGATTGCACAAGCTGAACTTGATGCTGAAAACTTAGCCAACTCAACAAGTCATATGGATGATTCTCTCGCCAAATCTTTTGAAAAAAATCATGACTTATCTGATAGTGCATTTAAAGATGATATGTTTGAGTTCGGATCTGATTCACACGTTAAGCCTGTTGATATGAATATGGGGTTACCGGATGGTGCTTTTAAAGATAATGGGTTTGAATTTGGATCTGATTCACACGTTAAGCCTGTTGATATGAATATGGGGTTACCGGATGGTGCTTTTAAAGATAATAGGTTTGAATTTGGAGCCGATTCACACGTGAAGCCGTTTGATTTTGATAAGACGACGCCGGAATTCACCGCGGAAGAATTAGATGCTATTGCACAGGCTGAAATAGAACAGGAAATGAAAGATAGCCAGCCCGATTCATCCAATGCGCAAGAGAGCAATGCCAAGGCAAGTGGTCATGGTGCTTCGAACCCAAGCGCCTATGGGAGTAATCGTAGTAATTTTTGGAATAATAATAATCAATCGTCGCCATCTTATGAAGATGAACAGCATGAGCCTTCTTCACCGAGCTCTAAAGGTGGTTTTGGTGGTTTAATGGATGAGCTTGAAGCCATTGGCAATGATAAGAACTCGGGTAATGAAGACGACGAATACGATTACGAAGATGATGAAGAAAATGGAGATGAAGAGAAAGAAGAAAATATCACAAGTGATACAGATCCAAGCCTTATTAATCGGGTGATCGATGGTGCTAATCAATTGGGCCTTATTAATGATGATGCTGCAACAAGAATACAAAACATCAATAATTTTGCTCACCGGGCATTAAATGATGCTGATAATGCCATGGGTTTAATCACGGATGATGCTGATATAAAAAATTATTTTCCGGGGAGATAAAAATTAGGCAATTTTGTTGCTCTAATATTGCTCTAATATTGATCTATTATGTAAGTAATATATTTTTAAAAATTTGATGGGTTATCAACATGAAAACAATCGATGAGTTGATTGCGGCTTCTGAAATAGAGATAGGGCCTTTTCTCACGCAAATGATCATAGATGGCGATGTAGACAACCCTATCTTTGGAAATTATATATTTAGACAGGAACCGTCTAATGCTGCGGCTTGTTTGGCAGCCGCGTTAGGCGATATTGAAATCTTAGGTGAACTTGGCTTTCTTCGTTCAGGTACGTCTAATCAAGATAATAACTATCGTATAATTAAAACCTTAATTGAACACCATAACGAAAACATGTTGAGCATGTATGAAAATAAACATGATTTTGTTCCGTATATAGAGACATCCCTATCTAAAGCAGATTTTCATGTATTAAACTATTTTGTTGAGAAAAATCCTGGTGAGGTCATGGATGCTCTTAGCCACGAACTGATCGATAAACTATTTTTTTTAATCGAGATGAAGCAGGTATCTGTACCCGAAAATTATGAGGTGCTGAGTACGATCATGCGCACTTTGATGCAATACAGCCGTGAACACGTCTCTGAAGAGCAGATGTTGCTATGGGAGGCTCATACTGTACGATTGGGAGTGGGGGAAAACGCTGAAGCTGATATGCCGCAAGCGCTTAATTATCTTACGCGTCTTATTCCAATAAACTGTTGTGGTGCAGAAAGCATACTCGATGCTGATGTGGGGATTCTAGATAACACGAAAGCTTACTTAATCTATCTGTACGTGCAAAAACTGGTGCCGGAAGATAGATTGAGCGATGACGCGTGCATGCATTTACTTCATCATATTGAGGTAGATAAACTGAGTGAGTTATCGCGCGGGTATTTAAAAGCTACGTTTCAAATATTGCTCCCATCATTGATTACGGATAGCATTTTTCAGAATACAGAAGCTGAAATATCGACACTTTTATCGCATTTTAAATTTTATACGTTGCTTACCGGTGGGTATCCAGAAGAAGCTTTAAGTTATTTTGAATCGATACCAGAAGAAGTACGTTCAGGTGAGGCTTGGTTCCATTATGGTGTGGCTCTGCTCGAGCATGTTGATGGTATACCTGCTCATATGATCCAAGATTACCTGGAAAAAATCACCTCTGCTTTGCAGCATGCCGTGGCGCAGGGCTCCGAGCATGCTGAGGATTTTTTGAATCAAAGCTTTCAAAAGCATGATGATGGTTCAATTTCAAGGATTCAGGCTGGCGTGGAAAGCAGTCCTGATGATGAGCGCGATGATTCTTTGGGTTCAAGTTTTATTACCAGACCTAAATGATTTTTATTTGATTTGATATATCTTGAATTACCAGAAATGGAAGAATAGTATGTCAAAAATCATGAGGCGAATGATGAAAAACCATGCGTAGACTTGATGATATAGTCTACGCACAGACTTGTATTTTTATGGCAGTGGTTGAGCTACTGGAAGATTTTCTTCGGTGGCTGGAGTACTAGCGCCCAAGCTACTAAAGAATCGTTGCGTATGATTGATGGGAGAGTTTTTTCCGCCTGAAGTTAATGCATTGTTGCAGAAACACCTAAAGAAGATGATTCAGCAGCTGGTGGCGCCGGTGATATGGGAGGTATGTGCGGCATGATGTAATTGCTGCTTGTACAACCTGTTCGACTCGTTCGACCATGAAAAAACCCGCTTTCTTAAGCGGGTTTTTTTTTACTTGTTTTTTAAGCACATCAAGCTATGCTTTAAATTAATACTTATTGAATTGATTTGGAGTTTATCATGCGTCATGATTTATTAGCTCAACTTGAAGTTCTTTTGGCTGACACCTATGCCTTATATCTTAAAACACAAAATTACCATTGGCATGTTACAGGCCCGCAGTTCAAAGCCTTGCATGAATTATTTGAAGGCCAATATCTAGAACTGGCGTTAGCTGTAGATGCGATTGCAGAGCAACTTCGCATTATGGATCACGCCGCACCTGCAACGTTTAAAGATTTTGAGCGCTTAAAAACGATTGAAGATGGTGACTCTAATGCAAGCGCTAACCAAATGGTAAGTGAACTTGCTGAAGATAATGATGCGCTGGTCAAAGATTTAAACCGTGCCATGCAGCTTGCTCAAGAAATCAATGATGAAGGCTCGGTTAATATCTTAAGCGATCGCATCGGTGCGCATGAAAAAGCACGTTGGATGTTACGTGTTTCTCGGGAGCAGTAAGATGGCACTATATTTTATTAAGGCATGATGGAGGATTTCTCATGAGCTTAGCTTGGTCTGAAATATTGTATGCATTCGAGAACGAATCAGAGGCAATCGCTAAGAACCCTAAGCAGTTCGCGAGCTTAATTGAAGATATACTGCATCATGCTGAATATGCTGAGATTTCGCGTGATGATGCGCATGAAAGTGATAAAAAACTTCTGAATACACTTGAGCTTCTTCAGGTGATGCATAAGGTTAGTAAGGAGCCCGTTCCTCAAAAAGCAGTGGATACGATAGGTGAGATTGTTCAAATTAATTCACCATATTTTTTAAATACGGCCATGGTGAATCAAACTTGGTTCCTGGATAAAATGAAGGCTGTTGGTTATGATCTTAGTGAGGGAGGTCATTGTTTTGGTATGACACATATGGCCATGCAAGCTTTTTTAGCCGGTGACATCGAAACTTTTAACGACCGATTGGATTTAATACATGAAGGCCCTATAGAACGATTTCACAATAACTTTCAAAAAGTAAGAAAAAAACAACAAGACTTACTGAATTCAGGGGAAACTGAGGAAGCTGCTGAGTTAAACCAAGCCATTGTGGATGTGTCTGCGTTTTTTGATGGTATTGTCCTTTATCAAAGTACAGAAAAATATAAACAATTGTTTGAGCATCCTGATGATGTTCATTCACAAGATGCAAAAAAAGTATTAGAAATTACGCAGCCGATCACATTAAGTGAAAATCCTGCCACGTGCTTGAGTAGTCATACAGGTTCTTATGATAAAAATGAATTGGAACTTTATCTTGATTTACTCCAAGAGCGCTTAGGGGAACACTCATTTGCATTAACGCTATACAGTGCACAGCATGCTATCAGCTTGAATTATGATGCTGAATCGGGGCATTGGTTGCTAATTAATCCCAACAAATTACCCGGTGACGAATACATTCATAGTAACCTATTAGCTAATGCATTATTGTCTGCTTATGGTCAAGAAAACGGCCTTGTTATGGAAACCAACCTCTACGCAACCCAAAAAAATGCACACGTTATGAATACTGCACTTGCTTCTATGAAAAATGACTCAACGTGGATATCGCTACATGATGACGCGAAGTTGAATATTGTTTATGGCGATGGCATGAGTCAATTAGAATATGCCGTTGCTAGAGATGATACCTCTTGGGTACTAGAAAATCTTTCAAAAGATGTTATCGAGCCAACTAAAAGAGCTCTTAAGCTTGCTGTAGGTCAAGGAAATATAGCGGTCATAGATAGCCTAGTGAAGTATGGAGCCACACTAACAGAACAGATGCTCACGATGGCTGTGCGTAAAGGAAGTATACCTGTCATAGACAGCTTGGTACGGCATGGTGTCAAGCCAACAGAAGAGATGCTCACCCTGGCTTTGTATCAAGGAAGTATATCTGTCATAAACAGCTTGGTGGGCCATGGGGTCAAACCAACAGACGAGATGCTCAGTACGGCTATGTATCAAGGTAACATTCCTGTAATAGATAGCTTAGTGGGTCATGGTGTCAAGCTAACAGATAAGATGCTCACCATGGCTGTGCTTGAAGGAAGTATATCTGTAATAGACAGTTTGGTGGGGCATGGTGTCAAGCTAACAGATAAGATGCTCACCTTGGCTGTGCTTGAAGGAAGTATACCTGTAATAGACAGTTTGGTACGGCATGGTGTCAAGCCAACAGAAGATATGCTCAATGACGCTGTGTATCGAGGTAACATTCCTGTAATAGACAGCTTAGTGGGTCATGGAGGCACGTTAGCAAACTTGATGCTACGTAAGGCATATCATCAAGGGGATGTTGCTTTGTTTAAGGCACTCTCTAGCCACGTAAGTTTAACGGAGACTATGTTATCTCAAGCCTGCAAAGAGGGTAAGGTTGGGATGGTTCAGATATTAATTGAGCATGGCGTTAAACCAACGAACCTTATGCTACGCAATGCTTATCATCGAGGAGATATTGCATTGTTTGAGGTGCTTTCTAGTCACGTTAGTTTAACGAAGACTATGTTATCTCAAGCGTGCAAAGAGGGTAAAGTCGAGGTGGTTCAGATACTGGTTGATAAGGGTGTGAGTCTGACCGACAGCATGTTAATAAATATCGTTACTGATGGTAACCTCGATGTCATCAATATCTTGATTAATGAGCGCGTTGTATTGACAGAAAAAGTTTTGGCGACTGCGTCTCAGGTGTCAAATCCCAAAATAGCACAGCTCATGGCGGACAGGTTAATTCCTGACGTGATGAGCAAGTTAGGCTTAACACAAGAACTTAAAAAATTAGGCCTAAGTGACCAACTAATTACTCAGGGGCTGGCGACGATTCGTGAAAACGTACGGGCTTCAATACCGAAAAGAGATTTTAAAGAGCAACCTCAAACAAGATTACGAGATTTAATTCTAGATAAATTTAACGAACACGTTTTAGATAAAAAATCGACGTTAGGTTCTCAAGTACAGCATCATAAAAATCCAAGGTTAGATAAGGTTTTTGGTATTACTCCTAAAAAATTTGCTGATTATAAATCTGCTTTTAAAGAACTTAAAAATAAAAGTAAGCATATAGAGGAGCTGGTTGAGAAGGATGAACCCCGAGGCCCCCAAGCATCCTAAGCCATCGCTAGTATTTGACTTGTTAGAGCTAGAAAAAAATCATTGCAAAAATTGAATACATTCAATAAAAACCTATTTTTGAATTAGATTGAAAAAAGAAAGCATGATGTCTATTTGACATATATGTCAATATGATATATAGTTTAACTAAAGGTATACGCTTAATTTATTGGAGATTGGTTTGCGTATTATATCAAAGAAAAAACTACGTGATTATTACCAAGCCAATACGCAAGCAGAGATTTCACTAACAGAATGGTATTACAAAATGAAAGCTTCTCATGCGATAAATATTAATGAGCTAAGAGCTGTTTTTAATAGTGTGGATCCCGTATATGGTTATACTATTTTTAATGTTGGCGGCAATAACTACCGTTTAATTACAGCAATTCATTATAATACGCAATATTGCTTTATTAGAGCTATATGGACTCATGCAGAGTACAGTAAGCGTGGTAATCAAGAAAAACTTAAACGAGGTGCATTATGACTATGGCGGCTTTATCTATT
Source organism: uncultured Legionella sp. (assembly GCA_963974485.1). Lineage (GTDB taxonomy): Bacteria > Pseudomonadota > Gammaproteobacteria > Legionellales > Legionellaceae > JAALKW01. The sequence continues at coordinate 82,386 of CAXBBS010000004.1, forward strand.
GATTATTTTGATGAAAATACCCATCACCAGTTTCATCTGCCTCTTTCTAATTTTAAAAAGCCAACAAACGAAGAAGAATATTTGAAATTAGAAAAAGTTTTAGATCAGCTGATTGATGAAGTCAAAAATAATGAGGAACATCAACTGTCTCTGGCTATGCAAATTATTGGTGAGAATTTGGAGCAATATGATGATGAAAATTATCCTGCTATTGGAGCTAATGTGAGTGATATTGACATGGTAAAGCACTTAATGACAACCAATCATCTCTATCAGAAGGACTTGGCTGGTATTTTTGGTAGTCAGGCTAACGTGTCAAAATTCTTAAGTGGAGAAAGGGCGCTAGGAAAAAATGCGATTTCTGGTCTTAAACAAAAATTTGGGATCAGTGCAGATTTCTTTGTATAGGTGAATTTTTTTCAAAAACGTGTAAGACCTCCCCTGTGTCAGGATAGTTACTGCATCTTCTAAAAAGAACCAAAAAACGCCATGAATCAAATCTTCTGGTAATTTAATCTTAAAGCATTTCCAACCACACTGAGTGAGCTTAACGACATAGCTACGGCTGCAAACATCGGTGAAAGCTGCACGCCAAACCAGGGATGAAATAGGCCTGCAGCAAGCGGTACACCTAATAGATTATAGAAAAAGGCAAAAAAGAGATTTTGACGTATATTACGCATGACTGCATGTGAAAGCGTAATCGCTTCGGTCAAACTGGTTAAATCACCTCGAAGCAGGGTGACGCCGGCACTTTCCATGGCGACATCGGTTCCTGTGCCCATGGCAATACCCACGTGAGCTGCAGCAAGCGCTGGGGAGTCGTTGATGCCATCACCGACCATGGCAATGGTTTTGCCTTCATCGCGATAATTTTGAATAATTTGATATTTGTCAGCCGGCAGAACATCGGCATACACGGCATCTAAATCAAGTTGTCTCGCCACGGCATCGGCTGTTATTTGATTATCTCCTGTGAGCATCACAAGCATTAAACCTGCACGTTTGAGATCCTGAAGTGCCTTAGGTGTTGAGGGTTTAATCGGATCGGTGACAACGATAAAGCCGGCGGCTTGTAGATCAATGCTTATAAAAATAATCGTAGCGCCTTGCTCACGAAAAATTTTAGCTTGTGTTTCAAGATTATCTGTATTGATACTAAGGCTTGCCATGAGGGTTTGATTGCCGAGCGCGGTAAGTTGTTTGTTTATTTCTGCGGTAACACCCTGTCCAGGTAAGGCTTTGAATGCATGGATGGCTGGAAGTTCGAGATTTTTATGTTTAGCTTCGCGAACAATCGCTTCGGCAACAGGATGTTCACTGCTAAGTTCGATGGCAGCAGCATAGGTGAGTAAAGTGGTTGTATCATATGATGTATTCGCAATAATTTCGGTGAGGGTTGGTTTGCCTTGGGTTAGCGTACCGGTTTTATCTAAAATAATCGTATCAACACGTTCTAAAATTTCGAGTGATTCCGCATGTTTTATCAAAATGCCATGGCGTGCACCGCGTCCAACACCCACCATAATTGACATAGGCGTTGCGAGCCCAAGCGCGCAAGGGCATGCAATAATTAATACGCTCACTGCGGCAATTAATCCATAAGCCAGGCCTTGATTGGGTAATAAAACAAACCAAGCGGCAAACGTGATGACAGCAATTACAAGAATAACAGGAACAAAATACCCTGACACGATATCAGCAACACGTTGAATGGGGGCGCGGCTGCGGCCTGCCTCGGCTACTTGATGCACGATATGTGCAAGCAGCGTGTCACGACCGATTTTTTTTGCCTGGATAATCAAAGAACCTGTGCTGTTGATGGTGCCAGCAATCACAGCAAGGCCTGCTGCTTTATGCACAGGCATAGCTTCACCTGTGAGCATGGACTCATCAATAGAGCTTGTGCCTTCGAGTACGATGCCATCAACAGGAATTTTTTCACCGGGTCTAATGCGTAAGATATCATCAAGTTGTATCGCTTCAATAGCGACGTTTTCTTCGGCTTGTTCGGTGATACGACGTGCTGTGCTGGGTGTTAGGCGAAGTAATGCTTTAATAGCGCTCCCTGTACGTTCACGTGCTTTGATTTCAAGCATTTGTCCGAGTAACACCAAAACGATGATGGCGGCTGAAACTTCAAAATAAACAGGAATAAGCCCAGCGTCGTTAAGAAGTGATCTTGGAAAAATTTGAGGTGAAAGCATTGCTAGTAAGCTATACATAAGCGAGACGCCTGTACCTATGGATATAAGCGTGAACATATTTAAACTGCCGTGCTTAAGGGCTTTCCAGGCACGTTGAAAAAATGGGAATCCACCCCAGAGGACGGCAGGGGTAGCCAATAAAAGCTGAATCCAGTTTGAGTTGTGGGCTGTGATAACGTTATTTAAATCAAACGCATGCTCACCCATGCTTAAAAGTATCACAGGTAACGTTAAGTTGAGGCTCACCCAAAATCGTCGCTCAAAATCTTTGAGTTCTATATTTTTAGATGTGGATTTAGAGCTAGGTTCAGAGCGTTCTAAGCTTGGGATTTCGGATTCGAGCGCCATGCCACATAAGGGGCAATCACCCGGCGTTGTTTGTCTTATTTCTTGATGCATCGGGCAACTATAAAATGTAGACATGATATTTATTGCTTTAAAATAGGCGTTACTTATTAATGTAACAGGTTTTGATTGCTGGTGTCCCCATGATTTTAGGCGTAAAATTGATCACGACATTCTCGTGAGGATAAAACCATGGTCATCGTTGTTTTTAGTAGTATCAAAGATATAAAGGTTAAACCTGTTGAACGTGCGCTAGAACGAATTTACCCTGATGGCTTTATTTCACTTCGTCATCGTATTGGCGAGCATGATACGGGAATCCCATCGCAGCCTGTCGGACCTAACGAAACAAAACTAGGGGCCGAACAAAGAGCCGTGCTCCTTCGAGAGAAAAAATCAGAGCTCAAAGAACAACTCCAGCATGAACAGGGTTTTAAGGCGAATGAAGATGATACGTGGCTATATGTCGGTGTTGAGGGCGGATTAATTCTCAATCCAACTCAGCAATTTTCAGATGTTATCTATGTTGCACTCACGACAGATGAGGGTCCTGTTATCACCCGCTGTGCCGATCCCGTTGTATTGTTGGATGTAAACAACAAGCCATATAAACAGGAAGGCGCACCGCCTCTGCATGATGATAAGCTTTATCATGAGATGTCTAAGACCGAACAAGAAGAACGCAATCTATGTATTTATGGTCATTCAGAAGGTGAAGCGGCTCTAAATACAAAAAAACCGATGTTTCATGGGTATCGACAACACATGGTCGAGCCGATCTTGTTTGAACAAAATATGGATTTATATACATGGTCAACTGACCATAAAGTTAGTCGAGAAGACGCTGTTGAGCAAGCAGCAACACGTACGGTGAGGCATTATTTAGATAATCAAACTCAGAACTTAGAAGCAAGCTTACAAGAAGAGAATGCTAGCAAACCTGGCAAACCGGAATTAGCGGAACGCCTACTTGAGCTCGTGGCCAGTTATGGTTGTGTTGCATCGTTGGGTACTCGATACCGAGATATGGTATGGATGCGAGATTTGAGCTGTATGGCGCCCACATTGCTGCAAGGTGGTTATTTTAATCATATTTTAATCGCATTAAGAGGTTTTTTTCAGCGTCAAGAGACAAGTTATGAGCCCCATAACGACGGTTATTCAACCAATCAAAGATACGGAAAAATTCCTATTGTTTATGTGCCAGAGTCTAATATAGAACACTTTTTAGCTATTCGCATGACATCTTGGCAAAACGCGTTATGGACGTATTGTGAGGAGAACCAACCAACGGCGCTTGAAAGCTTTCCCATGCCTACAGAGGCGTTAGAAAATAGATTGAATTTGGAAGGACTGAATGAAGCTCATTTGAGAGCGTACTATGACGCATTGATGGCATTTGAAACACAGCTGCAGCCTAATAGCTCTCCAGCACCAAGGGCGTCTTTTGCTTTGCAGCGCTTCATGAGTGATGATCTGGAGAATTTAACTCCAGGCACGCGAGACAGTGAAATTCATTTTATTCGAGCCTTTATGTTTTTAGTGGATGCGCTGGAAACACAAGAAGACAAGCAAGAGCTGATGGATGAGTTTGCAGAAGCTTTATCTGGCGCACTGTTTTATTTATACATGAATGTCATTGATCCTCGTGATGGTTTACCGTTTGGTGCTGATTCTCGCGATATTTTCGCAGACTTTATGTATGACGCTAAAACATTATGCAACGCGAGTTATTATTACCAAGTGCTATCAAAATTAGTTGAGCATGCGGCGCTATTACAAAACACGTCGTTTAGTCAAAAAATGACCGAACAGCTGCAACCTATAGCTCTTGAAGTTCAGCCTGAATTGCTAAAATTATTAGCTTCTCGTCAGCATATACAACAAGCTTTACTGGACGCTAAGTCTGCGTTAAAAAGTTCAATTAGAAACAACTTATTATATGATGTAGATAATAAGCAGAAGCCCCGAGATTTTATTCCAGGAGAACGCGTCAAGGATGGCGTATTATCGGTTATGCCTCTACCACCTTATGTTGCTCGTTTGATTGATGAGCAAGGGCCAGAATTTCTTCAAGGAAACACAGTTGATCCACAAGGGCTTGCGCTTGCTGTACTGAGTGGGCTTGTGGATAAAAAGGATTATCCTCAAGTTATACGTGATTTTGAGTCATGTGATTCAGATATTGGAGTTAAAGTTTTTACACCCATCAGTGCGACGTCAAAGCATGAGATAAGCGTGCTTGTACACAATCATGGTTGGGTGGTTTGGCCAAATATTAGTTATCGCGTTGCGCAAGCATTAAATTTTATGGATACGCCTGAATCGAAAAAGATGGCTAAATTACAAATGCACAAACTCAGTCATTTACCGCATATCAATGAGTGGTATGCGGTAAATTACGATAAGAAAACGGTTTATGTGGGCGGTGCACCTATGCAAGGTTGGCACGCGGGTGGATTACTCATGCCTGAACCAGAGATAGTTTCGACAGCTGTTTCAACACCGTCAATGCAAATAACAGCGAACACATGCGTTTCGTTTTTTAGAAAACATCCTTATGTGAGTGCTGCGGGTGTTGTTGCTACCGCGGCAGCCGCTGTTGCTTTGAATGTGATGTTTTCATCGGAAGAAGATAAAAATTACAGCTTATAGCAAGCGTAAACCATGCGTAGACTTGATGATATAGTCTACGCACAGACTTGTATTTTTATGGCAGTGGTTGAGCTACTGGAAGATTTTCTTCGGTGGCTGGAGTACTAGCGCCCAAGCTACTAAAGAATCGTTGCGTATGATTGATGGGAGAGTTTTCTCCGCCTGACGTTAATTTAGCAGTAGCCCATCCAGCAATAACAGCCAAAAGTGCAAGTTTATCTAATTGCAAAATTGTTGCTGTCGCGAATAAACCTAAGCCTACAAAGACATCCGTTGCTGTTGAAACAAATGCTTTTGTTTGATGGTTGTTGGGACTGTCAGGAGCAAGGTCCGGTTTCATTAGATTAATTTGAGAGACCCGAGCAGAATAAGGCGCTACAAATAACAAGGTAGCCGTTACTGCCGTGAGTTCTCCGATAAAAGGTAAGGGAAACATCGTTGCAGCAGCCACAATACCGTAAAAGCTAGCCCTAAGCGTCTCAGTGATATTATTGGCTAATGAGTTGAACAGCTCCAGTACTTTGTTTATGACCCCATTTTCAAGTCCCTGTCCTGAAATCAAATCTTCGATATGTTGAATAGGCGATGCATCGCCAAGATTGAGAAATTTAGAAACACAAAAGGCAACTAAAAACACACAACACGCGGTTTCCCCTAATGCCATACCAACAGAATAGGTTGCGGCTAGAATACCGATATTGACCAGTGCTTTGACGAAAGCCTCAGCTTTAAGAGATAAGATATCGCGATCACTAAGACGTGGCGTATTATCATCATTTTTCATTTTTGATATGCGATCGATTTCATGCCATCGGGATAGGATAGGCAATGTAGCTACCATAACAGCTACGGGTATATTCATGATGCCAATCAACGGAGCGCCAACAGAAACCGACGCACCGACGATGCCATACAAAGCGGTTAAGCCCGTTTCGGAAAAGTTTTCTTTGGATGAACCAATAAATGTTTCTCTGCTCATTTTTAATCCTCACATAGGTGGATGCGGCATTATATTTCCATCTTGATAAAAAATCAAACTTATTATTTATCTAGTAAGCTTTTATAACATGAATAATATTGGTGTATACTGCAGGGCATGAAGGCGTTAAGAGTGCATCATGCAGTTTTTTCTACAAGGCACACATCCAACATGGCACCCGAGGCTCACACATGCGCTTGGTGCGATGGATTCAGATTACTTATTAAGTTTAAAGCAATCAAATACTTGGTTGCCAGGCATGCACCATATATTGGCTGCGTTCTCAGAGCCTTTGGCGTCAACACGCTATATTTTATTTGGTGAGTCGCCTTATCCTCGTGCTGAATCAGCTAATGGCCAGGCATTTTGGGACGCAGCCGTCGGGCCTATATGGCGAGAGACGGGCTTTAGTAAAAGCGTGAATCGAGCGACCTCGCTTCGCAATATCATGAAAATGCTGTTGCATGCTCGGGGTGATTTAGTATCTGATTTTTCACAACCTGCAATCGCAAAGCTTGATCATACGCGCTATCATCAAACACTCGACGCTTTTTTTGTAAATATGATACGTCAAGGTTTTTTATTGCTGAATGCCTCACCGGTGTACGAAGAAAACAAAATTCCTTATCATGCTAAGCACTGGGTGTCGTTTATGGAAGCTTTGTTAGATAGTTTTATTGGTGAAAGCTATCCAATTAAATTAATTTTGTTTGGACGCGTGGCAGAAAAAATTCCTGGACACACGCGTTTTACGAGCTTATTAGCTGAGCATCCGTATAATCTAAGTTTTATTACGAATCCAGATGTGATGAACTTTTTTAAACCCATGGACTTGTTATTACATGATAAACAATACAAATAACATGAATAATGTTGAAGCAAAAGAAACGAAGGACCCACGAGAAATTGCACGTTTTGCACAGCATGCAGATCAATGGTGGCAGCCTGATGGTGCGTTTAAGACGTTACACGATATTAATCCTGTACGCTTGGATTGGATCTGCCAATATATTACGCCAAAGCATCTTACGATGCTTGATATTGGTTGTGGTGGTGGTATTTTAACCGAAGGCCTGGCTAAATTGGGCGCCAATATAACGGGGCTTGATGTTGAAGAGCATGCACTCAAAACAGCACGTGCGCATGCCAAAGTATCTAATTTATCGATTCAATACGTCTGCGAGCCGGTGGAGTTGTTTAATGGGGGGCCTTTTGATGCAATCACCTGCCTTGAGATGCTCGAGCATGTTGAAGATCCAAATCTTGTGATTCATTCAGCTGTCGCCTTACTTAAGCCGGGTGGTTTTTTGTTTTTATCGACAGTAAATCGCACAGCAAAGGCTTACGCAACGGTTATCTTAGCTGCTGAATATATTTTATCGCTCTTGCCTCGACAAACTCATAGTTTTGAGCGCTTTATTAGGCCGAGTGAATTAGCCGCGAGCGTTCGTCAGGCTGGCCTTGATGTGCTGGGTGTTACCGGACTTGATTATCATCCGTTTAATCGAAAAGCCGTCCTCCAAGAAAGCTGTGTTGATGTTAACTATCTATTGGTAGCTCAGAAGCCTTTTTAGCTGTCGATGAAGGCGTTTTTTTTCGAGGGGATAGGTATTGGCGCTCATAGCGTTGTTGCGCGTATTTTGCTTGTTCTGCGGTCACGAGCTCGACTTCGTTACCAAAGAGATCAACACGTGCAGTATCAACTTTTTGGCAGCTGAGGTAGGCCGGTGAGGTGCAATAATATGAAAGCGCGTCACGTAGTGCTTTTTTACTGAACGTAGGCGCATCTAAACGGTTATAGAAATCATTAATTTCTTCAAAGATGCCAATACGAAGGGGTTTGATCGAACGTGTTTGTTTAAAAAATGCTGCGGAGAAGTGTTCTATAAGCCAATCAATAATAATTAATTTTTCTTTTCTTTCCATTTTTTTTGATTGATTGATTGTATTCATGTGCGTCCTTACATGCTTTGATTTGAGCTTAAAGAATCATCGTGATTCTGCAAATTTAAAATAGCATATTTTTTTTTGAGATTCGACCGCTTAAGTCGGAATTTTTTTAATTTTTTTTAAGCAGTCGAGGCAGTAGGGTATGGGGTGTAGATTGAGCTTTATAGATAGTGTGATGTTGCAAGATATTTCTGGTCAGGGTAGTAAGCAAAGACGACCGAACCATCTTTAATCGTATTAATCAGTGGTTTTGCAAGACTTGCGGCGATAGCAGGACAGCCCCAGCTTCGACCTGCACGACCGACACTCTTGATGTACCCTGGTTCAACATAAGGTGCACCATGGACAACTACGCGACGTTCATAAGCATTATCGTTGAAGCCTTTCTCTAAACCTTGTAAATTCAAAGAGTAACCGTTTGATCCAATATACGTACCTTTTGTTACAAAGGCACCAAGACTGGTTTCTTTACTCGACATCTGATTCGAGAAGTGTGTAGGAACCGTCTGACCCGAATTTTTGCCATGCGCGACGTGCATATGATACAAAAGCTTTTCTTTACGGACATCAAAGACCCATAAACGTTGCTTTGACGAAGGCAATGAGTAGTCAATCACGGTTAATATTTGTTTTTTCGCTAAACCGTATTGCTGTGCTTTTTCATAGGCAGTAAGGGCAAGTTTTAGAACTTTTGTGTTAAGCTCCGGCGCGGCTTGACTTAAGTGTCGTGTTTCTGTGTTAATATCACCCGTTGAATTGGAAACAATCACGGTGCTCGAGGCGATCGATGAGCTAAAAAGGGCCATTAAAATAAGGGTTATCAATGCATTCATATATGCTCCTTAGTTAGGTTCGTGGACGTTTTTTTAAGGCAGAGACATGTTTCATCAATGCCGTTGTGATTGGGCATTATACGTGCACTTTATAAAAAAGTAAAACATTTGCTTTTTATTTGAGCTATATTATAGGAAGAACACGTGTTCCTGTTTGGAGATAAAAGTATGTTAAGTCAACACAAGATAGAGGCCCCTGAGGGGCTGAGGGCTGATATAAACCATGCGTATCGTTTGCGAGAATTTGATGTAATAACCATGCTTTTAGAGCAGGCAACGCTTACGAGCGAGCAGATATCATGGATCAAGCAACGCGCAACACGGTTGGTTCTGGCGGTGCGTGAAGCATCCAAAGACAGCACGGGTATCGATTCGTTTTTGGCTCAATACTCTCTTTCAACGGAAGAGGGTATTATCTTAATGTGTCTTGCTGAGGCGCTTTTACGTGTTCCAGATAGTAAAACGATTGATTTACTCATCCAGGATAAATTAACTAAAGCTGATTGGAGTGCGCATCGTGCACAAAGTGAATCGGTTTTTGTGAATGCCACAACGTGGGCACTCATGCTCACCGGTAAAGTGCTCAGCCCAGAAAAATCAGTGTCGGTACTTGGCAAAAGTGTGATGAGCTTGGTTCATCGCACCAGCGAAGGTGTTATTCGGAAAGCTGTCAATACAGCGATGCGCATCATGAGCCGTCAGTTTGTGATGGGGCGCAACATAAAAGAGGCACTCAAGCGCGCCAAAAAAGAAGAAGCGAAAGGCTATCGCTATTCGTATGATATGTTGGGTGAGGCAGCCTTAACCATGGATGATGCCACAACCTATTTTAAAGCTTATTATGATGCGATTAAAGCGATAGGTGTGGATGCCTCAAAGAAAACGGATATTTATGCCAGAGCAGGTATTTCCGTCAAGCTTTCGGCTTTGCATCCAAGATACGAAGAATCTCAACATGAGCGGGTGCTTTCTGAACTAGCGCCTAAATTATTAGAGCTAGCCCAGCTAGCCAAGCAATTTGATATCCAGCTGACGGTGGATGCTGAAGAGTCTGAGCGTCTGGATTTATCACTCGATGTGATTGAATCTGTGTTTTCGGACGCATCACTTGCGGGTTGGGATGGTTTTGGTTTGGCTGTGCAGTCCTATCAAAAGCGAGCGTTTTATGTGCTTGATTGGGTGGCGAGTCTTGCGAGAAAGCACAATCGGCGTATGATGGTTCGGCTAATTAAAGGCGCGTATTGGGATAGTGAGATTAAAAAAGCGCAGATGGAAGGTTTACGCGACTATCCAGTGTTCACACGCAAGGTGTTTACAGACGTTTCGTTTCAAGCATGTGCTAAAAAATTATTTACAATGCAAGATGCTATCTACCCACAATTCGCAACGCACAACGCGTATTCTGTCGCGGTTATACTGGGTTTAGCAGGTAAGTCACGCGATTTTGAGTTCCAATGTTTGCATGGTATGGGTGAAGAACTCTACGCAGAAATTGTGCCTGAAAATAAACTAGGTATTCCTTGCCGTATTTATGCTCCTGTGGGTATGCATGAAGATTTACTGCCTTATTTAGTTCGGCGGTTATTAGAAAACGGCGCAAACTCATCGTTTGTCAATCGTATTGTGGATCGCAATGCACCGGTCAGCTCATTGGTCGAAGATCCGATCGAACGCGCGCATAGTTTTTTAAATAAAATTAATAAAAATATTTGCTTGCCTTCAGGAATTTTTGGTCCTGATCGTGTTAATTCGGATGGGATCGATTGGAGTGATCGCGCTGTTTTATCACAACTACAAGGTACGTTTGAAGCGATGCAACCGTTAGAATGGCAGGCTTCGCCTTTACTTGCAGGTAAAAAAACCAAGAATTTAGAAAAACGCGAACTTTTTTCACCTCAGTCCTCAAAAATTCGAGTAGGATCGGTGATTGATGCGCTTCCCGATGACGTGGAGTGGGCTTTGAGCCAAGCAACACATGCATTTCCTAGTTGGTCCAAAACACCGGTTGCTGAACGCGCGGCTTGTCTTCGACGTTTTGCTGATTTACTTGAATTACATGGAACAAAATTTCTAGGTATCGACTGCCTTGAGGCAGGAAAAACATGGGCTGATGGTATTGCTGAGTTGCGTGAGGCGGTTGATTTTTGTCGTTATTACGCGAACATGGCCGAAGAACTTATGGTCGAGCCAAAAGAACTGCGTGGTTACACCGGTGAGCTTAATCAGCTTTCTTTACATGCCCGTGGGGTGGTTTTATGCATTAGTCCTTGGAACTTTCCATTAGCGATTTTCACGGGACAGGTTGTTGCTGCACTGGTTACAGGTAATTGCGTCATAGCAAAACCAGCCGCCCAAACACCGATGATTGCCTATGAAGCCGTGAAGCTTATGCGTGAGGCTGGCTTTCCTGAAGGGGCTATTCAGCTTGTACCTGGGCCTGGTCGTACGATTGGAGCGCTCTTGGTGGCTGATAAACGCATTAAGGCGATTGTATTCACCGGTTCAACAGCAACAGCAACAGGTATTAATCAAGTGATTGCATCACGTGGTGGTGAAATTATTCCACTTATTGCTGAAACAGGTGGTCAAAACGGTATGATTGTTGATTCATCAGCTTTGCTTGAGCAGGTTGTGACGGATGTTGTTTTATCGGCGTTTGGAAGTGCTGGACAGCGTTGCTCAGCATTACGGGTGTTATATATTCAAGATGATGTGTATCCACGATTTAAAGATTTGCTTCAAGGCGCTATGGCAGAGCTTGCTATTGGCGATCCACGTTGGCTCAAAACAGATGTGGGACCTGTGATTGATGCGGGTTCGTTAAAACAGTTGAAAGCACATGCTCAAGATATGAAGAGCAAACATAAGCTTATTTACGAATGCGCTTTAAACTCAAGCTGTCAAGATGGTCACTTTATGCCACCTACAGCACTAGAGATAGGTAGCATGCATGATCTCAAAGAAGAGATGTTTGGACCTATTTTGCACGTGATTCGTTTTAAACAAAATAAATTAGAACATGTGATTAATGAAGTGAACAGCACGGGGTATGGGCTTACGTTTGGCATTCATAGTCGTATTAAACGAACGATAGCGTTTGTACGTGAACGCATTCATGTGGGTAATTTTTATGTGAATCGCAACACAACTGGTGCTGTTGTAGGCTTACAACCGTTTGGTGGTGAAGGACTCTCAGGAACTGGACCTAAAGCGGGTGGCCCACAGTATTTACTTCGGTTCTGTCATGAGCGCACGTACACAGAAGATACGACAGCTGCGGGTGGTAATGCGAGCTTGATGTCGATATCAGATGATGATGATGATGATGATGAAGATGATTGATGTTAATCTTACTTTCCCCCGCCCGAGGGCGGGAGGGGAGCAATTTAAGCGTCCGCTAATGCTTCTTCAGGCATCGTGATATTGAGTTCTAAGATAGCGCTGTTACCGTCCGCTCTATCTAAACTAACCACGACTTGATCACGATCAATGGGAACGTATTTTGCAATCACTGCCAGAATTTCTTCTTGTAGTTTGGGCAAATAGTCTGGTGTGTTGCGCTGAGCGCGTTCGTGAGAAATAATAATTTGCAAGCGCTCTTTCGCAACGGATGCGGAGGGTGCATTACGTTTACGGAGGTAACCAAAAATACTCATGCCGTCATTCCTTCCTTGTTTTTACTGAACAAGCGTCGCAGAATTCCTTTCCGCTCCGCATTAACAAATCGCATAGGACGTTCTTCGCCAAGAAAACGCGCAATGGCGTCTTGATAGGCTGCACCTGCATCGCTGTTTTCATCAAGCACAACCGGTGTTCCTGTGTTAGACGCTTTCAGCACAGCCGAAGACTCAGGAATAATACCTATTAAGGGGATAGCTAAAATATCTTGAACATCATCAACAGAAAGCATATCACCTTTGATAACGCGCTCTGGATCATAACGGGTCAGCAATAAATGCTCTTTGATAGGCGAGCGGCCGTCAATTGCGCGTTTGGTTTTACTGGCCAAAATTCCTAAAATACGGTCCGAGTCACGCACGGAAGATACTTCAGGGTTGGTTACGATAATAGCATGATCTGCAAAGTGCATTGCCATCATTGCGCCTGCCTCGATGCCTGCCGGCGAGTCGCATACAATATAGTCAAATGTTTTGGATAGCTCGTCAATAACACGCTCAACGCCTTCAAGTGTTAGCGCGTCTTTATCGCGTGTTTGTGAAGCTGGAAGAATAAATAAGTTAGGCAGGCGCTTGTCTTTGACTAAGGCTTGTTTAAGTGTAGCATCGCCATTGATGACATTAACAAAATCATACACAACGCGTCGCTCACAACCCATGATAAGATCGAGATTTCTAAGGCCAATATCAAAGTCTATGACCGCTGTTTTGTGGCCACGCATGGCCAGAGCTGATGAAATGGCAGCAGAAGATGTTGTTTTTCCAACACCGCCTTTTCCTGATGTCACCACAATAATGTTGGCCACGGTGTTTTCCTCTTAATAATATATATTAATATGCAATCATATCTTTTTAGTGTACACGCGATGCGTAGAAACATTCAACAGCTGAATGAGCAATGGTTTAATTGATTTCACCAAAATGTGAAAAAGGTTTTAAATTCAGTTCGATCTGCTTATTATTTTTGTATTAGGGTATAGGCTTACTGAGATATACTGATCATCAGTTCATAATCTTCACCGCCTATGAGTTGTGTGGTGATGGGGGCAAGTTTGAGTGTACGGCACGCGTTCTTAAATTTTTAGAGGACTACCTTGACATATCTTTTGATTATTTATACGCTACTTCACGGACTTAACCATTGAACGCATAATAAGGACATGAGGTAATGCTTGATGGGGTAATCATGGCTAACGCCACGCATTTATTATTTGATATCAACGCAGTCAAGCTTGGATCTTCTGAGCGGTCGTCCGGCAAAGCCCTTAAGACCTACCATCCGCCCATGCTCGTACCTCTTTTAAGCTCTGAACCAGAAGGCGGGGGAGTAAACGTGCCTGAGGCCAGTACCGGCGTATTAGAATCTTAGGGAGAAGGAAATGATAGGAATCAAACGACCACACCATGCGTTGTTGATAGCTCTTATAGTCGCGGGTTTGTTACCCACCATAAGTTTTGCTAAATCAAAGCCGATAACGCCTCAGGATTTATTCACACATTTATCGCCTACCGAGCCTTGGCGCAAAGGAGAATTAACCGCGGCAAAAACGGTTAATTTTAACCAAACCGCAAGTGGTGGCACTGACGCCACAACGGTTTCAAAAGTACAGCTTGGGTATTTTACTTCCGCTGATTGTACAGGTGCTAAAGCGGGCAGTGGTTTTTACACAACCCCTAACGGGACCTCATTCACCATCAGTGTCGGCACACCCTTCGGGCTTGTTGCTGCATCCACCTGGAATGTGGGCGTTAACCAATTAGGCATAAGCACGGGTGACATGGCCAACATCCAATCCGTTGCCATCACCTTAAAAAGTACAAATAATGATGTACCGCAGTCAAATTTCTCAGGTAATAGCTTTGCTTGTGTTGCGGTGATGTGTGCATCTAATGCATGTACTTCAGTTGCTAATACCCAGAATTTCGAGTTAAAAACAACGGCGGCCGTAGGCGACCCGGCCGATGGTGGAAAAATTGCGGATACCAATGGGCTCATCGCGACAGCATCAGATGATAGTACGAATATTAGGTGGACAGACTCTGTCGCCGAGACAGGGGCACTAAGCGATACCGATGGGATTGCCAACACCGCGCTCATTGTTGGCAATGCTTCTTGTTCTAATGCGCCAGATAACTGTGCAGCAAATATCTGTGACACGCTCTCCATCACTGGTGGCTACACGAATGGATGGTTCTTGCCTGCTAAAAACCAGCTGAATACGCTTTACACGAATGAAGCGACGATTGGTGGTTTTGACTCTGTTGACTACTGGAGCTCTACCGAGTATGTCGACATGCCGTCCAGCCGCGCGTGGAGTCAGAACTTCGGCAGTGGCGCGCAGAATTTTCGCAGTAAGGTCAATTTCTACTACGTTCGTTGTGTTCGGGCTTTTACTCTTTAATTTGGTAATTTAGAGTTTAGTTGATTTCACCAAAATGTGAAAAAGGTTTTAAATTAAGTTCGATCTGCTTATTATTTTTCAAAACCTGAACGCCTGTGCCGTCGTGAAATTTTCCAATAGGGATTAAATCATACCCAAAGGCTTGTTTAAATTGATGCGTTATTTTTGTATAGGCCTGCTGAGAGATGCTGACCATGAGGCCATAATCTTCTCCGCCGGTCAGTTGTGTGGTGATGGGGTCAAGTTTGAGTGTATGGCACGTGTTTTTAAAGCTCGCGCTGGACTGCAATGCCTCAAGATGAATATTTGCGCCAAGGTGTGAGGCTTTGCAAAAACGCTTCAAATCCAAATACAAGCCATCTGAAACATCCATCATACCTGTAATTTCAGGTTGTTCACCTAACCATACGCCCTCACGAAGACGTGCCGTTGGCTTTAAAAATCTGTGTTTATATTCTAAATCCTTAATATGATCATGAGAAGTTTCGAGCGCTGTAAATCCAAGATGCGCATGGCCAAGATTTCCTGCAACACAAATCATATCTCCATACTTAGCTTGTGAGCGCAGTTTAATCTGCTTTGTAGGGGCAATACCAAGGGCTGTAACGCTAATAAATAAGCTATCTGATGTATGCGTGGTATCACCACCAATTAATAGCACAGATGATGCCTTGCAAGCCTGCGTAAAAGCGTTTAAAAATAGCTCGGTCTGAGGTTCAAAATACTGTGGTATGGATAGGCCAAGTAAAACAAATTGAGGTGTTGCTCCCATGGCGGCAATATCACTTAAATTCACGTGCAGTGCTTTGTGTGCAAGACTCGCGGCATCTTGATATTTAAGTCTAAAATGGGTGCCTTCTACCAACAAATCTTTGCTAATCACATAATGATTATCAGCATTAAATTCTATAACAGCAGCATCATCACCAATATGTGTCGGAAAGGTGTTTTTGAGCGTATCAATAATATTAGATTCGTTGAGCATCATGACGCAGCGAAGCTCTGTGGTGTTGTTTCTTTTTGTAACCAGAGCGTTTGTGTTGGAAAGGCGCATTCAGCACCGTTATTTTTAATAATATTGAGTATATTAATTAAAATTTTATGTTGAATCGATTTAAATTCGACCCAATTAATTGTTTTTGTGAATGCATACACTAAAAAATTAAGCGAAGACGCGCCAAACGTATCAAAATTAACGACGATGGTTTGGTTATTATCAATATCGGGGTGTTCGAGTAGCATGGCTTTAACTTGATGAACAATGGTATCCATACGGTGTGCATCAGAGTAGCGAATACCCACGCTTGTCATGAGACGACGGCTGGACATGCGTGAGGGGTTTTCTACCGTAATTGTGAGAAAAACACCATTAGGAACATAGAAAGGCCGCTTTTCAAAGTTTCTAATTCGGGTGGCTCGCCAGCCAATAAACTCAACAACACCTTCAATCGATTTATCAGGTGAGCGGATCCAATCACCGACTTTAAACGGTTTATCCAAGTAAATAACCAGGCTTCCAAAAACATTGGCGAGTAAATCTTTTGCGGCAAAAGCAACCGCAGCACCACCAATACCACCAAAGGCTAATAGACCTGCAATGGGTAAACCGACAATTTGCATGCAGAGTAATGCTGCCGTCACAATCGTTGAAATACTAATAAGCTGAGCAATGGCATGTGTGAGGGTAATATCCACCACTTTCTTTTTTGTTTCAGCATGTTTTAGGTATTGTGCTTCAAGCCGCGCAACAAAACGCAGCACCAGCCATGCGATCGCCGTTACGATACTGATTTTTTGAATTTCGGGAATATAGTTCGCCAAGGGAAATTGAATGGCTTTATCGGTAATCAGTGAAATCGACATAGAAATACCAAAAATCCAAATTAAAAAGTTGACGGGTGTATACATGGCGTCAACTAGGGGTGCATCGTAGACGACATGCGTTTTGTGTGTGCGTTTATGGATCTTCACCAGTACGCGATGTGTTATTTGTTGAGTAATGGCTGTCAGTAAAACAGTGATAAATAATTGTGCTGCTAGCCATTGTAGGCCATCTTTGGCAAAAAAATCAGAAACGATGATGTTAGAAGTCATTATATTAGGGGGCGTGTATTTTGGATTATAAAAAAAGCCTAACATGTATGATGGATTGCTGTAAATTCTTAGAGGACTACATATGACATATCTTTTGATTATTAATACTGTAGTTCGCATTGAACGCATCATAAGGACATAAGGCGATGCTTGATAGGGTAATCAATACTTGTGCCAGCCAGCCAGCCAGCCGTTAGTGACTGTGCTTTCTATTTTTACACCGATTAGGGGTAATCATGACTAACTCCACGCATTTATTATTTGATACAAATGCAGTCAAGTCCGAATCTTCTGAGTGGTCGTCCGAGAAAGCCCTTAAGACCTACTATCCGCCCATGCTCGTGCCTCTTTACAAAGTGATAAAGATGGTGCTGGAAATACTACAGCAATTATCGAAGCATTAGGAACGGGGGCTCCCATCGCCGCAATATCACTTAAATTAACATGCAACGCTTTGTGTGCAAGGCTCGCGGCATCTTGATATTTAAGTCTAAAATGCGTGTTTTCGACAAGCAAATCTTTGCTTATTACGTAGTGATTATCGGCATTAAAATCTCAAACAGCGGCATCATCGCCAATATGCGTTGGAAAGGCTGTTTTAAGGGTATGAATAAGATTGGATTCGTTGAGCATAAAAAACATATCGGGTGTTAATTTGTTTTGTTATTGTACATCTGCGTGTTATGGACTAGGGTTTTATTTTAAAAATTTTTTCTTAGGCGGTGTGCTTCAGAGCGCTTGATAAACCATGACGTATCAGCGTAAATTATAAAGCATCTGAAGGCAAACGTGAGCATTCATATGTCGGATCTATTTATTAAATCAAAAGCTGCAATTGCTTGGGGTCCTAAACAGCGATTATCTATCGAAGAAGTAGACGTCATGCTACCTCGTAAAGGTGAGGTTTTAGTGAAGATGATTGCATCAGGCGTATGTCATACCGATGCATTTACGTTATCGGGAGATGATGCAGAAGGTATTTTCCCTGTTATTTTAGGACATGAAGGTGGCGGTATTGTTGAGCATGTGGGTGAGGGTGTTACGAGCGTTCACGTTGGCGATCATGTGATTCCTCTTTATACGCCTGAATGTGGTGCGTGTAAATTTTGTCGGTCAGGTAAAACCAATCTCTGTCAGAAAATTCGTGAAACTCAGGGCCGGGGCCTGATGCCTGATGGCACGACTCGTTTTTACAAAGATGGTCAGCCCATTTTTCATTATATGGGGTGTTCAACCTTTTCTGAATACACCGTACTGCCCGAAATTTCTCTGGCAAAAATAAATAAAACTGCGCCTTTAGAAGAAGTTTGCCTTCTTGGCTGTGGTGTGACCACGGGCATCGGTGCAGTCATCAATACAGCTCACGTTGAAGAGGGCGCAACCGTTGCCATTTTTGGACTGGGTGGTATCGGTCTTTCGGCGATTATCGGCGCAACCATGGCTAAAGCGAGTCGAATTATCGCTGTCGATATCAACGAAAGTAAATTTGAATTGGCAAAAAAATTAGGTGCAACCGATTGTATTAACCCCACAACGTATAATCAATCGATTCAGGACGTTATAATTGACTTAACGGATGGCGGTGTAGATTACTCATTTGAGTGCGTTGGTAACGTGAATTTAATGCGCTCGGCATTAGAGTGTTGTCATAAAGGCTGGGGTGAATCGGTTATTATTGGTGTCGCCGGAGCAGGGCAAGAAATATCTACCCGTCCCTTTCAATTAGTGACTGGCCGTGTATGGCGTGGTTCTGCTTTCGGCGGTGTTAAAGGCCGCACGGAGTTACCGGGGTACGTGGAACGTTACTTACAAGGCGAGTTTAATTTAAGTGATTTTATTACTCATACGATGAGCTTGGACGATATCAATCAATCATTTGAGTTGATGCGTCAAGGTAAAAGTATCCGAAGTGTTATTTATTTTAATTATTAATAATAGCGAGTTTCTTGAGATGTTACGATGCCCATTGAAAATGTAAGTGCGAATAAAAGCTTTGGAGGATGGCATAAACAATATAAGCATTATTCCCGTGCGCTCAACTGCGCCATGCGATTTGCTATCTATCTACCGCCACATGTAGCTCATGGGAAAAAAGTTCCGGTACTGTATTGGCTCTCCGGCCTCACCTGTACAAATGAAAATTTTATGCAAAAGGCAGGTGCCCAGCGTATTGCTGCTGAGTTAGGAATTGCAATTGTAGCGCCAGATACGAGCCCTCGTGGCGAAGGGGTCGCGGATGATGATGGTTATGATTTAGGGCAGGGTGCAGGTTTTTATCTTAATGCGACGCAGGCGCCTTGGAATCAGCATTACCACATGTACGATTACGTAGTTGATGAGCTACCCCAGTTAATCGAATCAACATTTTTGGTATCGGATAAACGAGCGATTGCAGGGCATTCGATGGGGGGCCATGGGGCGCTGACCATAGCCATGTTAAATCCAGAGCGTTACAGCTCAATGTCGGCGTTTAGCCCTATCAGCCATCCAATCAACTGTCCCTGGGGCCGAAAAGCGTTCGCCGCATACCTGGGTGAAAATGAATCAAACTGGCGTCGTCATGATGCAAGTGAGCTCATGCGGCAAGCAACAAAATTTGTTCCTGCTATCGTTGATCAAGGCACGTCTGATGCTTTTCTAGAAGAGCAGTTAATGCCCAACGCGTTAGGGGTCGCAGCAAACATCAGTGGTTATCCATTAGAACTACGTTTTCATGAAGGCTATGACCACAGCTATTACTTTATCGCTAGTTTTATTGAAGAGCATCTACGTTTTCATGCAACCTATTTAAATAATAATATTATCTTATGAGCCATAAATTATCTAATAAAACGTCTCCAATCGTCATAACGCTTGATGATCTGGCGGTGTTGTCAAACTATTCGTTCATGGATAGGCTGAACTGCGATCCTGACGCAAGAATCAACGGCGTCGATCACGCGCCGCGACAAGTTTTCACGGGCCATTATGTTCCGGTTAATCCCACACCCATTGCAGATCCCGAGTACGTCGCACATAGTAAAAACTTATTTCTTGAGCTTGGCTTCGCGAATAGCCTAGCAACGTCTGCTGAATTTATGCAGATGTTCTCCGGCGATATATCGCATGTTCCTAAACCCATGCGTAAGGTGGGTTGGGCTTGTGGGTACGCACTTTCGATCTTTGGTACAGAATATTATCAGCAGTGCCCGTTCCAAACTGGCAACGGATACGGCGATGGACGCGCAATATCTGTGCTTGAGGTTGTTATTAATGGCAAGCGTTGGGAAATGCAATTGAAAGGCGGCGGCCGGACGCCATACTGTCGTGGCGCGGACGGTCGTGCTGTCCTGCGGTCGAGTGTCCGGGAGTTCTTAGCACAAGAACACATGCATGCGCTCGGAGTCCCCACGTCACGCTCGCTCTGTTTGTACGTTTCAAAAACGGAAAAAGTCGAGCGGCCGTGGTACTCGGAAGGATCGTTATCAAAAAATCCTGATCAGCTCATATGGGAGGCGGTGGCAATTTCGACACGTGTTGCACCGTCGTTCATTCGGGTAGGCCAAATCGAGCTGTTCAGTCGTCGAGTTTGTAATAAAGCACACCCGAAAGCGATGGAGGAGCTCGAGAAAATTGTGTTGCACTTAATTGAGCGTGACTACAGTGAGGTGATGAGTACACATATCACGACTGCTGAAAAAGTCCTGTTGCTCGCACGGGAGTTTCGCAGCCGTCTGACGTCACTTGTCGCGAACTGGATTCGTGTCGGTTATTGCCAAGGAAACTTTAACAGTGATAATTGCGCGGCCGGAGGTATCACCCTTGACTACGGTCCATTTGGCTTCTGTGATGTATTTGACCCGTACTACCAGTCATGGACAGGGGGCGGGGATCACTTCGCGTTCTTGAACCAACCCATGGCAGCAGAACGCAACTTTTATATGTTTTGTACAGCGTTGCGGCCCTTACTCACGTCGAATCCGGATTACTTACGACAGCTTGATGAAATTAACCATGGATTTTCAACGGTGATGCAAGCGGAAATGGAAAAAATGTGGGCTGCCAAGCTTGGGCTCGACACGTTTCACGCCGCGTTATTTAGCGAGCTCGGAGCGCTCATGGTGCAAACGCCGGTTGATTATACGATTTTTTTTCGTGAGCTATCGAGCGTACCCGACGATATTGCTCCACTTCAAAAAAGCTTTTATAACAATCACAAAAAGATGGATAAGCGTTGGTCGAAATGGCTCGTTCAATGGAAGACGCTGATTAAGCCTCGAGATCATGAAAGTATTTCGAGGCAAATGAAGCGCGTCAATCCAAAGTATATTTTGAGAGAGTGGTTTGTTGTACCGGCATATCAGCAAGCGAGTGAAGGGAAATACGCGCGCGTTCGAGCGCTTCAGGACGTCATGACGCAGCCTTATAGCGAGCAATCCAAAGAGGTAGAAGAAAGATACTATAGGCTGAAGCCACCTGAGTTTTTTGAGGTGGGTGGATTGTCATATTATAGCTGCTCGTCATAAGGCAAGCGTGAAATCCAAAGCTAAGTCCTATACTCTTGCCAGGTCCCTTGTTGGGTTAAATTGACCAGGCTGCATGCATTCATTACGCTGAGATTGAACTGTAACCAAACAACCTGTTTATGGATGATGCGTTATGCTACGCAACTCAGTTAATCCTGAAATTTTGAGCTTGCAAACAGGCGGTTCTTCCGTGAATCTCACGGTGACTAATCATACGACCACGTTGTTTGCAGGGAGAAATATTTCATTAAAACTACCGGCCAGTTGGTCTGATGTGCGTGTGATGCTAGCGATGATGGTTTGTGTACGACGACCAATATTCTAGCCTATTATTCTTATTTAACCTCGATTCCAACCACAAATTACGCAGCTGGACGTTGTACGGCACACCTTGGGGATTATGATGATTGGTATTTACCGGCTAGAAATCAATTAGGAGGTGCTGGTCAGCAATCAATAGGACGTAATTTGGACGCCTTGGGCCTTGGAAATCTAGAGCAAGGTTGGTATTGGAGTTCTACGCAAGGAAGTCCTCCTGAACGAGATGCAATATATGTTGGCTTCAACGGTGCTGGTGGAAGAGTAGGCGGTGGTGGTAAGGGCTCCCGTCTTGGGGTTCGTTGTATTCGAGATTTAGATTATTAATTTGAGACAAGGTTCTGATCGGATGGTTTCTGCCTGCGACAGACCAGTTAAGTTGTCTTAATACGAATAGAAGTGTTTATAGTTATGCTGGAAATATACACTGGACTTCGACCCAGTTTAGTACAAATAATGCCTATGCGATTTCTTTCAAGAATGGTTCTGTGGGTAATTATACCAAGTCGGTCAATGAGACCGGAAGACGCGTTCACTGTGCTCGAGCTATGAATTAGGGGGCGGTCATTAAGTTGTAGGGAGCATCGTTAGGACTTGGGATTGATGGTGGTGCAGATGGTGAAGAATCTATTGAATCAAACAATCTTAAGCCGCCACGACGATGTGTTGTGTCAGGGAGGGTATTGCCTTCAGAACGAGGGACATAAGCATGTACTGAAGGTAGATTAGACACCTCATCATCTCGAACAGGCGTAGCAACAACAGGCGTAACCTCTTGGGGCGAAAAAAATGACCCGATTGAATTCAATATGTCGCTTGATGATTGTACAACCGATGAATAAATGTGACCAAAATTCGTAGGGATGTTCCCAATAAAATGACCCGATCCAACCATCATGGTAGATGCACTTTCAACGAAATTTACCGTAAGCATTGATACGAATGTAGCCGCTGCGATGAGGGCAGCACCTATCATGACGACAGGCAGGACGAAAGGAAGGGATACAACCATGAGTAAGAGTAAGGCGGCATAGTATATAGCTGCTGCCACAGCAATAGCTGCCAATAGCAATAGGCCAAATAAAGGGCTTATAACGAACAAAATAGCAAACAGTAAAACTTCTACTACCACAACAAACCTCCTGGGCTGATAAAATGCACTAAAATAATGTTCCGACCCCAAGTAACGGCATTTACTGTACACCAGGTCTAAAAGTAAAACAATATTAGTTCGGAAAAAAGCTGTTAGGCCGGTATTCACCCCTGGCAAGGTAGCCGTTGCTTTTAATCAAAGAGCTTTTTTTATAGGTAAGTTGTAGGTAACTAATTGATAGTAAAGAAGTAAAATGGTGCGCCCGGAAGGATTCGAACCTCCGACCCTCTGGTTCGTAGCCAGATACTCTATCCAACTGAGCTACGGGCGCACTGTACTTGCATGAACTTGGCGGAGAGAGAGGGATTCGAACCCTCGATGGAGGTTTTGCCTCCATACTCCCTTAGCAGGGGAGCGCCTTCAGCCGCTCGGCCACCTCTCCGTTCAATGCAGCGACAGTATATCAGCAATTTTCGTACGGTCAACAGCATATTGCAGTGAATTCATGATGTATTGCAAAAAATGTTAAAAAATAGTTAAAACTAAGGTATTGTAACGATCTCACATTCTCAAGGTGCGTTAGGAGGAATTATGAAAGGTAAGTCAAGTTTACAAGGAAGGGCCGTTTATATTGTTGATGGTGCGCGAACGCCTTTTTTAAAAGCCAAAGGCGTGGGTCCTTTTAGTGGATCGGATCTAGCTGTATCGGCAGGGCGAGGATTGCTTATGCGTCAGCCTTTTTCTCCCAGTGCACTCGATGAAGTCATTATTGGCTCAGCCATGCCCGGGCCTGATGAAGCAAACATTGCTCGTATTGTTGCACTGCGATTGGGTTGCGGCGATAAAGTCCCTGCTTTTACCGTGATGCGAAATTGCGCATCTGGTTTACAAGCATTAGATAATGCGGCATTAAATATTGCCAGTGGACGTAGTAATTTAGTATTAGCCGGCGGAACCGATGCGATGAGCCGAGCGCCTTTGTTATTTAATTTAAAGATGACGGCTTGGCTTGCTTCATGGTTTTCAGCAAAAACAATGCAGCAGCGTTTGGGGTTATTGCCACAACTAAGGCCTTCTTTTTTAGCGCCTGTGATTGCTCTGATGCGCGGTTTGACGGATCCCATTGTAGGATTAAACATGGGGCAAACGGCGGAAAAACTTGCGTATAAATTTAATTTAACACGTGAACAGATGGATGCGTTTGCAGCAAAAAGCCATGTTAATCTATTACAAGCCTATGCCGATGGTAAAATGGATGAAGTGATTCCCATGGTTGACAAAAAAGGCAAGGTGTATGATAAAGACGATGGTGCGCGTACAGATTCAACACCTGAGCG
Source organism: uncultured Legionella sp. (assembly GCA_963974485.1). GTDB lineage: Bacteria > Pseudomonadota > Gammaproteobacteria > Legionellales > Legionellaceae > JAALKW01. The sequence goes on from CAXBBS010000004.1 coordinate 106,781, forward strand.
ATTGGCTAAGCTAAGACCTTTTTTTGATAAAAAATATGGCATGGTCACGGCAGGCAATAGCTCGCAAATTACGGACGGTGCTTGTTTATTGCTGTTGGCGAGTGCTGATGCAGTCAAAGAACATAATTTAAACGTGATTGGACGTATTGTAGACACTGAATGGGCGGCACTGGATCCATCACAAATGGGTTTAGGTCCTGTGCATGCAGCAACGCCTATTTTAGAGCGCCATGGTCTTGTGCCTAAAGATATGGACGCTTGGGAAATTAACGAAGCGTTTGCAGCTCAAGTGCTGGCCTGTGTGAGTGCTTTTGATGATCAAGATTATGCTAAGAATGAATTAGGGCTTGCAGAAGCCATGGGTGCTCCATCACCTGAGAGTCTAAATCAAGACGGTGGTGCGATTGCGGCAGGTCATCCCATTGGCGCAAGTGGCGCACGCATTGTGTTGCATACGCTGCGTGCTTTAGAAAAAAATGGTGGTACACGTGGTATGGCGTCTATTTGTATTGGCGGAGGCCAGGGTGGCGCTATGTACATTGAGCGCACAACGGAGGTGACAGAAAATGCATAATCAAAAACAATGGGTGATGGAAACCGATTCAGATAACATCATGTGGCTTGGTTTGGACAGACAAGGTGCAGGTACGAATAGCATTGATGACTCGGTACTGGATGAGCTCAATACATTATTGCACGATATTGCGAGCATGCCGCAAGTGAAAGGCTTAGTGATCCAATCGCTGAAAGAAAAAGGTTTTATTGCTGGCGCTGATATCACAACGTTTTCTGGTTTAGATACGCCGGAGCGTGCCTCGCAGTTTTTAAGAAAAGGTCAAGCTGTTTTATCACGACTCGAAGCTTTGACCATACCGACGCTTGCGATGATTGATGGTTTTTGTTTAGGTGGTGGCATGGAGCTTGCGCTGGCCTGTGATTACCGTATTGCAACCGATGCAGATCACACGCGACTAGGTCTTCCTGAAATCAAATTAGGTATTCATCCAGGCTGGGGTGGTGTGGTGCGCTTACCGAGGCTCATAGGCGGTTTTAAAGCCTTATCCCAAGTGATATTAACCGGCTCCATGCTAAGATCTAAAAAAGCAAAAGCATTAGGTTTAGTCGATGATGTTGTGCCGCTACGGCAATTAAAACGAGCCGCGGTGCATTATATAAAAACACAACCACAAAAGCATAAACCTTCGGTTTTAGATAGCCTGGATCGCTATGGCTTCGTGCGCACGTTGATGGCCAAAGTTTTACGTCGAGAAGTGGCGAAAAAAGTACGCGAAGCACATTATCCAGCACCTTATGCTGTGATTGATTTGTGGGAAAATGAACGTGGCTTTGATGACCGTGCCTATCTTAAAGAAGCTGATTCTGTGGTCAAGCTTGTTACAGAAGGCGATACAGCAAAAAATTTGATTCGTTTGTTTTTGTTGCGTGAACGGATGAAAGGTTTTGCAAAAAAAGCGGTTGATTTTAAAGCGAAGCATGTGCATGTCATTGGTGCAGGTGTCATGGGCGGCGATATTGCGGCTTGGTGTGCACGTCAAGGCTTAAACGTGACGCTGCAAGATAAAAGCTATGATCAAATAGCACCAGCTATGGCGCGTGCTCATGGTTTATTTAAAAAAGTATTACGCACACCTCGTTTAATTGAAGCCGCTATAGATCGATTAATTCCTGATCCAGATGGTCACGGTATTGCTCAGGCAGATGTGATTATTGAAGCGGTGTTTGAAAATCTTGAAGTTAAACAAGAGATTTTTAAACAGCTTGAATTAAAGGCCAAACCAGACGCTATTTTAGCAAGTAATACATCAAGCATTCCGTTGGATGAAATCAGCCAAGTGATGTCAAAACCTGGACGTTTGGTCGGTATTCACTTTTTTAATCCAGTTGCTCAAATGGAGCTGGTTGAAATTGTAAGCAGTGAACGCACCATGATGAAAGTCACGGATCAAGCCGCGGCGTTCGTGAATCAAATTTCACGTCTGCCCTTGCCGGTTAAATCAAGTCCTGGGTTTTTAGTCAACCGTGTACTTATGCCGTATTTGCTTGAGTGTATTCAATTACTTGAAGAGGGTTATGCGCCTGAAGTGATTGATGAGGCGGCCAAAAATTTTGGCATGATGATGGGTCCTGTAGAATTAGCGGACACCGTTGGGCTTGATGTGTGCTTAGCTGTGGCAGAAAATTTAATGGCGCATTTTGGTGGTATGGTGCCTAAGCGCATTAGCGATATGGTAGAGCAAGGCCGATTGGGGCGTAAATCGGGCGAAGGCTTCTATCAGTACAAGCAAGGCAAGACTATCAAAGATAAGGCGACGGTAAAACAAGCCGTGGGCCGGCATCATGAAGAAATTGCCGATCGTTTAGTACTACGTATGGTCAACGAGGCGGCGGCATGTCTTCGAGAAGGTGTGGTTGCGGATAGCGACTTGCTGGATGCGGGTATGATATTTGGCACAGGGTTTGCACCGTTTAGAGGGGGCCCTATGCATTATGCCAAAGCGTTTGGGCAAGATAAGCTAAACTCTTCGTTTGCAGAACTGGAAACGCAATACGGTGAGCGCTTTAAAGCGGACCAAGGCATTCGCGATGATTTAACGTTTGAGTGATCTTGACACTGCGTAATAACAACGCCTGATAGTAGTAATTTGAACAATGAAGCAATATAATGCGGGGTCTACTTAAGCTTTCCTAGGCCCCAAATGTATCGTTCAGCTAAAAAAAACAAGCCGCGTGCAAATAATTTGATTCGTTTGCACCCGAAAACAGGTGGTGTAAATATTAATTTCGGCGGCCAAGAATTTCATGGTGTGAGCACCGATGTTTTTTTTGGATTAGATTTAAATGATTTCAGCCAGACGTATCAGAACTCACGAAAATTCAACATCAGTATTTCTGTTAATCCAGGCAGTTGGAGCACAGAGAGCTTGTTATCTTATTTGACCTCTGGTGAGTTGGAGAGCACGCTAAAATGTGATTTTCATGGTGATATCGAGACAAAACTTCACGCAAGTAGAAAGCTTAAAAACTTACTAAAATTAGAAGAGCTCGATCATGTCCTTATCGTGGATGGAATGCCATATATTTACGATTCGATTGGTGTGGCATGTAATCGTGGTTATAAAAGTGTGTCTCATCGAGAAGGAAACGCATTTGAAAATAGTTCAAGTCATTTTGAAATTAAGTTCCGACGGCAGTCTGGTGAGGAAGGACCGGATGAGTATTTATGCTTAAATATTCATTTGATGCCAGAAAATAATCGGGCGTACGGACAATTACAAGCGATAGCGCGCTTAGAGCAAGCGATTCATTTATTTTATGCGGAGCTGGGTTTGTCTATTATGCCCTCATCATATGTTTCTTCAACAAGCTTAAAGACAGCGCTTAGGGTAACTGTGGATAATTATGAAGAATTAGGCTTTTCGTGTAAGCATAAAAAATCTCAGGGCGTGATTGAAAATAACATGATTGCATCACAATACACGCATAGAAAAGCAAGCTCTATCGGTCTATCTGTGTGGGATTATGTTGAGCCATCTATGAAGGCAAAATCGCAGGTGTCAACAGGTAAGAACACTAAAACTTCAGTGACGGGCAACGATGTTGCACCGCCAGAAGATGATATGAAGTCTGATGTGACGCCTGTCGTTAATGCATGGTCTAAAAAATTATCGCTTTAAAAAATATACACATATAATTATTTAAGTGACTCAATCACCGCGCCTAAAAATCGTGTGGCTTCGCCACCGGTGACGGCGCGATGATCAAAACTCAACGAGAGCGGTAATAAGTGACAAGAGCTGATGGTTCCACCACAGCTTTTAACACCTTCATACAAACGCCCCACAGCAAGAATCGCGACGCTGGGTGGTACAATAATCGGACTCGCAAAACGACCTGCAAATTTCCCAAAGTTAGACAGCGTAATGGTCGAGCCTTTAAGTTGCTCGGCAGGTACCGTACGATTTTGAACGCTTGTTTTAAACGTATTGATTAGTTCACGCAAAGCTTGATCATTGAGTTTCTGTGCATCATGAATAACTGGCACAAATAAACCATCGGCATTATCCATGGCGAGCCCTAAATTCACCTCATCAAAGCATTTACGGGCGCTATGCTCGGTATCAAACCATGCATTTAAAGCCGGCTCGAGTTTGACCGCATCACAGATAGCACGAATAATTCTTACCGTAATATCATCTTTTCCAATCCAACGGGATACATCAGCTTCATCAAAAATACTGACAGGAACGACCGTTTGATGTGACTGAACCATGCTGCTTAGCATGGCACGTCGTACGCCACGAAGTGGCTCGAAGCCTTCAGGTGGTTCAGCTTGTTGCTTCGCCGCTAACTCAACATCATCAAGCGTGATAAGATTATTTTCACCTGTTCCAGACACCGCTTTTAAATCAATGTTTAAACGCTTAGCTTTGAGGCGTGCAGCAGGGGTTGTTTTAACGCGTGCTGCGTTCGGTGATGCTGAACCAATAATAAAATCATCATCTGCAACATCTGTGCTTTCTTCCAGTTTACCGACCACGGTGCCTTGATCTTCTGTCGCTTGTTTTTTTTCTTGAATAAATGCAGCAAGCGGTGCGCCGGTGAGTATAATATCACCGGGATTGCCGAATAATTTTTCGATGGTGCCGGCTTGAGGGCAGGGTACGTCGACCACGGCTTTGGCTGTTTCCATGGATACAAGCGGTTGGTCAACCGTGACCTGGTCACCGACTTTGACAAACCATTCATGGATTTCGGCATCAGGAAGGCCTTCGCCTAAATCAGGTAAATTAAAAACCGTCATAACAACTCCATTTTATATTCTATATTTAATATTAGGCCATGATGCTAAGCACGCTTTGTTTAATGCGCTGAACACTGGGTAAATAATATTTTTCCAATTGAAAATAAGGCATCGTCACATCGTAACCTGTGACACGCTGTACCGGTGCGAGCAATGAATCTAAACTATTTTCCATGATTTGCGCTGAAATTTCCGCGCCGACACCACCTGATTTAGCCGCTTCATGAATAATAACGGCGCGGCCTGTTTTTTCAACAGACGTTAAAATCGTGTTGATATCAAGCGGTTTAATCGTTGCGACATCAATCACTTCACAGGATATGCCGTCTGCTTCAAGTGCGGATGCGGCTTGCATGGTTTCGTGAATGCTAGCGCCCCAGCTAATCAGTGTGACGTCATCACCGGTCTTGAGTGTAAAGCAGGTACCTAGCGGTAGTGCTTTGCCATCATCAGGTACCGGTTGTTTGACCAAGCGATAAATACGTTTAGGCTCAAGAAAGATCACTGGATCTGGGTTACGCATGGCAGCGAGTAATAACCCATAAGCACGTTTCGGCGACGAAGGAATCACAACTTGCAAACCCGGAATATGCGCAAACAAAGCCTCGGTGCTTTCAGAGTGGTGCTCCGGCGCATGAATACCGCCACCAAACGGCGCTCGAAAGACCAGAGGGCAGTGCAATCGACCACGTGTACGATTACGAAGACGTGCGGCGTGCGAGATGATTTGATTCATCGCGGGGTAAATAAAACCCATAAACTGAAATTCAGCCACAGGTTTTAAGCCTTGGGCCGACATGCCCACGGCAAGGCCTGCAATCATCGATTCAGCAAGCGGTGAATCAAACACGCGTCGCTCGCCAAAACGCTCTTGGAGACCAGCAGTTGCACGAAAAACTCCACCGTTTTTACCAACATCTTCACCAAAAACGACCACATTTTCATCGTGATTTAGCTCATAAGCAAGCGCTTGGGTGACGGCTTCAAGGAGTGTAATATTAGACATGTTTAGCTTCCTCCATGGCTTCTTCGCGTTGCTCTAAGAGTTCAGCCGGTGTTTCTGCATAATGATAATCAAAAGCGCTTTCAATCGATTGAGGTTTGCGGTCCAAATAGACGTGTACCGCTTCATCAACTTCATGCTTAGCGGCTTGTAATAAGGCTTGATCTTGCGTTTCATCCCAATCATGCTGATTTTCTAAGAAAATTTTCAAGCGCTTGATGGGTTCACGACCCTGTGCATCGGCTACATCTTTTGCGGGCTGATAACGGGTCGCATCATCGGCTGTGGTGTGGTCGGATAAACGATACGTGATGGCCTCAACCAGGGTTGGGCCTTCGCCTCGACGAGCGCGCTCGATTGCCTCGCCAACGATTTGACGCGTTGAAATCACGTCGTTACCATCCACTTGTACGCCTTTAAAGCCTGCAGCAATGGCTTTTTGAGCAATGGTTTCTGTTGCGGTTTGATTCGTAAGCGGTACAGAAATAGCCCATTGATTATTATTGACGACAAAGACGACCGGTAATTTCCAAAGGCCCGCCACGTTCATGGCTTCATAAAAGTCACCTTCAGATGTACCACCATCGCCCAAGCACACCACAGCAACACGGGGCTCTTTTCGGTATTGGAATGCAAAGGCAATGCCTGCTGCGTGCTGGCATTGTGAGGCAATCGGTACGCAGATTGGAAAATCTTGAGAAGCATTGGAGGTGGCATCAAAATCGCTTCCTCGTTCGTCACCACCCCAGTAGGCAAGAATGTCGGACATCTTTACGCCGCGTTGAATTTGCGCAGCATAATCGCGGTAATAAGGCACAAAAACATCTTCGGGCCGCATCGCATGACCTATAGCTGTGGCAACGGCTTCTTGGCTATTGATCGGCGCGTAGGTTCCCATTTGGCCTGTGCGTTGGAGTGCAATGGCTTTTTTATCAAATACACGCGTTAGCACCATGGTGCGGTACAGATCAATCAGCGTTTGTTTATCTTCTGCAAAGGCAGGGAGCGAAGCTTTTAATACGCCTTGTTCATCTAGAACTTGGAGAAAAGTAATCTCAAAACGAGCAACTACAGTCATTACGCTCACGTCCTTCTAAGCAAATTGAGAAGAAGTAAGGATACCCATAAATCACCGTAAAAACCAGGTTATTCTGAGGGAGGAATATGTGTTGATGTTGAGGGAAAATGAATCTGCCTGATTCGGATGGTGATGTTGGTTTTTTTTAGGTTTAGGGGTGATAAATATTAAATAAAAGTACACAAAGAGAATCAAACAAGGTATGATGTGCGTTTATTTTGAATTTAAAGCTCATTTTTGGCGCTACCTGGGTTGGGGCGATTACTTTTGAGCACAATATTAAGAGGACTCTTTATGCATCCGCGACATATTATGCTTGCTATTCTTGTGATGGTCATCTGGGGATTTAATTTTGTCTTTGTGACGATGGGGTTAGAAGAATTTCCTCCGTTGGCTTTGTGTGCGTTGCGTTTTTTTATGGCGAGTGTACCGATTATTTTCTTTATTAAGCGTCCGCGTGTATCTTGGCGGCTTGTAACTTTATATAGTACCCTGGCGTTCGCGCTACACTTTTCTTGCCTATTTATAGGAATGAAAGCTGGTGTCTCACCTGGTCTGACATCGTTGCTTTCACAAATTCAGGTATTTTTTAGTTTTATGTTTGCAGCTGTGTTTTTAGGCGAGCGACTAACACAATGGCAGGTTATGGGAGCAAGTCTAGCACTGATGGGTCTTGTGGTCGTTGCTGAACATTTAAATGGTGTCGATCTCACGGGAAGCGGCCTTGTTTGGATTCTTTTGGCATCCATGGCGTGGGGCGCTGGTAATTTATGCATCAAAAAAATGGGCGGGGCTCAAGGGCTTTCTCTTATTGTCTGGTCGAGCTTTTTGTCGTTTCCGTTGTTACTGGCGAGCTCATACGTTCTTGAGGGGCCGTCTGCTCTCATGATGTCTTTGCAACATGTCAGCTGGCGTGGTGTCTCGGCTTTACTCTACGTTGCTTATGGTTCTACTTGGATTGGGTACGGGCTCTGGGCATGGCTCATGAGTAAATACTCGGTAGGCACGATGGTGCCTTTTGCTTTACTTGTGCCTATCTTTGGTATGTTCGCATCAAGCCTTGTGTTTGGGGAGGGATTGCCCGCATGGAAACTTATGGCCGCGCTCTTGATTATGCTGGGTCTTATTGTGCATTTGTTTGGTCCACGCTTATCTAATCTATTGTTTGATCGGTCTAAATTATTGAAATCCTGAGCCAGGAGATTCTGGTTCTTGTTCGTTATCTTTAGATACCTTAGGTTTTTCTTGCTCGTTGGACGTATCATGCGTATCGCTTGCGTCCATACTCATAATGGTTTGTTGTAGATCTTCTTTTGCGGACTTGAATCCAAGCGTATTTGAGGCGACTGTGAGTGCAGATTTAACTGTATTTAGTGCCCGTCCTAACCAGCCTTGTTCAGGTGCTGCAGCTTCTTGCGTTACACCAGCCTCAGGTTCAGATGGGTTTTCTAATTGATTTAAAATCGTGCCTGTATGGGCGAAAATTTCCTCGGTTGTAGCATCTGGTTTAGCAATCTGCTCTGCCGCTTGCTCGATAATCTGCTTATCTTGTACGCTTAATTTTTTTTCTTGCTCAGGTGCTTTTGTTATGGCATTAACAATTTTTTTGAGTAAAGTGGCAATGGCTTCAACTATATTTTTAATAAAATTATAAGCCTTTTTAACATCATTTTTTGCATCAGCCATGCTTGCTTTACGCCTTTCAGCTAAATTTCTTCGGTATTCATCCGTAACGTCACTGACCAATCGAGCGCCTGGGTCAGATGGGGTTGTTTTAGCTTGAACTTGCGGTTTTATTTTTTCTTTTGTTGGTTGCTGCTGGTGTTGAGGTGGTTTAGCCTGTTCATGTACGTGTGCTTTAATGGGTTTTGGTTTTTGTTTTTGTTTTGGTTGAATTGATTTAGCTTGTTGTGCTTGTGCTTGTGCTTGTGCTTTAAGTCGAGCAGTCACTTCTGGATCTGATGGGTCGTGTGTTGGAACCTCAGGAAAGGTATCCATGAGTTCTAATGCTGCAGCGTCGAGTGCCGCGGCGACAATCTCATCCACTTCCGATAATTTTTTTCCATTCTTATCGTTCTTCATAATTAACGGGCATATTTCTCATCAACGTATTCAAAGTATAGTACTTTTAACTTATTTTATGTGATTGCGTGGGTGTGCAATGTGAACTAGTATTATTAAAAAGCACGTTACGATAAGGATATTGGGACTAATGCAAACACAAGGGTATGTGCTGAGTAGTAAAAAACTTCCTTCGCTTGATGCTCGGTTAGTACAAATTAATGCACTGGAGCACTTGCCTGAAGAGGGTTGCAGCTTCGTTGTGTTTGATTTTGACGATAATATAACCTTTGAAACGCTTGCGACTTTACGTCAAACAAAAACTTATCGTTATTGTCCATTTTTTTCCTGGGATGGTGCCCCAGATAAGTGTAAGGCGTTATTGGATGGTGGGTTTGACGAAGCCGCCTACAGTAAAGCAGAAGCAATTAACGAACGAATCACAATTTGCCAGCAGAATGATGGTGCTCATCCTGAAAAACAAGATATGAATGTTTTTATCTGTCGGTATATGTTTAGTCGAGAAAATTTAGACATTTTGCCTCGTATTACATACGAAAATATTTATGGATTTGTTTATCCTATAGTTCAGGCCTTAGCTTCTGAAGGAAGCGCAAATGAGCATTGGTATGTACTTAATGCGCTGGTTAAACGTGGGTATTTTGAAGCGCGCGAAGTCGTGAATGAACTGCAAATTTGTCCAGGATGTGAAGGTGGATTATTAAATTTTAAACATTGTTGCCCTAATTGTGAGTCGGTTGATCTTCATATCGAACCTTTTGTGCATTGCTTTACATGCGGTAATGTTGGCCCCGTTAAAGAATTCATGAAACATCAAGAACTGGTGTGTGGTCGTTGCCAGACAACACTTAAGCATATTGGCATTGATTATGACAAACCTTTGGAAGATAAAATTTGTGAAAAATGCCAGCATCGATTTTTTGATCCAAGCACGCGTTTTATGTGCCTTGCTTGTGAAAAAATAGGTGATCCAGAGTCTCTGAATACACGAAAGCTTTGTGCCTTTCATTTGACAAAAAAAGGGGAGGAATTTTCTAAAAATAATCTACAAAAACTAGAGCTAGATCTCGGTGCATTTTTTGAATTAATTAATTTTGATTTATTAGAGCTGATTATTCAGTGGCAAGTAGGTGTGGCTCAACGACATAAAGAAGTTGAGTTTGTAGCGGGTGTGATGTTTGTTGAAAACATTGATGCTTTAATTGAAGACATAGGCTTTTTAAAAACAGAGCAGCAATTGGTTTTATTTTATGAAAATGCTCGTGACTTATTTAGACAAACAGACTTATTAAGCGTTGATGATGATAAATTATTTTGTTTACTAACCATGACGAATTCACAATATATTCCTATTATTCAAGAGAGGATACGAGATTTTGATAAAGACCACGCCGATAAAGGCGGTAAGTTAAGCATTAAGTTTGGTTTTGTATCATCCTCTGAAATTTTAGAGGGTAAATTAGATAAAGAATTACTTATCAATGAAATGCTAAATCGAGTTTCAGATGACTGACTTTTTATTAGCAATGCAGTTTTATATTCTATCGATCTTTAAATCCGGTCAAATTATTCATTTGTTTTTATTCTATTTTCCCTTTGTTTTATTTTTAGAAATGCCATTTTATATGTTTACCGTTGCTTACAGTATTAAAGGCTGGCTTATTTTACATCGAAAAAAAACGCCTCAGGTTGGTTATACGCCTTTGGTGAGCATGGTTGTCGCAGCATACAATGAAACATATGAAGAGTTATTAGTTACGTTCAAGTCAATTCATGAGCAAATTTATGAGGGAGTGATTGAGGTTTTAATTATTGTGGATAATGCTGGAGCTAATAAAGTTACCACAACGTTTGCTACGCAACTCAGTAAACAATTTGATAATGGTTTAACACGTCAATATCGTGTTATTAATAAAATGGCACGTGGTGGTCTTTCGAGTACGAGAAACCTTGGCTTACGGTTGGCGCGAGGCGACATCATGGTTTTAATTGATGCTGATACGTCGATTGATAATACAACCATAGCACATGCCGCACAGCATTTTAGAGATCCACATGTTGTCGCTGTTTCAGGCGCTGTACGTGTGCGAAATGCTTTCGATTCACTGACGACGCGAATGCAGGCTATTGAATACATGATGAGTATTCAATTAGCCAGATTTGGGCTAACCGAGCTTGGGGTGGTTAATAATATATCGGGGGCGTTTGGTATATTTAGAACCACGTTTGTAAGGCAAATTGGCGGGTGGTTGAACGGCACGGCTGAAGATTTAGATATGACACTTCGGATGCACGCATATCTCAGTCGTTATCCTTGGCTTAAGGTGATACATGAGCCTTATGCGATTGCATGGACGGAGTCGCCGGCGACATTTATGGAGCTTATGAAGCAGCGCGTACGCTGGGACGGAGATTTGTATTATATTTATATCACGCGTCATTGGCGGCTTTTTAGTACTAAAATCATTTCATTTAGAAAGCTGTTTTTTATTGCATGGTACGGGTTGTATTTTCAGTTGATTTTACCGTTTGTTGTTTTATGTTATACGACGATTCTCTTTTTTAAATTTCCTCTACATGTTATTTCATCGATGTTTGTGATGTTATATTTTTATTATTTACTCGTGACTCTTGCTATGTTTATGCTATTTTTACTCTTAGTATCTGAGCGTATTAAAAAAGACAAACGTTTTATACCTTGGCTCTTTGTGCTTCCACTTTATAATATGGTGATGCGTTTTATGGCTTTCTTTTTTATTATGAATGAGATTATTTTCAAAGGTCATAATGATTCTTCGATGGCTCCTTGGTGGGTGATTAAAAAAACAAAATAAGATGGTGTGAATTACATGGGTATTAGTTTAAAGCGAACTAAATTAGATGAAAAATCAACCGTGAAAGATTACGGTGCAGGCACACGATCGGCGCCTAAGTTTCGTTGGCTTTTAATCATTGGATTAGTGAGCCTTCCGTTACTTGCACTGATGTATATGCTCTTGGATGAAACCATACTTGCAGATTTTCAAGGTGTGGTTGTGTTTGATACCGTCACGATAAGAACGCCGGATGCTGGATACGTTGATAAAATGTATATCAATGAAGGTGATCAGGTAAAAAAAGACCAAAAATTACTCCTATTTAAATCACCTACACTTGATTCAGAATTAATGTATTTGAATAAAGAAAAAGAACGTATTGAAAAACGAGCAACATCCATCAGTCGAGAGTCAACTGCATCGTTAGAAGGAAATTTAGAGAGTGTAAAAAAAGATATTGCTAGTAGCCAGGAGGTGTATGATAAATTTCTTACATATTATGCCCCGAAAGGGCATGTTTCGGCTTTGAAGTTAGAGGAAGCTCGAAAAAATGTGTCTGATGCTAAGCAAGCTTATTCTCAATTACAGCACCAGATTAAGCAAATTAAGCTAGAAAACGATGTGCTGATGGAGGTTAATTATAAACGGCCTCTTGAAGATATTAACAACCAAATAAATCAGATAAATATAAAAAAGCAATATTTTTTGATTAAGTCGCCTGAGGAAGGGGCTATCAAAGAGATTAGAATAAGTCCAGGTGAATTTCTTGCTTCAGGTGAAGAAATTATTGAAATTATCACAAAAAATGATTTACATGTGGTGGCCTTTATTGATCCTAAAAAAGCTGAAGACGTGCGCCCGCAAACGAAGGTGACATTAACGTTCCCCGATCAATTTGTAGCAAAAGGTGAAGTCATCAATGTTCCGAGTCATGCTGATAGTACGCCGCTTGCTTTTCAAAGTCCGCTGGCAACGCGTGAAAATAAATTAATTGTGATCATTCATTTTAAACAAGCGCTGCCTGAGAAATATAAAGTATTTGGGGTTCCTGTTGATGTGAGTCTAGATTAAGTGCGTTACACCGCAATTCTTTCATCAAAAACAAAGCATTGACCATCCCACTTAGATTGCTCAGCAGGCATTTTTTCGATGTAATTTAATATGCCACCATCGAGCTGATACACATGTTCAAAACCTAAATCTTTAAAATAAGCGGTAGATTTTTCGCAGCGAATACCACCCGTGCAGTATGTGGCTATTTTTGTTTGTTTTTTGTCCAGTAGGTTTTTTTGAATATATTCTGGAAAATCTCTAAATGTATGTATTTCAGGATCAATAGCATGCCTAAATTTACCTAGGGTTACTTCGTAATGATTTCGGGCATCTAGCACTAAAACATCGGGGTCGTCTAAAAGCTCGTTCCAAGCTTCGGGTGATAAATGCGTTTCTTTGGTGGATAGCGCCTCGGTTCCTGGCACGCCAAGGGTGACGATTTCTGGGCGTAATTTTACTTTACGGCGTTCAAACGGCATGGTGTTTGTGTGGGTTTCTTTAAATTCTAAATCAGCGAATCGAGTATCAGCTCTTAAAAAAGCATACATGTTTTGGATGTTTTCAGGTGTGCCCGCAAATCCTGCATTAAGACCCTCAGGAGCTAAAATAAACGTACCAAGAATACGGTGTTCTTTCATGGCTAGCAGTAGTTGGCGTTTAAAAAGATCAAGATCATTGACGGCTATAAATTTGTAACATGATGCGACGGTGTAAGCGTCCATAATAATACCCTATTGGTTTGATATAGAAAATTTAGGAGGAGAAGATAGCATAATTTTTATGTCTTGAGTATGCTATGTTTAGAGTAGCTCTTATTCAATAGGTCGTTAATTTATGTGTTTTTCAGAGGTCATGATGCAACCGTCGATAGTTTATTATGCGCTACTTATATTGGGTATATTCGGAGTTTTTTTTGAATTATTTAATCCAGGGTTTATTTTGCCAGGTGTGATAGGTTTTATGGCTCTGGGTGTCGCACTTTATGCTTTGCAAGCGTTGCCTATATACTATCTTGGATTTCTACTTGTTATTTTAGGTGCGATATTGGTGTTAGGCGTGAAGCTTGCGCTACGTAGTCAAAAGCGTCCTGTGCAAAACGGCGCGAACATGTTGATGGGGGCACTAGGTCATACATTAGGCTTAATTGAACCTCGCGGTCAGGCGTTAATCCACGGTGAAATTTGGAGTGTATATTCAAAGCATACGATTCGTAGCAATTGCCCGATTAAAGTGATTGCTATTAACGGTATTTGTTTGGAAATAGAAGAAAAACTAGACGAGGGAGATAAGTAATGGTTTATTTCAGTGTTTTTTTTATGGCCTTAGCCGGAATTATATTAGCATCTACATTTCGTGTGCTTCGAGAATATGAGCGCGGTGTGGTCTTTATGTTAGGTCGATTTTGGCGAGTCAAAGGTCCAGGGTTAATTGTTATTATTCCTGTTTTACAGCAAATGGTACGTGTTGATTTGCGAACGGTGGTGATGGATGTCCCCAGTCAAGATGTGATTTCTCGAGATAATGTCTCGGTACGTGTGAATGCTGTGTTGTATTTTCGTGTTGTTGAACCGGAAAATGCTATTGTTCAAGTGCAAGATTACCTGGAGGCGACCAGTCAGCTGGCCCAAACGACATTACGCTCTGTGTTAGGCCAGCATGAACTTGATCAAATGCTGTCTGAACGAGAAAGTTTGAATTGTGATATCCAGAAAATCTTAGATGAACAAACGGATGGCTGGGGCATTAAAGTATCTAACGTTGAGATTAAGCATGTTGATTTAAACGAAAATATGATTCGTGCGATTGCTAAACAGGCCGAAGCTGAGCGAGATCGACGCGCTAAAGTGATTCACGCTGAGGGAGAGTACCAAGCATCCGAAAAGCTCTTGGATGCAGCTAAAATTTTAGCTAAAAGCCCTGAAGCCATGCAATTACGCTATTTACAAACGTTGGCGAATATTGCTGATAACGGTAATTCTTCAACGATTGTGTTTCCTGCGCCACTTGAATTAGGTAATTTATTTAAAAAACTTCAAGGCTGAGCATACGAAAAGGATAGCGATGAGATGAACGATAGGGATTTCGAGAAGAAAATGAAGCATATTCACTGGACCTATGATTTTATCATGTCGGACTCTTTTTTAGGATTTTTAGACTTGATTCCCGAAGCGGTTGTTATCAGCGAAGAGTCTGGAAAAATTATTATCACCAATCGAGTGGCTCAACAGTTATTCCAGTACGCTGAAGATGACTTTCGTCAATGCAGCATTGAAGATTTAGTACCTGAGAAAATAAGAGCCATACATCCCAAATTGCGCGCTGATTTTTTTGAAAGTCCAAAGCCTCGATTTTTAGCGGGTCGTAATTTAGATCTTTATGCTTGCAGGAAAGACGGTTCAGGCTTTCCCATGGAATCAGCCTTGTTTGCGATTAAAACTGATCAAGGACAGCTTGGCGTTAATTTACTTCGAGATATTACCGAGCAAAAAAAAGATGCCGAAATCATCACGAAGTATGCCTTTGTGGATACGTTAACGGGTCTTCCTAATCGTCGTTATTTTGATGATTACGTTAAACGCACAGCCTCAATAGCACGGCGCTCTGGAGCAATGCTGGGTTTTATATATCTTGATCTTGATCTTTTTAAACCCATTAATGATACGCATGGTCACGATGTAGGCGATCTTGTGTTGCAAGAGATCAGTGATCGTATCTCCAGTACGTTACGGACGGAAGATTTATTAGCAAGAATAGGTGGAGATGAGTTTGTTTTAACAGTCTCTTCTTTTACGAATCCTAAGCACCTAGAAAAATTGGCCGAGCGTATATTAAACGCATGTTGCCAGCCCATATTCATTGATGAACAATCACTGTTGCTTTCTGTAAGCGTTGGTATTAGCTTTAATCAAGGTAAAGATTTTGATGAACAAGCATTAATTAAATCAGCAGATCAGGCGATGTACCAAGCAAAAAAACAAGGCGGTAATTGTTTTGTTTGTGCTGTAAACTAATGCATATTTTAGTTTGAGGAAAACATTGTATGTACGGTTGCTTTCGAAAATTATCTAATTATATTGATGCAGAAAAGATGCATCATATTGCATTGTCTATACTGCGTTATATACCGAAGTGTTGTTTTAAAAAGATCGCAAGTAAGCCAGTCCAGGTGATGGGGATGGAGTTAAAGCATCCCGTAGGTTTAGCGGCAGGGTTTGATAAAGATGGTAAATATTTAGATGCCTTAGGTAAATTAGGTTTTTCTTTTATTGAACTCGGAACGGTAACGCCACAACCACAAGGCGGTAATCCAAAACCTCGTATTTTTCGCTTATCTAAAGAGCGTGCAATTATTAACCGTATGGGATTTAATAATGCTGGGGTGGACGCGCTTGTCAAAAATATAAAAAAAACAGCCTATCGGGGCGTGATAGGTGTAAGTATTGGTCCGAATAAAAATACGTCTGCTGAGAAAATATGGGATGATTATCTGTATTGCCTGGAACGAGTGTACGCTTATGCTGATTATATCGCGGTAAATATTTCATCGCCCAACACGCCAGGCTTACGTGAATTGCATGATATCACGCGTTTTACTTCGTTGACGAGTAAGCTGCGTGAAGAGCAAATTGTATTAGCTGAGAAAACAGGACGTTATGTACCGATGGTGATCAAGCTTTCTCCTGATGAGTCGGACGAATCCCTGAAAAACATGGCGGTACAACTCGTAGCATCGGGGTTGGATGGCATTATTCTTACGAATACAACAGTATCGCATCAAGGTGAAACGGGTGGCTTGAGTGGTCGGCCGCTTGCTACACGTGCTCGGCAATGTCTCGATGTTGTTAAAAACGCCGTAGGTGATGATTTAATTTTAATTGCTGCAGGTGGGATAGATAGCCCGGAGGAGGCGCGTTTGCGTATAACCTCCGGAGCATCATTGATTCAGGTGTATTCGGGATTAATTTATGAAGGGCCTGGGCTGATTCAGAAATTAGTGGGTGGCTTGGTGGATGTGAGCTCTGATGTTAAGTCATAATCATCGAGATGCTCCGTTAAATCGTTTTCAATCCACTGACGAAGGCTAGGTGTTAATGTCATGGTGTTTAAGTGATCTAATATAGCTTGCAAGCCTTCCGAGCGGTTTTCTTGATCGTCATGTGCGATCAAATTATACGTTTGAAGCAGCAAAAAAAGTTCACCGAGCTTATCTTCTTGGTTTTGTATGGGCTCTTCCTCGTTGTGCTTGAAAAACAAAACAGCCATGAGTTTTACCTCGCTTATAAGTAACGGCTCTTAAAAGAGCCACATCGAATGATTTTAAAGATAGTATAGTCGGGTTTTTCAAAAAAATGAGGAGATCTAGGAAAAGTTTTGGAAAAATTGGCCTGGTCACATCTTATTCGTGTATAATACGCGCGTCCATGAACCGTTAATACACAATTGGAGTACATGATGTCAACAGAATTAACATTATCGATTATTAAGCCTGATGCTGTAAAAAAATCAGTGATCGGAAAAATTTATACAAAATTTGAAGAAGCAGGCCTTCAAATTGTTGCTGCTAAAATGACACGTTTATCACGTGAAAAAGCTGAAGCGTTTTATGCGATTCATAAAGAACGTCCATTTTTTAATGATCTCGTAAACTTCATGATTTCAGGTCCTGTGATGATTCAAGTCTTAGAAGGTCCGGATGCGATTAAAAAGCACCGTGATATTATGGGCGCAACCAATCCTAAAGAAGCGGCTCCGGGCACGATTCGTGCTGAATTTGCAGATAGTATTGATGCGAATGCCGTACATGGTTCAGATGCTGCTGAAACAGCAAGCCAAGAAATTCCATTCTTCTTTGAGTCGCATGAGCTGTGCAAACGTGCTTAAACTTGCTTAATTGAGGTGGATGACATGATGGATTCAAAAAAAATAAATTTGCTTGGTTTAGATCAAAAAAGTTTGTTGGCTTTTTTTGAACAAGAAGGCGAGAAGCCGTACCGAGCCAAGCAACTTATGAAATGGATTCATCATGAAGGTTGCTCAGATTTTTCAGAGATGAATAATCTGAGCAAAGTCTTACGTGCACGTCTTGCTGATATCGCTGAAATTCGTGCGCCTGAGATGATGACATGCCAAGTTTCAGATGATGGAACGCGTAAATGGTTACTTCGTTTATCATGTGGTAATTCCGTTGAGACCGTATTTATTCCCGAGGAGAATCGAGGCACGCTATGTGTTTCGTCTCAGGTGGGGTGTGCGCTCAATTGCAGTTTTTGTTCAACAGGGAAACAAGGGTTCAATCGTAACTTATCATCGGCTGAAATTATTGGTCAAGTTTGGCTTGCAGTGCATGCACTTGCAGCTGAAAAAGTAAGCTTTCCCTACAGGATTACAAACGTCGTGATGATGGGGATGGGCGAGCCGCTCTTAAATTTTGATCCGGTGTTAGCCGCGATGAATTTGATGATGGACGACTATGCTTACGGCTTGTCTAAACGTCGTGTGACGTTGAGCACATCAGGGATAATTCCCGAAATGAAGCGTTTGCGTGAACTGAGTGAAGTATCACTTGCCGTGTCACTTCATGCTCCTAATGATGTCTTACGCAATGAGCTCGTACCGATTAATAAAAAATATCCTTTAGCTGAGCTTATGGATGTATGTCGTACATATTTTTCAGATAGACGTGTTGTGACTTTTGAATATGTCATGCTCAAAGGTGTCAACGATCAGCTTGAACATGCGGATGAATTGATTGCTCTATTAGCCGATGTGCCCGCCAAGATGAATTTAATACCGTTTAATCCGTTTCCTATGACGCATTATGAACGCTCATCAAAAAATGCAATTTTTGCCTTTCGCGATCGCTTGATTGCTGCAGGTATTAATACTATTACACGTAAAACACGTGGTGATGATATTGATGCCGCTTGCGGGCAGTTAGCCGGTGAGGTTGCGGATAAAACACGTCGTGCAGCACGTTGGCAAGCCTTGAACTTTGAGAAAATGAAAGAAGAACAAATCAACTAAAAGGTATATCCACCACGGTCCGTTCACGGCTATAATATGTTTCGCCGTCTTCTTTTGGAGTATGTGAATGAACGTAACCACGACCACAGCCACCGGTATCGATGATTTGGATAATATAGATAACATGAATGATTTAAATGATACAACTTATGTAAATAATATGACTGATATGACAGATACAAATGAAATGTCTTTAAGCGAAAATCCAGGCGCGCAGCTCGCAGCTATTCGCGAGCAGCATGGTTACAGTGCTGAATATGTTGCAAGTAAACTGCATTTGCGTGTATGCATGATTGAGCGACTCGAAGCTGATGATTACCAAGATATGCCAGAACCGGTATTTATCAAAGGGTATTTACGAGCCTATGCCAATTTGGTCGGCGTTAAGCCAGCACCGTTCCTTGCATCGTTTAATCGTTTTCATGCGAGTACCAAGCGAGTACAGGAGCGTGCGTTGTGGCAAACTCGGCGACAAACCCATCAAGTTGAGCATATTACACGATGGGTAACTGGTGCTTTTGCAGTGATTGTTGTCGTTGCTGTGGCTTGGTGGTGGAGCAAAAGTAAAGACGTGGAAACGTTGTTTTCAGCACACACGCAGCAAGTTGATGCATCACTTGCTCACACAGAGTCTGAGATACGCTTGACGGATTTATCCAATATGCGTACGTTACTCACACCAACAACGAAGCCAAAGCAAGCCCTATTTTTAGGTGCGCATAATGATTGAAAAAATTCAAGCCATTCGTGGCATGAATGATGTGCTTCCAGATGCAAGTTATGCTTTACGGTTTTTGGAGCGTAGCTTTGCGGATTGTGTCTTGACGTATGGGTATCGCGAGTTTCGAACGCCTTTACTTGAAAATACAGCTTTGTTTAAGCGCTCCATCGGTGAAGTGACCGATATTGTTGAAAAAGAAATGTACACGTTTTCTGACCGAAACGGTGAGAGCTTAACTTTGCGTCCCGAAGGTACAGCTGGCTGTGTTCGAGCATGCATTGAGCATGGGATGTTACGTAATACCCCTCATAAATTATGGTACACGGGGCCAATGTTTCGTTATGAAAAACCACAAAAAGGTCGTTACCGACAGTTTCAGCAGCTTGGACTCGAAGCTTTTGGCTTGGCAGGTGTGGGGATTGAGCTTGAGATGATCGCTCTTTGTGCGCGATTTTGGCGCATGATTGGGGTTGATGATGTGGTTCAGTTGCAACTCAATACAATCGGAACGGTTGAAGAGCGCCAAAGCTATAAAGCGATTTTAGTTGCTTATTTTAGACAGCATATGGAACGTCTTGATGAAGACAGTGTGCGTCGTCTTGAGCAAAATCCTTTACGGATTCTCGATAGTAAAAATCCCGATATGAAAGCTATCATTTCTGATGCACCCAAGCTTATGGAGAGCTTAGGTGAGGTTAGTCAAGCGCATTTTTCGAGCTTATGTTCAGGCCTTGATGTTTTAAATATTTCGTATGAAATTAATCCATGTTTAGTGCGTGGTTTAGATTATTATGAACATACAGTGTTTGAATGGGTGACGACAGCACTCGGTAGCCAAGGTACCGTATGTGCCGGAGGTCGCTATGACCGATTAGTAGAGCACTTAGGTGGAGCAGCAACACCTGCGTTTGGTTTTGCTATGGGCGCCGAACGTTTATTATTGCTTATGCAGCAACAAAACGTAGCTCAGTTGTTAGAACTCCCGCCGACGGCGTATATTCTCGTCGAAGAAGAGGCTTTACCTCGCGCTATACAAATAGCTGAAACCATTCGAGAAGCTATGCCTAGCTGGGTTGTTTTATTACATACCAACGGTGGGCGTTTTAAAAATCAATTTAAGAAAGCCGATAAAAGCGGCGCGCGTTTGGCTTTGATCTTAGGCGAGGATGAGTTGTGCGAACAAACCATAAGCATGAAAGATTTACGCGGTCAACGTGCGCAGCAATGTGTACCTCAGGTTGATGTTGTGCAAGCCATGAGAACGTATTTTTTGGATTAATTACTCGAAAGGAGATGTAAGCGTGTCGATTTATATGACCGAGACGGAGCAGTTAGAGGCGATAAAGGCATGGTGGCAGCGCCATCAACGTTTGATTAGTCTTGTTTTGTCTATCGTGCTTGTGAGTGTGGCTGGATACAAATATTGGAATTGGCACTCAGAAAAAATGGCGTGGCAAGCCTCTGCGTCTTATGAGCGCTTAATGGCGGCGTCGTCTGGAAATGATAGCAAGGCTATCGAAGCGTATTCAAAAACGTTGATCAACGACTATCCTAAGACCGTTTATGCCGATGCGGCAGAACTCGTCTTAGCAACGCATTGGGTGTCACTGGAAAAATGGAATGAGGCTAAAAATGTTCTCGACCATGTTGCACTTCATGCTACTATGCCAGCCCTGAAGCAGGTCGCACGTATTCGTCTTGCACGAATTTTGATTGAACAGAAAGCTTTTGATAAGGCATTAGGCTATTTGGACCAGATGGATAGTTCTGTATATAAACCTTTAGTTGATGAATTGAAAGGCGATGTGTACGTTGCCACGGGACGTTACCAAGAAGCGGATGTTCTGTACAGTGAGGCTCGTGATGAGGCCAAAATTCGCGGTATAGGTAATTTATTTTTGGATATGAAAGCAAATGAATTAGCGGCTTTAGCGCAATCCTCAAAACATGAGGCTACGGCGTTTAAATCAGCGTAAAGAAAGAGGTTTTAGGGCGTATGGCTCGTATACAATTGCGATGGATTGGACTGTTTGTTTTCTTGATGATTCAAGGATGTACGTACTTGGATGATTATTGGTTAGGTAAAGACAATACCGCTGTACCTGGATCTTTACCACCGCTTGCCTCGAATACGGTTACCTGGACGCCTTGTTGGACCGTTTCGCTGGGTAAGTCTGTTAAAAAACAGGATGCCTACCTTCGGTTGAAGCCTGCGATTGATGGTTCGATGATTTATGTAGCCAACCATCAAGGTTTAGTGAAGGCTGTCAATAAAACAACGGGTGAAGTGCTTTGGTCTAAACAACAAACGCAAAAATTAGTATCTGGCCCGGCTGTTGGGGCTAAAAATTTAGTTTTTTCAACTGATAACGCCGGTATCAGTGTTCTTAGTAAGTCTGACGGTCATGAACTTTGGCACGGTAGTGTGTCGAGCGAAGTCTTGTCATTGCCATTAATTGTTGATGATCAAGTGATTGTTAAGACGGTCGACGGCCATCTTTATGCGTTTAATCGCCGAACAGGCGAAAAGCAATGGGTGATTGATCATGGTGCGCCATCCCTTGTTTTAAGAGCAAGTTCTTCTCCTGTTCTTTATAATCATATGGTTTTAGTCGGCTTTTCTGACGGAAAATTGGATGCAATTGATCTTGAAACAGGTCGTGTAATCTGGCAGCGCAGCATGGGCTATGCAAGTGGAGCAAGTGATGTTGAGCGTTTAGCTGATATTAGTAGTGATCCGCTGGTTCGAGGCGATGTGGTTTATTTGGCCAGTTATCAAGGCTACATGGTTGCGATGTCACTTAGGCAAGGTCAATTTAATTGGAGCAAGCCTGTATCAACGTACCGAAATTTAGCGATTGATTCAGGTGCACTCTACATGACCGATGCTGAAGATATTTTATGGTCCATGAATCGAAGTAATGGACATGTTCGTTGGAAACAACCTGCTTTAACTGCGCGCGGTGTGACTGAGCCGGTTTTAATGGGACGACGTTTGCTTGTGGGTGATAAAACAGGATTTTTACACCTTATAGATGTGAAGCATGGTGATTTTGTTGCGCGACACGCGCTTGGAAGCTCAATTATTGTTGGGCCACTTGTTTCAGATAATCACATCTATGTTATAACTGCCTCAGGACAACTTCAATGCTTTTCGATCAAAGGATAATCCATTATGATGCCAACAGTTGTTTTTGTCGGGCGTCCCAACGTCGGAAAATCGACGTTATTTAATCGCTTAACACACACACAAGATGCTTTAGTGGCCGATTTTCCGGGTTTAACACGTGACAGGCAATACGGTAGTGCTTCGTTTGAAGATAAAGCATTTTTAGTGGTTGATACGGGTGGCGTCGGCGTTGAAGATCTGGCCGTAGATGACTTGATGTCCTCACAATCAACGCAGGCGTTAGAAGAAGCCACTCATATTTTCTTTTTAGTGGATGGGCGCACGGGAGTTACCCCCACAGATGAGCAAATCGCCCTGCGCTTAAGAAAGTATGGAAAATCGGTCGATCTTCTTGTTAATAAAACCGACGGTCTTGATGAGTCAGTTGCATGTGCCGATTTTCAGGCGTTAGGTTTTTCTTCGGTACATCCTATTTCAGCAACACATGGTCGTGGGATTCAACGTTTGTTACGTGAGGTAACCGAAGATTTTCCGGTAGCGCCTAAAGCATCGCTTGAAGCGGATGGCGTGATTCGTGTCGCTATTATTGGACGACCTAATGTCGGAAAATCTACGTTAATTAATCGCATGCTAGGCGAAGAACGCATGGTGGTTTATGACATGCCGGGTACGACGCGCGATAGTATTTCAGTGCCTTTTGAACGTGCGGGCCAAAATTATGTATTGGTTGATACGGCAGGCGTGCGTCGACGGGCACGCGTTAATGAAAAAATAGAAAAGTTTTCTATTATTAAAACTCTTCAGTCGATTCAATCTGCTCACGTGTGTTTAATGCTGCTGGATGCAGAACAAGGGGTGACGGATCAAGATTTACACCTGATTGGTTTTGCTATTAATGCAGGAAAAGCTTTAGTTGTAGCTGCAAATAAATGGGATGGTCTAGAAACCGATCACAAAGAAAAAGTTAAAGCTGATATTTTAAGAAAACTTCAGTTTGCACAGTTTGCTAAATTTCACTTTATTTCAGCATTGCATGGTTCAGGTGTTGGCAGTTTATTCAAAGATATCAACGAAGCTTATGCATCAGCCATTAAAACCTTGTCTACGCCCGAGCTTACGCGTATTCTACAAGATTTAATTGCGAAAAATCCGCCGCCCTTGGTTAATAATCGCCGTGTTAAATTACGCTACGCGCACGCAGGCGGACATAATCCACCGTTGATTGTTCTCCACGGTAATCAAGTGGATTCGTTACCAACCAGCTATAAACGCTACCTTAATAATGAATATACCCGTCGTTTAGATTTAGTTGGTACGCCCTTGAGATTAATTTTCAAAGGCGGTGAAAATCCTTACGAAGGCAAAAAAAATCCTTTGACCGAGCGTCAAGTTAAAAAGCGTAAACGTTTGATTGTGAGCGTAAAAAAATCCAAACGCAAATAAAAAGGATAAGCATGAGCTTAAAACAAATGTACAATGATCTTGCCGGCCAATATGATTTGGCCGATCAGTTTGGAGCCATCAGCGAGAGTCATCGTGCAGCCATTCGTCAAATCACACGAGCCACTTCGTTAGATAAGCCTGAATCCCGGGTGTTGGATTTGGGCGTGGGTGATGGTGCATTTTTAAAAAAATTAAGTCAAAGCATGCCTAAGGCACAATTTACGGGTGTTGACGTATCTGCCGAAATGTTAAAGCGGGCAGAGAAAGCATTAGCATTAACGACGATTGAGGCCAGTGCGACAGATGTTCAAAATTTCTTGCCCGCACATAGCCAAGATTTGGTTTTAGCTCACTTTATTAATGCCTATATTCCCATTAAAGCTTTGTTTGATTCCGCAAGTGCGTTAACGCGTTCCAACGGCTATTTTTCGTTTATTACGACAACGTATGACTCATTCCCTGTGGCTCAGCAATATTTAGCTGATTTTATTGCGGAAGGCACGTTATTAAGCAGTGTTGTTGGGCATTATTATAAGTCCATTCTGAAAAACACGACGGTTGCTAAAAGTGAACAAGATTTAAAAGATGTGTTTAAGCAACATGATTTTGAAATATTAGAGCATAAGCGTTTTCATATTCCGGTTGTTCTTAACAATATCGATGAATTAGCTCTTTTTGGTATTGAAGGCACCTGGTTTTTAAATAGTTTATCTATACGAATGTTGCCAAAGAGCTTTTTATTGCAGCGTTTAAAGCGCTTGTTTGATCGTATATTTTCCTTCCCATATAGGGATACACATATAATTGATGTGATTTTGGCGAAAAAATGATGTTGCGTATGTTTGTAATAAGCATGAGTTTTATTTTTATACTTGTGCCTGATTTGGCAAATAGCCATAAACCGCAAGCTTTCTTAGACGGTGTGGCGGGCACATCTGATGAAGGCCCTCAAATTGTTGAGCATTTTTGCAGCACATGCCATGCGCCAAGCCCCATGCTGCCACTGGGTGCGCCAAGAATGGGAGTGACATCTGACTGGCGTGCGCGTTTAGAACAGGGCTTAGATCTTTTATTTAAGCATGCAGATGAAGGCTTGCGAGCCATGCCACCCAGAGGTGGTTGCTTTGAATGTACAGATAAGCAGTTATGGCTTGCGATTGCAGCTTTATTGCCTATGGATATTGTTGAACACAAACAGATTTTAGAGGATAAAACCAAATGACCGTAATTTCAGATTTAAATTTAGATAAAACATTAACCATTGCTTCAGATTTAGATAAAACATTAGAGCTTATTGATATTGCCAATCATATCGGTGAAGAGGTTGAGCTTTCGGGGTTTGTCTATAAAGTTCGGGTTTTATCTGAGTTTGGTTTTATTTTATTGCAGCATGGTGGTTTTTTAGTACAAGTTGTGTTCACAGGTGATTTAGGTGCTACAGGCATCAAAGAAAACGGTGCCATAAAAATAAAAGGTCATGTTACTGAGACCAACATCAAAGATGCGTTTGTGCATCCTAAGCACTGTGAAATTCAACTCACAGACTATACGGTTTTAAGTGCGCCGTCAGAGCCCATGCCTTTTGATGTGACCAAGAAAAAATTAGATATTCATAACGATGTGAAATTTGATTATCGTTATCTTTCGATGCGTCATCCTAAAGAAAAAGCAATTTTTAAGATTCAATCAGGACTTGTTCAGGGCGTACGTGCGTTTCTTATGAGTCATGATTTTGCTGAAATTAGAACCCCTAAAATCGTAAAAGAGGGGGCCGAAGGTGGCGCTAATATTTTTTCGCTTGATTACTTTGGTAAACAAGCATTTTTGACACAGTCACCTCAGTTCTATAAAGAATTTTGTGTGGGTGTGTTTGAGCGCGTATTTGAAATTGCTCCGGTATTTCGAGCTGAAAAACATCACACCAACCGGCATATCAATGAATACACATCGATCGATTTAGAGCTTTCACATATCAATTCGTTCTATGATATCTTAAATTTAGAAGCAAGCATGCTTAAATTTATGTTTGCCTATGTCAAAGAACATATGCCACATGAACTCGCGCTCTTGGATGTTGATTTACCCGTGATTGATACGATTCCGGTGTTGCGTTTTTATGATGTTAAACAAATTGTCGAAGAGGTTTATAAAATCAAACCTAAAGATTCGTTTGATTTAGCTCCGATAGAAGAGCTTAAAATTTCAGAATATATCAAAGAAAAGCATGGTTCTGATTTTGTGTTTATTACGCATTATCCATCCGCTAAACGCCCTTTTTATGCGAAAGACGATCCTGAGAATACCGATTTAACGTTGAGTTTTGATTTGCTATTCCGTGGTGTTGAAATTACCTCAGGCGGGCAACGTATTCATGATCATGATGAATTGATCGCTAAGATGCAGGCGAAAGGCATGGATCCAAAAGATTTCGAGTTCTTCTCGACGGCCCATAAATATGGCTTACCGCCACACGGTGGTTTAGGCATGGGGCTCGAGCGTGTTACGCAAAAATTGCTTGATTTAGATAATATCAAATCAGCGACCATGTTCCCACGAGATGCTGTGCGTTTGTCGCCATAGTGCTGAACTTGATCTCTTAAGCGTGTATTACTATTCTTTACTTGATCCCAAGCAAGGAGCAGTAAAATAATGCAGCCTTATAATAAAAATAATTGTTCTAGCGCGATTGTTACAATTTTAGAAAATCATGGCGTCACACATGTTTTTGGTGTGCCTGGCGCTAAAATTGATAGTCTTTTTATTGCACTCAAGCATTCAAAAATCAAATTAATTACCTGTCGTCACGAACAAAATGCAGCATTCATGGCCGCTGCTTTTGGCCGCCTTACGGGGACAATCGGTGTGTGTGTGGCCACTTCAGGTCCTGGCGTTGCTAATTTAACAACCGGCTTGGCTACGGCAACCAGTGAAGGCGATCCGGTATTAGCTATTGGTGGCGAAGTTCCCGTCGATGAACGTATCAAAAAAACACATCAGTCTTTAGATGCGATTGGCCTCATGAAAGCAGTGACTAAATATTCAGAAGAGGTGGTTACAGCGAATCAATTGGCTGAAGTTATAGGCAATGCAATTCGTAGCGCTGAGTCAGATAGACCTGGCGCGGCTTTTGTTTCTTTACCTCAAGATATAGGATTATCGACGTTTGAGGGTGATGTTAGGGCAAATTGGAGTCAAAAAGCACCCCGAGGTCCTGGAAGCTCGCTGGCAATTGCCGAAGCCGTTCGAGCATTAAAGCAGAGTCAACGTCCCATCGTCATCATGGGTATGCAATCATCTTCACGTGAATTTTCGCAGCCATTGATTCAGTTTATAAAACAAACGGGTATTCCTTATATTTCAACGTTTCAAGGGGCCGGTGCTTGGGTTCAACAACAAAGTGCTGCTATTTATGCCGGGCGAATAGGATTATTTCGTAACCAACCGACCGATAAATTATTAGACCAAGCCGATCTTGTTCTCACCATTGGTTATAATCCCATTGAATACGATCCTTCTATTTGGAATGCGAACAATAAGCGGCCCATTATTTGTATTGATACCATTCAGGCTGATCAAGACCATGACTTTATACCCATCACCGAGATCATTGGCGATATTGGGGAATCTTTAAAGCTTTTCGGTGAGGCTGCCAAAGTCGAGATTAATGCAGGTTATATTAAAACAGCTAAGCATGTTTTTCAGGAAGTACAAGCAACGATAGCTGAAGGTAAGCGTATGGATAAATTTCCAGTCCAACCTTTACGATTAATTCACGAACTTCAAAAACAAATGACGGCAGACACACATGTTGCGCTTGATGTCGGCTCTCATTACATTTGGACCAATCGTTACTGTGTTACGGATAATGCACGTCAAGTTTTAGTGAGCAATGGTCAACAAACACTGGGCGTTTCGATACCTTGGGCCATCAGTCTTAGCTTGTTGTACCCCGAAGAACGTGTTCTTTCAATCTCGGGTGATGGCGGATTTTTGTTTTCTTCGATGGAGTTGGAGACTGCCGTACGAATTGGGGCTAAATTTGTACATGTTATTTGGGATAGTTGTTCTTATGATATGGTTGCTTTTCAAGAAGTGGCCCATTACGGAGAGAGCGCTGGGGTTAAGCTCGGAAGCTATGATGTTATAAAAATGGCAGAATCGTTTGGGTGTAGGGGGTACAGTATACAATCAGCGGATGAATTACCTCATGTGTTTAAAGAGGCGTTTAAGTCAGAGGTTCCAGTTTTAATTCATGTTCTTGTTGATTACAGTTTGAACGCACGTTTGATGGAAGATATTCACCAAAGTTTTATCAACTAATGTGAGAAAAGCCCCATGATTCCGAAGATTCCAAATACGCTGTTTCAAGTATCCACATCAGCTGCGTTAGTGCAGGGTGTCTATCAAGGATGTGCTAAATTAAGCGATGTCAAAGCATGCGGAAATTTTGGTCTTGGGACATATGAAGGATTGAATGGCGAGGGGTTAATGCTCGATGGCCAAGTGTATCAAGCCTTGAGTGATGGAAGCGTTGTCGAGCCAGATGATGCTTGTAGGGTACCGTTTTGGCTGAGTACACAATTTGTAGCCGATCGTAAGGCCCAATTGGATGGAATTACGAGCTGGGATGATCTTTGTTCTCAAGTTAGTCATCACCGTCATTCAGAGAATTTATTTTATGCCATACGCATGGATGGTATTTTTGAGCATGTTGATTATCGTGTGGCTTCTCAAGCTTCGCCTGGAACAGACCTTGTATCAGCGACCCGCAAGCAGGCTGAATTTAGGCTCAATCATATCAAAGGAACCTTGCTTGGGTTTTGGTCTCCTGGGTATGCGGCATCGTTTAATATTCCAGGCTATCACCTGCATTTTCTTTCATTGGATCATAAGCATGCGGGGCATGTGTTGGATATTTCTGGAAAAAACCTAAAACTTCAGATCATGGATATCAACAAAATGATGCTCACCTTGCCCGAATCCGACATGTTTTTAAAAGCAGATCTATCGGGTGATCCGACGATGGCCTTGAGCAAAGCTGAAGGTGGTCATCGCTAAAACTATCAAATTAAGGTACACAAGGTAGGCATAGTTTGAGTGAAGCGACTTTTTCTTCTTGCCGCAGCAGTTCTTCTTGTAGCTCGCTAAGCTCATATGTCGGTCTGAATTTTCGGAAAAAACCGTGTCTTAATTGAGTTTGTGATGCTTTATGTTCTTTTTCTTTCGTTTGACATGTGTCAATGGCCCGTTTGATGCGATTAATTTTGTGTGTTTTAAAATCAATTTTCTCGTTGATAAAAGCAAAGCTACTATCGGTATTACCATGCTTTACGAGAGCTGTGATGGCAGTTTTAAGTTGTTTAATTTTTTCTTCTTCGATTACTGTACCAAAGAATGGCTCTTGGTATTTGTTGATATACATAACCATCTTTTGAATCAATGCATTAAACGGTTTGATTTCATCCTCATTAAAGTCGGGTGAAAAGCTATCATGCTTATAATGTTTTTTTAATAACCGATCAATAACGGGTCCATCTTCTTTAAGTGTTAAAGGGGGGCTTGAGAAAAAGCTGGTTTGAAGTTCGTGGCCTAAAAATGTAAACGTATATTTTATCAAAGCTTGAAAATGTGGGATGACATAAGGGCTAATTAAAAGGAAAGAGTTAATGCTTGTCGACACAAGATTTAAAAAGTTAATGCTTTGCACCAATGTAAAACCGAGTGTCATAGGTGCTGTTGAAAATGCGACTGTGAGTAAAGCTCCAAGAAGAACCAATGATGCAAAAAGCTCAAGGTAGCTAATATTTTTTGCTATCATTCGATGTGTAAAGTAAATGCAAAAGCCTGCTGCCAGTGAAATATTACCAAGACTAAATAAAATTCCGTGCGACATAAGGTTATCAAGAATAAGTGCGGGTGTATAAATAGCAGGAATGATAATCGTCGCCAAAACGGATAGGCTTTTGTGAGAAGTGTTAAAAAATTCTTCTCCTTCGTTTTCGCGGCGACTGTTTGGAAATCGAGCGGTTTTTTTGACGGTATTCAGAGCAGGAAGCATATAATAGAAGTCATTTAATACATATTGGCTGTATCTAAACATATATTGGCGTTGCATGTCAATTTTGCTATTTAATAAATTATTTCTTGATGATGCTAAATATTTTACCAACCCGGCCGATAATTAAGTTAACCAAAAGGGAGGATTGATTTATGAATAAAGAACTAATGGTGATTCCGCTGTGTGTTTTAGCTGTTTCTTGTGCTTCGACGACGCGTTCGGTTCCAATTGTAGATGATGCGGGACATACCCATTATACGATGGCGCATGACCTTGATACCCGAGGCTCACATGCGTTCCCAGACAAACGACAGGCGACCGGTCGAAAAGTATTTATTTTCGATCCGAAAGCAACCGCTTGGGGTGCGTATGATGCTCAAGGTAATCTGGTTAAAACCGGTGCTGCATCAGGTGGTAAGGATTTTTGTGAAGACGTGGGTCGTCCTTGTAAAACTGTCACCGGAACCTACAGTGTTTACTCTAAAAAAGGTGAAGATTGTAAGTCTGGTAAATATCCAATTGAAACCGGAGGTGGTGCGCGTATGCCGTACTGCATGCATTTCCACAAAGGCTATTCTATCCATGCTGCGTATGAAGTACCTAACTATAATGCCAGTCATGGTTGTGTTCGGGTACTACCAAGTGCTGCTAAATGGCTTAATGAGAATTTCATGAACGTCGGTACCACGGTAGTTGTGAAGCCTTATTAGTTTTAATTATGTTCAGAGCCCCATGATATTTTATGGGGCTTTTTATCATCGTATTGTTTTTATTAAACAAACAGGTGGCGTATGGTTAACAAAAAGAAACAAGAGCGGTTGACTAAAGAATTTCTCGTTATTCTAGATAAAGCTCAAGCTATTTGCGAAGTATGCCACGGGGAGTATTCTAAACTGGATAATCAAAACGTGCCAACGCCGAAGCCTCTTTTTATGTGTATGAAGCGTAACCAGGACCTATACAAGCTTATTAATGAAACTAGTCGAGAATTAGGTGGCGCCTTCGATGATAAGGCTATTCAAACATTTCAATCAGGTTTAGATGAAATTTTTGCTAATATTTCGGAAGAGAGCGGCCTTCATCAAAAGACGGATGTGGTGTCAAAACATCTTTCAGTATACGCGAAATTTGAAATGGAAGTCATCAATGCTCTTCGTCGATTTTGCCAAGGTTTTGAAGCGATATTTGCGGGAGATAAATTAGAGCAAGGTGATATGGGTTTGAATATATCGCGCTCGAATCTCGCAACAGCGGGCCTCTCCCAATTCCTTCCTCGTCCAATGAAGTCGCTCAATGATGCGAAGGAAGCACTAGATGATATTAGCACGAGGTTAAATGAGTGCATTGAATTGAATAATAGAGAAGAAGACGAAGATAGCTACAGGTTTAATGATTAAGTTTTGTGTGTGCTTTAATCATGATTTAACGTAGAATAAAAAATATCTCAGCAAGGCAGCAAGGTTCTAAGCACAGGGGTTGTGCAATGTTCATGCGTTATAGAAAAATTCTTATATTTTATGCTCTAGCAATCTTAGTCGGCATGCTAACGGGATTTATTGGCGCTGCTTTTCAATTATGTATCGAGTTACTCGGCAAGGGATTTGCTCAAAGCTATGCTTATGTAAGTGCTTGGGGGCTATCTAAATCTATCATATCTGCTTTAACCTCGCTTATTTTAGTGTTACTCACGTGGTTTTTTGTCAGGCGTGTTGCACCTGAAGCGGCGGGCAGTGGTGTTCAAGAAATAGAAGGCGCCTTGATGCATAAGCGTCCGGTGCGTTGGATGCGCGTGTTGCCTGTGAAATTTTTAGGTGGTGTATTGTCTATTACAAGCGGTATGGTGCTAGGGCGTGAAGGCCCGACCATTCAAATGGGGGGTAACTTAGGTGAAGCGATAGGAGCAGGTGCTAAACTAAGCCGTAAACGTCGAGATGCCTTGATTGCTTCGGGCGCGGGTGCCGGGCTTGCCGCCGCGTTTAATGCGCCGCTTGCAGGTGTTTTATTTGTGATGGAAGAAATGCGAGAAGCGTATCCCCTTTCTTTTTTGCATTTTAAAACCGTAGCGCTGAGCTGTGTTGCGTCCACGTTCGTGTTGCAATCGATGATGGGCACCAAGCCCTCAATCGTGATGGAAGTATTTGAAGCTCCGGGTTTGAACTCACTATGGATATTCTTTATTTTTGGCTTAATCGTCGGTTTTGCTGGGATTGTGTTTAATCGCATTCTAATGGCTGTGTTGTCTTGGATGGATCGTCAAAAATTTAGCACGCGCGTTGTATATGTTGCAAGTGTTGCGGTTTCGGTTGGCATTTTGACATCGGTATGGCCTAACGCAGTAGGAGGCGGATATCACATTATTGCTCAATCATTGACATTTACACCAGGTTTGATGATGCTTTTAGCACTGCTTGTAATTCGTTTTGTCATGACCATGCTTTGTTACGGAACCGGAGTTCCGGGTGGTGTTTTTGCACCCATGCTTGCTCTAGGAACCCTTTTAGGGCTTACTGTCGCGATGATATTTGAATATTTTTTACCTGGTGTTGCGCTTCATCCAGGTATGCTTGCTGTTGCTGGTATGGGCGCGCTTTTTTCGGCCGCTGTTCGAGCGCCTATCACAGGGATTGTTTTGGTGGTTGAAATGACGCAAAATTATGCGATGATTTTACCCTTGATGATCGCGTGTTTGACGGCAACAACCGTGGTGCAATTAGCCGGTGTTCCACCGATTTATACCCAGTTGTTGCGACGTACGCTCAATAATGCTCACCATCATCAATAAACATAATATTTGGGAGACTATGTGAAATCGTTGTTACCTGCGGTACTTAAAAGAAATAAAAATAACGAATCAACACGTGAAGCACCTGAGTATAGGGCAAGACATGCTGTTTATTTGGCGTTTTTTTCGAGTAAATTATACGTTGATGTGGTCAGGCGTTGGCGGGGCTTAGGCATATTGTATTTTTTTATTATGCTTTCAATCTTAACGATTCCTCATGCTATTCAGCTTATGTGGTCGTTGAATCGAGTCATAGAAACAAAAGTATTAACGCCTCTGAGAAGCTTGCCGCCACTTTCTATTCGTTCGGGCGAAGTGGTGTTCTCTGAAAAAATGCCTTATTTAATTAAAAATAAACAAGGTGAGGTTATCAGTATTATTGATACCGAGGGAGAGATTAAGCAATTACCCGAACCGCGCTATCCTTTGGCCTCCATTTTAGTAACCAAACATGATATGCATCTTGATTTTAGGATATTAGATTTTTTATTTACGGAACAAGAAAAAAAGACTGAAAACCAAGACATGGTTATTCCCTGGGAATCACTCGACAATGAAGATTTTTGGGTTACAGCATGGCTTGATACGCTGCATATAAACGCTTTCAAAAATCTATTGTTTATTGCTCTTTATCCGATCGTTGTATCGCTTAACGCTTCTGTGTTTATGACGATCTTATTATCCATGGTGCTTTTTGCTCAATTTATAGCACGCATGGCGTTTAAGGTAAGGCTTTCTTTTCTTGAGTCATCACGCCTTCTTTTTGTAGCTGCTACACCCGTTGCTGCTATTTGCTCGGTATTGGTGTTGTTTAATCTCGTTTTTCCAGGTAAAGCGATTGTTTATATCGCGTTGTTAGCATTATATTTTAGCTTTGGCGTGATTGCGTATCGACGCTCGAGTCGAATGATTGCTATTCGATGAGTGAGGCCTTGGTGAAACTAATCAAGCCTAAACTTCATTTTTCACATGGGAATGGGTTTCCCTCACCGTGTTATCGACAAATACTTACGGCACTCGCGCCATATTTTGAGTGTGTTTATATTGATAAAGTTGGGCATGCTCCTGAATATCCTATTTTAGATAACTGGGAAGCGCTGACGGATGAAGTGATCGCAAGTATACGTAGGCAATCAGATGGGCCTGTGATAGCGGTGGGGCACTCACTTGGTGGGGTATTAAATATATTTGCTGCGCTAAAACAGCCTGAGTTGTTCCAAGCCGTTATTTTACTTGATTCGCCTTTATTAAGTCGAATGAGGCAGCGGGGGCTTCATCTCTCAAAAAAATTAGGTTTTATTGATAAAATCACACCCGCACGACGCACGCAAGGTCGACGATGTCATTGGCCCTCACGTGACGCAGCGTTTAAGTATTTAAAACGCCGTGAGCTTTTTAAGCATGTAACCGAGGCGTGTTTAAACGATTATATTGATTATGGAATGACACAGGATGCCTCGGGCTATACCTTGCGTTTTGACTCAGAGGTTGAATATCAAATCTATCGCACGATGCCGCACTCGTTGGCGGCTTATCCGAAAAATCTACATGTCCCGAGTGCTTTAATCTATGGCTCTGATAGTGATGTGATTCATGCAGCCGATCGTCGTCATATGAAACAACGCTACGGTATTTCATCGTTTAAAATAGAAGGGACGCACATGTTTCCATTTGAGCATCCCAAGGCTACAGCTCTGCTTATTCTGAAAGTAATGTCCTATTTACAAAAAACCAAGGAATAATCGTAAAAAAAAGTAAGCCACCTATCAAGAAGCCTTCAAATAAAGCAACGTTGTTAATGTGAATTTGTGTTGGCGGAACAAAGCCAATCAGTATGGTTGCAACACAGCAGATAATTCCTGTACCGGCAACAAGCCACACGCCTATCATTCCCCCTGGAATGCGATAAGCACCGCGTTGGTTGGGTTTGCTGTAACGTAGTTTAATCACTGCCGCAAACATAAAGATATAGACCAAAAGCGCCATTTGAGCAGACATCGCGCTGAGCATCCAGTAGGCTACGTTGATTGTTTTAAAAAGCACAAAAACACTGGTGAAGCATGTAAAAATAACGGCTTGCGCAATTAAAATGGTCGTGGGTGTATTATGTTTATTGGTTCTTGTGAATGCCTGTGGAATGCAGCCATCACGGGCTGCTACGAGTAGGCCTTTTGTGGGGCCAATAATCCACGCGGAAATACCGCTGACGGCACCCAGTACAATGAGAACGGCCACAACAGGGGTTAACCAGGCTAAATTATAAGCCTTAAAGAAAATGGCATAGGCGTCAATTAAGCCCGATACCATACTAAGTGATTGCGCTGGAACAACCATGACGATGGCAAGCGAGCCAAGCACAAGTGTCAATAAAATAATCAATGTTGAGTAGAGCAGAGCACGTGGGTAATCGCGCTGAGGGTTCTTAACTTCTTCGGCGTGGACTGCGGACATTTCTATGCCAAGCAACCCAAAAACTACAGCAGAAAAAAGAGATAAATTACCTAAAGACCTAAAATCAGGTAACCAGCTTGCAGTGATATCTGTTGCGAGTGGGCGGCCTTGAATAAACCAAAAAAGGCCCAAGCCTGCGATCACACACATCGGAAAAATAGTGCCGAAACAGGCCCCTAGCATATCTACAAAGCCTGAAATCTTCATGCCAAAGCAATTAAGCAGGGTGAAAATCCAAAAAAGTCCAATCATCGTTGTGAGCAAATAGACTTTATGGTTGGCTAAGTTCGGATCAAATAAATAAGCAAGTGTGGCGGCAACAAAGGCCATGATGGTAGGGTACCAGACAATGTTATAACTCCATTGTAGCCAGATGGTCAGGAAGGCGACGCGTCGCCCAAAAGCCTCACGCACCCAAATATAAATACCTCCGGTGCTTGGGTAGGCGGTCGCGAGTTCTGCGGCAACAAGTGCGACGGGAATAAAAAAAACAAGGGCAGCAAAGGCGTAATAGGTAACCAGAGAAAAACCGAGTTGTGCTGAAATAGGTAGTGTACGCAAGCTATCAATGGCTATTACGTTAATCATAACCAGCGAAAAAACACTTAAAACACGCTTAGAAGCAGACACAATGAGTTCCTAGTAACACATAAAAAAGAAGCCCACAAATTATCAGATTGAGTATTTAAAAGCAATGGAGGCGTGTTAAACTCTGTGGTCTTTATAGCTTAGTAATAGCATTATTTTGAATGTGATCTCGCCTTTTATATTATTTGAAAATAGACGCCTGCTTGATGCCCCTTACGCAGGTTTGTTGTTTTCTGAACCATGCGATGAAGTGGTGTGTTGGCATGCCTCTATGCTTAATGCAAGTTTAGCGCGCGTGGATGCATTAAGACATCAAGGCTATTATTTGGCCGGGTGCTTAAGTTATGAAGCGGGTTATGCGCTACGTGGGCTTACGGCATTCTCAAAAGATGCGCATGCTTTTCCGTTGTTGCATTTTTTTGCGTTTAAATTACCTCAAAAATTAACATCTTCAGCTATTAACCAGCAATTGGGTGATGCTCAGGTGTTGGTTAATCAAATTAAATTAAATATAAGTGCCGCGGCCTACGGTAAAGCGTTTAATCAAATAAAGCAGCATATTTATAGGGGGGATACCTACCAGGTTAATTTCACCGCCAAATATAAATTTAATTTTGAAGGCCCTACTCATGGGTTGTATAGGCAATTGCGCGCACGTCAAAACGTAGCTTATTCTGCTTTGATGTACATGCCAGGGTATGAGATTTTATCGCTTTCGCCAGAATTGTTTTTTTCAAAAATTAACACAACCCTGCGTGCCAAACCGATGAAAGGCACGATGCCCCGAGGTGTTGATACGGCAACTGATGTAGCAAATTATGAGTTTTTAAAAACCGATCCTAAATCTATGGCTGAAAATACCATGATTGTGGACTTGTTACGCAATGACATATCCGCGATTTCAAAGCCTGGTTCAGTGCAGGTTTCTCGGTTATTAGAGGTTGAAAGTTATGAAACCGTTCATCAAATGACGTCCTGCATTCAAAGCGAGGTTGAGCGTGAACTGCCGTTTTCGACTATTATACAACACTTATTTCCGTGCGGGTCGATTACGGGCGCGCCCAAACGGCGTACGATGGAAATTATTCGTGATTTAGAAATTGAACCTCGGCATATTTATACCGGCGCAATCGGTTATATCACACCTGAAAATAACATGTGTTTTAACGTGCCGATTCGAACGCTATTATGCCGTGGATCCCAAGGTGAGTTGGGTGTAGGTGGTGGTATTGTTCATGACTCTACCGAACAAGCTGAATTCGAAGAAATGCAACTCAAAGCTCGATTTTTTACATCATGAGTAAGTATGGTTGGTTACTTGAATTAGAAAACACGCCAGATGCGATCCCGTCTGTTTTAGATAAACATCATACATTTGAGTCTGAGCATGAACACGTGCTATTAATCGATCATCATGATTCGTTTACCTATCTAATTAAGTCTTATTTTGAGCAGTTGGGTGCGTTGGTTACGGTCGTGCAACATACAGACGCAGCATTAAATAATCTAGAAGCATTTAAACCGACATGTCTTGTATTTTCACCGGGGCCTGGGAGGCCTCATGATGTATCTGGGACGCAGATGCTGATTAAAAAATATTATAAGCATTACCCTATGCTTGGGATTTGCTTAGGGCACCAGTGTTTGATTGAGGCATTTGGTGGGCGCGTGGTCCAAGCACAAGAAATACATCACGGTAAACAAGCGTTGATTTATCATGATGATGGAGATGGTATATTTAAGGGTGTGCCACGTTCGTTTTTAGCTACGCGTTATCATTCGTTAATCGTTGATGAAGGTGCAATGCCTAGCGATTGGAAAATTACAGCTTGGACGCATGATAAAATGGGTTGCAGGGTGATTATGGGGGTAGCACACCGCGACTACCCGCTATTTGGTGTGCAGTATCACCCTGAGGCTGTTCTGACGGAACAAGGCCTGCAGGTACTGCGGAATTTTTTACAGTTTAGTCTAGAATAAATGTAAGTAATGTAATTTTGAAAAGAAAACTTAAATATGACTAAGTCAAAGGAGTTGTTATGAGTTTTAATGAACGATTAAATGAAGCAACAAGCTCTAAACTATTATCTAAGGCTGATAAAATAAAGCAATTGAAGAATATTATTTTGGATTTAACCAATGAAATGGAAGCGGAAGATCAAAACATGCATCCAGAAGTAAACCATAATTTGGCGATAAAATTACAAGAGGCAACTGATGCTCTGCGAAAGCTTGAAGCTGGAATTGAAACCATGGGAACAGACGAAATTTGCGAAAAAATTATTCATGACAGTGCCGTGAGTGAGCATTCGAGTCATTCACCAGAAGTAGAAGATATCAAAGATATTTGTCGGTCTCCTAAAAATAAAAAATAAACGAGCGAGTCGTAGTTAAGGCCGTGGCCTCAGTTGAAAGTCTCATGATGTGTACTATGCTGATTGTAGTGAAATAAATTTCACAGCATAGATTCATCGAATCCACTAAGTATGGAGAGACATCATGAATAAAGATATTTTTGACGGAACATGGGAGCATTTGAAAGGCAGCATCAAGAAATTTTGGGGTGATTTAACGGATGATGATTTAAAACAGATTGAAGGAAATCGGCAAGAAATTCTTGGGAAACTCCAACAGCGATATGGTTATACAAAAGAAGAAGCTAAAAAAGCCATTGAGGATTTTAAAAAATTTCTTGATTTAAGTTAACGTAAACTCATCCAGGCCTGAGTCCTTTACACGAGGTAAGGGACGGCCATATATCTTACCATGCTTCTGCGGGTTGTTTTTAAACAGGATGTTATATGAAGTCACAAATTTTAAACTTTATATCTGAAATGCGATCGAGTTATTGGTATACCCCGCTGATGATGTTGGTGATGGCTGTACTCTTAGCTACATTAACGATTAGCTTGGATGAAATGCATCTTTTTGAGAAATTTGGAAAGTTAGGCTGGTTAATTGGAGGTAACCCTGATGGTGCGCGAAGTTTTTTATCGACGATAGCCACAGCGATGATTACGATTGCGAGCGTTACTTTTTCGATGACGTTATTGGCCGTAACGTTTGCAGGAAGTCAGATAGGGCCTCGATTAACAACTAACTTTATGCGTGATAGAGCGAACCAATTAACACTAGGATTTTTTATCTCGGCTTTTCTGTATTGTTTATTAATACTACGATCGATTGTACAAAATAATACGCAAGACATGATTGAATTGCATCATGAGTTATTGTACATGCCTCAAGTTTCATTATTGATTGCTTTATTTTTAGCGGTGACTGGCTTAATTGTTTTGGTATGTTATATCCATCACGTCCCCAATAGCATCAATATGTCGAATGTTGTATCTTCAGTTGGAACGTCGCTTTTTAACCAAGTTGATACCCGGTTTCCTTGCAATGTAGGTGAGGGATCTGAAAATGCTGAAATTAATATACCCCCAGATTATCATCAGCATCTGAAGACAATTCCATCAAATAGTTTTGGCTACATTCGAATATTAGATTCTAACGTGTTGATTGAGCTTGCTAAAGAGCATGATTGCGTAT
Source organism: uncultured Legionella sp. (assembly GCA_963974485.1). GTDB lineage: Bacteria > Pseudomonadota > Gammaproteobacteria > Legionellales > Legionellaceae > JAALKW01. Next base: position 146,381 of record CAXBBS010000004.1, read on the forward strand.
TGCAACTTGAGTCGGATATTGGTGATTTTATCACAATCAATACGCCGTTATTATTGATTTATTCGAGTAAACCGGTCCCTGATGAACTGATTAGACAATGCCAAAATGCATATGCTCTCGGTAATAAACGAAATCAAGAACAAGATTTAGATTTTTTAGTCAATGAATTAATCGAAATCATTGCGCGAGCACTATCACCAGGCGTTAATGATCCTTTTACGGCCATCAACGCATTCGACTGGTTACACTTGTTTTTAAATAGAATAGGTGAATGCCCACAACCCAGTCGAGCACGTAAAGACACTGAGGGGCAGGTACGCTTATTAACGCCGTTTAAAGATATTGCTTACTATGCTGAAATGATTTTTACACATACACGCCTTTATGTTTGCAAGGATTATATGACGACAAAACATGTTCTGAACATATTGCAACAATTGTCGATACAAGCTAAAGAAGAGAACGCGATGATTTTTGATGGTCATGCTCAGGCATTAAGGCACGATGCTGAAGTCGCCATGAAAAATATGTCCTTTGTAGCGTTTTTATAATGTTTAATTTTATTCATGGTCATGGGTAGCATCAGGCGCGACGGCTTCATCATAAAAAATATACGCAGCGTGGTCGATGCTACCGCTTGAGTTGTTTTTAGTTATTAATAATTTGCCTGCCCTGGTGTGCGTGGAAACGCAATGACATCGCGAACGTTAGTAATGCCGGTCACATAGCTCACCAAGCGTTCGAGCCCAAGACCGAATCCGGCGTGTGGCACGGTGCCGTAGCGTCTTAGGTCCAGATACCACTGATAATGCTTTTGATCGATGTTGTGGTCGTTCATACGGCTTTCTAGGACATCTAAGCGCTCTTCACGTTGGCTTCCCCCAATGATCTCACCGATGCCGGGTACTAAAACATCCATCGCAGCAACGGTTTTATTATCATCGTTGATGCGCATGTAGAAGCTTTTGATATCTTTGGGGTAGTTGGTGATAATCACCGGTTTTTTAAACACAACCTCGGTGAGGTAGCGCTCGTGTTCTGATTGCAGGTCTAAGCCCCATTGGACAGGGTATTCAAATTTTTGTTTTGATTTTTCAAGTAGGCTAATCGCATCTCCATAAGGAAGCGTTTCAAAATCAGAAGTTACTAAATCTTCGAGGCGCTGGATGCATGTTTTATCAACGAATTGATTGAAGAAAGCCATGTCATCAGGTAACTCGTTCAATACCGCTTTACATATGTATCGCAAGAATTCTTGAGAAAGATGACAAATATCATCGAGTGTACCAAAAGCAAGCTCAGGCTCCACCATCCAAAACTCAGCTAAATGTCGGCTTGTATGCGAGTTTTCAGCACGAAACGTAGGACCAAAGGTGTATACTTTAGACATGGCCATGCAATAGGCCTCAACGTTGAGCTGACCTGATACGGTTAGAAACGTTTCTTTGCCAAAAAAATCTTTTGAAAAGTCAGGGTGGTTTTTATCATCACGGGGAATATTTTGTAAATCAAGTGTGCTGACACGAAATAATTCACCAGCACCTTCGCAGTCATTGGTGGTGATGACGGGGGTGTGAATCCAAAAATAGCCTTGTTCATGGAGGAAACGATGGATGGCTTGTGAGATACAATGGCGTACACGCGTGACCGCGCTGATGGTGTTGGTGCGTGGACGTAAGTGTGCTACATCACGTAAATATTCTAGGGTATGACGCTTGGCTTGAATAGGATAGCTTTCGGGGTTTTCTACCCAACCGGCGACTTCAACGCTTTCAGCTTGTATTTCAAACGACTGACCTTTACCTTGTGAGGCAACAAGTGTACCTGTAGCTATTAACGAACAGCCTGCGGTAAGTTTTTGGATTTCATCTTGATAATTAGATAAATCGGCCGGTGCGACAATTTGAATGGGGGAAAAGCAAGAGCCGTCATGTAAGCTAATAAATGAAATACCTGCTTTAGAATCGCGCCGTGTTTTGACCCAGCCACGTACGGTAACCGATGTTCCTGCGTGAACGTTGCCGCCTAAACAGGCTTTAACCGTACTTATTTCTGACATAGTAAGTTCTTCCCTTCAAATCATAATAAATTTAGGTCTTGGATGATATACCAGAAAAAATGAGCATAAAAGAGGCGAGCTCATGATTGTGGATAAGCAAAGTTGTAAAACGGTCGTTTGTGGTCTATTTTTAACTATATAGTTTCAAAATAAGTCTGTAGGAGGGGGTGGTATGTTTTCAGAAACAGCTCTATTTCAGGAACTTATCTTAAGTATAGGTATAGGTTTTTATTTGTTAAGTATGGTTGTTGTTCTATTTTTACGAGCAGATTATTATCGTTCGTTGATAGCGCGTATAGAGGAGCCAGGCGTCATCGCCATGGTGACAGCGGCGTTCAGTTTATTGGCAGCTCTATTTTTGATATTATTGAATAATGTTTGGGTATTTGATACACGTATTTTTGTTACGACGTTGTGTTGGCTGTTTTTATTCAATTCAATCTTGTGGCTTGCCGTGCCCGTGCTTATGTTAGATTTTTTAAAAAAAATATGTTCAGGAAAGGGGTATTATGTAGCGCTAGGAATAATGTTTTTATTTGCGGCGCAAATACTCACGCGCGTAGCTTATTTTTATTTTCATCATCATGAGATACTTACATCAGTTTCATAGGCCAGCGCTGCATGACGGTGTAGTCGGATGGGGCTTGTGGTGCTCTCGGCAAGGCTTGAACCAAACATAACTCATGAACAAACCATGGAATGGGTTTAAACTTGTGTGATTCAAGCGTGTGGTTATGATGATGACGTGCAAGCGTGATGTGAGGTCTAAATGCACGCCGTTCAGGCTTGAAGCCTTGTTGTACGATATGTTGGTTCAAAAAAGCATGTAATTTTCCCAATGGTTCTGATGGGGCACTGGGCGCTAGATATAGCATGTTTATTTTGGACCAGTGTTTAATTTCTTGAATATTGAGTTCAAACGGCGCAATAGGGCATGGCGATTCAAAATTTTTTAGATTATCGAGCTCTGTTGCGCCAAGCTTGCCAAGATAGACGAGCGTTAAATGTAAATTTTCGGGCGGTGTGGGTTGGCACGATGTATGCTCGGTGAACACACGTGCACGTTGATGTAATGCAGAAGCCGTTGCAGAATCGGGCATCAAGGTAAAAAAATAAGTTGGTTCGTGATTGTTTTTAGGGGGCAAATAATGTTGTGCACGGCTTATTAGCATTTTAAGGGCGTGTAATTCGGCCGCTTTTCGTACGGCTTCTCGGTCACCTTCAAAACAATAACGCGTTGCGGTGGTTTTTTGTCGAGCGCCCGCGCATGCAATCCAAACGGTTCCAACAGGTTTTTCTTGACTCCCACCGCCAGGACCTGCAATGCCGGTAATGGCGACACTGAGTTGTGCCGCGCTATGATGAATGCAGCCTTCCGCCATGGCACGAGCGGCTTGTTCACTGACCGCGCCATCAACAGCTAAAATGCTTTCAGGCACGCCAAGCATTTCGTGTTTAGCTTCGTTGGAGTAAGTAATAAAACCTCGGTCGAACCATGCGGAGCTGCCAGCAATGGAGGTTAATCTTGCGCCTAAGCTTCCCCCGGTGCACGATTCGGCAACGGCGAGCAATAAGCCAGCGTTTTTAAGCAGCTCACCTAATTGAGCAGCAAGTTCTGCATGTTTGTTGATAATTGCTGTCATAAATTAAGCAAAAACTTCCGTTAAAAAATTAGTCATGGCTTGAAACGAGCGATGCTCAGCTTTAGGGCTATAGCGTGTACCGAGTATGGGGTCGTTGGCTTCAGGATTCGTAAAGGCATGGGTTGTTTGACCGTACATGTGCATTTGCCAGTCGGCATGAGCCTCCGTCATTTCATGACAAAATGTTGTTACATCTTCGGGTGGCACCATGGGATCATCGAAACCATGTAAAGCAAGTATTTTTGCATGAATACGTTCGTTAGGATGAGGGTTGGGTGATTTCAGTAAGCCATGAAAGCTCACAACGCCTGAAATAGCCGCGCCGGTTCGGGCAAGATCAAGCGCGCATAAACCACCAAAACAGAAGCCAACCGCCGCAACACGGGTTTCATCAACTTCAGGAAAGGCGGCCAGGGCATCAAGGGCTGCAAAAAGACGTCCAAATAAACGAAGGCGATCGTCCATGAGGGGTGCCATCAAGGCTTGTTTCTCATCATTCGTGGTACCTATGGCGCCGTCACCATATAAATCCGCTGCAAATCCAACGTAACCCATCTCTGCGAATTGCTCTGCTTTGACGCAAGCAAATTCATTACGTCCACTCCAATCATGGAAGACAAGTACTGCAGGGCGCTTAGAGGTGCTGGATTTATCGAAAGCAACATGAGCATGTAACGCTTGATCGTCATGATAATAAATATGATTCTGAGTGTGCATGGTGTCTTCCTGACACGAAGAGTAAGCATCAGTATAGCGTTTAAATTATGACTTGATAAGTAAGCAAATCAAGGCTTTAATTAATTCAAATAATTTTAAAAAAACACAGGAGCTGGATATGTCTGACAGGTTTACAAACATCACTGATAATCTTAATACGGAACTTGCTAAATTACGGCGTGAAATACCGGATGTGATGGCAGGCTTTACATCACTCGGACAGGCGTCGACGAAAGCGGGAGCATTGGATAAAAAATCAAAAGAGTTGATTGCGATGGCACTGGCGGTTTCGAGTCATTGCCAAGGTTGCATTGGTTTTCATGCACAAGCGTTAGTCAAATTAAAAACCACGCGAGAAGAATTACTCGAAACGTTGAGTATGGCGATTTATATGGGCGGTGGTCCTTCGTTGATGTTTGCCGCCGAAGCTTTAGAAGCTTTCGAAGAATTTAGTCGTCTTTAAATGCCGTAGGTGGCGGTGGTAAAACACCGTCCATATGACCCATCGACGCGACTGTCGGTTGATTTATAGGTTGATTAGCCTGACTCGTAGTGCTTGGTTTTTTTGACAAACTATCACGATTACATGGGTATTTGTGAGTCACACCTATCCATGCAATATTAGATACGGTCATATTATTTTTATCACTCGTTTGGCTCGAGACTTCACGATATGTTTCTTGGATTAATTCGTTCATCATCATGGCATTGAGTGATACTTCAAGGGGCAGGCAAAATATCGGTGTGCCATGCTCGGTGGCTGTTGCATTTGCGAGCATCAATGTTTCGGCAATGGATTCACTTGTTAAATTTAAGACCGTACGAGCTGATCGCGCCCAAATATGCGCTTGGCGGTCGGCTTTCATTTCCATTTTAGGAATGTTGTTTGCAATATTCATGTAACGCCCAATGGTGTCAGCATAACTGGTGTTTGATAAAACAAGATACGAGATACAAAACATACTGAATGCACGCTTTAACATAAAAATGACTCCATTTTATATAAACGAGTTATACGCCGTGTGGATTTATCCAATGTAAACTAAATGCAAGGATGAGAAAAATAAATAAACTCAGCGACAAAGCAATGCGCCATGTGAGTGCTTTGACTGTATTTTTTGTTTTACCGTTATCACGGACAAGAAAAAGCAGGCCGCTGAAAAGTGTGATTAAAATAATCAGCATGATAATTAAAATGAAAATTTTGGTAAACATTTGTTATACTCCCGGTATTAAATAATATCATGATGTCGACATGAACTTTAGTATATCCCGTTTTCGTTATCGATTCACACCGCATTGGGCAATGTGCGTCTTGGCGTTTGTATTTATCACACTTTTTATCGCTTTAGGCATGTGGCAACTGCATCGAGCCGAAGAAAAGCGCCTTATTTTAGCGCACCAAGCGGATTTTATGCATCAAGAACCACGTGTTTGGCAAGGTGGAGGCCCGCCACCTGAAACGTTTGAGCCTATTCAGATCCAAGGTCGGTTTATGCCCCAGGTTTTGTTTTTAGATAATCAATTGCATGCGCATCAGGTAGGCTATCATGTCTTATCTCCGCTAGACATAGGTACCGAGCGTGTGGTTTTAATCGATCGGGGCTGGGTGCCCGCTGGCGCCACGCGGAGCACACTTCCGGATATCAAAACGCCGACTGAAGAACAGAAGCTTGAAGGGCACGCGTATTATTCATTGGGAAAACCGTGGTTACTCGGGCCGGGTATTGAAATAAAGCACGCGGATTGCGCAGTCATTGAGTCTTTAGACCTTCAATTAGTGGAGCAGTTTTTGCATAAATCTGTCTATCCGTTTATCATTCGTCTCGATAATCAAAGCCCGGCTGGTTATGTCCGGTCTTGGGCCGCAGTTTCTATGCCACCGGTGCGTCATCTGGGGTACGCTTTCCAGTGGTTTGCGTTTGCCTTGGTGATCTTTATTATATTTATTGCGTTAAATATTGAGAAATATGAAAAAACTAACTCGAACTAAAGGGGTCTTTCTTGCCCTCGTGCTTTTGTTTGCAGCGCCAGGATTCTTGGCACTTGTGTTTTATAAGCATCCCGCATGGCTTGCGGCTTTACCCACCAATAAAGGTGAGTTTATTCGGCCATCGATGCAACTTGATTTGATCGATAACCCAAAAGAAAAATGGAGCATGGCGCTTTGGTGCCCGACAGGCTGTGACACGACGTGCGTCAAAACATTTGATCAATTAGCCCGGACCCGGCTTGCTTTGGGTCGACGTTTATATCAAGTTGATTTGTGGATGTTACAACCTCAAAATTCAGCCGTGTGTTCTCCTTTCGTGAAGCAAGCGTTTGATAAACAAGACGTTAATCTTCGAAGAATCTCACGCGAAGAACAAAACACGATCGCGTTGCTAAAAAGCAAGATAAAAATATTTTTAGTCGATCCAAATAATTATATGGTGCTTCAATATTCATCTGAAAATAAACCCGAAGATATTTTTCATGATTTGAAGCGTTTATTAAGTTCAAAAGAGCAGTCTTAATATGAATATAAATAAATTTAGATGGGTGGCAAGTTTTGCTTTAATCCTTGCGCTGGGTGTTGTGATGCTGGGTGCGTACACGCGTTTAACGGATGCAGGTTTAGGTTGCCCAGATTGGCCAGGATGTTATGGTAAAATGGTTTTGCCAAGCCCATCAGTACCCGTGGCACATGCGCAAGCGCAAAATCTGTTCCCCGATATTCCTATCGAATCTCATAAAGCATGGACCGAAATGGCGCATCGTTATGTTGCCGGTACGTTAGGCTTGTTTATTGTGTTTTTGGCCGGCATGGCTTGGAAGGGCCCGCGTACAGCTCGTGTATCACCGGTTTTATCGTTTGCGTTACTCGGCGTTTTGTTTTTTCAAGCCGCGCTTGGGATGTGGACGGTCACGTTGAAACTTTTGCCTGTGGTTGTGATGGGGCATTTGCTCGGTGGTTTGACGCTATTAACGCTCTTAACCTGTCTGCGATGGCAATGGAGCCGGTACCCAGGATTTAATTTAAGACCATGGCGTGCTTGGGTTATTTTAGGCTTCGTGATTGTTGTACTTCAAATTGCTTTGGGTGGATGGGTGAGTGCAAACTATGCAGGTGTTGCTTGCATCGGTTTTCCACAGTGTAATCGACATTGGTTACCCTTATTTGACTGGGCACATGCGTTTGATGTGTTCTCACCCCTGGGCGCAAATTACCAAGGCGGGGCGCTCGATCAGGCTGCACGTGTGACCATTCAATGGACCCATCGTGTGGGAGCTGTCATCACGGCAACGTATATTAGTGTGTTATCTCTATGCATGTTACGACGTATTTCTATCAAGCCGGTCCAAATCATGGCGGGTTTAGCTTTGGTTTTAGTGTGCATTCAATTTTCGTTGGGCATTATCAACGTTGTTTATTTGCTCCCGCGTGCAGTTGCGGTTGCTCACAACGGTGTTGCGGCGTTGCTTTTAATTACAATGGTGAGTTTATGTTATTTGGTGATGGGAGGGGGTGGGCATGACAACAATCGTAACTAATGCTACACGTTCGTTGACATGGCGTGATTACTTAGAACTTTGCAAACCACGGGTAGTAGCACTTATGCTCTTGACCGTGCTGGTGGGCATGTATTTAGCCACGCCGGGCTGGGTTCCTCTTCATCTTGTGTTTAATAGTTTATTAGGTATCGCACTTTGTTCAGGCAGTGCTGCCGCGATTAATCATGTGGTGGATAAACGTATTGACGGGATCATGGCGCGAACAAAAAAACGTCCTGTGGCACGCGGTCGTTTGAGCGAAAAAAATGCGCTAATTTTTGCTATTACTATTGGGATACTTGGGCTTATCGTGCTGACGTGTTGGGTCAATAGGTTAACGGCGATCCTGACGTTTATTTCATTGATGGGGTATGCCGGTGTTTATACGGGATATTTAAAGCGAGCCACGCCACAAAACATTGTGATTGGTGGCCTGGCTGGAGCAGCTCCGCCGTTATTGGGTTGGACGGCCGTGACAAATCATCTTGATCCGCAAGCGTTATTGCTGGTGCTAATTATTTTTGTGTGGACGCCACCACACTTTTGGGCCTTAGCAATTTACCGGCTAGATGATTACAAACACGCAGAAATTCCCATGCTGCCGGTTACGCATGGCGTTAAATTTACAAAATTGCATGTGGTGCTCTATACGATTTTACTTATTATTTCGAGCATTTTACCTGTTGTGGTAGGTATGAGTGGCTGGATTTACGGAATTACGGCGGCGGTGCTTGGCGCTCGATTTTTATTTTGGTCCATAAAGCTGTATTGTAATGAGGCGGGGATAATTGCAATGCAAACGTTTCGGTTTTCCATTGTTTATTTAATGCTGCTCTTTGTGGGGTTATTACTGGATCATTATTGGTGATTTTATAACGGGAGAATAACGATGGTGAATAAGAAAAAGGCGTTGGTTATTTGTTCAGCCTTACTTCTCATGTTTGCGGGTGTTATAGCCGATGTATTTTATTCTAAGCATCACGAAGCAAAAAAACGTGCAACAAAAGCACAATTTCATGGAACACTTTTAGATGTACCACGCCCTGTCAAGGCCTTTGCTTTAACGGGCACAGACGGCACGCCGTTTAACCAAACCAGTTTAAGAGATCAATGGACGATGATCTTTTTTGGATTTACGCATTGTGGCCTTGTTTGTCCTACCACGATGGCGGAACTCGGTAAAATGTATCGGTTGCTTGAAGAGAAGCATGTTTCTCCGCTGCCTCGGGTGGTGATGGTGTCGATTGATCCTGCGCGCGATGATTTGGCTGGATTACGTAAATATGTGACGGCGTTTAACCCTAATTTTTATGGTGCACGTGGCAGTGAGAAAATGACGAAGGCAATGACCAGCGCGTTGGGTATTGCTTACGCGAAAGTCGCGGCTAATCCACATGCGCCAGCCCCAGGGGATGATATTGAGCACACCGGTGCTATTATGTTATTTAATCCCATGGGTAAACTTGCTGCATTTTTCACGGGTCCTCATCAAGCCAAAGCTTTAGGTGATGACTATGATTGGCTAATGAAGCACCCGCATATTGCATCTGAGTAGGTATCAACGTGTAATATGTACGGTTGTTTATATTACACGTTGATTTTATGAATGGTGAATTAGGGGGTAGGGGTAGCAGCTTCGGGGGACGATGTTGGTGTCAGTGTTAGGGGGGACGGATTTCTTCCTTCTGGAAGTGGCCGAAAAAAGAAGTTTTTTTGTATTAAGTGGGCCCTTACGGATTCTGCAAAATCAGAATCTGGACTGTCTGTATTGAGACGTCGATGTTTTTCTTGCCATTTATTTCTAAGTTCAAGTTCATTGGGTGTTAATTCACGTTTTGAATCCATAATATTTTAATACCTTTTAAATTCGGGGCGCTAAAAATATCAAAAAAAAATCTTGGTGTTAATTTAATGGTCATTTAAATTGTTTGATTATTTCAGAAAGCGCTTGGACCCAGTGGTCTTCATCGTTTAAACACGGGACAAGCGTAAGCTCTTCGCCACCTAAGGCAAGCCACGCTTTTTGGGCTTCCATACCTATCTCTTCCAATGTTTCAAGGCAATCAGTGACAAAAGCGGGGCAGGCAATCATCAGGCGTTTTATGCCTCTATTTGCAAGTTGTTCTAGTATTTCATCGGTATAAGGTTTGATCCAAGGGGTTTTCCCAAGTCGTGACTGGAATGCTGTGCTGTATTGATTTTGAGTAAGCCCCAAGGCTTCGACTAATTGCCGCGTGGTTTCAAAGCATTGAGCGCGATAACAGCCTGTATTTGAATTTTCGGGTTTAGGGCAGTTTTCTAAACACACGTGCTTGCAACCTGCTTTTTCAATATGACGGACAGGCAATCCATGATAACTAAACAAGCAATAAATAGGATTATCTAAGTTTAAAAAAGGCTTGATTTGCTCTGCTTGAGCGTTGATAAATGCGGGGTGTGCATAAAAATCACGAATTATACGAAGCGAAGGTATCACTGTTTGTGTACTAAAATAGGCAAGCACTTCTTCTAAAGACGAACCGGTGCTGGATGAGGCGTATTGTGGGTAGAGCGGGAGCACGGTGATGCTGTCGCAATGTGCTAAGTCTTTCATGGCTTGCTTGAGGCTTGGCTCGCCGTAGCGCATGCCGAGCGCGACGTGATGTGTTGCTTCTAAGTTTTTTTGTAATTTATTTTTAAGATTATTGCTTATCGTGCGTAAAGGCGAGCCTTGGTCTGTCCAAATTTTTTTGTACGCTTTCGCCGAGCGCTTGCTTCGGAAGGGAAGTATGATGAGGTTAAGTAGGGCATAACGAATCAAAGCCGGTATATCAAGTACGCGTTTGTCCGATAAAAATACACGAAGGTAGCGACGAACATCTTGAACACGAGGTGATTCGGGTGTTCCCAATTGAATAAGCAATAAACCGTTTTTGTGTTTCATCGATTAAATCCGAGCCGTACATGTGACAATCCAGGGGGCTATTGTAATCGGTAAAACCCTGGATTGCCATCAATCAGCTATCGTATGCTTAAGCTCCTGTGGGCTCTTCAACTTCGCTTAGAAGGGTGACATTGGTCGCGTGTAGTCCGCGATCCCCTTGGATGGTATCAAAACTAATAAATTGCCCTGCGGTTAAGCTCTTGTAGCCGGTGCCTTGAATGGATGAGTAATGTACAAAAATATCGGATCCACCATCTTCCGGTAGCACAAACCCCCAACCTTTAGCATTATTAAACCATTTGACTTCACCTGTCGCCATAAGACTTTCCTTCCCTTTTGATGAGATGCAATCCTTGCATTAAAAATACATGTTTAACATAACGTAAAAAAGAATAACTTATCAAGTATTTGGCTTGATATATATCAAATTTACGTTTTTTTTATTCATGCCTGTCTTGAAGATAGGCGGCGATGTCTTTGGCAAAATACGTGATGATTAAATCTGCGCCAGCACGTTTAATGGCTGTTAAGCTTTCAATCATGGTTTGCGTTTCATCGAGAATACCTACTGTCGCAGCAAATTTAAGCATGGCGTACTCACCGCTTACTTGATAAGCGCACAAGGGCACCTCAGGAAAGCGTGTTTTAATGCGATGAATAATATCCAAATATTGCATGGCGGGTTTGACCATGAGTAAATCAGCACCTTCGTTGATATCTAATTCAGCTTCACGAAGCGCTTCGGCCGCATTGGCTGGGTTCATCTGATAGGTTTTTCGATCGCCAAATTTTGGTGCACCTAAAGCGGCTTCTCGAAAAGGACCGTAAAAATGGGAGCTGTATTTAACGGCATAACTCAAGATTGCGACGTCGGTATGATTGGCTTTATCAAGCGCTTCGCGTATGGCCAGCACCATGCCATCGGTCATGCTGCTCGGTGCAACCCAATCTGCACCGGCCTCGGCAAAGCTCACGGCTTGTTGAGCTAGAACTTTGAGGGTTGCATCGTTATCAATCTGCTCGCCGTCTAAAATCCCGCAATGTCCATGGTCGGTGTATTCACATAAACATACATCGGCAATCACAAGCAGTGTGGGTGCAATGGATTTGATGCGTCGAATTGCTTGCTGAATGATGCCGTGTTTATTTAACGATTGTGTGCCACACGCGTTTTTTTCCGCGGGAAGTCCAAAGAGTAAAACGCTTTGAATACCTAACGAAATAAGCGTTTTTATTTCTTGCTCTAAGGCTGAGAGAGGTAGTTGATAATAGCCGGGCATGCTGTTAATGGCTTGGGGTGTGTCGTGTAACTCAGTAATAAATAAAGGCGCTATAAATTGCTCGGCATGAAGATGCGTTTCTTGCAACATAGCGCGGACAGCAGATGTTTTTCGTAGTCGTTTAAGACGTAAGGGTAATGTATAGCTCATCATGTCACTCTGTTATTAAATTTATTGTTCTAATTCGAACGGCTGTATGTAAAATCAATACCGTTACCCACATCACTTGCCGTAACTTTTGCACTCAAAAATTTATTGAGTAAATACGTCAGCGTTAAAACGTTACTGTTTTCTTGAAATAATCCGACATTGTAACGTAAATATATGCGCTTGGTTATTGATTTCCCCACCATAATTGAGGTTTTCGATACACTACTTGAGCTTGTACCAAGGCTGTTGTTTCTGACATCAAAATCAATGCCTGCTGATTTTTTTAAATCTTCTAGCATTTTAACGCTTTTTGTTCCTGAGTCTAAGTGCATCGACTTCATGGCTTGTAATAAAATAGTTCCACCTGATTTGCTGGCTTGGTCTGCCGGTTTGCCAAGTAACAGCATGGATAAGATATTGGCTTGGGATAAATTGGGTGGTTTTGAAAAGAGTTTAACGCGAGGTGAGTCAACGCGACCACTCACCATGACACCCACCGTTGTTTGATTACCTAAATTTTGAGAATCTAAATTGCTTTCACTAAAATCAAGTAACTGATTTGACCCTTCAAATTGAGCATTCGCTTGGTTAAATCGGCGTACGGCACGAATACGAAGATTGGGGTTATCAATTTGTTGTCCGAAAAATATAAGCTCCCCACGTTCTATCTTAAGTTTTTGACCGTAGGCTTCGTAACGCCCGTCACGTAGCTTCAGGCTCCCTTGGGCGGTGAGAGGTTTTTTGGGTTCTTGCGCAAAATGGAGCTGCCCATCAATGAAGCCTTGAATGCCTTTGGCATTCACACGAACGTTGTCTCCCATATCTAAAATGACGTTTGCATTGAGGTTAAATGGGTTAGGATCGTGTTCTTCATGAGTAAACACAACATCGTGTGTGAGTTTTGTCGTGTGATTAAACGAGACAGGAGAAATGAGCGCTTGGGGGATAACGACGCGACCACGGATATCATAAGCCTGAGGCTTCATCGTTAATGTAAGATTCGGTGAAGCTTTTAAGCCATACTCGGGTGTTGCCATCAGAATAATGTTTTCTCCCTGAATGGTGGCGCTACCGGTGAGCTCGGGCATGAGTGTTCCTTGGCCGTCTAATGTTAATGGAGGGCTATGATTGGAGTGGACTTTTCCGTGCGCTTCCCAGTTTGTAGCATCGGTTTTAACAGTGATTTCCATGGGATCTAACGTAATCCCTAATTCGGGTAAGGTCACGCGAGCTTGGCTAAGTGCAATGTCACTTTTAAGTTGGGGTTGATTGAGCTCTCCCGCTATATGCATCGTTGCATGAATTTTCCCGGCTAAATTTTGAATGAGAGTCCCATCTTCACCTAGCTTGGTGATGCTGTTTAAGAAATCAAACGAGGCAACATCGAGATGAGCCTCGCCAGTGATGGCTTGCTTAGGTGGAGGAGCACGGTCAAGACGAATGCCGGGAAGTTGTAGTTTTACATCACCGGTTACATGTTGATTTATACCCCAGTTACCGTCAATATTTAACGTTTTAGGCGTGAGATGTAAGTTGATTTCGGCGTGCTTAAATGCAATCGATTCTGGCGTAGAGCCTTTTGGAAGTTGATACGCTCCCGGTGTTAGGTAAGCTTTCAGTGTTGCGTTTTTTACGTCGTGAATGGTTGCGTCGGTAATCAATGTGCTATTTAAGGCGGCAAGACTTGGATCTAAACGTTTTAAATCGGCGAGTTTAGCCTGTATCGTCCAGGGACCTTTGAACGGACCTTTAATCACCACATGATTATCGCCAAGTACGAACAGGCTTGTGATGATATGCCCGTTGGTATAGACATTCGCGTTGAGTAGGCCTTGGGGCAATAGTAGCGCTGTATTGCCTTTGAGATAAAGTGATTTGTGTAACCAAGCGCCTTTGAGGGTAAACGCGTCTAGACTCCGTTCTACACCGTTTGCTATCACCGAAAGCTGGGCAAGTTCCAGTTTATCAAGCGTGATATGCAGTGGAAGAAGTGAGTCAATATGCCAGGATAAATGCGCCGCACCGAGACGTAAGGTACGATCTTTTTCGAGGTAGGTTAAATTTTTAAAGCTGAGCTTTTTCCAGACATAGCCGTCAATATGCTCTACGTGTAAGGTTCCGGGTAAAACTTTATTACCGAGTTTAAACATCAGTTGCATGCCAGCCGTTGTGCCTAGCAAAAACCATAGTATACCTATCAGTAATATCAGTAGGCAAAGGATACGAAATAAAAGTGAACGTATGTATTTCATTAGATTTCAGGTCCCATATTGACGACAAATCGTATGCCGGTATTCGGCATGCGATGCAGTCGGTTATCCACCGGTTGTGCTACAGCAGCTTTAATCGGCCCAACAGGAGAGCGCCACATTAAGCCAACACCCACATCGTATTGTACTTCTTTTGGATCGGGGCTATATACCGTGCCTTTATCAATAAAGCCAAGAAGATACCACGTATCGAGCAGTTCTTTTTGTAATTCTAGGCCACCGTAACTTAACACTTTTCCTGGTCCAATCGAGTTAAAGCTGAAGCCTTTCATGTTTTCAGGGCCACCTAGTAACGGAGCAAGTGAGAGCGGTAACGTATAGATATCAGCGATTTGTGTGAGTTCTCCCATCACGTGAGCATAAATACGGGTTCGTATAAAATCCAGGGTGAGCGCCGCTCTTGCATCGACACTAATATTGCCCACGCTAATGCTTGATAAGGCATAACGATTTGCAGCAAACCCACTGACGGTGACATTGTATCCTGATGGTGAAAATAATGGGTCGCTGGCTTCTCGCCACGTGAGTAACGCTTTAGGATAAACCACCGTGCGTTCAGTCGGATTTTGTTTATCATAATGAAATTGTTCGTGTAAGCCGTTTAACGAAAAAACACGCTGAAATTTTGAGGTAAGATGCTGAGACACGAGCGCAAGATTACCCGATCGACTGTTACCGCTCACATAATTTAGGTTGTTGAAGCCTCCATTGACACTCAATTCATCATGTATAGGATCGCGTCCAGGAATGGTGTATTTTAATATCGCTGCGTTTTGATTGGACGATCCTTGAGCCACGGCATCAAATTTATGGCCATAAGTATTTAATGGGATAATATGTAAACCGAAACGTCCACGTGCACCGGTGTCAGTACCGTAACCACCGGAAAGGGTATAACTAAAGCGATCGACGGGTTCAAGATGAACCGATAGCGGGACGTGATGGCCTGCTTCGGTTAACGGATCGATTTCAATTGTTTTGAAATATCCGCTACCCATAAGGTTGGAATTAAGCTCCATGATGTCGTCGGTTGAATACGCGTCGTCATAATCAAAGGGAACGTAGGCAAACAGCAAATCAGGTGATAAGGCAATATGACCTGTTGTAAACATAGGGTTTCGTTGCCCAAAAGGTTTGAAAAATTCAATTATTTTTGAGAGTTTTGGGATCGGAAGTTCAATTTCACCTTTGAGTTTAGGAGACGGACGCGCTGTTCCTGTAATAAAATTAATTTTACCAAAATAAGAACGAGGTCCCGTATTAAAATTCAGGATAATACTGGCATGATAGTTTTCTTTATCAACAATCACGGTGGCACGCTCAAAATGAGAGCTCAAAAAGCCTTGGTGTTCTGCGGCGTTGACAAGATTATTTTTCGATGTCTCATACAATAGGCTATTAAACGGCTGATTTTTTTTGATGGGCAAGTCACGACGGGCTTTTTGGATTTCATCTAATTTTTTGCCAGGTCCTGAAATATTTACCTTGATGCTGGTTACAATCACAGGTCGGCCTGGGTTGACGTGAATTTTTCCAGGATGTTTTTGACTGGGAAGCTGAATTTTAATGCTGGGGTTAAAATATCCGTAAGGTGTTAACGCCTTTTTAACTTGGCTGGTTAACACATCTTCAGATATACCGCCTTGTATTGGGTGTGCGTACAAATCAAGCAGGCGAGATTCAATGTTCTCACGTGGCAACTTTTCAAGTCCTGTAATCTCAAACGATGCAACCTGAGCAGCACCGAGTAAAAGTAAAACGCAGCATAAGAGTGTAAACCGTTGAATGGTTTGTTTAATCATCGGCAACACAAGCCTCGTAGGATTCATCTCTAGCCTGTGCTTGAACTTGATACAGCAATTGTAATGCGTCACGCGCAGTCATATCATCTAAATTAAGCGCGCGAATTTTGGATAGCACAGCCGATGGTTTAGGTTGGGGCTTATGCATAAGCTCGGGGGGGAATTTTGGGCTAGCTGATGGCGTGCTGGGTTCTAATTGCTGTAAATGCGCACGTGCATCAAGCAAAACATGGTTTGGAATACCAGCTAATGCCGCAACTTCGAGGCCGTAGCTTTGGCTTGCAGCACCTGCTTGCACGCGGTAAAGAAATACAATTTTCCCATGACTGACCGTAGCTTCGACATGTACGTTTTTAATATTACTACACGTGTCAGGTAACGCGGTGAGCTCAAAATAATGCGTTGAAAACAGGGTAAATGCTTGCACTGTTTCAGCTAAATGCACACAGCATGCATGGGCCAGTGCTACGCCATCAAACGTGCTGGTACCGCGCCCAATTTCATCAATTAAAACCAAACTTTGTGCTGTCGCGTGCCTTAAAATATAAGCTGTTTCTGTCATTTCCACCATAAAGGTTGAGCGTCCCGAAGCTAAATCATCGTTGGCACCAATACGTGTGAATAATTTATCGATAGGACCAAGGCGTGTTTGATTTGCAGGAACATAGCTGCCGATGTGTGCGAGCACAACGATGAGCGCTGTTTGCCGCATATAGGTTGATTTCCCGCCCATATTAGGGCCTGTAATAAGCAACGTATTTTTACCTGGAACCAGTGTCACATCGTTTGCAATAAAAGCATTATTTAAGAGCGATTCAAGCACCGGGTGTCGGCCTTCATCTATGTGAATGCCTGGCTCATCAACAAAGTTAGGCGCGTTCCAATGCAACGTGTTGGCGCGCTCAGCGAGCGTATTTAATACATCAGACTCGGCCAGTGCATGCGCTGTGTGTGTGAGTGTTGTGATATGGGCTTGAAGTGTATTAATCAAATGATCATAAAGCCAACGTTCACGCGTGAGTGCTTTGGATTGAGCTGATAAAACACGCTCTTCAAAGGTTTTAAGCTCAGCAGTAATATAACGCTCGGTATTTTTTAAGGTTTGCTTACGTTGATAATACGCAGGAATATTCTCAGTGGCGTGCGCACGTGAAAGCTCAATATAATAGCCATGAACACGATTGTAACCAAACTTAAGCGTAGGTATTCCCGAGCGTGTTTTTTCTTCTTGCTCTAAGGCATCAAGTGCATCTGTCGAGTTTTCGCTTAAAGCGCGATACTCATCAAGCTCAGCATCAAAACCTGGGGCAATCACACCACCATCACGAATAAGCATGGGCGGGTTTTCAATCAGCGCATGCGTTAATAGCGTGAGTAAATCAGGTTGAGGGACAAGTGCTTGGTTTAAGTTAGTCAAAAGCTGGGTTTGGTAGCTCGCTAACAACGTGTGTAAGTCGGGCAATATTGCGAGTGTCTCACGTACTTGCACTAAATCACGTGGGCGTGCTGATTTTAGGGCAATACGAGAAACAATGCGCTCCAGATCGCGCGCGTTTTTGAGTAGCTCGAAAATTGCGTCCGTTTGTTTGCTTTGAATCAACTCTGCGATGCTCGCTTGACGTTGTTTTAAGTGTTCATGATCACGTAGTGGTCGCCCAAGCCAACGTTTTAATAACCGGCTCCCCATGGGGGACGCGGTATGATCCAGCACAGAAATTAGCGTATGCTTATCGGTACCGCGTTGATTTTCAAATAAAGCCAAATGCGCCTGTGTTGCGGCATCTAATTCCAAATAATCATCATTTTTTTCAAGTGTTAATGTCGTAAGGTGTGGTAGTGCTTGGCGTTGAGTAAGATTTAAATAGGCCAGCAAGCCACCTGCTGCAACAAAGGCAATGTTATATTCAATCTCACCAAATGCATGCAAATCTTTGGTGTTGAATTGCTTTTGAAGCGCTGCGCGTGCTTGGTGTAGATCAAACTCCCAACCCGGACGAACATGCAGTGGAAAAGGCGCATGTTTTAATTTTGAAGCCAAGCCTTCTTGCACCAAAACTTCAGCAGGATGCAGGCGCGTAAGTGCTGCAGCAAGTTCTGTTTTTGTGGTTAATTCTAATAGATGAAAACGCCCACCACTCAGATCAACCCAGGCAAGACCAAAGCCTACGTTTGTTTCATGAACCGCTAGCAAAATTGTGTCGTGATTTGCGTCTAAAAGCGCGTCGTCGGTCACGGTTCCTGGTGTCACAATACGTGTGACTTGCCGCTCAACAGGCCCTTTGCTTGTGGCTGGATCGCCAATCTGCTCGCAAATTGCAACCGACTCGCCTTTTTTTAATAAACGCGCCAGGTAATTTTCAAGCGCATGGTACGGTACACCGGCCATAGGAATAGGTTTACCGTTTGCTCGACCACGGTGTGTCAGGGTTAAGTCAAGTAATCGAGCCGCATGTGTTGCATCATCAAAAAATAATTCATAAAAATCCCCCATACGATAAAGCAAAAGCATATCAGGATGATCGGCTTTTATACGTAAGAATTGCTGCATCATGGGGGTGTGTTCTGATGTTGACATAGCCTGCTCGGTGTTAATTAAATCGCAGGAAGTGTAACAAAATCAGGCGCAATTGTATAAGTTCATATGAAATTAGCTTATGTCGTTAGCCATACACTATAAGGCGTTTGAATGGTGTCACGATTAATCACGGTACATGTTCCCAACGTATTAGCAATCATAGGGCATTTAGAAATTGTGTTGTTTACCTCGTTTGGAACATAGAGGTATGAGTTATTGCTAGCAAATAGATTAACAACCTCATCAAAGTTAAACGTACCGTTACCATTGCTTATTGTACAATCCACCAATGTACCATCAACTGTGTTTAACGAACAGACTGAGATCATCCGGGCTCCGCTTAGCGTTACATTGGCAACATATAACCTTGGTCCTACGTCATTTAAACTAACCCCCAGTGGAACTCCGAACGTGCCAAAACCATTGCTCGTCGTACATGTTGAAAAAATTCCAGTGGATGTGTCGATGTTGCAAATAGATACAGTCCCACTCCCACTGTTTGCGACATAGGCATATGTTCCGGCTGGGTTAAAGGCGACTCTGCCGCTTGGACCAGCAAACGTGTTATTGCCATGACTCGTACTGCACGTATCCAGATGACCATCGGGCATAATAGGACAAATATAAATGAGGCTGCTCGGAGATGAGGTTAAGTATAAGAAATTACCCTCAGGATTTAGTCCCCCGTTAGTCAAATTAACGCCTGATGGGTTATTTTCTTGGGCACACGTCTGGATTTGTCCGGTGAATGAGTCTACTTCACAGTTAAAGACAGCATTAGAAGTGAGTACGTAGGCGCGCGTTCCTTTTTTATTTAATGCGATATCATTTGGAGATGAAAATAAGCTGCTTGTGTAAAGACTGCATTCGTCAAAATTGCTATTTGATAAAACGGAACAAACGGATATAGCCCCTGGTTGACTCTGTCCTTGTGCTATATATGCAAAGTTGTTGGGAGCAGCTCTTGTAATATTCAAGCTGTTGGTCTGACTGGGTTGCGAGCATAAAAATGGATCGGGTGTGTTGTTGTCTGGCCCTGTGGTTCTACATATTTCAGGCCCAGAAGATATGTGCTGAGCTATTTGGCTGCCATCAATCGTTAAGGACAAGAGGCAGGATGCATGAGGTTCTAACTCCATGGGGCTTGTGCAATGTCCACTGGAGGTATCTTGGGCAATGCCAGTGATGGGGCGCATGGTGAGAGTACGTGTAAGCTTGGTTTGATTGGTCAGCGTGTAGCTGACGGTGCCTGTGCTATTAATAGGAATGTCGAGCCTGGTGGGGGTGGTGGGAATGAGTTCAAATGTCGGTTGTGACAGTGCATGAGATAATAGTGGCATGAAGCAGGCAATTACGGTGATTAAACGCATATTTTGAGTTTTTATTTTCATGATGGCCCTGTTCGCTCCAAAAGTTATAAAGTTAAAGCCCGTGAGCATCTAACGCCAAGTTTGTATTCCTTAGGAGCCTCACCCTGATTGTTTTCGCCGGTTGAAAAAATCTGAAAAAAAGCGTATGTTTCAGGTTGGTCCTGCGACCCAGTAGAACTAAAAAAATAACCCTCTAAATTGGTAATGTACCCAAGCTGAACTAAATAATTTATTGCTGAATTGCGAGGACTATTTTCACATGGTCTACTTTCTCTAGTAGACATTTCACATATCGCAGGTAAGTACCAGTCCGAATAATTGTCAATGGTTGCTTTACAAAGGCCCGCTGCATAGGTTGTTAAATCAGTGGCAGGGTCCGTGGTAGGCGGCGAATAATAAGTAACAATATTATTCGTATCACATGCGCCATCGTTTTTTCCGTTACAAGCGTTTTGACCTGAAACTTGTCCGGTATCTGGATCAGGATTTGATTCGGTCGATATCCAGCTTATACCAAAAATGCTTACATTATCTGGGCTCCAAATAATTCCATTAGGATAAGCCTCTGCTTGGTTGGTTAATGTCACGGCTTTACCGCCCATGCTACCTGTTGTAGGCGTTGTGTCATCGATGGCATATACATAACCCGATTGATACACACTGCCTTGGGTCAAGATATTAAGTGTAGGTGTGAGGGTATTGGTGTTATTGCCTAATACGGTCAACGTGATAGGTACCGGTGATGTATCACCGGGTGTTGCACTGGGAGTGGCGCCAGGCGTGATGGTTAACACACAGGTTTCCGCAGCTGCAATTGTGTCGCAACTTTCAGGGGTAATCGTTGTACCTGTTGGTAGTGCAGGTGAAGCGGTATAAGTCACGTTGTTTGCTGGATTTGAGCCTGTATTGGTTAATGTGATGGTGCGAGCATTGCCGCTCACACTTAGGGCAAGTGTAGAGACGCTTTCTGATAAGGTTGTTTCGGCAGGAGCGGTTGTTTGTGTGATGTTTAAGCTATTGGTTTGGCTAGGTTGAGAACATAAAAAGGGATCGGGTGTGTTATCTGGTCCTGTGCTTATACATACAACGGGTCCAGAAGCAATATGTTGATCAATTTGACTGCCATCAATATTTAATGAAAGTAAACACGATGTTTTGGGCGCCAACGTGATAGGGTTTGCGCAATTATCGCCGGATGTATCTTGGGTAATGCCTGTGATGGGGCGCATGGTAAGGGTTCGTGCGACGGAGGTTTGATTGGTAAGTAGGTAACTCGCTGTGGCGGTGCTATTTATCGGCACTTGGAGCGTGGTTGGGGTGGTGGGTGTCAGGGTAAATGTCGCTTGTGACAGTGCGTACGACCATGCTGGAATAAAAAATATAAACGCCGTAACTAAGCGTGATTTTTGTGCTTTTATTTTCATGACGGCCCTGTCTGAATAAATAATTTCTAGGTTAGATTGTTGATGATTTGAAGCGCGCCGTCAATGCGCTTTATTTTGGTGCTGATAAAGGCGATGTTATATTTTTATCGGAATCTTCTTCATCTTCATCAGGATCAGGTTCAGGTTCAGGCGTTTGAAATATTGAAAAATCTAATATTTGTTGTGTGGTTGCTGAAATAAAAAGATTAAGCATGGATTTGGTGGCCCCTATGTTTTTTTGTTTTCTTTCTTGTTTCATAATTGTAGCGCCAAAGGCGTGTGCTACGGTGACCAGGCAAAGTGCGAAACACAGTTGTTTAAGCTGGTGAAAGAAACTATTTTTTTTGGGCTCCGGAACGGATGTATGATCAAGTAAGCGTGTAAGAGCAAATAAAAGTGTCCCGCCGATGATCGACGCGTCTTGAACGGTGTAGAGTGCGGACATGCCAGGGCTGGTGATACTGACCGTGCCGACACATGGTAGCTGTGTTCTGTGTGAGGTATGGATTACGCGATCAAGTTTATGCCGTGTTTCTAGCTCAAGATGCAGCGCTTTTTTTAATAAAATATGGTTATTATAGGTGATGGTTTGTTCTATGGATGCTTGAAAGGCCTTGGCATTATTTTTTTGAAAGAGATGCGTCAACCTGAGGTTTGAAAATCCTTGTAAGTGCCAAAATTCACGCTTCACAACATCAAGCTCTAAAACTTGTAAATATTCATCTAAAGAATGCCCACCTGCATGATGAATCATGTAAGCAATGAATGTTTTAAAAAATAATTCAAGTTGTTGAGGTTGGTCAGTATAGACCAGCTTATTTTCTCGTAATAATTGAGCCATGACCCTCAATTTAACCAGCATGGTGCCTGAAATAGAGCCTACAAAAGGCGTGACTTTATTAGAAAATATTTGGTCAGGTATATGATAGGAGCCTTGCATATAGGTAAAGTAATCTGCAGCGCGAGTGAAGCTAGCAGGTTTATTGTCGAGCAGCGCATCTCCCACAGGCAAGGGCATAAACGATCGCATAATACCTAAGGTATGGGGGCGTACGGTCTGATGGACACCATGCTTATGCCCGTTGGCGCGTCGATCTTCGTCGATCCGCGATGTTCGCCCACGCTTACGCTCGTGATAGACGGAATCAGTCTTAAAATAAATATCAAACGGTATGAAGCCGGAAGGCATCTCTTCAGGTACATAAACGGCTGTGTACATGCATTTTATGATAAGACGCAATTTTTCTTTTTGGTCGGCTTGAAATAATGGGTAACTATCGGGCTTATTTAATTTATTTAGACCATCCCAGTATTCAATGAATTGAGGTCGAGCTGGTGGTATCCGTCCATCAACAATAGGTTCCATCATGTTGTGTTCATCTTTTTCTATAAGATTAAAAATTGAATTGAAGTGCTGTTCTAAAAGATTGATATCAAGATCATCAAGCGATGTTGCCAAGGTATTGTGGCAAAGGTGGCTTTCGAAGTAACGGCGCACGGGATCGGTATTAATCGCATGCTTGGTTGTTTTAATGATGTAGGTGTCGAGCAAAGGGTCTTCTAATAGATCATTAAGCCGTGTATCAGTACGTGTGTTACGAACACCGGTAAGATAAATAGACTCGATGAGCTTGTACTTATTGGGAGTATCACGATATTTTTCTAAGAGAAGCGTTAACGCTTGAAAAACAGTGATTTCTATTTTAGGGGTCAAGGAGGTTACGTCTAATAATGATGCGTTCATTATATAATATCCCTATATGTGTAAGGACGGTGTATCGTACCGTGGATCTGGAATCGATGTTGGAGCATGAAACATCGACTGACTTGATACAGATATGAGATGAGATACGGGTTTATCATCATGAGCAGGCGGCATAGTATTTATAGGGTTATTATCAGGTTCAGGTCTTGCGATCTCACAGGCTGACGTTTCAGCTTGAGATGATAGAGGTACCAAGTAATTTAGGTCTTTTTCATCCTCTATTTCTTTTTCTATTTGATCTTCTATTGTTATGGGTATAAACGGAGCATCAATCGTGTGCTTTTCTTTAAGTTCTGCATGTAATTTTTTCTTTTGAATAATATGATTGTTATAAGTAATGGTTTGAGCCATGGTTTGATCAAATGCAGATTCGTTTGAATCTTGGAAAAGTTGTTTCAATGTAATACATGAAAATCCAACTAAAGAGTCAAATTCATGTTGTACAATCATGAGGTCTAAGACAGCGAGGAACTCATTCAGACTATGACCACCTGCATTATAAAGCATGTAGGAAACAAATGATTTCATGTAGAGTTCTAGCTGGGTGTTTATCGGGCTTTCTGAATCGGCACGAAAGGGTAGGTCACCCTCGCGTACTAAGATTGCCATAACCTTGAGTTGCATTAACATAACGCCAGAAATCGAGCCCACAAACGGCGTGACTTGATTATCGAAGATTATCTTAGGGATCGAGAGAGGCGACGTAGCTAAATGACCGTTATCTATATAAGTGTATTGATCTGCAGGTCGAGAATAGTTCGAAGGCTCTTCTGCAAACAATGCATCTCCTTGAGGTAGTGGCATATAGGAGCGCATAATGCCTCGCGTATGGGGTCGTACATATTGTTCAGGGTAATCTAGGCTGAATCGCTCTTTTCGTCCTCGGTTAAGCGGGCAATAGGGGGATTCTGGGCGACTATTATAAATATTTAGAGGGAGGTGGCGGTGAAGGGATTGCGTATTGACCCATGCACTTGCATACATGCATTTAGTAATCATGATTAATTTTTGTTTTCGATCTTCTAGAATATCTTCAGGTGTTAATCTACCTGAAATTGTTTTAGGAGAAAGTGACTGGTAGCTGTGGGGTTTATTTAATTGGAAGAGCGCATCTAAGTATTCGTCACGGTATACGTAGGGGTGAGAAACCTGTTCTTCTACAGCAAATTGAAATTCATCTCGATCACATTCGTGAATTAAAGCAAAAATCAGATGAAAATTTTCATGTAACAAGAGGATGTCAAGTTCGTCCAGTGATGTTGCTAAGGTGTTATGGGATAAATGACTTTCAAAATAACGTCGAACAGGATCTTCGTTAATATCCTGTTTGGTTGCGCTCACATGGAAGTTTGCCAGGCGTGGATCTTCGAGAAGTTTCTCGACATATCTTCGGGATCTTGGACCAAGCGTGCCGGTAAGATAGATGTGTTTGATGTGCTTAAGTTTACGTTGGGCGCTGTCATCATTCAGGTATTCTTGAGCGCCGTATTTTTCAGCTAATAGTGTGAGTGCTTGAAATACAGAAATTGTCACGTGTGTCATGTTGTAAGATACCATAAGTATTTATGCAGGCCATAGTGTACTTTATTTGGGTGCTAAATGCAATTGAGATTCATTTTTTGTGCTGTTATTTATCGGTGTGGTTATAATGGCTTGCTATGACAAGGTGGCACGGTAGGTGTCGGATTCCCTCGTTTGTTCCATTCGTCGGGGGTGTAAAGATGTAAACTTAAGGCATGTAAACCTGTGTTGAATTCGACTTCAACCAACGCATTAACGAGTCGATGACGTTCAAGGCGTGATAAGGCTTGAAATTTATCAGACACAGCCAGCACGGTGAAGTGAGTTTCAACGCCAGGACGGCGATGATTAGATGATTCGTCTTCAATGGTGAGATGTACTGGTAATAGCGCTTTAGAAAGGGCATCATGGAGTCGTTTTTTTCGTAACATAAAAAAGCAAGTCGTTGTATAGAGAAGGTGTCATGGATTATAACATCTTGTCTGTATTTGTCATTCATTGGATACTATGGAGAATGTATCATGAGGCACAAAAATTTTACTTTAGGATTTACATTGATCGAATTAATGATTGTGGTCGCAATCATCGGTATTTTAGCAGCGGTCGCTATGCCTGCTTATCAAAATTACACAACACGCGCACGGGTGATTGAGGGCTTTCATTTAGCTTCAGCTGCAAAGCTTGCTGTCTCAGAAGCCGTACTTGCTACAAATGCCCTACCTAAAAATCAAGCCGAAACCGGATATGTTAGCCCACCAGCCACAGCTAACGTTGCGTCTATTCGTATAGCAGATAAAACAGCTGTGATCACGATTACGTATACAGCCGTGGTAGGTAAAAAAAGTACGCTCATTTTAACACCGACTTTACATGACATGGGGGATGTATCGTGGTCGTGTCATGAGGGAAGCTTACCCGAGCAATATCGTCCGGCTATGTGTCGATAAAAGGTTGGCATTTCTCACAAAATACGGTGCTACGCTGGCCTAGCTTGATGGATTGTAAGTGTGATTGGCATACCGTACAGGGTAATCCTGCACGGCCATACACGCTGAGTTTCTGAGAAAAATATCCGGGTTTACCTTCTGTATTGACAAAGTCTTTCAACGTTGTGCCACCTTCAGAAATCGCATGTTTTAAAATCGCTTGAATCGATGTAACCAGCCGGTTGAATTGTGGCAGTGATATTAAGTTTGTGGGGGTGAGTGGATGAATGCCTGTTAAAAACAGGGCTTCAGCTGCGTAAATATTGCCAACCCCCACCACGATTTTATTATTCATAATGAATGATTTAATCGGTGTACGACGTGTTAGGGCTAATTGTTTTAAAAACTCGCCAGTGAAATTAAGATCAAACGGTTCTATACCCATCGATTTTAATAAGACATGCTGATGCGGGTCATCTTCAGTCCATAGGATGGCACCAAAGCGTCGTGGATCGTTGTAACGTAAGAGCATTTGATTGGATAAAACAAGATCCATATGATCGTGAGGTTTAGGGGGCGTTATTTGAGTTAAAAGCCTTATGCTACCCGACATACCGAGATGAATAATCAGTGTTCCTGTAGTGAAGCGAACTAATAAGTATTTACCACGCCGTGATAAGGATAAGATTTTTTGAGTACTTAATATGTTTTTTAAATCTGAGGGTATAGGCCAACGTAGTTGGGCGCAGCGAATGATGACATCATGAATAGTTATGCCCTCAATATGGGGTACGAGTCCACGCATAATGGTTTCGACTTCAGGTAATTCGGGCATAGAGTAGGGAGCGGGATAAGTGATTTGCTTGCATTGTACTTGGTATATGAATGCAAAAGTACACTAACGTGGCAAACGGGCAATTTAAATTGATGAGAAATACCAAAACATGGTATAAATACGGCAAAATTTTATTATGCGATTGCTGTGAGAAATTAAGTTATGCCAATTTATGAATACCAATGTTCGGCCTGTCATCATGCGTTTGATGTTTTACAAAAAATGAGTGACGATGCCATCAAACAGTGCCCTGAATGCAATCAAGATACGGCCGTTAAATTAGTTTCTGCAGCGGGCTTTCAGTTGAAAGGCACCGGATGGTACGAAACAGATTTTAAAACTAAAAATAAGCCAAGTGCAGCTGAAGAACCGGCTAAAAAAACAGTCAAAGGGAGCTCAGATTGAAAGGTAAATCAATACGCAGTTATCTTTTGGCGGGCCTGGTTGTTTGGCTGCCTATCATTGTGACGTTTGTTGTCTTACGCTTTATGATTGATTTGCTGGACAAATCCATTGCGTTATTGCCTGATGCTTATCGACCGGAGCAGTTATTTGGTTTTCATCTACCTGGTTTTGGTGTCTTGTTTTCGCTTTTACTGTTGTTTGTTACAGGCTTGCTGGTCACGAATTTTTTAGGTCAGCATTTCATGCGTTGGGGTGAAGCTATACTTGATAGAATTCCCCTGGTTCGTAGTATTTATAGCGCGACCAAACAAGTGATGGAAACTGTTTTTTCAAGCAACAGCCAAGCGTTTAGGAAAGTACTTTTGGTTGAGTATCCAAGAAAAGACATGTGGACCATTGCGTTTCAAACCGGTGCGGCAAACGCTGAAGTGATAGCACACACTGGGGTGGAAATGATGTCTATTTTTGTGCCCACCACACCGAATCCTACGTCTGGTTTTTTAATGATGGTGCCAAAATCTGACGCGAAAGAGCTTTCCATGAGTGTTGATGATGCGTTAAAGTTAGTTATCTCCCTTGGGGTCGTGCAAACTAAACACTAAAACGGATTGTATATGAGAAACATACTTAAGCTTTGTCTGATGTGTTTTCTTGTTTTATGGGGGACTGCCAGTACCGCATCACAGTATGCTGCGTCAGGTAAACTCATTGAATATCTAGCTGCGGAAAAAGTAAACCTTACGGTCACCAACAGTGAAGCGCGATCGCGCTTGAGCTCAATTACAGAAACAAATTTTCAAGAAAAAAAAGAAGCTGTGGCACGACAGCTTGTTCTGACTCATGAGAAAATGGAAGCGCTGAATGATTTTTTAGTAAGTCAAGAAAAAAGAAATGATGAATTGAAACTACGCTTAAAGCAATTAAAGCAATCGTCATCACGCCCTGAAGAAGTTGTGCTGCTTCAGGATTCTGTTAATCAAATGAAAGCGCTCATACACGTCAACGATAAGGCTATCGAACTTATTGTTGATAACCTGGAGCTCGCGCATCAATATGATAAATTACTTAACAAACAAGAGCGGGAGCTTATTCTCTGGGAGGCTAAACGGCAGCAGCAGCGTCAATTACAAGAAAAACACGACCAGATTCGTTTAATTGATGCTAAGCGTGCGTTAATTTATGACAAAAATATTGGCCTTGAACAGCAGAAAAAGACAATGTCTGAACGCGACAGTGAAGGCGAGAAGCTTCTAAATAATCAGGCGATTCTTTTACTTGACCATCAAATTACTATACTGACCTGGGAAATTGAGTTAATCGAAGCTGATTATTCATTTCTTGAACAAGGTCAAGATTTAAAGGCATTAGAGCTGCTGATGAGTGTGTATCAACGCGCACAAGTACAGTTTGCGGCTATGGGAAATGTATTAAACAAAATGCGTGCATGGACCGAGCAAGATAAATCCGGATTATTTAGTGAGCTTCAGCAGCCTTTGATCGATAAATTAAGAGCTAATATAGCCTCAAGTTTAAAGGAAATCACTCAGCTACAAGAGATATCCAAAAAAACAATCGAAGACAAACAGCGTGTGTTAAATGAGCAACGCACGTCACGCCAGCATTTTAAAGCCTATCGAGAAGAATCATGGTCGGGAATTTCGAAGCAATTAGCGCACATTCCCGTCCAGTTTTATCATTACGTCGAAGCCCTGGTCTTTAAAATGATTGATTATTATTTGTGGGAAGATACGTGGCCACAGGTGTTATTTTGGAGCGTGCTTCTTGGTATTGTTTTATTTGGATTTGGGCTTAGGCACATGCTTCGTCCAGTGACACAAGAAAAAGCGCGCTCACGATTTTCAGGTCATTTACTTGATGGGGCTTTATTATTATTTTACCGAAATATTTTGCAGTTTTCGGCCGCTGGATGTGTCATGGCCGCTTTAGCACTGAACCAAGTGCCTATGCTACAAGCGAGCTTACTTTTTCATGTGTTGCTGGTTTGGTTAATATACCGCCAGATGATTGGTTTGGCTCGTTTAGTTTTGCTGGAGCGAGTTACCGATGTAACGAATAGTCATGAAATGATTTTATACCATCGTTTAAAATGGCTTTTTTTATTGGGTGCTTGGTCGACGGGCCTTATGGTCTTGAGCCATGAATTGCCTTTACCGTTTTTATTGCAGGATATTTTTAATCGTTTCTTCATGTTGTTTTTATTGGGTGTATCGGTTGTACTTTGGAAAAGTCGCGATGCTTTTCCACATATCTTTCATCCTTGGTTTCGAACCAACAAGCCGCCGATTCGGCATTTAGGGTCGTTGTTAGGTATGCTTATCCCGTTTACGCTCTTTACAACGGCCGTGATTGGGTTGCTCGGGTTTGTTAATTTTGCTTGGCTTTTAAGTCGTTACCAGGCCTATTTTTTATTAATATTGACCGCTTATGTTTTACTTCGAGAGTTGCTGGCTGACGTGCTTGATTTATTGTCTGAGTGGATGGTATCTAAGTTAAATAACGGATGGTTGTGGATTGAGGCTATTGTGAAGCCGCTTGAAAAATGGCTTCATGTTGGCCTTGCCATGCTTGGTGTTTTTGTTTTTTTTCAAGGAGTCAATCAACATTGGGAGCAAAATCTTCCGTCACTGATCAATCAAATTGGGCATTACCCTATTATTAGTGGACCAAGCATTAAAATTACGTTGTTTAGTAGCATCGAAGCAATTGTTTTACTCATGGTTCTCATCTGGCTTTCGAGATGGACACGTGAATTATGTTATCGCTGGTTGTATCGACGTGTACTTGATGCGGCCATTCGAAACAGTATCTCCGTTTTTACACAGTATGCGGTTATTTTACTTGGTACGTTTATGCTTCTGCGTGTTTTAGGTTTAGACCTGACCGGCATGGGTATTATTGTCGGCGGACTTGCTGTCGGTATGGGTTTTGGCTTACGAGATTTTGCGAGCAATATTGTCGGTGGTTTAATGCTCTTAATTGAGCGGCCTGTGCGTGAAGGTGATTTGATTACGTTAGGTGAATATGAAGGACGTGTAGCACATATTGGTATTCGTTCCATGCGTATTTTATCATGGGATAACATGGATATTTTAATTCCAAATGCCGAAACATTTAATAAACCCGTGACCAACTGGACGCATCAAGATGGCGTGGTGCGAACGGTATTGCCGATTAAAGTGAGTCGTACAGATGATCCGAAACTAGTTCAGCAACTTATTTTAGATGTGCTGGAAATTATTCCTGAAGTCTTGAGTACGCCAGAAACGCAGGTCTATTTAAAGAAAATTGATGATGCTTTGCTTGAGTTCGATGTACGTTATTTTATTAATATTCAATTAAATACGCGTTTTTCGATTCGGTCAAAAGTTTTATTTGCGATCATGGCGCAATTTAAAGCAGCAGGTATTAAGGCTCCAATTCCACCGATGCGCGTTGAGTTAACGGCAGAGAAAAATAATTATGGTTTTGATGAGATAGAGCATAAACATGATGATGATACCGAACACTGAAACTGAGCTTTTATCTCTCTGTCGGGGGATAGAGGGGTTGAGTTTTGCTCAACTAGCAGCGAAGCTGGGTGTTTCTGTGCCGATGAATCCTGTGCATCGCAAAGGTTGGCTGGGTGTTTTAGTAGAAAAGGCATTAGGCACAACAGCAGGAACGGAGGCAAAACCTGATTTTCATCATTTGGGTATTGAACTGAAAACTTTACCACTTAATGCCCGGGGAAAACCGGTTGAGTCAACCTTTGTTACAAGCATTAATTTATTAACCATTCATCATGAACACTGGGAAACATCGCAATGTTACTCAAAATTAAAGCATGTGCTATGGCTGCCTATTGAAGGTGATGAACGTATTGCATTTGCACATCGACGCATTGGACGTGCATTTTTATGGTCAGCAACGCAAAAAGATGCGTGTATACTTGAACGCGACTGGACGGAGTTAAGTTTTATGCTGGGCAGTGGCCAGATGGCAGATGTTGATGCGCGCATGGGGGTCTATTTACAAGTAAGGCCTAAAGCTGCAAACTCCCGGTCGTTATGTTACGGTTTTGATGCGGAGGGGAATAAAGTACTAACCCTACCGCGAGGATTTTATTTAAGGCCATCGTTTACTGAAGCCATGCTCTCAGCAGCGATGTAATCTATAGGACGTAGGTTGTTTTTATATTGGGATGTGTATGAATAAAATTCACTTGAAACGTGTGTTAATGGTCTTGATGCTGTTGTTGTTTGTTTATCTTTGGGCTGTGCGTCTCAAGTTGCCAGCGCCACCTCCTATACCTCCAGCACCTCCTGAGATTCAAATTAAACCTGTAAGTTTTAATGCACTGCCTGGTTGGGATGCGAGTGACTCGCGAACGTCGCTTAAGGCTTTTCAAACTTCATGCCGCGCTTTTTTAAGACAGCCAGCAAACAAAGAAGTGGGGAGTTTACATGTTCCGTTAAAAGCTAAAGATTGGTGGCCTTCTTGCCGGGCGGCACTTAAGTTATCAAATGCCACAGAATCTCAAGCTAAATCTTTTTTTGAGGCGTGGTTTCAGCCAGCGATGCTTGAAGACAGTAAACCCCTCGAGGGAATTTTTACTGGTTATTATGTACCTGTTCATCAAGGTAGTTTAAAGAAAACAGCGCAATATAACGTGCCTATTTATGGCTTGCCAAATAATTGGGTTAGATTTAGGTTAAAAGATTTTGATAATAATTTACCCGATCGAAAAATTGTAGGGCGTATCGAAGGCCATGCGATTGTACCGTTTCATACGCGAGCGGAAATTAATAAAGGGGCTATTTCTAAAGTTGCTCCCGTACTGGTTTGGTTAGACAGCGAAGTTGATCGGTTGTTTTTAGAAATCCAAGGTTCTGGATTTATTAAGTTTGCTGATGGTAGCAATATGTTTATCGGCTATGCTGGCGAAAATGGGGCAGCTTATAGTTCGATTGCAAGTGTATTAATAGCGCGCGGTGTGATGACACGTGACACGGCTTCTATGCAAAAAATCAAGGCTTATTTTGAAGAGCACCCTGATCAAATGCAGGAAGTCATCGAGCATAATAAATCATTTGTGTTTTTTAGTAAGCAGAAAAAAGCCATCGCAATGGGAGCCCAAGGTGTATATTTGACTCCAGGGTATTCCATGGCAGTGGACAGGGCGTGGATCCCACTCGGTATGCCTCTCTGGTTAAATACAACCAAACCGGTGGCCGATTTGACATCAGCAGAATCCGAACCTTTTGATCGGTTATTTATTGCCCAAGACACCGGTGGTGCAATTCGTGGCCCGATTCGAGGCGATGTATTTTGGGGAACGGGTAAAAAGGCTGGGGCGATTGCAGGCCGTATGAAAAACAAAGGGGTGTATTGGTTGTTTCTTCCGCGGGAAGAAGCTAAAAAACCGGATTAATTCATCCGGTTTTTTTAACATAAATATGCAGTTTTTTGTATGGTATTGATAGTAAAGTATTTTTTGAGAATAATTGTTTTGCAATTAACACAACGTCATCCAAGTAATGATCGAGTTTTGTTTGTGGGAGCTGTAAAACACATGGCAGCCATCCTTTTACATATTGAATGTATTGCTCTTCGTTTTCGTATTCTACGCTAGATTCGATATGTTGTGTGTTGATATCGTTAAAACCGAGTGCTTTAAGCGATTGGATTAAGTAGTGGCCATCTAACATGTGTTGAAAAATAGAATATTTAGCGTCATCTCTCCATTGATGTAAATCAAGTGCTTGAATAAATGGTTGATAATAGGGAGACTCTTTTAGGTAAGTTACAGCAAGAAAATATCCTCCAGGCTTAAGCGCTTTGTAAATGCTGGCTAAGGTCGTTTGAATATCTCTAACCCAATGCAAACAGCTAAAACTGGTGATCACCGTATAGACTTTATCGCCATGGTCGCTTTCGGCATTTGCTTGTTTAAAGCTTAGGTTAGATGATGCATTAGAAAATGTTTTTTTTGCCAAATTAATCATTTCTTTAGATGAATCAATACCTAATATACGACCATGCTTAACATTATTTGCTAATTCAGCAGTAATTTTACCGTCTCCACAGCCAATATCTAATACAAGATCAGTCGGTGAAAATTGATGTTGTGCAAGCACTTCTGAGGCGCATTTTTCTTGAAAAGAAGAGTTTTGTTGGTAATGCTGTGCATTCAGTAATGCTTTACTCATAAATATCATCTAAATTGGTCTGGCCTCTGATGTTACCAAGATTAATATGTTTTGTTATTTGAGTAAAGCTTTAGAGCCTCTCGCCTCTCACGCTTACTTTTGGGTTTTAAATTGACTTATCTGGCCTACAGAACTACTTTTTAAGTATTATGCAAGCATTTATTTTGTAGGGAGTGGTCATGAATGATCTAAAAGAAAATAACATACCGCAAGGGCAGTCCTGGTACATTAGTCGAATGTTAGCCTTAGGGTTACCCACCTTGCAAAAATACGCTTAGTGGTGAGGTTATTGATGGCTTTTGTTATGGCTTAAGCATGATGTCTATGCAAGCTTATTTTTCAGGTGATATGGAAGCGTTTAATCAACGACTGGCTTTGATTTCTGAAGCACCACTGAATTATTTTGAAAATGACTTTGAGCAATTAAGAAATTTAGAAGCATCTTGCCTTAGTAACGGCGATAAAGAAGGGGCAAAGCAGCACCAACACACACGTTTAGAAATACAAGCCTTTTTTGATGGTCTTGCTCTTTATCAACTGATTGGGCAACCACAATATAATGATTTATTCGATCAACCTGTTGCCGCTCAAGATGGGAAAATAGTTATGCCCATGGTGCTTCCTATTTCGTTGGACTCACCTGAAGCAAAGCCTGTGCTTGTAGAAAAAATATTTGGTTCTTATGATGAAACAGAGTTTAAAGAATATTTAATGTTATTAAAAAATGCCATGAGCGAGCAATCTTTTGCTTTGAATTTGGCGTGCAATGGACATGCGACTAATTTGAATTATGATGCCAATACCAAGCAGTGGATATTTGTTGATTCAGAGCATTTACCGGCTGAATCGTATGCTGATGATGTTGATGTATTGGCCGATGTGATTATGAAGCATCATGGAGGCTCTCAAGGGATAAATTTAGTTACAACTGTATATACTCAAGCCAAAAACGAACCTCAAGCGCGCACTGTGCTAGCGCGACTTTCCCAAAATGAATCATGGAAGGATTTGCATGTAACAACGGAAGAAAAACTGACACGTTGTGTTGTAGCGGGAGGAGACCTTTTCCGCCTAGCCATATCACATGGTGTTGGGTCTGAAAGGGTTGGAAATGCTCTTACAACTTATAACGATAAAGATGGCATTGTAGATGGATTGACACTCGCTCTTATGCAGAAGAATCAAAATGTTGCGATGTTACTTCTAAAAAACATCATTAATCATCCAGATGATTATCCGGTATTTTTTTCGAAAGAACGAATAGGTGCATTATTGGAAATTACGTATCAAAAGCGCATGTGGGGATTAGTCAGTCCATTACTTGAAATATATGAGCAATTAAATAAAAAAGAAGTTACGGAAATATTTGGGCGCAAGTTAACCAATAATGCTTTAGAAACTGCATGTCTTGGAGGTGATATAAATGCTGTTGGACTTATTTTAGCATCAAGAAAAGTAGAGCCGACCCAGCGAGCACTTTTATGGGCTTTTTCTTACGGCAATGTTGAGGTTGTTCGTATGCTCATAGCTGATGGAAGATTAACGCCAACGCCTGATATGTTGAAACAGGCATTGGTTCGTAATAATCTCAAATGGCCTAACAGACTTGAAATGCTCAAGGCTCTGACGCAACAGCCGGGAGGGCTGGTTTTAACACGAGAGGATTTAACGTCTAGGTTATTTAGATGATCCTGACTTAATTAAAATGAGTTTAGAACAAGGCATTCAATTCACGGAAGAAGATTTATATCATGCGTGCTGTTCTGATAACAGTTCAGTCATCGAATTATTGTTAGATTCAGGCGTTAAGCCGACAGAAAAAGCATTTCATGCGCTCACGATGAGCCCCAATCCTCAAAAATCAAAGTCACTTGTGTCTATGCTTGAGCATGGTTTGACGCCGACACCTGAATTAATGAACACATGTTGTGTGCGCGACTGCCTTGATACAGCTAAATTTCTTGTAAGCGAGGGGTTACAGCCGACACGTAAGGATTTTAAGCTTTCCAGCACGATAGGAGCAGCTCATGTTGTACGCTGGATGATTGAAGAGCAGGGTGCTAAACCCTCGGTTTCGTTATATAAAGATGTATGTAGCATGAATTTTTCTGGAAAAAATAATAAAGTGCTTAATATTTTAATTGAACCAAAATATTACTGGCGGTTAATATAATAACATGGCAGATAATAAGGTAGTGCTTCATAAATATGATTCTCGTTGTTGTGAGCACGGTATTCTGCGTCTTTCATACAGCGTTTCTGAGGTATAAGCCTTTTTGGGGCCAGTAACTTGATATGTTAATGAAAAATTATCAAATAAATTTTTATCTAAAAAACCAAAAAATTTATAATGCGCTTCATAATAATCTTGGCTACATTGATGATTGGCATGGGCCGTTAAGGCTACGTTTGTTTGATCTGAGTTGAAGTGTAAGCGATAAAACAAAGTGCTTGGCTTACTGCTTGTTGAAAAATATTTTTCTATTTTATTTTCGATGGGACAATATTTATAGATATATTCGCGTTGTATTTTGAGTTTTGCGCCAAGTGTAGTCGTTAATACGCCCTTTTCTTGATAATAAAGCGTGGTTTTATCTATTTTTCTTATGGATACGGAGGGCAGAATCTAGATCCAAGTGCGACAAATGATTAAGATGTTATGCGTTGCACAAG